>JANQFG010000287.1 GCA_028277985.1 bacterium | reverse complement strand
CCTCGGGGACGAAAACACAGAAGGTGCCGATCACCTTGCTGCCCCGCTCCTTGGCCTCCACGAGTTCCTGGATCCGGAGCCCGTGCACCTCGGAGAGGACGAAGTCCAGATACTCGGCCCCTTTGAGCCGGCCTTCCTGAGAGAGGTAGATGTCCCCGTAGAAGTTGCCCAGGGCCTTGAGTAGGCCTTCGTGCGCGGGGATGTCCATGCCCAATTGCTCCCACATCTTCTCGTACTCTGTGCTCATGGCTTCTCCTTTCCAAGAAAAGACGCATCCAAGATCTTCTTTGTTTTTTGCATGTCCTCCGGGCTCACCTCCATTGTTATGGAATGTTCGTACCCCCTGTCTTTGAGCATCGAGAAAATTCTTGTATAGTCCACTGTACCTTTCCCCAGCGCGAGGTGAAGATCGTCTTCGACCCATTTGCCGCCGTTGTTATCATGCGCATGAACGTTGAAGATCCTTGGAAAGAATTGGCAAATGAGCTCGAAAGAGTTGTTCTCGGATGAGAGCAACTCGGCATGACCGATGTCCAAGGTCATCTTCAGATCCGGAATCATCTCGAAAACAGGCCCCAGACTCTCACATTTCTCTGTAAGGTTCTCCAAACACAGAACGATTCCATGATCCTTTCCCATCTTGACGATCTCTGCGAGCAGTTCCAATTTCTCTTCCAGGAAGGAAGCCGGAATCCATCTCCTGTCAACCCAGAAGTGCAAGGTAGCCTTTGAGATACAGAGCTGTTGCGAAAGATGCAGAAGATTTCTGATTTTTGGGACAAACCTCTCTTTCAAGAAAACGAGGTCCAGGGGCCTGTCTTCATTCGGGTAGTGCGCAATGTATTCGATACCGTATTCTTCTCTTAACGTCTGCCAGGCATCTTTTTGCCGCTCCACCATATCGGGATCGTAAAGACTGATTTCCGCATAAGGAAGTCCCATGTCACAGACCCTTTGCGCTTGCTCCAGGTTGTGGGCTCTTCCGCCGATGACGGGGAATCCGACCCGTTCCAAATCCTTTTCATTCCCTGAATCCCTCATGACAAAACTCTCAGCTCTCCTCATCTAGAACAGCAAAACCTCCCAAGATAGCGGATACTTCTTTGAACAGGGTTGGAGAGAGGAGGTGGGAATCGAACCCACTCCAGGTACTGCTCATACCTGGCTCACGGGTTTGCAACCCGCAGGGAAGCCCAGTCCTACACCTCTCATGGTGTTTTGGAACAAACCCTTCGCTTGTGCAGATAGATGAAGCAGTGGAAATTCTATGGGGTTCTTCAGATGAAGGAGGGAGGAGGCAAGGTGAGGAAGGGCAGATTAGGCGGAAAGTGCGCACAGCAACTCCGTGCAACGGCCCCGGCTCCCGGCCGGGGTGGTTGTGACGAGATTCAGAATGTCGAGGCTCGGCCGACGAGCAGTCCTGTTTCCAGGTTCAAAACCTTCACGGCTGTTTCTCTCTCCTGCAATAAAGAGATTTGCATTCGCTTCCGGTATTACCAAGAAAAGATACCAAACGGCCCGGATACCGTCAATGGATGAACTCTGTCAGGTACACACCTTCATCAGCTGGCCGAGGGGAACAGCAATGAGGTATGCGCGAGAGCCGGGAAGATCGCGGCCACCGAGAGACGACAGGAAGGTGTAGCGATCGTCGCACGGGACAGAGTCTGAACCGACACCTTGGAAAGTCACAATAACACCACAACGACGCAGCCAACCCGCTTGGCATCGCTTTTCAGCTATCCCCTGAGTTATCTTCTCCTCGCGGCCGACCAGGCAATTTCACCTTTTTCCGAGAGGAGGAGGAGTCTGATCCCAATGGAAGCTGAGCGCTTATGATGCTCAAGAGGAGTCCGGGCCTACCAGGATAACGGTGACCGTCTTGGGCCCATGCATCCCGGTGAACAGGGTGGCCTGTATGTCGCCCGTCATGCTCGCGCCGGAAATGAAGGAGATGTGGTTGGGCGCCTTGCCGCTCTTCTCGTAGAGTTCATTCGTCACGCTCTCGTACACCGGGCGGATCCTGTCAACGGGAACGACAGCAATGTGCCTGATCGGGGCGAGGGATACAAGCCTGGGCTGTTTCTCGTCGTGGATCAGAACGAGGGTCCCCGATTCTGCAACGGCAAAATCTACTCCTGTGATCCCTGCCTGCACCTCCTCGAAAGCAACCCGCTTGAACTCCTGCCGGTCCCGGCAATCCTTCGGGGCAACAACCTCGATGTTGTTCTTCGTTCCCCACTCGGGCAGATCGAGCGACGCAATCACATCGTCTTCCGAGACCAGCACCTTGGTCAAGCCTTCGGCGGCGGCGATTTCGGCCAGCTTGTCCAGGGCCTCCCGGGCATCCGGGACGCGATGCACGGCGCACCCGATGAGCGTCAGGGTCTCCACGAACTTTTCGATCATCTCTTCCCCGTTTAGGGCGAGCTCGTTCAGGGGGGGCAGTTCCGGCCGGGGAGGCGGATCACTGGGTGGAGCCGCCCTGAGCTTGTCCAGGATTTCGTTCTTCGCCGTGCTTGACATCGCTCTCTCCTCAGGAGGGGTCAGGGCTACACTCTTGACAAAGCCTTGTCAAGAGTGTAGCCCTGACCCCTATTTGTCCCGCATCCGGTCATGGAAAGTCTTCTTCGCCATGGCAGGAAAATCCCGGCTTTCGAACCACCCTTCGAGGGGGCCCTTCATGCCTCGGATGAAGCCCTGTTCCACACGCCGGTTGATGAAGGGCCGAACGGCCCGGATGCCCAGGTCCCAGCGCCACCGCCGCTTTGTGGCCCAGGTGAACATCTCCATGAAGGCCGCTTCCTGCCATGGTCGTCGCGTGGCGTTGTCTCGAGGATCGCCTTCCACATCATGGGCCCTGTAGCGAAGGAACATCTTCGGATGATCGATCCCTGCAGGGCAGGCCGCCTTGCATACCCCGCAAAGGGTGCAGGCCCTGTAGAGGTCCTGTGTCTTCTCCCGGCCGATCATGAGCGGATTCAGGACCTGGCCCATGGGGCCCGAATAGGCCCAGCCGTAAGGATAGCCGCCGATCTTCCCGTACACGGGACATTCGAGCATGCATGCTCCGCAGCGGATGCACCGCAGGATCTCACGCGCTTGCGGATCACGGTAAAAGGTGGATCGCCCGTTGTCGAGTATGACGATGTGGAGCTCACGGGGGCCGTCGATCTCGTCGCCTGTATTCGGGCTGTTGTCCATGGAGACATAGGAACCGATCTTCTGCCCCGTACAGTTCCTGCACAGGAGCCGAAGCATGTGCATGGTTTCCTGCATCGTGGGAACAACCTTTTCCAGGGACATGACCGAGACCTGGATGGGTGGAGACGACTTGGTGAGCCGGATGTTTCCCTCGTTTTCCACGTTCAGGATCGTGCCCGTCTCTGCGACAGCGAAGTTCACGCCGGTGATCCCCATCTCGACGTGATGGAACTTGTCCCTCAGGAAAACCCTGGCCGCGTGGCCCAACTCCACCGGTTCCAGGGTCGGCTCCGTCATGATGCCCTTTTCCAGAAAGAGATCGCAGATCTCCTGAACCGGGATGTTGGCGGCAGGACCCTGGATATGAAAGGGGGGCCGTTCCAGGAGCTGGATGATGAATTCACCGAGGTCCGTCTCGAACACCTCCAGGCCGTTCTGGACGAGCACCTCGTTGAGCCCGGCTTCCTCGGTTACCATGGACTTGCCCTTGGTGATGCGCTTCACCTTCCGTTCCAGGGCAAGGTCCAGGATGATCTGATTCGCTTCGCTCGCATCACGGGCCCAGTGCACGACGGCTCCGTTGGCCGTCGCATTCTTCTCGAACTCCTCCAGCAGTTCCGGCAACCTTTCGACGGAGTCGGCCCGGATGGCACGCCCCAGATCGATAGCTGCCGTCGGGTCCGGGAAGGTCCCCATCGAGGCGTCCCGAATCTGCTTTATGATCAACCCGAGAACGTCCAGATGGGCACGGGTGTGCCGGGTCTTGAGCTCTTCTATGGCCACTTGCTTGAATTGCTCTGACTTGATCTTCATCGGTTCCCATCCTGTATGGCTTCCGCCAGGAAGCTGGCGATGTGCACGGCTTCTTTGCCCGGATGATGCCTGTGGAGGTACCCTCCGATGTTGATGAGACATCCCGGATCACAGGCAACCAGGACGTCCGCGCCGCTCGCGATGTAGTTTGCCGCCTTCTCGCTGACCAGGGCCTCGGATATCTCCGGATAGTTCGTGGAGAACTCCCCACCAAACCCGCAGCAGACCTCGGCACCCTGCATGGTGACGAGCTCTCCTCCCTGCACGGCCTGGATCAGCTTCTTCGGCTGCTCGGACACCCCCAGCCCCCGCAGGACCCGGCACGATTCGTGATAGGCCACCTTCCCTTCGAAGGTGCCGCCCACGTCCTCGATCTCGAGGACGTCCACCAGATACTGGGAAAACTCGTAGACCCGCGGGGCGAGAGCCTCTGCCCGGCGAAGCCATTCCGGTTCGTCATGGAGTAGCTCCGGGTACCGGTCCTTGACGGTGCAAACGCAAGACCCGGAGGGGCAGACCACTGCCTCGTCCTCTTCGAACAATTCGATGAAATGCTTGGCCGACTCCTTGGCCTTTGCCACGTACCCTGCGTGAATCGCCGGTTGTCCGCAGCAGGTCTGCTCCGGATGGTAGACCGGGTCGAGATCCAGCTTTCGGAGCACCTCGAGGCATGCCTCTCCGATTTCCGGCAGGAAGAGATCCACCATGCAAGGGATGAAAAGGGAAGGTTTGCTCATGGGATTCCTCGCTCTTGAAGCTCGCTGTCAACCTCCAGCGAAAGAATCAGAAATAGGCCTTCTCTCTCAGGGGCAGGCTGATTCCCCCGGCCGGAAAGATCGCTACCTTGGCCTGCTTCGCCTCGACGGGCAGGAGGGCCAGGGCATCCTGGATCGTGGGCGCGTGGCCGAAGCCGAGCTTGCCCGCCTCCTCCGGGGAAACATCGTTGGACACCATTGTGACATTCAGCCTCCTCATACACAAGGCCAGGCCCGGGAAGGAAAGATTCATGTCGATCGGGCCGCCCGGGATGATCATTTGGCCCCTGGCGTACTCACCGAGGATGTCCAGAGGATCGCGCTCGAGGACCGACTGAATCAGGTCCAGGATCGGATCCGGGATCCCGGCAGGCACATCCGCGACGAGAATCGCGTGGCCCATCGTCCGGGTAGCAAGAAAGGCCATGGGGATCGGCTTGAGCACGTGGGGGAACATATCGTACGGGTAGCCGGACAGGATGGCCAGGTCCGCTTCCTCGTACATTTGCACCCCATAGGCCTTGCGGCATTTCTCGATTCCCACGTGGTGTGCCTCGAGCACGTGACCGGAGACGACTTCGACTACCTCCTCACGCGAGTTGAGCACACAATTGATCGACAGATCGAGCCCTGAGGCGAGGCCGATCCGCGCGGTCTCGTCGTGGAAGAGGTTGGAAGTGGTGTTACCCACCACGCCGCCCTTGGGCATGGTGGTGGCATGGTGGTAGCAGATCGCTTCGTAGTCGACCACGCCGGGCATCACGATCTTCGGCCCGCCGCCAAACCCGTTGAAAGGATGGGGCAAAACCGAGCTGATGCCGATCTTCACATCGGCCGCTGCGAACGTGGGATTCACCTTCACGGGGAATCCGTCGCTCATCTGGCAGATCTCAACCTGGCCGTCGGCGTGCGGATCGTGGTTCGTGGTCCGGTATGCCTTGATCACGTCTTGCCCGACTCGTTCGGACAGGTCCTCTTCGCTCATCGGGAAATGCGTGCCCAGGGCCACGATGATGTCCACCTGATCATCCGGAACGCCTTTGTCCCGAATTTTCTGGAGCAGAGGCGGCAGGATCTCCTTCTGGGGCGTTGGCCGCGTATTGTCGTCGATGAGGATCACAACCCGGGATGAAGGGTTGAGTTTGTCTTCGAGCGGGACGGTTCCGACGGGTTCGGACAGAGACTCGCTCACCATTTCGGCCACGGAACGTTCAGGCGAGCTATCCGTGGGAACCGGGTTGCAGATGACCTCCATCCCCGCGGCAAGCTCGAAATACTCCTTGTCATTTCCTCGAAGGACCCAGTGCTTCTTCATCTCGACGTCTCCTCGCGAATTGGGCCGTTCGGCGGTTTCGATTCACCCGGCAAGACCGCGCATCTTCAGGATCGCCTCGATGTTCGCCGGGGCAGGGTCCTCCGGGTCGATTCGCGCATCCACGATCGCGAGCTTCCCGCAGCCGAGCGCTTCCTTCAGCACGGGAACGATCTTGTCGGGCGTCTCGATGAGGTAGCCGGCGGCCCCAAAGGCCTCGGACAGCTTGACGAAGTCCGGGTTGGAGTGCTCGGTTCCGTAGATCCTTCCTTCGTATAGGATCTGCTGGCTGTAGCGAAGGGCCCGGTAGCTGTTGTCGTTCAGGATGAGCACGACACCGGTCACCCCTTCACGGACCGCTGTCTCGATGTCCTGGAGGGTCATCATGAAGTCACCGTCGCCCAGGATGCACAGGCACGGTCGATCCGGTGCGATGATCCCGGATGCGAGCAGCGCCGGGAAGCCGAATCCCATGGCCCCGAAGTTGTTCGGCGCGAAAAAGGATCGAGGGCTTTCGATCCGAGTGAAGCAGTTCACGTACAAGGTGCTGAGTCCGGCGCCCCCTGTGAATACCGCGTTCTCCGGTGCGAGATCGGAAAGGGCCCGCACCACCCGGCCCGCCGATAGCGGCGTCTTATTCGAAGAAATCGCCGCCCCCAGCTGTGCGTCCCATAGCTCCTTCACAGGGAGAATCGAATCCATGCATTCGTCCGATTTTCTCACGGGTGACTGCTCGAGCAGCCCGAGGAACTCTTCCAGGAATTGCCCCACATCCGCACCCACGAACTCGAGATCCACCTCGTACGACTCGGGCTGGATCATTGCCGCCTCCGGGTCTGCATTCACGATCACCACCTTGCCGGCGATCTCGGCCGTGTACTCCCAGGTGATCAGGTCGGAGAGGCAGCAGCCGAACCCCAGGATCAGATCCGCCTGCTCGATCGCCTTGTCGGCCACCGGGTTTCCGAAGAAACCGACACGACCGAGGCAAAGGTCATGGGACTCGGGGATCACGCCTCGCCCGTTTCCGGTCGTGACGACCCGGACGTTCGCCTCGTCGGCCAGCCGCCGGACAAGCGCAGCCGCATCTGCCTCGAACACACCCCCACCCGCCAGCAGGAGCGGCCGATCCGCATCCCTGAAGGCCTGGATTACCCCTTCAACGGTGGTCTGGTCCGCTGCCCCGGTAGACGGCAAGGTGAGATCGAGGGCATCCAGGTCGACCTTCTCCTCTGCCTGCCAGAGGTTTTCCGGGACTTCGATCAACACCGGGCCTTTTGCCGGGGTCATGGCGAGACGGTAGGCGGATGAGAAGACAGCCGGCATTTCGGCCAGATCCATGACCTGGAACGTGCCCTTGCAGACCGGTTCGATCACCTTGCTGTGGTCCGCCTCTATCAGGCCGTCAGAGCCCTTGAGGGCGGGCCGGACCGTACCGGAGATGAGAATGAGCGGAGCGCAGTCCTTGTAGGCGTTTGCGACACTCATCGTTGCGTTCAAGGTGCCGGGTCCAGAGTGGGTCAGGCAGATGCCCGGTTTGCCCGTGAGCCGGCCCTCCGCGTCGGCCATGCTCGCAGCGACTTGCTCGTGCCGCGCCGACACGTAACGGATCTTGTCCCTCTTGTCGTACAGGGCATTCACGAATGCAATGTTGGAGGTTCCGACGATCCCGTAGATCCGCTCTACCCCTGCTCGTTCCAGGCAGGAGGCAAGCATTTGCGCACCGGAAAGGGAAACAGGATTCTCAGACATGGCTTCGACTCCTCATGCAAGTTTCTTAGAGATCTTCGTAAGCATCCGGAGGAACGCGTCACGCTCCTCTTCGTCATCGAGAAGGTCGAGCAGCCTGGCCGCAATCTGCTCGTCGATCCTGTCGTGCTCTTCCTGAACGCATCGCCCTGCGTCGGTCACCTCCGGAACGAAAGAGCGACGATCGCGATCGCTGATCATGCGCCGCACGAGGCCCCTCTTTTCGAGACGGTCGATCGCGCTGGTCAGGGTGCTCTGGGGGATGCCCAGTTCTTCCCGGATCTCTTTGAGGATCAGATCGGGGCGCTCGCAGACGAGCTTCAATACATGAAGCTCGACGGGGGTGATCCTTTTCAGTCTTTCGGAGGAGTCGTAGAGCCGGTCGATGCGCAACCCGAATTGAACCAGGTGGAGCAGATCGTTCACGGCCTTGATGCGGGGATCACTCAAGGGGGCTCTCTTTCGAGTAGTCATATACTACGACTGACGTAATTAACGATCGTCGTTGCAAAATACTCGAAAGGGCGGACTCTGTCAAGGAGAGAATCGGCTCTCCCCTTCTCTCTTGAATATAAATAAAATTAGGTGCTTACAAATGGGGGGGGATGTCCTCTGCACTCCAAAACCGGGGGCAGCCACCGGTTCCCGGCTCTACACAGCTGAGATCGGTGGCTGTCCCCGATTCAGGCTCAATCACCCTCAACACCAAGCGGGCGCATGGCAGAGGAAGCGCTAGGCTCTGCCAAACCTCTTGCGGAATCCTGCAAGGCCTAGCAACCCGGACCCGAACAGAAGAACCGTTGAAGGTTCCGGGATCGGTTCGGTGCCATCGGGCGGCTGGATGACCGTGATGCTACCGTTGTTGAGCGCAACCTCAAGAGGACCTCCCAACGAGTCCCCAAAGATCGGGGCCGGTAACGGAGCCCCGGTGAATGGATCAATGGGCGGTAGTATCGTCAAGGGGCTCGTTCCCAAATCGAGCGTGTCGAACGTCATGGAGGCCAGAGCAAAACTGCCTTCCTGGAGCAGATCCAGTTCCCCGAACAGATCAATAGAGACCTCAAAGATGTCCAGATGTCCGTTCGTGTTGTCAATCGAGAACCCTTGAATGCTTCCAAGCGTGACAATGTCGAGTTGGGTCCCAAAGGTGATGGAGTCGAGCGCGATGATACCGGGATCGAATCCGATCCTGAGATCAAACGTTCCTAAGGATGGCGGACTGAAGTCCCCAAGGTCGGAAATGACGAGGTCCACCAGCGCCGGGTCCCCAAGAAAGACGTCCTGCGCCATAGGATCGAAGCCGATAGAGATAGCATGAGAATCGCCGGTATGCAGAACGAGCATGGCCGCCGCCAGGGCAAGGCCAAGCACAATCAAGGTCTTTTCTCGTTTCATGATTCTATCCTCCCTCCGTTACGGGTCGGGCGGACTTGAAAAGCCGTCCTTGCCGTTGTGATGCTTTCTTCCCCGCTGTTGTTGCGGTCAAAACGCAAGAAATCTACTCAAAAGCTCAATCATTCACGCACCGAGGCCTCGTACATTCCACGACGCACCTCCTGGCATCGAGTACCGTGATGAATCCGTCTCCGTCTATATCGCATTCTTCACATTGATCTGCGGGTTGATTCCGGAAACCGAGGATGATGTCGATGTCCAGCAGGTCAACATCTCCGCTCTCATCGAGATCGCAGACGGATGGCTCGGGCGGAAGTTCAACCGTAACGCTCATGTTGTCGAAATCGTTGTCCTCGCCGTCGAATACCTCGAGCTCGAGCACGTAGGTGCCGTCCACATCCGGAACAAACGTCGGAGTGGCCGTATCCCCATCCACGATGTCGTCGTTCATCAGAGCGCTACCGGCGGGCACGGACACAAACCTCCATGCAAACTCGAGTGGATCCGGCCCATTGTCCGGATCATCGCTCCCCGAGCCGTCAGGCAGCGCAGGATCACCCAGATCGATGATCAGATCGCCACCCGCATCCGCATTCGGAGGCACGTTCTGCACCGTGACGAAAACGTTCGCCTGATCACTGTCAGCGTCCTCTCCGTCCGAAACCTCCAGGTTCATTTCATAGGTCCCGGGCACGTCCGGGATGAAGCTCGCCACCGCCTCTGTTGCCGTCGAAATACTCCCGTCGTCCAGGCCGCTCGCGCCGGGAACACTCACAAAGGTCCACGAGAAGCTGAGAGGTTCCGGCCCGTCGTCCGGATCATCGCTCCCCGTGCCGTCCAGGATCACCTTTTCGCCCACGAATTTGTTCTGGTCGGGTCCCGCGTCCGCGTTCGGAGGGACATTCGGCGTGGAGGCGAGGATGTCCACGAAGTCCGGCTCGCTCTCGAACTCGGCATCCATGACCACCAGGCGGAGCCTGTAAAGGCCGTCCACATCCGGCGTGAACATCGGCATCGGCGAGGTGGGGTCGATCAGATCCTGGTCGGTGAGTGTGCTGCCGGCCGGCGTCTGCTCGAAGGACCAGGCATAGGTGATCAGGTCCCCATCCGGGTCGAACGAATCACTCCCATTGAGATCCACCTGCTCGCCCGTCTCCACGTTCTGGTCCGGCCCGGCGTCGGCCACGGGCGGCTCGTTCGGCACCGCGAGGGCCGTCACCATCACCTGGTCGGTTCCCGGGTCTTCGCCGTCAAAGACCTGAAGCTCGAGAATGTAGTCCCCCAGAACGTCAGGCGTGAAGGACGGCTGGACCGAATCGGCACCGACGATATCCGCATCCGTCAGCGCGCTGCCGGCCGGAGTCGACAGGAACCGCCAGCTGAAGCTCAAGGGTTCGGGGCCCTCGTCCGGGTCCGAACTGCCGGACCCGTCCAGATCCGCCGTCTCGCCCAGCAGGAGCTCCTGATCTCCTCCAGCATCTGCGAGAGGAGGTATGTTCGGCACCTGCAGCGTTGAGACAATCACTTCATCGAAGCCGCTGTCTTCACCGTCGAAGACTTCCAAGTCGAGCGTATAAGCTCCCTCCACATCCGGGGTAAAGCTCGGCGAGTCGGTTTCCGCGCCCGCGATGTCCGCGTCCGTCAATCCACTGCCAGGAGGCACGGACACGAATCCCCAGCTGAAGCTCAACGGATCCGGCCCCTGGTCGGGATCCGTGCTCCCGGTTCCGTCCAGGAAGGCCGTCTCCCCCAGGGTTATCTCCTGATTGTCACCGGCGTCGGCGATCGGAGGAACGTTCGGCGGCACGACGATGACTGTCATGCTGTCGACGTCCGAGTCTTCTCCGTCAAAGACCTCCAGCTCGAGGACATAGGTTCCGGCAACGTCCGGCGTGAAGCTCGGCTGGTCCGAATCGGAACCCAGGATATCTGCATTGGTAAGCGCGCTAGCGGCAGGAACCGACACAAACCGCCAGGCGAAGGTCAGCGGCTCGGGCCCATCGTCCGGATCGTTGCTGCCCGTTCCGTCCGGCAAGGCGTCCTCGCCCAGGATGATGTCCGTCAGGTCGTCCCCTGCGTCGGCATTCGGGGGCACGTTCGCTATGGTGACAAAGATATTGACCTGATCGTTGTCCGAGTCTTCTCCGTCAGAAACCTCGAGGTCGACCACATACGTACCCGCAGCGTCGGGAACGAAGCTGGCTTCCGCTTCCGTAGCATCGGAAATGCTTCCGTCGTCCAGGTTGCTGCCTGCGGGTACGCTCACAAAGGTCCAGAGGAAACTGAGTGGTTCGGGGCTATCATCCGGATCGTTGCTGCCCGTGCCGTCAAGATTCACCGTGTCTCCGACCACTTGGTTC
This sequence comes from bacterium, assembly GCA_028277985.1. Taxonomy (GTDB): domain Bacteria; phylum Desulfobacterota; class DSWW01; order DSWW01; family DSWW01; genus S015-6. The sequence goes on along the minus strand of JANQFG010000287.1, from coordinate 17,275 downwards.
TGGTCCGGGCCCGCATCCGCGTTCGGCGGCACATTCGGAGTGCTGGAACTGATCACCACAGTATCCGGATCGCTCGCAAGCTCGGCATCCATGACCACGAGACTGAGCGTGTAAGAGCCGTCCACATCCGGTGTGAAGGTCGGCATCGCGGAGGCCGGGTCGCTCAGATCCTGATCGGTCAGCGTGCTGCCCTGAGGCACCTGGTCGAAAGACCAGGAGAAGGAGATCAAATCCTGATCCGGATCGGACGAACCGCTTCCGTCCAGTTGAACTTCGGCATTCGTTTGCACATTCTGGTCAGGTCCCGCGTCGGCCACCGGCGCACGGTTCACCTCGGTCACCGTGATGGTAAAGAACTCGGTGTCGTCGGCCGAACCATCGGAGGCGGTTATCGAAGCATCCGGGTAAACGTCCGCATCGTCGAAGTCGGGCGCCAGGGAGATCGTACCGGTGCCGTCGCCATTGTCCGTGAAGGAGGCGAAGTCGGGCAGTCCGGCATCCACGAGACTTATCGGGTCCTGATCCGGATCGATTGCGGAGACCAGGACGTCCAGGGCCGTGCCTTCCGGCAACTCGATGTCGTTGATCGGCGCCAGATCCGGCGGGTTGTTGAGGGAACCGACCGTCACCTGGAAGGAGTCGCATCCCGTGCCGCCGTCGTCGTCGGTCACACAGACTTCGGCGGTGAAGACGCCTTCATTCGGGTACACGTGAGAGCAGGACACGGTGCCGACGCCGTTCAACTGGAGCAGGGCACCCGTATCGCTCAGGAGCGTGAGAGGCACATTCCCCTCGGTCACCTCGCACTCCTCTACCGGAGAGCCGTCACCCCAGTCCGTCGTGGCCGTATGCGTGTCCAGCTCACCCGCATCGGACCAGGTGGCCGGAGGAAGGTCCACGGTCTCGCCCTCCAGGATGTTCCGATCCGGCCCGGCGTCCACGATCGGCGGATCGTTGTTGACCAGAACCAACGCATCGGCCACGTCAACCTCACCGAAGCTGTCCGTAACCATGACGCTCACGGTCAAGCTGGCGATGTCCTCGTAAGTTGCATCGACCATCACCCCTGCACCGTCATCGAACAGGCCGTCTTCGTCCAGGTCCCATGCGAAAGAGATCGTGTCGCCCGTCGGGAGATCCGGGTCGGTAGAAGCGGACGCATTCAGGGTCAGGGTCACCCCCTCCACGCCTATGTAGGGCCCGCCCGCATCCGCAACAGGCGGGCCGTTCACCAGACCTACCTCGATGCTCACGGTCGCTATATTGGAATCCAATTCACCGTCATTTGCTCGGAAGGTAAAGTCGTCGGACCCAAAGAAGTCCAGGTCGGGTGTGTAGGTCACGTCCGGGGGTGTACCCGTCAGATCTCCGTTCAACGGCGGATCAACGATCTCAAAGGTGAGGTCGTCCAACTCCGGATCCGTGGCAGTGAGCGTGATGTCGATGAAAGTGTTCTCATCAAGTGCCACATCCTGGTCGTCGGCGACCGGCGCCTTGTTATCGGTCGCCGCCGTCGGCTCTCCGAATATAGCAAGACCCGCAGCCGTGGGCCCCGAGCGTTCGATCGGGAAGGAAGTGATCACCGTACCGGTTGCGATATCCGCCTTGAATGCGTGTCCGGAATTGAACCCGACTGTCCAGAAGGAGGTTCCGTCCGGATCGAGGTTCAGCGCAAAGAGCGCGTTCGGGGTCGTCCCGCCCCCGCCGAATGAAGTCCTCGAGTATCGCTGGACGATGTTGCCGTCCGGGTCAAGGCGCACGACTTCCTGTCTGCAGGCGGTCATCACCTCGCCGTTCGGCCTGATTCGAAGGGCAAAACAGGGGCGGTTCAGCCCGGGAACCGTGTCTTCGGGGAAGAAGTCCTCGCCTTGCTCATCGGTGCACACGTCGTACACCATGATCTCGTTGTCTTCCGAGGTGTAGAACATGGAGCACCGGTCAGAGGCAAGGTCCATCCAGTCGGTACCCCGTGCTGTCGTCCTCGTGTCGTACGTATCGAGCAGATTCCCGTCCGTGTCGAATTTCCGGATGAAGTTGTTCCCGTCCACTTCGCCGGTGTAGATGACGTCGCTGTCGGAATCGTACACGCACGACTCGACCCGGCTGCTGAAGCCCTGGGCCCATGGATGAATCGTCTCGCCTGTCGTTCGGTCGAACTTGGTCACCTGCCCTGTCTGGAAGCTCGTCACATAGAGGTTGTCCTGGCCATCGAAGCACATGCCGGCTGTCTCACTGCTGCCGCTCGTCGTGTCAAAGAGGTTGATGAACTCCCCGTCCTGGGTGTACCGGCGTGCAAATCCCTGGCCTATGGCGAGGAAGACGTCCCCGTCCAGGAAAGGCCGGTCCCGGGAACCGTTGTAGAAAGTGTTCTCAAAGAAGTTTGCCCAGACGGGCCCGGGTTCGCCCGCAGGGACGTTGAATGTTGCGGAGGCAAGGCCATCCGCGTCGGTCACAACATCGATGGTCTGTCCACCCAGACTGAAACTGATCGTCTCTCCCTCGAGACGAGTGCCCCTGTTATCCTCGAAGAAATCGATGAGCCGGGCATTGGCCGTCACCTGCCCACCGCCCTCTGGAATGTCCAGCTCGCCGTAGATGGTTGTGTTGGTATCACGTTTGTTGACCGTCACGATCTTGCTGTCGCTCGTCCAGTCCCCGTCCTTGTCGGTTACCGTAAGGGTCGCAATGTACGTACCGGGAAGATCATAGGTGTGGGTGATTCCGAAGAAATCTCCGCTGCTGTTACAGTCGGTCACCTGCAGGCCCTGGCCGTCCCCAAAATCCCAATCGCAGGTCAGTGTCGCCAGATCGATGTTGCTCGGGTCACCCGGGTTTCCGCCCACCGGCTCTGCCTTGCCCCAGACGGTGGTCAGGTCGTTACCGGCATTCGCCGTGGGGGGCCGGTTCAGAACGTTAAGAATCTTGGTGACCGAGTTTTTGATGAACAGGTTGTCCGTGACGGTCAGGGTGACCTCCACGGGCCCGCTGTCCACGAATCGCGCATTGGTTACCCTCGTGTCGTTGAAGATATTCGGCAGCGAGGAGGTCCATTCCCAGTCAACAATCGAGGTCGTCTCATTGTTGTCGAGACCGGTCAGGGTCAGCTGCACTTCCTCTTCCGGGAAGGCCGTCGACACCGTGAAATCAACGGCCGGCACCTGCAGGACGGTGTACTGATCGGTGTACGTGTTTGTGAGGCCCTCGTCGTCCGTCACGGTCAGTGTCACCGTATAGATTCCGGGGGCCGCATATGTGTGTTCCGGAATCGCTTCCGTCGACGTGTTGCCGTCCCCGAAATCCCAGAAATACGAAACGATCTCACCGTCCACATCAAAGGAGAAGTTTTCGAAGGGTACCGTGGACTCACCCAGCTGAGTGGAGTAGACCTGGAAGGTCTCGGTACGGATGGTCGAAGTGGAGCCATGGTTGTTCTTCAGGAAAAGCTGCACGTACTTGGCGGAGACCGGAGGGAACATGAACCAATGTGACAGTCCGTCCGAGGGCAGCGTATCCGTGTAGACCGTGGTGAAATCCGCCGGGTCGAGCCCGGTCGTGGAAACACGGATGTCGAAGTCCATGGGCGAGAGAGTTCCTGCGGCTCCCTCGATCAGGATCTTGTTGATACGCCATGGCACTCCTGTAACGAGCAGCACGGTTGCATACTGATCCGTCACCTGACCACTGCCCGTGTCCCACCGAGTGCTCGGGTTGTTGTCGATGATGTTTTCCGGGGCAGTCGAAACGGCGATGCTGAAACGGCTCGAGAAGTCCACGATGAACGCACCCACTCCTGCCGCCCGGGTAGCGTTGGCACCGTCTTCGGTCCAGACCTGGAAGGTCTCGACCTGTACCGTAGACCCACGATGCGTGTCGACGACGAAGAACTCGACGAACCGGGCCTCAACCGGGGCGAAGCTGAATTCCTGGAGATCTTTGTTGAATTCTGCCGTGCCGGTGAGCACCGTCGTGAAGGCAGCGTCGTCAGCAGTGGTGTTGGACACCCTGACCTCGAAGTCCCGGACCTCACTGGAGCCGGCCGACCGGAGCCGGACTCTGTCGATCGTGTAGAGCAGCCCGCCACCCAGCTGGATCTTGACCCATTGATTCGTGTTCTGGCCCGAGGCAGTCGACCAGCTCGAGTTGGTGAGCGCATCGTCGTCGAGAAGGTGTTCCGGAATCCACTGGTCAATGATGCTGGGGAAAACGCTCGAAACGTCCACGATCGTCGGCCTGGGCCCGTCTCTCAGCGAAACGATGCCTCCCTGCCGGTCGCGGGACCAGACCTCGAACTTCGTGACCACGACCTGGTTCGTGGAGCCGTGATTGTCGATCACGAAGAGCTTGACGAAGCGCGCCTGGATACCCGGAAAGGTGAATTCGTGGAGCAGAATGGGGTTGGTCCGTGGCACGGTCCCCGTGACCACCGATACGAAGTCTTCTTCATCCGTGCCCGTATTCGAGACGAGGACCTCGAAGTTTCTCATGCTGTTCGTGTTGTTCGAGCCCCTCAGGACGACGCGATCGATCACGTGAGGGCCGCCTCCGGTCAACCGGACGGCGATGAACTGGTCCGTGGGTACGGGGCTGGACCAGGAAGAGCCGGGGTTGAAGTCGATGGCATTCTCAGGCGGGAAGGTCGGCAAGTTGGCGTCCGAGAAATCGACAATGCTCGCCCCGTCCTCGAGGGACGCGACGTTCATGCCCTTGCCTGGCGCGAACCTGGCCACCGGCCGCCCACGAATCGTTACTTCCTGGCTGGTCGTGTCGGTCAGGCCGTCATCATCGGTCACGGTCAGGCTCACCGTGTAGGTCCCGCCCTCGGCATAGGAATGATTCGGGTTCTGATCCGTGCTATTCCCGCCGTCTCCGAAATCCCAGTCCCACCCCACGATCGTGCCATCGTCCGTGGACTGGTCCGAGAAGCCGACGATTTCTCCGGAGGCAGCGTCCTTCGGGTCGTAATCGAATGCCGCCACCGGCCGCTGGAGACCGGTCACCTCGATGGCCTGCACCGTGGTGCCTGTCAGGCCGTTCGAGTCGGTCACCGTGAGAAACACATTGAAGGTGCCGCCCGTGGAGAATGTGTGTGTAGGGTTCTGAAGATCGCTCGTGGTGCCGTCATCGAAATCCCAGGACCAGGACACGATGGTTCCGTCCGGGGCGGTGGAGGTATCCGTGAATTGCACCACGTCTACCGTGCTCGGCTCTGTCGGGGCGAACACGAACCCGGCCACAGGCTTGCCGATCACCGGGATACTCGTAATCGTCAGCGTATCCGGGTTTCCCGCCTCATCTGTAACCGTGAGACTCACGTCCACAAGACCTCGGGCCGTGTACATGTGGCCCGGGTTCTGCTCGGTACTGGATCCTCCGTCACCGAAACTCCACAGCCAGCTCACGATCCGGTTGTCCGGATCCGTCGACTCGTCGTTGAACTGCGTCACGTCGCCCTCGACAAAAGGGGCGGCCGGTGTGAAGGCTGCGACTGGGGCAGCCCCAGCACCTACGGTCACGTCCTGGCTGATCGCGTTTGCCAGGCCGTCCGTGTCCGTCACGGTCAGGGTCACCGTAAAGGTATCCAGAGTGCTGAAGGCATGTGTCGGGTTCTGTTCTGTGCTGGATCCTCCGTCACCGAAATCCCAATCCCACCCGGCGATCCCTCCGTCGTCTGTGGACAGATCCGTGAAGCCCACGTCGACCCCGACAGAGGGGTCGATCGGAGCGAAGGAGAAATCCGCAACCGGAGCACCGCCTGCCAACACCTGGATCGGCTGGCTCGTTGACGCTGTCAGTCCGTGGGAGTCGGTAACGGTGAGGGAAACAGTGAAGTTGCCGGCAACACCGTATGGGTGTGTCGGGGACTCCTCGGTGCTCGTGTTACCGTCTCCAAAGTCCCAGGCGTACGCGACAATGGTGCCGTCTTCGTCGGTGGACAGATTATCGAACGCATTCGGCACACCGACCGAAGTGCTGGCCGGCGAAGAGAAATCGGCCACGGGTCGCGCGCGCACCGGTATTCCGACGATCGTCAGAACGCCCTCGTTTCCCGCCTCGTCGGTGACCGTCAGCGTAGCGTCCACGTTTCCGGGGCTCAGATAAGTGTGCGCCGGATTCGGCTCCGTGCTGCTCGAGCCGTCTCCGAACTCGTAGAGGTACGACACGATCTGGTTGTCCGGGTCGGAGGATTCATCCGTGAACTGCACGCTCTCGTTCGCCACCGGGAAGAGGGGAAACAGCGAGAAGCCGGCAACCGGCGGATCGCCCACACCCACCGCGACCTGCATGGTAATGGTGTCCGTTGCACCGTCATCGTCCGTCGCGGTCAACGTGACGTCAAAGGTACCGGCCGACGCGTAGGCATGCGTCGGATTCTGTTCCGTGCTGGTCGCACCGTCTCCGAACTGCCAGAACCAGTCCGTAAGAAGGCCGTCGTCCGTGGAGAGATCTGTGAAGACCACGTCCACCCCTATCACGTTGTTCAGAGAGGCCGAGAAATCCGCCGTCGGCCGCACCGCGACAAGCACCGGCTGCGTGGTCGAACGAGACAGCCCGTTGTTGTCGGTCGCAGTCAACGTGACGTCGAAGATTCCGTCGTCGGTAAACGTGTGTGCGGGGTTCTGAAGATTGCTGGTAGCGCCATCATCAAAATCCCAGTCCCAGGAGACGATCGTGCCGACCGGAACCGTCGACAGCTCCGTGAACTGGACAGGCTCGTTCACGATGGCCGGGACAGGGGAAGTGGAGAAGGCGGCCGTAGGAGGCTCGAGCACGACGACCTGCTGCGTGATGCTGTCGAAATTGCTCTGTGCGTCCGTGACGGTCAGGGTCACGTCAAAGGTTCCACCGCCTGTGTATGTGTGGCTCGGATTCTGAACCGAGCTCGACCCACTGTCGCCGAAATCCCACAAAAAGGTGACGATGTCGGCATTCGGGTCGGTGGAGACATCGTTGAACTGGATCGGCTCGTTCACCACACCCTGGGGCGGCACATTGAAGAAGGCGGCCGAGGGCCCCTGTCCCGCGTCAATAGTGGACGGATCGCAATCGTTGTCGATCCCGTCGCCCACGATCTCGGGCTGGTCTGGATTGATGTCCTCGTCCCCGTCGTTGCAGTCATCGTCCGAACGGAAACCGTCGCTGTCGCCGTCCGGGAACAGAACCGCAACCAGTCGCTGTTCGAGAGCGTCCGGGCTGACGGGGTCCGTATCCGAAACGCGGATTCGGATCAGATTGCCGCCCGCATCGCCGGCGGTCGGCGTGAACGTGAAAGATGTCCCTGTCGAGACCTCGACTCCGTCCTGGGTCCAGCTGAAGCTCAAAGGGTCACCCTCAGGGTCGGTGGCTGTGACGCTGAAGGAGAGCGGGTCGCCTATGAGCAACTGCTGCTCGACATCCGTGGGCGAGAAAGCGGTGATGACAGGCGGCAAGTTCCCGAGAACCACGTCCACGCGAGCATAGGCGATGTCCTGAAAACCGAAGTTGTTCGTGACCATCAGGCCGGTGAGACGGGAGCCTGCCGTGTCGAACAGGGCCGAAGGCACGGCCCCGACATCATCATCGAACTGCCCGTCCAGATCCAGGTCCCACTCGAAGGTGAGTGCCGTGTCGTTCGGGGTCGAAGCGGAACCGTCCAGATCGATAGGTAGTCCGGCTGTGCCCGCATAGGGGCCGCCTGTGTCCGCGGACGGCTCGAACATAGGGCCGATGAAGAACTCGAGATCGTCACGCACATCCTGCGCACTCGTGCTGAGCGCCTGGGCCTCGGCCAGCAGGTCCGCGGAAAAATCCACGATCTCGTCCATCACGGATGTGGGGCTGAAATCCTGCGAAGGAATCTCCGTGGCGAGGATCTGGTCCACCAGATCCGTGATGTCCTCATCGCTCCAGCCGAGATCCTTGAAGCCCCGGATCTCTTCGGAGGTCAGGCCGGAAGCTGCCACACGTGCCTGCAGCTCGGCGACTACGCTCACATCGACCACGTGCGAACCGAGGGGAAGCGCCAGCATCTCGGTCTTCACGGCAAGGGCGGCGTCCCCGACGGCCTGGGCGTTGTCCGCCAGAAGGTCGGCGTAGCGTATGAGCCCGTTGGCGTGGATCACGGCCCACGTGTGATTGTTCACGTCCGTGGCGCCGAGGTATTTCTCGTTGCTCCTGATCAGGGCATCAATGATGGCGGCCTGCTCGACGAGCAATGCGGCCAGCTCCATGGTCGCGCCCTCGAGGGGGGTTACGCCCATCGGCTGGAAGGGATAGCTCGAAGAGAATCCTGCAGCTGCAAAGATGTCTGACAATTCGGTATCCAGCCCGGAGATGTCCAGGCTTACCATGTTCTCGAAATCAGGATCCGGCGGATCCAGGGCAAGATTGAGATGCTTCAGGCTCATCTCGTCGGCCAGTCGGCCTACGATCTCCCCCCCGATCGACAGAACCGCATCATTGTAGTCGGTGGGCTCTCCTTTGGCGCCAGCCACCAGGGTGACCGTGGCGAGGGCCCTGCCTACCCTCCTCGAGGGATTGGTGAGGTGACCGGCCGCGTCCAGGAGGGTTTTGAGGTAGCCGATCAACTTGAACTGCAGCTTGGCGAGCTGCCATTTCACCGCCTCCTTCGCCGCCTCCAGCTTGATCTGGGTCACGTTCGGGACAAAGGCGCCCAGCGGTGCAGGGACGACCCTGAAAGCGAAGGATCCGCCAAACCCGAGAACCCGGTCCTTGAGAATGCTGTTCGGCTCGTTGTAGATCCCGTCTCCGTCCTCGTCCATGACGATGTCGTATTCGCCGGGGGCGAGCACCGGAAGCCAGATGATCTCATCGAAAAAGGCGCCCGCGCCGAAGGGCGCACCTCCGACACGGTTCGGGCTGGATATCCCCAGGATGCCGGTCACGTCTAGCCCGCTGAGGTCTTCCCCGCCATTCCAGCTTCTGTTCTCGGTAACGTACACATCCGCGCTCGGGAAGAGCCCGTCAATGATCGTGTCGGCCGTCCCGGAAACGCAGACCACTTCATTGCTGAAATACACGTTGCCGTGAAAACCGAAGTTGCAGTCTGCAAGAAAGAGGGTGTTCGAGTGGGCAAGTGGGGGAGCAGCTAGGGCCGCAAGAAGGATGACCCCGGCGAGCAGCGCCGGGCGCTTTCGGTTCGTGCCGAATACGGGTCCGGTTGTTGACAGAGATGAGTCGCTCTCCATGTCCGATCCTCCCCCTCCGTATGGGTCCAAAGGATCGAACGCGTCGTCCGCTTCCTACCCTGTTGAGAGATCCTGATCAGGCGGCATCCGACGCGCGGTTGATCCCTCGCTGGTAAACACGACCTAAACAGTAGGATTCGGATTGCTCTCAGGAAGGTGCCAACAAAATTTCCGTGTTCTGAGAAAAAGTCAGGTGCGTTTTGACTGGTAGAGGGTCGCGGCTGTCACGGACTTTGGGAAGGATGTGGGGGGATAGATGACAAAAAGGCGGCACCCGAAATGGATGCCGCCTATTAGTCGTCGTCACTTCAGAGGGGCAAACGAGAAACCTAGCCGAGCCTTCTCCTCAAGCTCGCAAGCCCGATGAGGCCGGTGCTCAGGAAGAGAATCGTTGCAGGCTCGGGAACGGCAGCCGGGGCATTGACTACCTCGATGCGGCCAACTTCGGCTGTGGTTATAGGGCGCAGATCCGCTCCATATCCGTCACCCAGAATACGGAGGCCAAAATCCAGGTCACTGACGCCGATTTCATCCGCGTCAAAGAGCAAGGTGGCCAGCAGGACACTGTCGCCAGGCTGGAGTTCCTCTAGATACGGAGGACCGAAGCCTAAGAAGTCAGTAAGGGGGTCAGGCCAAAGCAAGGAAACCTCTCCAACATTGACTACGCCTGTGCCAACCTCTCCGTCAGAGATATCCTCTGCTTGCGGAAACCCAAAGATGGGGTCGACAACTAGAGGGTCTCCAAGAGACGGTCCCAACGCATAACCAGCAAAGGACAAAACATCTGTGTTGAATGTCACGTCAATGTCGAACGCCCCAATGGAGGGATGATACGAGAAAGGATCAAAGGGGTCGTACAAGGCTCGCAGCTCGTCAAGGCCCGACACTACCAGATCAACGGCCACATCTTCGGTACCTACGAACACGGTCTGATCCGACGGTACAAAACCTATATTCAGGGCATGTGATATTACCGGGCTGAAGGCCAGCACGGCCAGAACGAGCGCGAATCCTATCGCAGAGGAGTGAACAGATCTTCTCATGGTGTTTGTCTCCTTTCCCCCTTGTTTCAATCCGATGTTCCCCGATCTTCCAAGTCTTTCCATTTTAAATCTGATACAATTCTTTTGTCAAGAATAGAATCAGATCTTCTTGTTATTTTTTGGGCGGTTTTTTCTCGATTTTATAGAACGGCTGGTCGGCAGTCCCGGGGAAGGGGTACGCCGGCAGGACGACTGCGCCCTCGGGTCACTTCCGGGGTCGGGGAAGGAGCCTACTGCATCTCCCGGGCCTTGTGGGCTCCCCTCATCTCGGCCATCGCATTGGCCATCTCGAAGAAATCTACCGGCTTGTCGTGGGGTTCGCCGCGGAATTCCCGGTACGCCCGTGCCACGTTGAAGACGATCCTCTCCGGCTCGGTCCACTCGGCGTAGGGGCCGAGGTCGATCCGCCTTGCGGCGTCCTTCTCGGACATCTCCCGCTCGAAACAGACCCTCGCCTCCTTGTACACATACTGGAGGTATTCCCGCATCTCGGTCGCCCCCTCGGGCCCGCACAGGGGTCCGTGGCCGGGCACGATCATTTCCGGACCGAGCTCCACGATTCGATCGAGCGCAAGGGTCCAGTGGTGGAACGTTCCCTCCCAACCGATCGGTGTGCAGAGGCGGAAAATGATATCGCCCGCATACAGAACTCTTTCATCGGGGAAGAAGACGATCACATCCGTAGAGGTGTGTGCAGGACCCACGTGGATCAGCTCCACCTCCCGGTCATCGATATAAAGGGTCAGGTGCTTGTCGAAACAGAGGGTCGGCGGCGTCAACTCGATTCCGGAGAAATCAAAAGGGGAGAGCGCCTTCTGGAGCAGGGCCACCGCGGGGGTATCAGGCGGCGCGCTCATGACGGCCTGGCTCACCTCGGGGGTCATCTTCATCATCTCTTCCCGGAACATCCGATGAGCAATGATCTCCGCATCCGCCACGAGCTGATTTCCCCAGCAGTGATCCCCATTGTGATGGGTGTTTACCACCCGTCGGATGGGCTTGCCCACCCTGGAAGCGATGGCATCGAGCATCTTCTGGGTCAGAGGCACGTCGAAGAGGGTGTCGACAAGAAGCGCCTCCCGCTTCCCGGCGATCAGCCCCGCATTGCTCCATCCGAGCCCCTCATCCTTCTGAAGATACCCATAGGTCCGCTCCGTGAGCTGCACCAACCCAAGTCGAGACTCTTCCGTGCTCATCTTCCCGCTCCTGTGCGTGATTGCAGATCTCCGGCTTCTCACCCCTCGAGCCAACTTTACGTCACCCTTGAATCGTTTGCAATCGATCCTGGCCGTATTTTTGTTACAAAAGGGGAACTTGAGACGTCCAAGAGGATATCACACCTCTCTGTACTTCCTCTTGGGATTCACTTCCCGGCTTGAAAGGCTGCAACGGGGAGGGGATGTAACTCTTCTTGTGAAACGATCGAAGAACAGGTAGGAGCCAGCGGAATGCAGGCGAACGACCGCCTCTCGGAGTGGATGGGACGCTACCAGCGGGGCGATGGCGAGGTTCTGGCGGATCTGTACCGCGAGGTGGCGCCGGGCCTGCTGAACTACATCTTCAGATTTGTCCGAGACAGGGCGCTGGCCGAGGATCTTTTGCAGGAGGTGTTTCTTCGAATCCACAAGGTTCGCCACACGTACCGGCCCGAAAGCCCGGCAAAACCGTGGCTCTACGCGATCGCTCGATACGTGGCCATCGACACCCTGAGAAAGAAGACGAGAAGACGGGAAGTGGCGTATGAAGACGGAACCATCAACTCCGACAAGAATCCCGATGCACTCGATCGGACCGAGAGTTCCGAGAACATGGAGCAGATCGAAGGCGCGCTGGACAGCCTGCCCGCGGGACAGCGCGAAGCTTTCGTTCTCACCAAGGTGGCGGGCCTCAGCGTTCAGGAGGCCTCCGCGGTGCTCGGCGTCTCTCAGGGAGCGGTCAAGGTAAGGGTCCACCGGGCCATCGGGGCAATGCGTGACATTTTGAGAGAAAGTGAGGAGATCGAGGATGTCTAAGGGTGACCCCAACCAACTCGACGGGCTTTCGCCCCTTGTCCCGCCTCCGTTCGAGGAGACAAAGCTGCTGGGCCTGACCGAAGAAAGCCTACCTGCACGCCCGCTGCGGTCTCCTCTCGAACGGACGCTCATTCTCGCTATTCTCGCTCTGGGCCTCGGAGCGCTCGTGCTGACGGTGACATCAATCCGTGCCGACCTGGGAGAAGTCCCATGGGCGGTGGCATACGGCCCCGCGCTCCTGGAACTCCTGGCCGGGGCAGTGGTGTTCTGGCTTGCCATGCGCTGGTCCGTGCCTGGCTCGGGGGAACGGTTGAGCCGATCCTCCATCCTCCTGGCAATCGCCTTGGGACTGGCCCTCGCAGCGGCCTTGGTGGCACCCCATCTCGTGACACAGGGTCACCCCGGCCTGTGTGTAGGAACCGCCCCCGCAATGGGACTGCCGTGCACGGCTTGGGAGCTGCTGATCGCCGTTCCTGTCTTCCTTGTTTCCCTCTGGCTCATCCTGCGGGGGGCGGCCGTGTCGCCGGTTCTCGCGGGGGCCCTCGCCGGCCTCGGTGCCGGTCTTCTCTCCGATGCCGCCATGCATCTTCACTGCCCTGCTGTGGACCCGTCACACACTGTCACCTGGCACCTCGGCACGGTAGTCCTTCTCGCCGCGGTGGGGGCCTTGATCGGGAAGTTTCTGCCGAAATGGTAGGCAGACAGGACGGCTTGCCCCCCGCCCCGCGCTTCCCCGCCCTGTAACCATGTCTCCATCTAGAGCGTATTGCTGGAAATATGAAAGGGTGAGCGCCTCGAGCCACTGAGGATGACGCCGGCTCTTTGCTTCGCCGGGAGCGCCTTCTACTCAAACAGAAAGATCGATCCGTAATCCGTCGCCGGATCCGATACGGTTGCATGGGCATCCTAGAACCAAGGAGCACATGAAAGAAATCCACGGCACGCAGTAGATATAGAAAGGGACCTTGTCATGAGAAAGAAGACGCGAACCATGAGCCGGGCGACCTTGCTCGGCCTGGCGCTTATCCTTGTGATCACAGGCTGCAACCCCATACCCAGGTCGGTTACCAAGGAAGCGGATCTCGATCTCTCCTTTACCGAAATCCGAGAGGTTCCGGAGCAGCATCTGGGAACGGTCGTGCTTCTCGGGGGTACGATCGTAGGGGCCGAGTCGCGGCAAGGCGAGACGTTCGTTGAGGTGCAGGAGGAACAATTGGGTATGTCCACGGAACCTCGGGCAGGAGGCAGGACCGGGGGAAGGTTTCTCGCAGTCTTCGAGGGGCCACTGGACCCGACCGAGTACAAAGAGGGAAGAAGAATCACCATCGCCGGGACGATCCAGGGCAAGGGAATACGGCCCTCAGGCCCGGAAGACCATGTGTACCCGGTAATCCGGGCTGAGGACAGCTTTCTCTGGGCCTACTGCGGTGACGACTATTATCCGTACTCGTTCTATTACTACTATTTCGGCAACAACCGGCCCCCTTTCCACAGGGCACACTACTACTCCTACCGGTGTCATTGAAAGAGGCGCGCCGCGTGTACGTCGCCAGTGAGGGAGCCTGCTACACTGCGATACGACTCTATCAAAACGAGAATTCCGAGCGATCAAAGAGAGAATGGATCGCGTGATGAATGGGCCGATTCGGGTTTCCTGGTAGGGGCCCGGTCGAGTCCCGGAACCCGATTGTCCCAATGATTTTCAACGGTTAGTCCTGGAGATCGACCTCCCCGGCCCACTCTGGCATGCATCTTGTTTACACACAGGGGAAACGGCCATCAAGACGAAAGGAAAGCTGAAAACTCCCGACACAACCCTCCTTCCCCCTCCGATCGGCCTCCCCTGTAAAAGGGGGAGGCCATTTTTTTTCTTACGACGCCTGCTCCTCGCAATCCCCGGGTGTCTTCCATATACTTGACCTTCACACAGAGCGGAACATAAGCAAAGGAGATTTGCGGTGACCGATCTCGGCTATGTGCATGGATACTCCGAACGAGAGTCCTCGAGGCTCTCGGACCAGGCAACCACCCTGGATCCACTTTTTCACGGTGACACCAGCTATCCCCCGGGCAGCAAGGTTCTGGAGTGCGGGTGTGGGACCGGTGCGCAAACGATCATTCTGGCCAAGAACAGCCCGGAAGCCCGGATCACCTCGATCGATGTGTCCCGGGAATCCCTGGACAAGGCGGCCGCCCTGGTCGAGAGCGAGGGCATCTCGAACGTGACCTTTCAACAGGCAGACCTCTTCGACCTGCCCTATGAAGAGGAGGCCTTTGATCACGTCTTCGTCTGCTTCGTTCTCGAACACCTCCAGGATCCTGCTGGGGCTCTCGCCTGCATCAAGAAGGTATTGAAAAGGGGTGGGACGATCACCGCGATCGAAGGGGACCACGGGTCATGGTACTGTTATCCGGAGAGCGCCGAAGCCAGGCGCGCGGTTCAGTGCCTCATCGAGGCGCAGGCCCATCTTGGCGGTGACTCCCTCATCGGCAGGCGGCTGTTCCCCCTGCTTAACGAGGCAGGATTCAAGGATGTCCGGGTCTCGCCACGGATGGTGTACGCCGATTCCAGCCGTCCCGGGCTGGTGGAGGGATTCTCGAAGAGGACCTTCATCGCCATGGTGGAGGGAGCGAGAGATCGAGCCCTATCACTGAGCCTGATCGATCGAGCAACCTGGGACAAGGGGATCAGGGATCTGTACCGCGCTACAGAGATGGACGGTACGTTCTGCTATACATTCTTCAAAGGCTTCGGCCTGAGATAGCCGCCCGGGAGTCAACGTGTCGGGCGGCCATCCCTTCGACTAAGCTCGGGCCGAAGCGGTGGGGGCAGCACCCGGAACTCACTTCGCGAGCTTCTCGTTGATGCCCTTTCCGTAGTCCTGGCAGGCACGCAGCCCCTCATTGTCAGCCACCAGGGCCTCTTTCAGATTGAAGGACCCAAGATCGCTCATCTTCATCTTGAACACGTACTCCATCGTGTCGTAGATGATGCCCGGGGCGTCGCCGCTGTGGGTGTAGGAACCGAAGGCGCCGCCTACTTTCCCCTCGAGCTCCGCCTTCTCCATCAGGAACAGAAAGGTCTTCATGCCACCGGTCATGTCCCGGTGGTAGGTGGGGCAACCCAGCACATAGGCATCGTAGCCCTTCAGGGTATCCGCCTTCTTGAGCTCGCTGATCTTCTTCAGGTCCGCTTCGTTCCCACCCATCCGCACCCCTTCCGCCACGAACTCGGCCATCTTCTGCGTGTTCCCGGTTCTGCTGTCATAGGCGATCAAAACCTTTTTCATTCTGGATTCTCCTTTCCTGCAGGCTTGCTGTTACCCTCCCTCTGAGACCGAGCCGGGCCCGGCCAGGGGCTTGAAGGCCTTCTTGGACGCCCCACATGACGGGCACTTCCAATCATCCGGCAAATCGGCAAAAGGGGTCCCCTTCGGAATCTTCCCCTTCTTGTCCCCTTTGTCCGGGTTGTAAATGTATCCGCAACTCCCGGTCGCCTGACACTGGTACATCTCCTCCGGTTTCGCCACGCTCGTTCCTCCTGGATATTGAGTTGTTTCCGGCAAGTCGCCGGGATTCGAAACATTTGTTGACAGATTCGCTATCAATAACTATTATCATTTACCATTCGGATAGCCGGTGTGTCAATCTCAAGGGAACAGGGGTCTCACTGAACCGAGGACCCCAAAAAGCGTGAAATCCGGAGTCTCATGGTTACTGATGAATCAATTCGAGAAATCGTTTCGTTTTGGGGCCTGAAATCCGTCAGAAATCGCCCGGATATAGACATCACGGGCAGCCCGGAGCGCACGGCGTATCGGGTGGTCATCGAAGCCGAGGACTCACGTCTGTGGATCCTGGAGGCGATACCAGCCGGTTCGCAGGAACATAAGCTGCGGATCTCCAGGGCCCTCGCCTTCCTGCATGAACGGGGGCTCGGGCCGGTAGAGCCCTATCTCAGGTCCTCCGATGACCGGGTCTTGATCCCTTACAAGGGCCTCGACTGGCAGGTAAGGCCGTATGTCGAGGGTGTTCCCCTCCCGAGGCCCTCCTACGTTCTGGATGAATGGCGGGGAAGAGCCTGCGCCCTGTTCCTGGCGGATCTGAGGGAGAAGGCCCGGGACATACCGGTCTTCGACCCGGCCGAGGCCCTGTCCATGTCACGATTCATCCATGAAATGTCCGGCATCATGGAAGAACACAACCCCAAGGACCTCGAGAGGCTCGACCCGGCACTCCGGTTCATCCAAGAGGAATTTTCGCGCCCGGGCGACGAGCTTCCGATCGTTTTCTGCCACGGAGATTTCCACCCCCTGAACGTCATCTGGTCGGAAGATGGGATCCGGTCCGTGATCGACTGGGAGTTTCTGGGATACAAGCCCGAGGTCTACGACATGGCGAACCTGATCGGCTGCGTGGGTTTCGAGGACCCGGCCGCATTGTCAAAAGGCTTCGTGACCGGGTTGATCGCAGAGATGAACCGGTCGGCTACCGTCTCGATCCCGTGCTGGGCGGTTCTCCCCGAATGGGTCATCGCAATCCGGTTCGCCTGGCTTTCGGACTGGCTCCGCAGGCGGGACCGCGAGATGATCGACCTGGAAGTGACCTACATCTACCTGTTGATCGACCATCGCGAAGATCTCAGAAGCTTCTGCAAGCAAGCGGCTCGATTGACTGGCTGACTGAGCTAGGGGTCTAGCTAGACAAGAATCCCCTCCCCTGGATTATAATCTTTGGACCATGAACTCCCTCCTGGCAGTGGACCTCGGACTCCGAACCGGCCTTGCGCTCTATGCCGAGAGCGGGCGGCTCCTCTGGTACCGGTCCACCAACTTCGGGAGCAAGGATCGGCTTCGGCGCGGAGTCCCAAGCTTACTCGCAGACATCCCGGACCTGGCCTGGCTTGTGCTGGAAGGCGACAGGGCCCTCGCGGAGATCTGGGAACGCGGGGCAAGGGGCCTGGACGTTGCTTCTCTGAGGGTCAGCGCGGAGGTCTGGCGAGGCAAACTGCTTTACCCGCGCGAGCAGTCGAGCG
>JANQFG010000285.1 GCA_028277985.1 bacterium | reverse complement strand
AGATAGATGCCCCGCTGTTGCCCGCAGGCAGCCCGCGCTTGCTGGGGAAGAACCTCGTGGCCGACTCCGCAGACCCATTCTTCACCTATCCTGAACAGGAGCCCGGCGACCCGGGGCCGGCGGATTTCGTACTCCTGCACGGCACGAAGGCCAGATGGCTCGTCGCAAACCCGACCGCCCTCGAGATCGCCCGATCCCTGAATCGCGGGAAGACCGTGGAGACGGTTGCGAGCCGGCTGGCCTCTCTCCACGGCATCCGTGGCTGCGAGAGCCAGCGTTCTCCAGGTCAGGAAGGATGGCGTAACATATCTTTCGGTGCGCCACGAGGGCGCCTTTCAGCCACCGGATGAGAGTTCCGTCCGAGGAATTAGCGGTTCACCTCGGAAGCCACCCGGGCAGCGGCAGGGGTAACCCTAGCTGCTGAAGCCCGGCGGGGACAAAGTCTTGTTGGGCAAGGCGAGCGAATGTGCGGGCCGCAACGCGAGTGAATCCTGAGAAGGTCTCGATAATTGTTGTCGTGGACGTCGACCCACCCGAAATTTGGGGAAGACCGAGGCTCTGTCGAGAAGCAACAGGATAGCTGAAAAGCGATGCCAAGCGGGTTGGCTGCGTCGTTGTGGTGTTATTGTGACTTTCCAAGATGTCGGTTCAGACTCTATCCCGTGCGACGATCGCTACACCTTCCTGTCGTCACTCGGTGGCCGCGATCTACGCGGCTCTCGCGCGTACCACATCGCCGTTCCCCTCGGCCAGTTTGTGAAGGTGTGTACCTGACAGAGTTCATCCATTGACGTCATCCGGTCCGGTTGGTATCTTCTCTTGGCAATACCGGAAGCGAATGCAGGTCTCATTGTTGCAGGAGAGAGAAACAGCCGTGAAGGTTTTGAACCTGAAAGCAGGGCTGCTCGTCGGCCGAGCCTTGACATTCTGAATCTCGTCACAATCACCCTGGCCGGGAGCCGGGGCCGTTGCACGGAGTTGCTGTACGCACTTTCCGCCTCATCTGCCCTTCCTCACCTTGCCTCCTCCCTAGTTCATCTGAAGAACCCCAAAGAATATCCACTGCTTCATCTATCTGCACAAGAGAAGGGTTTATACCAAAACACTATGAGAGGTGCAGGGCTGGATTCCCCTGCGGGCTGCTTGCCCGTCAGCCGGGTATTCGCAATGCGTCGAGTGGGTTCGATTCCCACCACCTCTCTCCAGTCTTTTCTGAAAGGAGGTGCCATCATGCGTCTCAACAAGGATTTCCTGCTCATTCTCGACTCCTCCGGTCTGGGGGAAGGGGAACCGGATCTCGGCGAAAGACTGATGAAGGCGTTCCTGAACGGTCTCCTGGAGTCGGATGAGTTGCCGGCCAGAATCATCTGCATGAACAGCGGCGTTTTCTTGACGACGAAAGGCTCGCCGGTGCTGGACAGCCTGATGCGATACGAAGAGCAGGGCACGGAGATCCTCTCTTGTGGGACCTGCCTGGACTACTACGGAAGGAAGGAGAAACTGGAGGTCGGACGACCCACGAACATGAAGGAGACGGTCGATGGCCTTCTCCGCTTCAAGAAGGTGGTGAAACCCTAGCGGGAAGTGAGCACGCACAGTAAAGAAAAGGAGAACGCGATGAGCACAGTGTACGAGAAGATGTGGGAGCAATTGGGCATGGACATCCCCGCGCACGAAGGCCTTCTCAAGGCCCTGGGCAACTTCTACGGGGACATCTACCTCTCTCAGGAAGGCCGGCTCAAAGGGGCAGAGTATCTGGACTTCATCCTCTCCGAGGTGCACGGGCTCCGGATCCAGGAACTCGTGGAGGCCAAGGAGCGGGGCAGCAAGGTGATCGGCACCTTCTGTGTTTTCGTCCCCGAGG
>JANQFG010000274.1 GCA_028277985.1 bacterium | reverse complement strand
GTGGACTACGGCGTCTATATCTACAACAAGTTCATGGAGTATATGTGCAAATGCGAAGACCCCACGGCGGCCTATCTAAACACCCTCAAGACCACCGGCAGGGCGGTGACTTTTACGGGAATCACACTGGCGATCGGTGTGGGCACATGGGTCTTCTCTCCCATTAAATTCCAGGGGGATATGGGGGTATTGCTGGTCTTCATGTTCTTGTGGAACATGGTCGGCGCGCTCTGCCTCATCCCGGCGCTCGTCTGCTTTGTGGGCGTACCAAAACGAATCGAGAAGATGGTGTGCCGCTTCGGAGAAGACGACTCAGCGGTTCCCCGGGGTGAATGTGAGACTCAACGAGTTGGATGTGAGTGCGGCCCCGAGATCTTGCGGTCAGCCGAATGATGAAGTGAGACCCAAAACTCCCGTATCCACACTTGAATCGATAGCCCTATCAGCCACGCACCCGGCTCATTGACAGGATCGCCCCCAGTTCGGCAAGCTCATCCAGGTCGTCGATCTGTCCCCTCAACTGGCTGGCTTGGTCCTCGCCCGGCACAGGGCCACTCTTCTATGTCCTCGACTCTGCAATTTTGTCTAGAACCGGCAACAGGTATTCCACGAAGCGCCCCGGGTCTTCGGACATGGGGAAGTGACCCAGCCCGTCCATGACCGCCCAGCTCGAACCCTTGATCGCCTCGTGCGCAATCTTTCCCAGCTCCATACTGCCACTGAAATCATACTCTCCGTTGAGGATGTGCACCCCGACCTTGTCGGTATCGATCTCATGGGCCTTATCCGTGAGGTCGAACTCCTTCGTGTAGTATTGGAGATCTCCCAGGAATACCGGTGGCCATCCGGACGCATACACCTGACTGGTCTCCTTACGATAAGGCTCGGGCGAGGTGGGTGACATGAGGCCGTTCATCAGGCGGGCCTTGAATTCATTGCTCACCTGGGGGTGCCAGAGGAGATGAAGCTGCTCCTCTCCAGCAGGGTCGATCTTGAGAGCCCCTTCCAGAGAAATCACTGCGCTGAAGACATCCGGGTAGTGAAGAGCCAGGTCGAGAGCCAGCAAGCCGCCTACGGAGCAGCCCATGAATACGGGATCTTCAAGTTTCAATGCCTTGGCCAGCGCCACGGGCACAGACCGAACGAACTCGCCGGTCAGGCGGTACTCTTCCGTCCACCAGCGCTTGCCTACTGGGGGAACAGATTTGCCGTGAAAGGGCAAATCATAGGCGATCAGGCGAAACCGATCGGTAATCTCAGATACTTCGAACAGGTGCCGCCACTGCGATCCGTGACAACCCGCTGTGTGTTGGAGCAGAAGCGGAATGCCCTGCCCTGCCTCTTCGAAATAGATGCGGTGATCGTAGCCTCCCAGGTCGAGATGGATGTATCGGCCCACCGGGGTATCAAAACGCGGGGTGGTCCCCGCCTCCGATACCCTTGGGCGAGCATCCGGATTTTCCGGACGCAGCAGTTCGATTACGCGCATAATGGCCGGATAGTACTGGGCGTAGACCACCATGCTGCCTTCCAAGTTCATGCCGAATTCGAGGAGGGGCGCTAGATCATTGAGTATTCGTGGAGGCACCATGGACAGCAGAGGGGCCCAGAGTTCCAGAGGGCCGCTCAAGGTGATTGCGCCCTCCGGATGGGTGGCCGCAGCCCCTGAGGCAACCCCATTTTCAACGCTGATGGCAAGCTCCTGCTCACCCATCACCATGCGCAGGCCACCACGCCAGAACCGCGAGGCAATCCTGAATTCACCATCCTGGTTACATCGTTCAGCCAGCTCTTCCGCAGAGATCAGGTGTTCCAAGGACATGTCCCCTCCTATCGTGGATATACATCCCAATATAATAATGTACGTACATATTTGTCAAGAGGATTCTCTCACCTCCCTTGCGTCTGCCTACTGCCCAGGGAATCAGAACGGGGTCAACAAAGGGGCCAGGGCAACCAAGGGGTCACGCCGGAATTCTTGACAAAGTTGTCCGTACAATCTAACATGTTGGTCGAGTTCAGGCCCTTTGATCGAAACCCACACCCCATCCGTTCCATCCCGGAGTCGACGAAATGGAGAAGCTAGAATCAGGCCCCATCCCTCTCTACTTCCAGCTCGAGCGCATTCTGAGAAGTCGGATCTCTGCAGGGGAGATTCGACCCGGTGAACGGTTGCCCAGCGAGATGGAGTTGTGCGACGAGTTCGGCATATGTCGTTCAACGGTCCGCCAGGCGATCAAGTCGCTGGAAATCGATGGCCTCATCCGACGCGAACGGGGTCGCGGCACGGTCCTGATCCCACCTGAGGAGAAGAATCTCGCTCTCAGCCTGCATGGTTCCATGGAGGATTTCTACCAATGGGGGGCGAAGTATAGGCTTAAGCTGACCTCGAAGAAACTGGTCAAGCCTGACAAGTCCGTCAAGGTTGATATGAATCTAAGGGAGGGAGAAAAAGTATACCTGTTCGAGGGTCTCCGAACAGATCCAAGAAACCAGAACGCCCTCTGCTATTTCCAGGCCCATGTCCCTCGAGCCATCGGGTCGAAGATACAGCTCAAACAAGAACTAGAAAGCCCCTTCTTGATTCTAGAGGTTGAAGCTGTGACGGGCGAGACCATACACAAGATACGGCAATTTGCCAAGGCCGTGGCAGCGGACGCAAGACTCGCCGCGAAATTGAAGGTGAAGAGAGGATCGCCTTTACTCTGTCTCAAGAGAGTCTACATCAACCGGGAAGGAAAGGCACTCGAGAGGGCCCTCAGCCACATCCCCGGTGAGGCCTATGAACTAGCCACGGAAATGGTCTGGCCTGGCCGCTGATCACCCCCACTCAGACAATGGGTTTTTTCATACGAGCTGGGTTGAGCAAAGGACTCGTCGTTCCCGTCAGACCCTACCCCTCGTGAGTGCCTTCTTGTCGGTCTTCCCGCTTGGGGTCAACGGCATCGCTTCAATGACTTCGATCAGGGAAGGAACCATGTACTCCGGGAGCTTCTCCGCAAGTGTCCTCCGGACACCCGACATGTCCTGTCCGCCCTTTTCCGGTACGATATAGGCTACGAGGTACTTGTTCCCCTCAGCGTCCGACCTGGCAACAACCGCGCACTGCTGTACATACTCGATCTCTCCCAGGACCGATTCGATTTCCGCGACCTCGATCCTGAACCCCTGGATCTTCACCTGGTCATCAAGCCGGCCAAGGTACTCGATATTGCCGTCGTGCAGGAACCGGGCCCTGTCGCCGGTCTTCACCATCCTCGTATCCGGTGTCCCGGAGAAAGGATCCGGAACGAAAACCTCTTCTGTCAGGTCAGGCATATTGAAATACCCGCGGCTCACCCCTGCCCCGGCTACGTGCAACTCGCCAGGTATCCCCACGGGTGTAGGGTTGCCGTACTTGTCCAGAATGTAGGCCTTGCAGTTTGCCAGAGGCTTCCCAATGGGCACGAACGCCTCCTGGTACTCGTCAACGAACACAGGCTTCCTCGTGAAGGCGCTCTCCCACCCCGAGCCCGAAACGTGACCCTTGTCGTCGAATGATACTTCGTTCACCTCGCCGAACAGTTCCTCGACAATGGCCAGCTGATCCTCGATCACGCTGTAGATATCCGCTTGCGTTGTCAGCGGGTTGGAAAGCACTACCCTGAACACGAGGATTTCCTTGCCTCTTCCATACTTCGCGGGGAACAGCGTGGTTTTCGATACGAAGGTCTTTCCTCTGTAGAATTGTGTCTCCTGGATCTTCCCGTTCACGTAGTTGATCTTCCGATTGTCCTCGTCCGACAGCGATCCGGATTGTAACTTGCTTCGAAACGCAACCGGGATATAGCGATAGTTGACGATATTCAGCTCCGGATACCCAATGAGTTCGAAACCCTCAGTCATCTTCACCACGTCCGCGAAGAAGCGGGCCTGCTCGATTCCGCTGTCCACGAGCAGTTCATAGCCCTTCTTCCCAATGAGCCGCAAGGCTGCATGCAGGACCAGAGAGATGGCCGACCTCGATCCCTCCAGGGTGAAGCGCCCTACATCGTAGGTGTCGGGCGCTGCCTGGTAGGTTGCAGACGTGGCACCGTATTGCGCCTGCAGGGGGTCCTTGAACAGGCAAACGCTGATCCCCTGAGGCAGGTAGAGCTGTTTGTGGCCGCAGAAGGTGATCGAGTCCGCCTTTTGAATGCCCCTGAGTTTCGTCTTGTGTTTATCCGAGAGGATGGCCGTTCCCCCCCATGCAGCGTCCACGTGATAGTGAATGCCGTGGGAATGGGCCAAGTCTCCCATCTCATCCAAAGGTTCGATCAACCCGGTTTCCGTGGCCCCTGCAATACCTACGATGGCCAGGACGAGCACCTTCTTCCGGCGGCATTCCTCGACCTTACGAGCGAGATCCTCCATATCCAGCGCGCCCGTCCGGTCCGTGTCCACGTAGGTGATGGTTTCGATTCCCAGGCCCAGCACGGAAGTGGCCTTTTGCATCGAGTAATGCATCAGGCGGGATCCGAGGATGGTCATGTCTTCGTAGCCCTTTTCTCGGAGCAGCGCATAGATGCTTCTGTCAGAGGGATTCTCCTCACCCTCGAAGAGGGCCTTGTTCCGTGCAGTCAGGAGCGCCATCACATTTGCCGTCGTACCTCCGGTCGTAATCAAACCGAGGTTCATGTTCACCTGCTGCGCGTTTGCCTCGTAGAATGCATCCGGAAATTCATAGAAGCACCGATGCAGTATCGCAAGGGCCTCACGCTCGAGAAAGATGAGCGACTTCCCGGTTTCGAGCTTCACCAGGTTCTGGTTCAGCTGAGAAATCAGCTTGCTCAGGTCGTGCACGAAGTCAGGCAACGCCGAGGTCATGTGGCCGATGAAAGTCGGTGCGGCTGTGTTGATCGCAAAGGGAAGGACATCCGCGTTCAGTTTCTTATAGTACTCCTCCAGGGTGATCGGAAATTCCGTGATTGTGGACGAAGTGAACCTGCGCGCCACCTGATCTATGCCGACGTCCGCCGTCGTGACACGGCCGGCATCCATCGGGTTTGGATGACTATAAGACGAGTCATCCATCAAACCTCCCGGAAACTCTACCGATCGGGTGAAGTACTTGAGCACATCATCAACGTGGAACCTCTTCACCTCATAATAGGTTACATCCGCACTTACTTCGGTTGACCCGTATATGTTCACCAGTTTCGCATTCCGAATTTCTTGGTAGAACTGCTTGGCCAGCCGCACCGGCAAAGCCTCGCCGCTGCAGAAGACATACCTCAGCTCGGTGAGCTGGAAGACCTTCTCCTTTCTCATGGCGAGGATCTTGCGCAGCTGCGACGGCACCAGAACGACCCGGGTGATTCCCTTCTCGATGATGAGGTCCACGGTCTTCCCCACGTCCCTTGCTTCTTCTCGGGAGAAGACCACGAGCGGTATTCCCTTGAGCAGTGGGCAGAAGATCTCCGCTGCGTGGTCCACAAAGCTCGGAGATGTCTTCATGGAACACACCTCATCTTCAGAGAACGGGAAGGCGTCCCACATCCAATGAATCCGATTGATGATCCCCTGGTAGATCCCTGCAACGCCCTTGGGTCTGCCTGTGGACCCGGAAGTGTAGGTGACGTAAAACAGGTTGTCCTGGGCGAGCGGATTGTGCGGGTTCGAATCCGGTTCGCCCTCCACCTTCCCCCAGTCCCGGTCAACAAGGATGACTCGCTCACACCGGTCGGAGATCTCTTCCGAGAGACCTTCCTTCGTGAGCAGGAACCGGGCCCCGCAGTCATCCAGGATCATTCTGAGTCGATCAGACGGATACGTCGGATCCAGGGGAACATATGCTCCCCCGGCCTTGATGATTCCGAGAAGCCCGATGACGAGCTCGAAGGAGAGATCAAGGTTGACGGCAACCAGGGTCTCTCGCGACACGCCCTGTTTCCTGAGATAATGGGCCAGCCGATTTGCCTCCCGGTTCAGTTCCCTGTAGGTGAGCACCTCCTCGCCCCGGATGAGCGCGGCCTGATCGGGCGTCTCTTCCGCCTGGTCCTCAAAAAGCGAATGCACACACACCGATTTCGAGTACTTGACCCCCGTTCGGTTCCAGTCCGAGAGGATCTGCTTTCTTTCCTTGGGGGGCAGCAGCTCGAACCGGCCCAGCCGTCTGGCCGGATCTCGAACAACGTCGCTGATGAGGGTCCCGAAGTGGGTCATCATCCGCCCGATCGTTTCCCTCTTGAAGACATCGGCCCTGTATTCGGCACGGCCTCTTACTTTCCCCCCGGTTTCGACCAGTTCAACGCTCAGGTCAACCCCGGGAGACCTGGACAATGTGTCGATCAGGGAAACATCCAGCCCCTCCTCGGAAGGGATCTCGTCCCACTTGTCGTACGCGAACGTGACCTGCGTCAGAGCAGAGGAGGATGCCGGACGATTGCCTTTTGTCAGTTCAACAATCTCGTCAAAGGGGATATCGCATTGTTCTCGCGCCGTCTCTGCCGTTTCCTTGATCCGCCCCAGGAGGTCAAGAAAGCGAGGGTTCCCGGTCAGATCCGCTCGCAGCGGCAACGTATTCGAAAAGAGCCCGATCAGGGGTGGGAGTTCCGCTCTACCGCGGTTCGAGTGCATCCACCCGAAACAGACGCGATCGCGCCCACTGTACCTGTGAAGAAAAACGAAAAAGGCTGCCAGGAGAATCACCTCGGCTGACGCCTTCTCCTTCTTCGCAAACGACCGAATCCCCCGAACGGCCTGCTTCGGGATCTCAAAGTCGACGACTTCACTGTTGCCTGTGGATTCTGCCGGTCGAACGAAATCCGTAGGAAATTCGAATGGTGGGCTGTCCGCGAGCCTCTCGAGCCAGTATGCTCGCTGCAAGTCGAGCGCGGTCTCTTCTGTTGTGCTTCTCTGCCAGGCCGCGAAATCGCCGTACTGGACAGGCAGGGGGTGGAGCGAAGGCCACTCCTTCTTAGAGAACGAATGGCAGAGCTGGGTGATTTCCGTGGCCAATACGTTTAGAGATCGCGGGTCGCCTATGATGGGGTGCAGGTTGACGAAGAGGATGGAGTCCTTGCCGCTCAATCTGTAGAGTGTTGCACGCAGGAGGCAGTCATTCTCAAGGTCAAAGGGGACCCTGGCCTCTCGTTCCATACGAAGAAACGCTTCTCGTTCCGCCTCAGCAACATTCAGTCCTGACAGTTCCTTGACATCGAGTGTCCAGTTCGTCCCCTGATGAATCCGTTGCAGGGGTCGTCCCTTTTCGCAGACAATATTCGTTCTAAGGGACTCGTGACGACTGATCAGAACTCCGAAAGCATCTTCGAGCACCTGGGCATCGACCGGTCCCCGGAACCGCAACGCAACGGGAAGACGAAACACGCTGTTCGCCTCGTCTTTCGACCGCCGAATCCACACGCTTTCCTGCAAGAACGTAAGAGGGATTCCTGCGTCGCGGTCCGCCTTGGGGATCGTCATCACGAACCTCTAGACCTTCCCAGCTTAGGAACAGCTGATCATCCCGCCATCCACCGGTATATTGACCCCGGTGATCCAGGCCCCGGCTCTTGACGCGAGATATATGCATGCACCTGCTATATCCTCCGGTTCCCCTATACGGGCTCTGGGTACCGTCGCTACGATCTCCTCTCCGAAGTCCCTCAGTGTCGCTGCCATCATCTTGCTTTCAAAGGGGCCGGGTGAAATCGCGTTTACCGTAATATTGTCGTTTGCAAGGTGCTTTGCCATATGCTTGGTGAGTCCTATCAGACCGGCCTTGCTTGCCGTATACGCGTATATTTCCAGCATAGCCGCCCTCATACCGTCAATGGAAGCGATATTGATGACCCTGGCAGGGTCTTCCTTCGTCGCGGTAGCCATGAGCATCGAATGCATTCTCTGCGTCAAGAAGAAGATGGATTTGAGGTTCACAGTTGTGACCTTGTCCCATCCGCTTTCAGGGTATTCGCGAAACGGAACAGCCCAATTTGCACCTGCATTGTTGACGAGAATGTGAAGCTTTTGTTCCCGCTCCTCGAGACCGCTGCAAAGGCCTTCTATGCCTTCCTTGGTGGAAAGATCGGCCGGCAACGATATGCACTCCCCATATTCGGCCAGCCTCTCCGCAGTGGCATCGCAGGCTTCCGCCTTTCTGGCTGCAATATAGGTCCGCACCCCGTTTTCCACGAAACCTCTGGCGATCATTTCGCCGATTCCTCTTGAACCGCCCGTGACAAGCGCCACCTTTCCTTCGATCGAAAATAAGTTCTTCATGTTCTCCTCCTAGAGCGGATCGTCATCGTGACATAGTGCCAGCTCTTGTATTCAATCATTTCACTCAAAATGTTTCAACGCAAGACCTGTCTCCAGCATGAAGGGGGCGGCGAGGCGGCAGGACCTCTCACGCAAGCGAGAATAGGATGGATACGTCGCGCTGTACTACGGCAACCCGAACCAGCAGGATGGGGAGACCCGATCATACACCATACATGGCCATTTCGATCTCCTGCTCGTAGGCCTCCCATGGGAAGTAGTTGAGAGCCCTTTCGAGAGCCTTTCCTTCTCGGCTAAAATAGACTCTCTTCAGAACCAGCAAAGGCGTTCCCTTCTTCACACTGATTATACCGGCAAGTCGCGCATCCGCCGGCAAGGCACTGGCGACTTGCCTTATTCGGTATACAGTGTCGGAAGCGGCGTCTTCGACCCTTCGGATCAAAAAGGGGTTATCTTTGTCTGTCTTGATCGATATCTTCGAACCAATCGCCCGAGGTACATGCGCCAAGAAAAAGGATAGTAGCTTCTTGCTTTGCGATTCTATTCGGATCCCTTCGAACAGATAGACGGCCTCTCCCTCCTCCAGGTTCAAGTCCGCAATGACCGCCTTGTCCGGGGCAACCAACTCCTTCGAAGTCAGTTTCAATCTCGTGTCCGTCCCTGTCTGCAGGAAGTCCTGGAAAGCACCATGCAGCTTGAGAGAGACCTTCTTCTCGTCACTCGGGATCAGCGTCGTGCCTCGACCCTGTTCACGTTTGATCAGACCGTCGAGCTCCAGGGCCTTGAACGCCTGACGGACCGTAGTGCTGCTGACGCCGAACTCATTGCGAAGTTCCAGCTCGGTGGGCAACCGCTCACTCGGTCGAATCTCCCCTGCGGCGATACGCCCCCTCAGAATACGTTCGAGCTGAAAATAGAGAGGGATGGGGCCCTTTTCCAGTTTCGGCATGTCTTCGACTCCACGGAAAGGTCCTGGGACGCGATTTCCTTCCCAAGGTCCGAACATGCCCTATTTGCTATATGGTAGAGCCGAACAAGTCAAGGTTATCTAACAGTTTCAGGGAATCTGAATGACTACGCTAAGCCTCTCTCCGTGGCGATCTGTTTGAGCAGTGTCGAAAAATCCTTGGGGGGTGCTTCCACGCCGGGCTTCGGCTCCATGGTGATCGCCTCTACCGGGCAGGCCGAAACGCAGAGTCCGCATCCGATGCACCTGCCCTCGACGATCTCGGAAACGTTGTCGCCTTCCTGGATCGCGTCCAAGGGGCAACGCTCGACGCAGTCCAGGCAACCCGTGCATTCATCCCGGTCGATCTTCGCCTCATACCAGGACTTGACCACGTCCTGAGGCCGGGGCGTCGACTTCGCAACTTTCAAGCCCGGGCAGCAGCAGGCACAGCAGCAGCATATCCACTGCAGTTCCTCGGCGTTTGTCGGCTGAAGGACCAGGCCCTCCTCTTCTGCCTTGTCGAGAAGCTTCAGACACTCATCCACATCGATGGGACGACCGTTCCCGTTGTCGATGGTGTACTGTCCCAACTCTCCAAAACCGAAACAAATCTCATCGGGCTTGTCGCATGGGTGTCCCATGAGACGCTGCTCCTTGCGACAGATGCAATCCTGCACACAGATCACCTTCTGCTCCTTGACCATCTCGCGAATCTGGTTGTAGGACTCTACGGTCGCTCCTTTCCCCACGGCCGACTCCACGGGAACCACCCTGAGCTGGGCCGTCGGGACGGACGCCATCTGCATGCCCAGATAGGGCCAATACTCTTCAAAGAGCTCGCAGAACTCCTTGTCTAGGTTCTTGAGCTGAAACTCATAGACGCCCACGATGAACTGAAAAGCCTGGTAACACAGCTTCTCGCCGGACCGGACCCGGTAGATCAGGCCGTTCATGGCCATCTCATCGAGCTTTTCCGCAAGCTCTTTCTCGTCCCTGCCGAGTCGCTTTGCGATCAGGGCCACCTCTTCAGGCTCGTCCTTCAGATTCTGCGTGAGCTCCGCCTCCTCGGGCGAATAGAGCTTCTTCAGGAGCTTGATCTCGACGCCGGTCGGGGTCTCGGGGTATCCTCCCGGCAATCTGTCCATGAACTCCCTGAGACGGGTGTAGACATCGCTCATCTTCTCTACTCCTATCGGTTTCGTGTGCAGAGTGTATCTTTCCTAATTCAGCAGGTACGAAAAGGTCAGACTAATCTGGTCTCGGTCTCGAAACAGACCGAACCCACTGAACTGACCCGCGATGCCCGCGTACTGGAGAGCGACCCGGAAAGGCTCTCTGATGTACGTGATCTGGGGCAGGAACAGCCAGGCCCCGGCCACATCATAGGCAAAGGCGAACTGCGGGTTGAGCGTTCCGTTCCTGTACGTGGTGTTGATCAGTCCGGTGAACACCGTCGACAGTTCTTTCACGGCCGGATACTCGTTCATCACCGGGATCAACTCCCCGGTAATCTCGTTTGGCCTGTCCAGGAACAGGTCGGGGATCGGAACCGAGGTGCGCATTTTCTTGTCATGGTCCGGGTACCACTTACCGAAGTACTGCATGGAGAGCAGGAACATGTTCTTCTTGTTCAGGGATCGAATCCAGAGTTGCTTGTCGAACCCGATCATCCAGTTCAGCGAGTCCTTCACCGGAATGGGCCCTGACTGAGGGTTGTTTGGAATCCCGTAGACGCCTGCCGACCGCAGATCCGACCCTGTGAGAACAGCCAAGGCATCCAAGGCCGCCCAAGGGAGAGGGATTAAGTCGCCCGTAAACGGAAGGTTGCTGATCCCATTGATGAAGACAGGCTCTCGGAAGAAATAGGCCACTTCTGCCCGAAAGACGAAGTCCGTCATGGACTCCCAGAAGTTCATGCTGCCCCCGAGGATCTGAAACTTCGGATAGTCATTGTGGGCCTGCAGCACGCTGGTGTCGAGCAGGGGGCCCTCAACCGGTTCGGTAATCACGATATGGGAAATGGGCGTATCCTGGAACGTCTCCATATAGGCCACCGAGACGTTCATGGCCGACCCGAGCATACCCTGGATGCGGGCTCCCCAACGGCTGTTCGACATCTTCTTGTCCGGTGTATTGGTATACAGGATGTCGTAGATCGCTGTCTTGTCGAGCGGCACCTCGTAGGGGGTGCCCCACGGGGCCCACGGCCCGACCCTTGCGTCCCACGGGCCCGGCACCCAGAAGCCCTCGACGGTAAGGGAGGCGACCGGACCCACTGTTCCGAGGTTGTAGCTGCCCCGCAACATCCAGAGCGGAATCCGCCGGTCGTCCAGATCCTCGAAGGGGCCACCGAAGGTGTTGTCGAGCGGATTGATGTTGTCCAGGAGGCGGAAAATGTCCGTCTCACCCCAGGCCAGGTTCTGCCTGCCGATACGAACGAAGGCGGGTCCCCGGGTAAAATCGATGTAGGCCTCCCAAAGAGAATAGGACTGTTTGAAATTGTCGATGTTCTCTTTGTCATTGTCCCGGACCGCCCTGAAGTTGTCCGGGCCGACGTTGTAAACGGCCTCGTACATGAACCGGCCCACGATGTGATATTTGGCCCGGATATTGAACTTCTTCAAGGGATAGAGGATGCCCAGCGACTTCGTCAGTTCCCTCAAATCGTGATCCACCTCGAACAGCGCCAGGTTGCGCCACTGGACCAGATCGCCCACCTTCACCTCGGGCTGTGTCCATCCTGCGGAATCCTGGAGGCGAAAGGTCGCTCGGGTCTGCGCTTTCGCGGTAAAAGAAAGGGTCCGGTTCCCGTCGATGTAGAAGGCCTCCGCCGTCCCTGTCAGACCGGTCAATAATATGGCCATACAAAACCCGATCCATACTCGTTTCCGTAGGTCCATCATACCCCCCTTTCTATGAGTGCTACCGGACACTCCTGATAGCCGTCCCGCAGGCGTACCCTACATGACTCTATTTGCAGAGTGTCTGGAACCCACCCAGGGAGAACTCGTTCCTGTCTAGCTCTGCATAGAAGCGCGTCGCGTTCTTCGGATGGAACAGGTAGAGACAACTGGCGTGCTGGCTGCGGTCGTCGATGGCCATCATGGCCGCCAACCCGGCCATCTTGATACTCTCTTCCGCGTTCTTCCAGCCGGCCAAGACCTGCCATTCCGTCTTCCAGTAGGCCCCGGCGCGGTCGGAGATCACCTTGTAGGTGGGCGTATAACAGCCCGCATCCACCCAAAGGTGCTGGGTCCCGTAGTTGTAATACTTGTCCTTCGCCTTGCACTCGATGATGTATGTGGGTCGCTTCACATAGACGATCCCCTGCGGCCACCAGGGAGCGCCCTGCCACCCCTCCTTCTCGAAGCCGTACTGGACGTGCTGCCCCTCGTTCACCTGCTTCCATTCACCCATGTCGTTCTTCACGAGCTTCATCGGGTTACCCGGGTAGACAGGAACGAGCTGGTCCACCACCTTCAGCAACTTCCAGTCGAAGGAATTGATCTTCCCCGCGTAGCCCCACGCGTCATCCACGCAAAAGTCCGACCCTACGAAGGCATCGGACCGATTTGCCGGGCTCATCCTGCGGACCCGCCGGATGGCGGGCACGTAGGCAAAAGTGCTGTCCAGTCGGTCGTCGCGATACCGCCAGAGCAGGATGTTCGTGCCCTTCACGTCGAAGGGCGCCTCGATGATGATCAGCGAGTGCATCTCCACGCCTTCCGGGTTGGGCTCCTCCCTGGCCGGCGGATATCCGTCCAGGATGTACGTCCGGTAGTCGCAGATCAGCTCACGCTCGAAGGCGGACTTGCGGCCCACCCAGGCGACCTGGAACGGAACCTGTATGTTCCCACAGATGTACGAGTAGAAATGCTTGTTGTACATCACCTTGGCACCGGCATTCGGATCCTCCGGGTCGATCTCCGGGAAAGGAAGCCCGTCCACGAATTCCGGGAGCTTCCCGGTCTTGAGATCCACAAGCATGCCGTCCGGGCCCACATCGTACTTGCCCTTGTTGCCCTCCATATGCTTCAGGCCCGCCGGTGGGATGAATTCACTCATGTCGTAGGGTAGCTCTCCTATGGGCAGGGTCCCATCGCCCTTCTTGACCCAGTTCAAGACCGGATCGGGGACCAGGCCCTGGGCCTTCTCGACGTTCGTCTTGTCGATCACGTCCCCGCTCTTCCATTCCTCGGCGCCTGCCAAGGGACTCAGAAACAGGAAAATCCACGCAGCGGCGATCCATAGAGTTAGATAGATTCTTGAACCTCTCATTGTGACCCCTCCTTTTGTGTATCCTCGAATACCTTCCCCCTCTCTGTTCTCCCCCCTCCCGGGCCCATACCCATTCGACTACTCATACTTGCTGAAATCCACGCCACGTTTCTGGCCCCGCTTCCTGAACCAATCCATTTCATCCGTCGGCGGCGTTACGATATCTTCATCCGATTTCTTCACCAGGCTGATGGCCTCTTCCGGGCAGGTGCTGATACAGAGGCCGCATCCGATGCATTTCTCCGGTGTAATCTCATACACATCCTCGCCTGCGTCGATGGCCTTGACCTGACACCTCTCGTCGGCACATATGCCGCAGGAAGTGCAACGGTCCGCATCAATGACGGCGTAGTAGTCCGAGTTGAAGACGGACCACGCCGGGATGCCAAGTGTGTTGATGCCGTCTAGAACACCGCAGCAGCAGGAGCAGCAGTTGCAGATAAAGTAATGTCCGTCCTGAACATTGCTGGTCAGGTGAACCATCCCTTTTTCTTCCGCCATGGTGAGTATGGATCTGGCCTCTTCACGGCTGATGATGCGGCCGGAGGAAGTGGCGTTCGCAAAGGCATCGGGTATTGGTGCCATGGCCAAACAGACCTCAACAGGCCTGTCGCAGGGTTTGTTCAGCAGCCCGTTTTCCTTCTTGCAGTGACAGACGGACACCTTGAAGGACTGGCATGATTCCAGCAATTTGGATATTTTCTGGTACGGCAGTGCTTCCTGGGAAGCGGTCAAATCTTCCTCAACCGGAATGGTTTGAAAGATCGGGGGCGAGTTACCCAAGAGGCCAGGCAAGAAGTGCGGGAGGTATTCTTCGTTCAGTTTGGCCAATTCCTGGTCCATGCGGTCCGATGTGAACTCATAGATGCCGACAGCATACGGCACCATTTTGAACAGGTTGATTCCACCCATATTCGCGGTCAGGATCTCCCCCCGCTCAGCCATGTGCAGGAGCTTCTCTTCCAAGCCTTCCAGAGGGCGGCCGGTGCGTTCGGAAACCTGTTGGGCGGTTTCAAAGTTCAATCGCAAATCACAAAAGAGCTCGGCCTCTTCCGGCTCGAATATCCATTTCAGAATCTTTATCTCAATCCCGCTCTCCGTTGCGGGAAATCCATTGGGAAGCGTGTCCAATACCTTTGCCAGTTTGCGGTAGACATCGTCCGTCATGATGGGTTTCCTCCTTTGTTGGAAAGAGGGGTTTCGGGCACATGTCATTACAATATTACAACATTACAATGTTCGTACATTTATGTCAACGATTTTTTCCCGCTCCGGAACGGGTCGCAGCCCCCGGCTGCTCAGGCAAGTGAGCCGACAGCGGGAACCCTGTATAGCGCTAGCGGACCTGATTGCGCAGACTCTTCTTGTCGATCTTCCCTACCGAGGTCATCGGTATCGCCTCGACAAACTCGACGATTTTCGGGACCTTGTAAGGCGCCATCTTCTCACGGGCAAAGGCGATCAGCTCGGAGGCAATCTCATCATCCGGCTTATCCGGGTATGATTCGCTCTTCTGAACCACGAGCTTCACCGTCTCGCTGTCCGGTCGATCCGGGTTGGGCAGCCCCACGAGAGCGCACGCGCCCACGACCGGGTGCTGGTAGAACTTGTCCTCCACCTCGCTGGAATAAACCTTGTAGCCGCCTACGATGATCATGTCCTTGGCGCGGTCCACCACGTACACATACCCTTGCTCGTCCATGCGGCCTACATCGCCGGTGTGCATCCACACGCGACCCCCGTGCCCCCGCAGTGCCTTCTGCGTCTCTTCAGGTTTGTTCAGATAGCCTCGCATCACCTGGGGCCCGCAAACGATCAATTCCCCTTCTTCGCCCATCGGCACTTCTGTGGTCCCCTCGTCCAGGTCCACGACTCTCACTTCCGTGTTCGGCAGGGGCAACCCGACCGAGCCTGGCTTTTTGGTTCCCCGGAGCGGGTTGATGGTCACCATGGGGGAAGTTTCCGTCATCCCCCAGAGTTCCACCAGTTTCCCTTCACCGATGACTGCTTCCAGACCCGCAATGCCTTCCACAGGAAACGGCGCCGCCCCTGACAACCAATAGTCGAGATGGGAAAAACCCAGCTTCTTGAAGGTCTCGTCCGCCAGGAGCATGAACGCCAGGGATGGAACATTACCGATACTGCTCGGCCGATGAGCCTTGATGCCGTTGGTCACCAACTCCAGATTCCGAGGGTCCGGAATCAATACCTGCGCCTGCCCCATACCGACGGTGAAGCAGGCCACAAACAGGCCCGCCACATGAAACATTGGAAATGCCGACAGCCAGCATCCCCTGCCCCGCTCAGTGTGTACCCAGGCGGCCGTCTGATGAATATTGCTCACCATATTTCCGTGGGAGAGAATGGCGCCTTTGGGCGTCCCGGTTGTGCCACCGGTGTATTGAATGAAACAATTGTCCCCCTGACGCAATTCAACGCTCGCCGGATCACAAGAACCGTCGGCCAGGAAGGCAGTGAAAGAAGCGATTTCTTTGTCGGCCAAGGGTTCAATGGTTGGCTGCGATCCTGCACCGGGAAGGAAATCCATGGGGCCGGTCACCAGCACGAACTCCGTCTTGGGGACCTTGTCCGTAATCGCCTTCACTTTTGCTTCGTAGAGCATGTCCAGGGTGATGAGCACCCTTGCTCCGGAATCATTCAGTTGGAAGGCCATCTCGTCCGGCGTCAGGAGTGGTGCCAGTCCCGAGACGACGCATCCGGCCCGCAAGGCTCCGACCATGGCGATCAGGTACTGAGGCGTATTCGGTAGATTCACAGCGACCACGTTCCCGGGGGCCACCCCGTTCTTCTGAAGGGCGGCGGCAAAGCGCCCGGATTGTTCCAGCAAGTCACCGAACGTGAACTCCGCCCCCTGATAGTGGTAGGCGGCTTGATCCTTAAAATCGTGCATGCTCTTCAAGAAGAGATCCTTCAAGGAGAGATCCGGAACATCAATCCTTTCCGGGACATTCTCGTCATAGGACTTGAGCCAAGGTTTCCTGCCATCCTTCATCTTCATTCTCCGCTGCAACGGCTGTTGCCCCCTCTTTCTGATATATAGTAAGGAACCGACTTTTCGGTTTTCTTGCATATCACGACTAGAGCTTCCCTGTCAACGAGATTTTGATGGTTGCAGGAGATCAACGATCGATTTCACACCCAAGAATGCAATTAATAATAATTATATTAAGACGTTAAGCCTATTTTTTGTTTCTCTTGACAACTTCTTGCATCTCACTGTATTTTGTTCAACAAGATAGACGGAGAGGGCTGAATATCCAAACTCCCTCACACTGTATAGTAATAATGAATATCCCATTAGAAGCTTCTCAAAGGAGGAATCTATGGAAAAAGAAGCGTTATCCAACCTTGTCGGAGGAGATAACATCAGCGACGACCCTGGAGTATTGGAATCCTTTTCTCACGATCACAGCTTTGCGCCGTCGAGGCCTCCTTCCCTTTCCGTCAAGCCGTCCGGTGTGGAACAGGTGCAGGAACTGATCAGAATGGCCGCCGAAACCAAGACGCCCCTCATCCCTGTCAGTTCAGGGCAGCCGCGTTTCAGAGGAGATACGGTACCCACATTGGGCGGCGTAATGGTGGACATGTCTGCCATGAACACCCTCCGAATGATAGACCGCAAGGAGCGTGTCGCCATGGTGGAGCCGGGTGTTGCGTTCGGCGAACTGCAGAGCGCCCTAAAAGGGGAAGGTTTGAGGCTGCCCCTCCCCCTTTGCCCCAGGGCGAACAAGTCGGTGGTGGGAAGCATCCTGGAAAGGGAACCTCACATGATTCCGAAATACCACCTGGACCACTCGGATCCCATGTTGTGCAGCGAAGTCACCTTTGGCACGGGTGATGTGTATCGGACAGGGGACGCTGATGGTCCCGGCACCATCGAAGAGCAGCAGGCCGCGGGCCGTTTTCAGAAGGTAGGCCTCGGCGTACAGATGAGCTTGACCCAGATCATCCAGGGTGCACAGGGAAGCTTCGGGATCGTCACATGGTCCACCGTGAGATGTGAAGTGCTTCCTGAACGTCAGGAGTCTTTCCTTGCCGCTTGCGACAATGTGGGGCAACTCCTTGAACTGGCTCACCGTATGATCAGGTTTCGTCTGGGAGAAGAGATATCCATATTGAACAACGTAAATCTTGCGCATCTCATGGGCAGAGACGAAGAGGACACAAGACGGCTGAAAGACCTCTTCCC
>JANQFG010000270.1 GCA_028277985.1 bacterium | reverse complement strand
AGGATCGTCGCGGAATCGAGCAGATTCTCGATCGAAACGAGTTGCCACAACTCGTTCCTCGTGGAGGGGAAAAGAACGGCGACGACGGATTCATCGTGGGGCTGGCGCAAACGAAGGGCGAGGGCATCCAGGGACCGATAGGTCTGCATCTCGCCGCTCTCGGGAATCCGGGCCTCGATGGCCCCCTTCAGGGTTTCCTCCGTACCGCTCGGAACCGGAGAGTAGAAGATCAGTTCCATTTGACACTCCGAGGATCTGTTCGTTCAAAGTTGTCTCTGTCTCTTGCCGCACGGTGGGTATATAGCAATTCGTATACCAGTACACGGCCGTCCTGGTTCTGCCTCTCAAATCCGCCCTCTTCCGGGGGACAGACGCAAGGTAGAGAGCCGTTTTGGGGCTGGATCGAGGGAAAAGCAGGCGGAAAAGGCCTCTAGTACGCGGAAACGCGGAGGGAGCAGGACGGGATGGAGCAGGCGGGGATAGAGCCGATTTGTCTCGTTTCACGAGACAAGTTCTTGCTGTACAAGATTTTGTCTTCTCAGAGTGGAGCTTCCTGGGAGGCGAGGGATTGCACCTTGCTGGTACCTGAGAGACCGTACTTTCTCAGAAGGGCATACAGCCGCGCCCTGGAAAGGCCGGAGATTCTTCTTGCATCCTCCATTCGCCCGCCCGTTGAAAGCATCAGATCCCGGAGGTACTTCTCCTCCGCCTCCGCGATTGCCGCTTCTCTCACGTCTCGGATCGGGGGCAGGCTGGAGTCCATGCCCCGATGGGCGACCGGCATCGAACAAGCGTCGTAGCCGCTCTCGCCCACGGCGGAACGGGTCACATGGATGCGGATGTGGTTCGGCAGATGGTTTGGAAACAAGGTCGGCTCGTGGGAGGCAACCGAGATGGTTCGTTCCAGCGTGTGGACCAGTTCTCTTACATTCCCGGGCCAGTCGTAGGAGCAAAGGACCTCGAAGAAGTCGGGAGAAAAGCCCTTGGTCCCGAGTTGGTACCGTTCGCAGATCTTTGTGGTGTGATGGATGACCAGTTCCTTGATGTCCATCTCACGATCCCGCAGGGGTGGAAGCTCGATGGTCATCGCACGGAGCCGGAAGAGCAGGTCACTGCGAAATGTCCCCTGCCGCACCATCTCCTCGAGGCTCCGATTCGTGGCACAGACGAGCCGGAAGTCGCTCCCCACTTCCTGTTTCCCTCCCAGGGGACGAAAACGGCGCTCCTCGAGAACCCGGAGAAAAGCCTTTTGCATGTGCAGCGGGAGTTCCCCCACCTCGTCCAGGAAAAGAGTGCCCCCATCCGCCTGCCGGATCAAGCCGATCTGGTTTCTGTCGGCGCCGGTAAAGGTTCCCTTTTCATGCCCGAGGAGCATGCTTTCCACGAGCGTGTCCGGGAGGATCGTGCAGTCCACAACGACGAAGTTGTTCTTGGCGCGGAGACTGTTCTCGTGGATGGCCCGGGCAAACAACTCCTTGCCTGTTCCCGTCTCCCCCAACAAGAAGACATTCGTCTCGCTGGAGGCCGCCTTGGCGAGGAGCTCGATGCAGGCCTCCATCTTGGGGCTGTCTCCGATGATACCGTCGCGTTTGAGGACAACGGACCGTTGCGAAGCGCGCTTCTCGTCGCGGTATTGGAGGGCCCGAACAAGAGGAAGCGTGATCTGCTCCAGGGGTGAAGGCTTTTCGATGTAGTGCCATGCCCCGTTTCTGATCGCCAGTTCGGCCCCGTCCGGATTCCCCTGCGAGGTCATGATGATCACTTCCGGCGATGAAGGGGCTTCTCGGATCATGGGCAGGATGTCCAGGCCGTCACCGTCAGGCAGGAGAACATCGAGAAAGACAACATCGAACGTGCCGGACAGCGCCGCCTCGATCCCCTCTTGGATCGTGTGCGAAGCGGTCACGGCGTGCCCCAGTCGGCCGATCACGTTCGTGAGCAGCTTGCAGACCTTTTCTTCATCATCGATGATCAGAACATTGGCCATTCGGGGTTTCCTTGGCTGGTTTTCTGCCTTTCTTTGAGGAGAGACCTCGTTACAATACATCGGTTTCAAGTCCTCCACACTTTAGAAGGGCCCGTGTCCCGGCCCATAACGGGACCCTCATGCCGATAACGATCGTATTGGCACGGAGTTTGCTTCTCCCATGGTTGACCGCAATCCAAGGCATAGAAGCCCGGAGGGGAATGAGAAAGTGGCTGAAATGAAACGGTTTCCGGTCCCGAACAAGAGACCGGGGGCCCGACGAAACGAGGAGCTGGGGTCATGGAATCAATAAGCGGAACGAACCCGACAACCGCTCGAATCGCGCTCGAGCGACCGCAAAAGCCCGAATCCGCCCAGAGTCAGGGGCGCGAGGGCCTATCCGACGGATTCCTGGGTCAGCCCGGATCGGTCACTTCCGGCCGGGATGTTCGATTCCACGTCTCCTTTCGCCAAGAGACAGGGGATCTCGTTTTCGAGGTTCGAGACCACCGAACGGGTGAGATGATCCGGCAATTTCCCCCCGAGGCCCTTCTCGAGGCCGGCCAGCAACTCGCAGACCTCCGGGGCTTCCTTCTCGACGAGCTCGCATAGCCACGTCTCCCGCTTTCTTCCGCGTACAGACTGCTCTGTTTCACACCATCCGAGCGGGTGAACTCCCATCATACGGGCGAATTCCACTCGTATTGACACAACCAGAGCAGGCTGACTGGCATCCTCCGGGTCTACCCTCCTCAAATTGACAGAATTCGCAGGGTTGATTAGCATCCTATTGGATACGATTTCCTAGGAGTGAGGCCAAGGTGAGACCCCATCGGACAAACCGGTCGAAAGGCCGCCGCACGGTATGGAAAGGCTTGATTTGCCTCCTGCTGCTCGGCTCCCTGCTGTGTGGATGCGAACTCTGGACCCTCGAACGAGGGATCCGGCAGGTGGGTCGGGGTATCGAGGAGGCGGACGGTCTGGGCATGGAGGAGGCGGCCCTGTACCATCTGAGGGTGGCAAAGCAACTCCTCGATGCGGCCGAGAAACAGTACGAGCAAGCGGATTTTCCTGCCGCTACGCAGTTCCTCGATCAGTCGGAAAGACAGCTCGCCGTGGCCCGAAGGATTCACTCGATGAATCAGTCGGCTCCCCGGTCCTACTAGGGCCCCGAAGCATAGGAGGAGTCTTTGCGGTTCTGCCTGGGTTGTTGGTGCCTGATATTCCTGCTCACCCTTCCGGCGGTCGCGCCGGGATACCCGGATCCGGAGCATCTCCTTCAGGAGATCGAAAGGCTGGAGGAATACCTGCGAAAGGCCCAATCCGCAGAGGGGCCGCAGTGTGCACCCGATTCCCTGGCCACCGCGCAGTCCCACCTCGCCCGAGCCAAAGAGGAGTTACAGGAGAAGGACTTCTGGGCCGCGGAGGATGCGATCCGGCTGTGCGAGCGGGAGGCCGAAGGAATCTGGGCCAAGATCATCGTCTGCGGTAAGGATCTGGACCGGGACGGGGTCCCGGATCGGAAGGATCAGTGCCTCGAGCAACCTGAAACGTACAATGACTATATGGACGAGGACGGATGCCCGGACCGGATTCCCAGGAAAGCGGTCCTCACGGACGACAAGATCGAGATCCTCGTGCCGATCCTCTTCAACGAGGAAACGCAACAGCCTCTCCCGGATTCCTATGAGGTGCTCAAGGAGGTGGCGAGGATCATGGAGGAGAACCCCGGCCTGAGGTTCCGTGTACAGGCCCACCTCGACGATCGTCTGCCGCCCGGCCAAGCCGATTTTGTCACCGAACGCCGGGCCGAGTCCGTCCTGTCGCTACTCGTTCGTCTCGGTGTTCCGGACGAGCGCCTGGATGCGGAAGGGAGAGGCAGTCGAGAGCCCGTGGCCTCGAATGACTCTTCCTGGGGAAGAATGTTGAACCAGAGGGTCGAGTTCCTCCGGCTCCCCTAACGCGGATTGCACCGCAAGCGAGAGTCGAAAGGGCCGAGGCGAGTATTCAACGGCATGAGCGAGAAGATTCGATCCCTCGAAGACCTCACGAGAGAGCTGATCCACCGTCGCGAAAAGGGGGCCCGGGTCGTTTTTACGAACGGGTGCTTCGACCTCCTCCACGTCGGACACATCCGCTACCTGCAGCAGGCCAGGCGGATGGCCGATATCCTCGTGGTGGGCATCAATAGCGATGAGTCTGTCCGGCGACTGAAAGGGCCCTCACGCCCTGTGCAACCCGAGCAGGATCGAGCCGAAATCCTCGCAGGTCTCGAATGTGTGGATTTCGTGGTCTCTTTCGATCAGGACACCCCGATCGCCGTGATCGAGGGCCTCAGGCCGGATGTTCTGGTGAAGGGGGCGGACTGGTCCGTGAATCGGATCGTCGGCCGTGAAGTCGTGGAGGGTTCGGGCGGCCGTGTCGCCACGATCACCTACGTGGAAGGGATTTCAACTTCCGCCCTGATCGAGCGAATCTGCAAGGCGGGCCGGCCGGACGCCTGATCGGGCACCCCCTGCCGTTACTCCGGAGCGGTCAACTCGACGATGTCGGCAAACCCGGTCAGCCAACCCGCTACGAAGAGGCGATTCTGCGCAGGGTCTGTCCGCAGGTACCGGCCTCCGGTCGAAACCGGAATCGCGCACGAAACCATTTCCGTCCCTGTGGCCAGGTCGATGACCAGGATCTCCCCCCGAAAAGAATCGATCCCATAGACCAGATTGTCTTGGCGGACCGATAGATCCCAGATGCTCGACCCGAGCATCACATCCCTCCTGCCCGGGCCTCCCAGCCAGTTCTTCGGCAGTGTGAAGATCCTGGACTCTATGGTCGGATAGGTCGTTTCAAAACCGCCCGGATTCACCACCACATAGATCTCGCCCTCTTCCTGATTCACAGCCATCGACCATGCCGGCCAGAGACTGGACGGATCCTGGAGATTCCGCAGCTGTATGAAATCCAGGACGTTTCCGGTGACTACGTCCACCTTGATGACCTCGTTGAATCCTCCGCACAGGACATAGACGAACCGCTGATTACCCGGATCGAGCATGACCTGGAGGGGGCTCACCCCTGCGGAAAGACCGGGCGCAAAGAGGCTCGCGAGCCTGACTTCACGGGAGGCGAGGTCTAGGATGAAGATCCTGGGCCCTCTTGAGTCGGTAATGTAGGCCTCGTTTCGCACCGGATTCACGGCCAGGTCGCCCGGAGACGTCACGCCGAACTCTCCTGTCGGGTTCAGCGGGATCGTGTCATAGAGCACGTGGTCCTGATCGATCAGATGGATCGCCTGAAGGGCGGAATCCACAACGAGCATCTCGATCCCGTCGGGAGCGGGGGCCACACCTGCCGGATTGCCCAGCATGTCAGGGTCCTCGATTTCCATGAGCACCGCCCTCGTCTCCAGATCGATCACGGTCACCTTCCGATCTTCTGTGCTGGTGACGTAGAGGTACCGGCCGTCGCCCGTGAGGGCCATGTCGCGGGGCGAGGCGCCCACCTGCAGGTGGGCCGTCCATTCCGTAGGAAGCCCATCCGGACAGCCGACGTTCAGGTATGCGTGCCTCCTTCCCTGAAGGGAGACGGTGTCCTCCGCCGAGACGACGTCCACCAGGAGGCTTACCTTGCCCGGAGCCGCCGTAGGAGCTGCGCGAAGCCCGACGAACATGTGTATCCCGGACCCCAGACCCGACACCGGTACCCTCGGAGGGCTCTCGTGCCAGCCGTCCCCTGAGATACGAAGGCG
Source organism: bacterium (assembly GCA_028277985.1). GTDB lineage: Bacteria > Desulfobacterota > DSWW01 > DSWW01 > DSWW01 > S015-6. The sequence continues at coordinate 67,295 of JANQFG010000270.1, read as the reverse complement.
GAGATAGATGGGGTTGCCTGTCCTCGAAAGGACACGGTACCGAACCGTCACCCTTACCTCCTCGCCGGGCAGGAAATTCGTCTTCAGCTGGTTTGCGCTTCCCAGGATCGAGATGCCCTCGAAGACTACATCGACGTCGGCGCCGAGCGTCGAATGGGGGAACAGGAAAGGAAGCGTCAGAGCAGCCATCCAGAACAGTGTGCTTTTCTTCCTGTGCGATCTTCTCCGGCGGATCCTTCGGGGTTCCATTCCTTCTCTCTCTCCTAGCCCCCTGTCGAGGCTGAGTAGATTTCATAGGATGCGCGCAGAACATTCGAAACCTGCCCGCGACCGTCCGTGGCCGATAGCCTCACGTCGTAATCGCCTATCGGGCAGTTCGTGGATATTTGTATGATGAAGGATATGGTTCCTATCTTGGTCCTGTCCGAGACGTCTTGAACGATCTCCAGCTTCTTCGAAGGCTCCAGCCCGCAGTCCTCCCAGGTCACACTGAGGACCACAAGGTCGCCGTCCGGGTCCTCAAAGTCCACGACGCCGGTCATCGTGGCCACACCGAGGCCATCCGGAAAACCGAAGAGATAGGCATCGCTCTGGTAGCGAACGTCCGTGAGAACGGGAGGGGAACCGTCCTCCTCGCCGCACCCCGGAAGGAGCAGCAGGAAGAGAAAGGGGATCAGAAAGAGAAAGGGAAGAGCAGAGCTCGTCTCTGGACGTCTATCCGCCGCATATGAGGAATGATCGGAACCGAGATTCCCGGCCATGGTCACGGACCTCGCAGGCTGCTGTGGGATCATCACATGACGTGGTGACTATTGTAGCGACTGAACGATCCTTCTGCCAAGGAGCAGTATAGAGAAGGTTCTTTGCATGTCAATACTGTGTTCTAATGAATTCGGGCGGGTTGCTCCGGGGACTGTGCTCAGGACCCGGCCAGGGCTTGCTGAATCGCCTTTTCAAGCTCCCCTTTCATGGTCGGCTTCATCAACATGTCCCGGATTCCGATTTCTCTGGCCTTTTCCAGGTCCACGCTCTCGCTGAACCCGGTGCAGAGGAGGATGGGTATCTCGGGGCGGATCCGCAGCATCTCCTTTGCCATGTCCGTGCCGGTGAGCCCGGGCATCGTCATATCCGTAATGACGAGGTCGAAGTCTTGCGGGGTCTGGCGGAATGATTCCAGGGCCTCCTGGCTGTTCGTGAGGGCGGTGACCTCGTGGCCCAGGCGCCTGAGCATTTGACCGTGGAGCTTGACCAGGGACTTCTCATCATCCACAAACAGGACTCTTGCGGGTCGCACTTCCCCCGTCGGCTGTTCCTCTACGGAGGAGGTCGCCACCCCTTCGAGTTCCGGGAGCAGCACCAGGAAGGTCGTTCCCTCCCCGACCTCGCTTTCGACTCGAATCGCGCCGCCGTGGGCCTTGACGATCCCATGGACCACCGACAACCCCATCCCGGTGCCCTCCCCCTGGCCCTTGGTCGTGAAGAAGGGCTCGAAGATACGATTCCGGGTTGAGGAATCCATGCCGTGGCCTGTGTCGCTCACGGTCAGGGTGAGATAGGCGCCGGGCTTCAGCTCCGGAAACAGCGCCGCTGCATCTGCATCCAGGTCCTGCTGGCTCAGACCCACCACCAGCTCTCCCCCGTGCTCGATCATGGCATGCCCTGCGTTGGTGCACAGGTTGATCAGGATCTGGTAGATGCCGGTGGGGTCGCCTGAGACCATCCCGGATTCCACGCGAAGGTCTTCCCGGAGCTGGATCGTCGTGGGCAAGGAGGCCCTGAGAAACTGAAGCGCCTCGCGGACGATGCTGACCAGCTCCACGTTCTTCGCTTCCTGGTCTGCGTGGCGGCTGAAGGTGAGGATCTTGCCCGCCAGGTCGCGCCCTCTCTTTCCCGCATTGATCACTTCCCGCAGGATTGCCTGGAGGGAATCGTCCTCAAAGGTCTCCTGCCGGGCCAGCTCTGTGTAACCGAGAATGATCTGAAGGATGTTGTTGAAATCGTGCGCGATCCCTCCGGCAAGCGTTCCGATCGCCTCCATTTTTTGGGTCTCACGGAGCTGGCTTTCGAGGTTCTTTCTCTCCGTAATGTCTCTGACGAAACTGAGGGTAGCCGGCCTCCCCTCCCATGTGATCGAGGTTCCCCCCACTTCCACCCATTTCTGCTCCCCCCCTTTCGCGATGACCCGGAAGGTGTAAGCTGCTGCCAGTTCCTCGCCGGCGAGCCTCTTTCGATGTACGTCCATGGCCCGCTCCCGGTCCTCCGGATGCATGATCTGCGAAAAGGGCACTCGGGCGAGTTCTTCCGGTCCGTACCCGGTAATGGCGGATACGACCGGATTCGCAAACTTCATGACCCCGTCCTGTGCGATGAACACCCCGTCGATCGTGTTTTCTACCACGAGTCGATACTTCTCCTCCGAGGCGCGCAGGGCTTCCTCTGCTCGTTTGCGCTCGGTGACGTCGCGGGTAACACCCAGAACGCGGTCCGGCTTCCCCTCCTCGTCGCGCAGAAAAGAGGCGGTGATCTCGGTCCAGGCCCGCTGCCCGTCTTTTCGTATCTGCTCCAACTCGAATACCCTCGCCCGGTCCGGCTCCAACCCGGACTCCCCCTCGTTCAGTACTTCCTCTTCGATGATTCGGGAGATGAGCTCGCGGGACTCCGGCGGGAGCAAGCGTTCGGTCGGCAGGTTGAGCATTTCTTCCGGACGATATCCGAGGATCTTTTCCACCGAGGGACTGCTATACTCCATCTTCAGGTCGCTGAGTCGCAAAATCCAGATGTTGTCTGACACCTGGTCCGCCACCAGCCGATACTGCTTCTCTCTTTCTCGAAGCTCCAGCTCGGCCCGTTTGCGTTCGGCGATTTCCTGCTCCAGGCGTCGATTCGTGCGCTGCAACTCCGCTGTCTTCTCACGCACCCGTTCCTCGAGATCGTCACGGTAGCGCTCCAGTTCCTCTTCCGCCCTCTTCCGCAGACTGATGTCCCAGGACATCCCCAGCAGCCCCCGAACGTTCCCCTCTTCGTCCCTGACTGGAGTCTTCACCGTCTGAACCCACAAGTCCTCTCCCCGGATCGTGTATTTCTCTTCGATGGTGTTCGTTTCACCCGACGCAAGCACTTGTTCGTCGCACACTCGATACGCCTGGGCCATCTCCGGTGGGAAGAAATCCTCGTCCGTCTTTCCCGCAATCTCATGGGCCGTGATGTCAAAATCTCGAGCATACCTCTCGTTGCAGGAGATGTAGACGGAGTCGCAGGTCTTGTAGAAGATTCTTTGGGGGAGCGCCTCCAGGAGGGTCCGGTATCGGCTCTCGCTCTCTTCGAGCTGTTGCTCCATCACTCGGCGGTGCAGAGCCATCTGCAGAACCGTGTGAAGCCCGTCGGCCCGGAATGGCTTGAGAACATATCCCTGTGCACAACTGATCTTGGCCCGCTCGACAAGGTCCTCTTCCGCGGTCGCAGTGAGGTAGACCACGGGTGTCTTCCACTCGTCATGAATCCGGGTGGCCGCTTCGATGCCGTCCAGACTCCCGGGCAACCCGATATCCATCAACACCAGATCCGGTCCAAGCTCCCCTGTCTTATGAACGGCTTCCGCACCGGAGGTTGCCGTTGCGACCACTTCGTAGTCGAGATCCTCCAGCGTCATTCGTATACTCTCGACCACAACCGGGTCGTCATCTACGATCAGGACGCGCACTCGTCCCATTCCTGCCCACTCCTTCGAACATCTCATTTGCTGCCAGGGGCGGCCCCGCGCCGGAGAACCCCCGGGCCCCTTGAATGGGGCCTCGTCCTTTTATCGACCGATTCGCTGTAAAGGTTGATGTCCTAACGTCAAGGCTGCGGGTGACCCTGTCACGACTTTGACGATTCGGGCGGGCGGTTCGAATGAATTTCCACCGATTTCGGACAGTTGGCACTGGTATGGCCCTTGCAGGACCCTCCGGTCATGGGGAGAAATCCGTGCCGCCTATTCTGCGCACGGGGGGCGTCAACATTCGATAGGAAAAAGGACGACTCATTGAACACACACGACCTTGAATACCCCACCGAAACCCCGGGCCGGGTTGCGGGTGGGGTCCGGTACGAAAACACGCCTCCGGAAGTCACGAGCCCGACACTCTCGTCTGCAAAGCCGGTCTGCGTGACCGGCATGCATCGCTCGGGCACCTCCATGGTGGCGAATCTCCTCAATCTGTGCGGACTCTACCTGGGAGAAGAAGGCGACTTGATCGGGCCGTCCGCGCACAACACCCGGGGGTACTGGGAGAACAGGAAGTTCCTCGAGATCAACGAGGAGATTCTGAGTCGAGGTGGAGGAGGCTGGGATATGCCTCCAGCAGCGCGAACGGACGGTGCTCGTTCGGACGGGTACGTGTCCTTGCAATCCAGGGCCGAACAATGCGTGCTTGCCCTCAGGGACCACCCCGCGTGGGGGTGGAAAGACCCTCGAACGTGTCTTACGATTCCCTTCTGGAAGACCCTGTTTCCAGAGATCAGGGTTGTGGTTTGCGTCCGAAGTCCGCTCGAGGTGGTATCCTCTCTGAAGAAGCGCGGCAGCACTTCACGGGCCCTGGGATTCCATCTCTGGAAGACCTACAACCAGCGGCTCCTGGCCGAGATTCCCCCCGAACGCCGAATCGTCACGCACTATGATACCTTCTTCAGCAATCCCCAGGGGGAACTGCGTCGGATCGTCGACTATCTCGGACTGCCTGCAACGAACGAATCGATCGAGCAGGCCAGCCGCGCCGTTACGACCTCCTGTAGAAACAACCGCTCCCCCTGGTCCGACTTCCTGAAAGAGGATGTCCCGACCGATGTGGCGGATCTGTACGCGCGGCTCTGCGCCGATGCCGGTCTTCTCTACGATTGCCTGGCCGAGGAGGAAGGCCGAACGTTCAGGAAGGAACCTGAGGATCGGATGCCGTCGATCGAAGTGGAACTCCGAGAAAGATCGGCTCGGCTCGATCCGGGCGAGACGCTCCCGGTCGAAGAGGCCGTGTCAGCGTTGAGGCAGGAACCTGACTCCTCGAAAACTCTCGTCGAGTTGGGCGAGATTTGCTTCCACTACGGACTCTACGACCGCGCGAAGCTCCTGTTCGAAAGGGCTCTGTCTTCCGGCCGGGAAGACTGCGAGGCCTTGAACAATCTGGGTGTTCTCTATTTTCAGCTCGCTGATTTTCGTACGGCGAAGCACTTCTTCATGAAGGCCCTGGAGAGCAAGCCCGACCATGGGGAGGCGGCATTCAATCTCAGCCAGTTGCCCGACATCCCAGAGACTCACAGGCCTGAGGTTGGAGGCGACGCAAAAGGTGTCTTGAGTGCGAGTCGCTTGGATCTCCTCATTGGAAAGTATGGATATCCCTTCCGGGTGGATCTCGGCTGTGGGGTAAAACCGGAGCCCGGCTATCTCGGGATCGACAGGCTGGAGTTGGACTGCGTGGATATCGTCTGTGACGTTACCAAGGGGATCCCCCTGCCCGACGCGTCTGTTCAGGAAATCAGATCCATCCATTTCTTTGAGCACCTGCCCGGATCCAGCCTGCACAAGGTCGTAAGAGAAGCGTACAGGGTCCTCGTCCCTGGCGGCAGCGTCTATATACGGCTTCCCTACTACACCCACAAGACCGCATTCTATGCCTCTCATCTCATCTACTGGAACAAGGATTACTTTGACAGCATATTCGTAAAGACCAATGGATTTTCCGACTCCCGGGCACAGTACATGTACTCCGAAGAGATCCGTGACAAGAACAACCCTTTCCACCAGATTTTTCAGACGAATCCCGAGTGGTGCAGAATCCATTTGTGGAATGTGGTCAAAGAGATCGAGTACTGGTGCCGAAAACCGGAAGAACCTTCCGATGAATAGGAACCTGCTTTCATGAGCGCGATCTGCGGAATCGTCGAATCCAGGATTGCCGTGACCGAAGAGCTGTTGCTGCGTGTGCGCGATGCGATGGTCCTTCGTGGGCCCGACGAGCAGGGTCTCTATCTGTCCAGGGACAGGAGAGCGGGGCTCGGTCACAGAAGCCGCCTTACGAACGGCTCGGCTCAGACGCCACAACAGCCCGCGTCAAACGAGGACGGCACGGTCTGGGCCGTTTGTGACGGAGAGATCTACAACAGCCTGGATCTCAGGAAGTCGCTGGACAGGAGCGGGCACGTGTTCCGGTCCTCTTCCCAGGCGGAGGTGATCGTTCACCTTTATGAAGAGCGGGGTGAGGCCTTTCCGTCCGAACTCGACGGAGAATTCGCCATTGGGCTGTTGGACGAGAAGACGGCTCGCTGCTATCTCGTTCGGGACCGGATCGGAAAGCAACCTCTCTACTACGCTTGGGACGGAACCCGGCTGCTCTTCGCTTCCGAGATCAGGGCGATCGCCGGGTACCCGGATATGGATACGGGGATCGACCCGATGGGCCTGGACGACTATCTCAGCTTCGGCTATGTCACCTGCCCCAGGACGATCTTCCGGGGAATTCGGAAGCTTCCTCCTGCACACATCCTCCGATGTGACTCAAGTGAGATCTCTTCTCGGACGTACTGGAGCCCGGCGCCGGAACCGAACGCCCGGCTCAGAGAAGACAACCGGCACGAGGCCTCGATCTACGAGCAGATCCAGTCGTCCTTGAGAAAGAGCTTCCCAAGAGGTCGCACCGCAGGAGTCCTGTTGAGCGGGGGGCTCTTCTCCAGCTCGATCGCGGGTCTTCTAAGCCTCTGTGGAGACGGAACGATCAAGACCTTTTCGCTCGGCTTCGCAGGCGAAGAGGACGAGGATGTCCTTTTTGCCCGGGAGGTCTCGAACCGATTCGGCACGTCTCACGAGTCGATTCTTATCGACCCGCAGCCGGCGTGCGACCTGATTCCGGCAATGGCGACCATGCTCGACGAGCCCCTGGCCACTCAAGAAGGACTGCCCTCCTATCTGATCTCGACCGCCCTTCAGGGAAGGGTCGGCGTGTGTCTTTCCGGTGAAGGGGGAAGGGAGTTGTTCGGTGACCCCTCGAGACACCGCCTGGCTCTGGACCGTCAAAGGCTCTTGGATTCCCTGAAGGTGGGAAACGAGGCCCTCGAAGAGTCATTGCACGACGCGCTCTCCCCGCCTTTCCGTGACTACTTGGCCCAGCTCTCGACCTTCACGGAGGAGGAGAAACAGAGGCTCGTTCACACGGAGTGGAAAGTACCTGCACAGGGGGGTGAAGAAGATCGGTGGCCCGCATTTCGGGCGGAAGCCCTTGCCGCGGGTAGAGAGGATTATCTGGGTGGACTTCAGGGCCTGGACGTCCTCACCCGACTGCCCGACAGCCTCCTGGCCACGATCGATCGATCCGGCACATTCGGTTCGATCGAGCTTCGACTTCCGCTGCTCGACCCGGCTCTGATCCGGACCGCGCTTGGTATCCCCCTCCATCTGAAGACCTCGGGCGGAATCGACAGATACATCCTGCGCAAAGCCATGGCGAGGGTATTGCCTCAAGAGGTTCTCTGGCGAGCCCCTCGATCGTCTTCGTTCCCTCTGACCGGGTTCTTCTCCAGTGGCCTGGAAGACTATGCAAAGGAGGTGCTGCTGGGCAGCGATTCGAACCTCTTCAGACGGGCGACCCTGAATGCGCTGTTCCGGCAAGACTGGCTGGAGAATCCCCAGGGATTCTCCAAGGTCTGGACCCTCGTCATGTTCGAGGAATGGAGGAGGGCCTGTCATCCATGAATACCTGTAGTTGCTGCGGCGGGATCGGCCTGGAGACCCGAATCGGATCGCTTGCACGATGCAAGGCATGTGGATCCTTCATGATGGTTCCCTCTCCCGACCCGAACCTTGCTGCAAGGCTCTTGAGCGAGTACAAGAAGCGCATCCCCGAGTACAATGATCACTTCGACTGGAGGGTCTTTCTCCTGCGTGCGACGCTTCCCGACCGAGGCAGGGTCCTGCACTCCGGGGACCCTTCGGACCAGCTCTCGAGGGTGCTCCGGGACGACGGCTACGAGGTCGATACGCTGGAACAGGCCTTCGCCTCCAACCGGACCGCTTTGTACGATGCGGTGATCCTCTGGGACGTTCTCGAAAACAGTTCGAGCCCCAGGGCTCTCGTCCAGAAGTGCGACCGGCTGCTCAAGGCCGGCGGTCTTCTGCTCATGAGAATCCTCGACAGCGGTTCGGTGCGCAATACGCAGCGGGACGGCAACCCCCCGGATTGGGGTCACGCGAACTACCTCTCCCAGAAAAGCCTGGAAGTGCTCGCCCGCAACACCTTCGGGGTGATGCCCCTGTTCGTGCAGGTGGAACAGCACGGAGAGGATTTTGTCGTCTGTCTCCTTCGGAAGGGGGACAAGAAGCTCGTCGATCCTTGTCGCAGGGTCCTGATGGCTGCCCATGGGGATGCGTATCTCTACCTGGACAGTGCACCCGGACCCAGGATGAGGATCTTCAAAACCCTTCTCAAGCTCAGGGATATGGGAATCGCCGTGGACCTCGCCGTGACGCGGCGTCCTCAGGTCCAGCCGTACGACCTTCTGCACATCTTTCATCACGCCTGGAGAACGATCGATCATGTCCAGCAAGCCCTTTGTGCGAAGCGCCTGGGCAAGCCCCTCGTCCTCTCCACGATCTATATGGACCTCTCCGAGACCAGCTTTGCCCAGATCGCCATTCCGAAGATCTTCAATGTGCCTCTCGAGAGCGAACGAGAGGCGTATCTGAAATCGCTGGCAGACGGCACCTTGACCCTCTCCGAAGTCCCGGGTCGGGACAGCCTGCAGGTCTACCCCGGCATCGAACGGGACCAGCGGGCCCTGTTCGGAATGGCGGATCATCTGATCGGGCTCAGTTTCACCGAGATCCGGCAGATCGGGATGAGCCTCGGCATCCACAAGCCCTTCACGATCGTTCCGAACTGCGCGGACCCGGCGATCTTTCAGGGGGGAGAACCCGGGCCGTTTGTGGAGAAGTACGGCATCGAAGATTTCGTGATCTCGGTGGGTCACCTGGAGATCCGAAAGAACCAGCTCATGCTCCTCTATGCCCTCAAGGACACGGATCTCCCGATCGTCGTTATCGGGAATCCTTACAGGAGCATGCCGTGGTACTACGAGCTGTGTCGCGCTCACGCCTCGTCAAAAGTGGTATTCATTCCCCAACTCACCCAGAAGGAGCTCGCGTCCGCCTTTGCGGCTGCCAGGGTCCACGCTCTGCCCAGTTGGGCGGAAGGGGTGAGTCTTGCCAATATCGAGGCCGCCATGGCCGGCTGTAACGTTGTTGCGAGCAACCGCGGGGGCGAGATGGAGTACTTCGGGAACGAGGGGTTCTACTGCAACCCGGCGAGCGTGTCTTCGATTCTTGATGCAGTCCATTTGTCCTACAGACTCGGAGACGAAAAGAGAAGAAAGAGACTTCAGGAACGGGTTGCCCGCCGCTTTACATTTGAGGCTGCGGCAGAGAAGACCATGGAAGCATACGATAGGACACTGAGTGAGGTAGCCTATGGCCGGCAGGAGCCTGCGCGTCCTGGTGATCGTCCCGGGGCCGATCACGTCGACCGACATCCGGATCTACCATCCCCTCAACCGGCTGGTTGAGAAAGGGGAGGTCCGGTACAGAGTCGAGTATCTCTATGAACTGCCTCGAGACGCGGTTCACGGGTGCGATATCGTCCTGGTACAGAAGACGAGCAGCCAGAAGGCCCTGGACCTGATGGACGAAGCGAGGCTTTACGGCAAGCCGGTCATCTATGAGATCGATGACAACCTCGTGGACCCCCTCCCCCCTTACCACCCGGTTTACAACTACTACTGCAGGGCCATCCGGAATCTGGTGGAAAGGTCCGTCCGGAAAGCCGACCTGGTGACCGTTTCGACCCGGGCCCTGGGGGAACGCTTCTCCGAGCTTAACGATCGCGTCACCGTGGTCCCGAACACCGTGGACTTCCGGTTCGTTAACCGTTCGAGAAACTCTACCGGGAAGACACGAATCGGCTATTCCGGAACCAAGACCCATGACGGCGATTTCGAAGTCGTGCTGCCCGCGTTGAAGAGGCTGGCGGTCGAGTACCGGGACAGGCTTTCTCTCGTGTTCATGGGCTATCTGCCCGAAGCCCTCAAGGGATTGGAGGGCATCGAGGAATGGCAGTACACATATGCCTACTCGGAATACCTGGAGCGGCTCGGTCGTCTCGGTATCGATATCGCTATCGCCCCCCTCACCGACGAGCACTTCAACTTCTACAAATCGAACATCAAGTATGTGGAGTACTCGGCGTCCGGCATCGCCGGAATCTACACGCGGTGCAGGCCGTACGCGGATTCGGTGCGTCACGAAGACACGGGGCTTCTGGTCGAGCACACGGAACAGGCGTGGTACGAGGCGACAAAGACCCTGATCGAAGATCCCTTCACGCGTAAGAAGCTGGCCGCCGCCGCGGAAAAGGACGTGGGCGAGAGGTTCGGTATCGACAAGGCTTGCGAAGCATGGGAAGAGGCCTTTTCAAGTGCACTGGAAGGGGCGTCTCGCGGGGCGAGAGGAAGAGGGAAAACGGCGCCAGAGGGTGTGAAAAAGGTCTTCTACATCGGTTCCGGGTTTCTCTGGCCCCACACTCACATCGACGACTTCCTGGTCAACGCGTTCACGGCCCTCGGGCTGGCGGTAGTCTACCACCCGCTCTCTCCGACCCCATTTCACAAGGAGGCGCTCGGCCAGACCCATCGGTTTGACCCGGAATATCTCAGGTACACCTTGTCGGCGGCGGTCCAGCCCGACCACCTGCTGCAGCACATCCGACGGGAAGAGCCGGATCTGATCTTCTGCGTACAAGGATACATGATTCCGCGGGATGTGCTCTACGAGATGAGTCGGATCGGAATCCCGTCGGCGGTCTGGTTCGTGGACGAGCCGTATGATGTTACGCGAAGCGCCCCTCTCGGCACATTCTTCGATTACGTCTTCGTGCAGGACGCTTCCACGGTCGGGATCCACCAGCGGTACGGGAACCGGAATGTCCACTACCTGCCCCACGGGTTCGATGACCAGGAAGTCCATGTTGCGGACGAGACAGCCTCATTCCTGTGGGACCTCTCTGTCGTGGGGATGGGCTTCCCGAGAAGACAAGAAGCCGTGAACAGCATCATAGGCCAAGGGGATATCCTGGTTGCCGGCGGCAACTGGGACGGATTCCAGGACCGGAGGTCTGTCGAAACAAGGGATGTGGTGCCGCCGCACGAGGCCGCGGAAATCTATCGCCGGACTCGAATCAACCTGAGCATTCATCGTGCGGAACAGGATCACGCGACGAACACGCTCGCCTGCCGTGCCGTCTCGCCGAACGGTTCCCTCTTCTACGTGGCAGGATGCGGCGGATTTCAGCTGGTGGACGCGAGCAGGAGCGCGGTTCAGGACGCCTTCGAGCCGGACAAGGAGATCGTCCTCTACGAGAACCTGGAGGACTTGAGGGAGAAGGTCGAGTTCTATCTCCGGAATGACGATGCGAGGCAGGCCGTCTGCCGGGCCGCCCACCGCAGGGCCGTTGAGGAGCACACTTACCGCCACAGGCTGGAACGAGTACTTGAGATCGTGGAAGAAGGTGCTGAGAAACCTGTCCCTAGTTTCTACCAGGCCTCTGTTCTGCTCCCCTACGGTTCGGACAGGTTGCGCATCTTCGAGGGAGAAGACGTTCAGACCATCACCTTCGACAACGCGGATGACGCCGTCACAAACATTCTCCCGGGCCCGGATACGGATGTTTCGACCGCCCTGAACGCGGCCTTTTTCGAGGCTTCGTCCCCTTGCACGGTGGTAGCCAATTCGTCCGCGCAGGGACTTCAAGACAAGGTCTCCCTATCAATGGAACATTTCGGAAAGACGCCGGACCTCGGGGCGGTCGCGTTTCGTACGGAAGCGGGAAGGCTCACCCTGGCCGTGGTCTCGAACCGGGTTCTGTGGAGGTTGGGAGCCTTTACGCGGCCGTACTGGGGCGTGGAAACAGCCGTGGAGGACCTCCTTCTCAGGTTGAGGGAGAGGGGTTTTGGGGTGGTCACCCGGACGGACAGCGAGACGCCGGAGACCTACACGAATGCTGCAGGGGTTGAAAGGGAAACGCAGGATGAGAAGGCGTTCTCGAGGGCCTGGGGAGCCGACCCGGAAGCCCGATTGAAGGCAAAGAAGCTCATCGGTCTGAGCTACACGCTGAAGGGGAAAGCGAAGAAAGAGGTCGTCCGGGCCCTTTGCCGGGAGGCACTGGACATGGACCCGGACTACCCGGAGGCATGCAGGGAATGGGGTTCCCTTCTTCTTGAGGACGGAAAGCTGGAACCCGCAGGGAGGTACCTCGAAAAGGCATGGCGAGAAGGCGAAGCGGACGTGCCGGCAGGGATCCTGTATGCCCTGTATCACATCGCCGGCAAGCGCGAAACAGAGGCGATCGAGCTCCTTCAAGGCCTCGGCGAGGAGGAGATGAGCCCAAGGGAAAGGACGAGCATTCTGTTCAACATCGGAAGGTGTCATAGACGGCTCGGGGACATATCGCAGGCAGTGATGTACTTTGAAAGAGCCCTGGAGGTGGACCCGAACTATGTCCGGATTCTCAAGGAGCTCTTCTCGATTCACATGGGATCCGGGGACCTTCGGGCGGCGCTGGACTGCTCGGAAAAGATCACCAAGATCCAGCCCGGCAACGCGGAGGCGATGAACGACATGGGGGTGCTCCTCTTCAATCTCGGGCGAGGAGAAGAGGCCTTCGAATTTCTCAAGAGGGCTGTTGCCCTGGACGACAACTTCCCTGACGCTCTGGAGAACCTCCGGCAAGTGGCCGAAGCAATCGGGACGGAACTGGACCCGGCTTTGGAAAGGAACGCCGAGCGCAGAGGCAACGAAAGGGGTTAAGTGTCTATCTGCACATCCGGGCCGGCTACCGTCCTGGAAACGCGAACCGGTCACCTCACCCTGAAAGTGAACGGTGAGAACGGAGTCTCAAAGACCCTGCACAGCCTCTACGACCCGGAGGCAGAGGCAGAGGCCCTTGTGGAGGCCTTCCGGTTCGACGGTGACGGGTTCCTCGTCGTCCTGGGACTCGGGCTCGGCTATCATATCGCCCTCCTCGCCGGACGATACCCGAAAGCGAGAATCATCGTGGTGGAGGCAGCGAGGGAGATTCATGAACTCTCGGAGCGATACGGGAAGACAGCCGAACTCGGCCCGAACGTCGAGTTCATCCTGGGGGTGTCTCCCGACAAGGCGATTCAGCAGATTACCCGCCGGCAACTCGAAGCCGGAATGCCTGCACTTGCCCTGTTCTGCCTGGCGCCGGCCGTTTCCGCTTTCCCTGCCTACTATCAGCCCATGGTCACCCGCCTCAGTCGAGCAGCAGATCTGCGACTGTGGGAGAAGTTGAAGTATGAGAAGTTCGTCGAAGAGGTTGCCCGGGTGGTTCTGATCGATTTCGGCTATTTTCTGACGCGGGAGATCGAGAGCGCCCTGGCTCGCCTGGGACACAGGGTCCAGAGGGTTCCGGTCCGCAAAGGGGAAGACGGGCACCGGATCGCCTCGAGGATGATCGAGCAGATCGTGTCCTTTCGGCCCGATTTCTTTCTGACCATCAATCACCTCGGCTTCGACGAGGAGGGGATCCTGACCTCCTTCTTCCGATCGATCGAGATGCCGGTCGGGTCCTGGTTCGTGGACAGCCCGAAACTCATCGTGAAGGCCTTCAGGGAGAACGTATCCCCTTACGTGTCCCTGTTCCTTTGGGAGAAAGGGTATGTTTCGGACATGGAGGCCCTCGGGTTCGAGTCGGTATCCTATTTACCCCTTGCAACGGACGAGACCGTGTTCAAGCCACGGGGCAGAAAACGAAAGAAACGGGCGGCCTCCCCCTGCGATGTGGGGTTCGTGGGGAATTCCATGGTCCAGCCTACCCAGGAGTGGATCGCCAAGGTTCATCCGGACTTTCATCCCCTCGTGGAGGCATTGGCGGAAGAAGGTCTCCGCCGGACCCCTTTCGAAGAGCTCATAAAGACCGGGAGCGACCTGGATCGGCAGCGGATCGCTGCCCTCGACCCCTCGGCCACGGCAGACCTGGAGGCTGCGGTGCTCTGGAAGACCACCCAGTACTATCGACTGCAATGCGTGAAGGAGCTTACCGCCTTTGATCTGGAAATCCGTGGGGACACGGGCTGGAAGGATCTTCTCGGCAGATCGGACATCCTTTCGCCTCCCATCGACTATTACAAAGAGCTGCCCGGCTTCTACAGTCGCTGCAGGATCAACTTCAATGCCACGAGCCTTCAGATGGGGGCAGCGGTCAATCAGCGGGTCTTTGACGTGCCCGCCTGTGGGGCCTTTCTCTTGACAGACCGGCAGCAGGCCCTGGGTGAGGCTTTCGATCTCGGCCACGAGGTGATCGCCTTTGAGGACCCGGACGAGATCCCCGACCTGATCCGTTTCTATCTGAAACACCCGGGAAAACGGGAGGCGGTTGCGGAGAGAGGGAGGAAGAGGGTCTTGCAGGAACACACCTACAAACACCGATTACGTCACATCATCGAACGAATGCGTTCCCGCTATCGTTCCGGCCTTTGACAGGCCCCTCCGAGACCGAAGGCGATACGCCTTCCGGCTCTTCGCCCAGAATCGATGTAGAGTCCTCGTGCCTCGGCGTCCTGGCTTTTCTCCAGGCCTCGTCCAGTTGACTGAGGTGGTGATCCCGTTTCAGGTAGTCGAGGTAGAGATTCAGGGCCGTCCTGCTTGCCTTGTCCATTTCCCGGAAGGAAAGGCCGTAGCGAAAATCGCCCTCCCCTCCCCGGTCCGGTCCGACCCGTTCCCAGACGATCTTCGCCCTGATCACGCAGAATTCCTCCTTCGAAGGCACGGGCAGTTCCAGGGTTACGATCGAGGCAACACGGCCGAAGGGCTTGGAGCTTTGTACCAGACATCCCGAGCAGGAGATATCCAGTATCCGGTAGGGAGGCGTTCTCGGATTTCCGTAGGGAGCGAGCGGGCGCGCAGGCAACCGCTTCTGTTGTCGCTTGTTGATATTCAATTGGGCCATTTTGCTGTCCCATGGGCTAACGGGTTTTGGCTCGTCTCTTCGCATGATCGTTCAATTCCTGTGCCAGGGAAGCGCCTGGGACGGAAAGAGGATTTCATCCCAATAATTAATATTTTTTTTCAAATACTTAAACGTAATGTATTATCTTTTGCTTGAACTTTACCGGTCTTGGCTGAACCCCACGGGAGAGGCCGGAATGGAGGCCTTTTCTTATCTTGTGGAGTTTTTTTCCCCTCACCTGGATTCGAGTTCCTCCTTGGCCCGGAGACGCCATCTCTCGTATTCGACCGAGTGAAGGGGGTTCTTCTCCTGGCCGAGCGTTGCGGTTGTCAGGACACCCGACCAGTCTCCTTCTCTCGACTGTTCCCGGCACAACACCAGGAAGGGATCCACGCCCAACCTTTCGGCGAGCCTCTGTGCCGCCTCGTCGTGCCCGTCCCAGCGTCGGACGATTTCGGCGGCCGCTTCTCTGGCAGAGGCTGCGTACGCCTGTTGGTCTTCCTCGTAGAAGCTCAGCAGGAATACCTGAACTGCGAGCTTGTCCGGATGGGCCTTCGATTGTTCTGCCCCTTCCAACACGGCACTTGCGAGGGAGCGCACCTGTCCCAGATATTGCCTCCGCACCTCCTCGAGATAGCCGACGGACCAACAGGGTTCGAGGTGCCCTGCGATCTCAGCCGCGGCACGGTTCAGCGCGTCCGGGAGGTCCTCGGCCGTGTCCGCCCCCTGGGTGGAGGTGAAAACCGCTGCCTTGCGGGGACCCGGCTCCGTCACCTCTATGACCAGGGTCTTTCGCATGCCCGTCGAGATCACCCTGCCGATCACGTGATAGTCAGCGGGAAAGCGTGACCTCGCTTTCTGGAGAAGCCGCTTGCGAAGCCAGAAATAGACCTCGGCGTCCCGGCTCTCGCCGCCCCCCTCCCAGATGCCCTTCACGAGCCACGGCTGGGGCTGGAGCGAGTAGCTCCATTCGTAGACCGTCTTCGCTGGGATCAGCTCTAGCCATCGGTTCTCAGAGAGCGCGGCCTCGAGCAGAGGGCCGAGGTCGCCGTCCAGGCTCGCTCTCGATGTAGATGTGTAGAAAGGTAGGATACACATCTTGAGCACGTACGAGGGGCGCGATTCGGATACGGCCGGCGCCGTGTCCGGTTCCAGACAGAGCATAAGGAGCGAAAACCCGATTCCCAGCAACGCACGCCTCTTGGCTACGCGCGACATGGAAAGCCTCCGAATACATACACTCAAACGGGCCGGGACAATTCCTTGAGCAAGCCGTCCCACGCACCCAGCTTCTGAGAGAACTCGTACTCCAGGATGTCGGCGAGATAGACCCAGTCTTCACTCTCCTGGGCGCCCACCGCCATCTTCAGGACGTCCGCCATCTCGCGGGATTCCTGGTCGAGGGCCTCCAAGGACCCTTTGCTGCCTGCTTCTGCAAAAGGCTTGCATCGACGCACGTCCTCGAGAAACGAGACGAGCAGGGAGAAGTCATCCAGGACCTTGGAGAGGAGTTCGTTCCCCTCCTGGATTTCTCCGGATCGCAGATGATTGGCCGATTGCAGAATGAACCCGGCCAGGGCCGTACACGCCTCCGCCGCCTCCTGCAATGTCTTTATGATGGTCTCTTGCAGTTCGATTTCATCCATGAGAAATCGCCTCCTTTCCTGGTAGATCGCATCCGAAACGATGCTTGATTTGTTCTGCTGCGTTGAAATAGAGAGAGGAAGAATCCTGAAGGAACCTCAAGGGGTCCCGGACCGACAGGGCCTCACGTCGAACAAAGAGGTAGTGGATGAGTGGCGAAAGGTCCTCCACTTCCAGTGCCAGCTGCTTCATCTCCTTTTCTGCGACCCCAAGGTTGCCGCTCAAGACCTCGAGTTGCCCGGCCTTCGAGCCTTGCCCGTTTCCTGCCTCTCGAATCCGATGCATGAGCCCGGAAGACCTTCTCAACAGCGCCTCCAGCCGGCTCCAGTTGGGACGATCCTCCGGGGCTTCCCCAGGGGCCTGTGGGGACCTGTCTTCGAGGAGGGCATGCCAGAACCCCTTGTGCACGAGAAGTTGTCGATCATCGAGGGAGGGGCTCTCCGGTGTGAATGCCAGGCACCCTTCCTCATCGAAGGAGGACCGATAGCAAGACACATCCTGAGGCAGGGCCTCGGGCACACCGTCCTCCCCGCGCAGAAGGCCCACGAGTGCCCTGAAAACGTATTCCGCCCGAATCTTCTCCTTGCACACCGGGTTCATGCAGGAGACGTGGAACGAACAGGGTGCGCAGGGCATTCGGGCCTGGAACACGAGATGCCCCTCTCCGTAGGGCCCTGTCTCCCGGAAGAAGACGGGTCCGACCGAAATCACGATGACGGGTGTTCCCACGGCAGCCGCCACATGCTGCGTTCCCGTGTCGTTTGTCACGAGGACCCGGCAAAGTTTCAGAACACCGGCAAGCTCCCCCAGGCCGGTCCTTCCTGCAAGGCTGATCGAACCCGGGATCCTGGAGCCGATCTCCTCGCACAAAGTCGCCTCCCCCGCGACCCCGAACAACAGGACCCGGGCGTTCAGGCCCTGGTGGAGCGTCTGTCCAAGCCGAACGAACTCGCTCTCGCTCCAGCACTTCTCTTTCTGGCTCGCCGCCACCTGAAACCCGACCAGCAGGTCCCGGTCCGGGTCCACGCCGGAATCTGCCAACAGAGCCCTGGCACGGCCGACATCCTCAGCGGACAGCTGCATCTCCAGCTTGCGAGGCCCTCGCTGGCCGATCGTTCGCATCCATATGTCGACCAGGTGAAACGGGTTTGTTCTGCGATTCGCCATCATGGCCACGAGATAGGCGGCCCACGGGTCGACAGCCTGAAAGGACCCGTCGTCGCCCAGCCACATCCCACGGCAGGCATCATGGGCAATCAGGGAACAGAAGGAGGCAGCCGACTTGGAAGGGGTCAGGTTGAAGACGAGATCATACGGCTCTTCGCCTCCCACCGATCCGAGTATCTCCGTCATGCAATGATAGCCCTGTAGGAGACTCCCCTGCCCTGAAATCGCCTCGACCAGGGAATGAACCGGAAACGGTAGAACGGTGTCCACGTCGATGCGCTTCGCCACGTCCAGGAAGGATTCGTTCAAGAGCATGGAAATCCGGGCGCCAGGCCGACTCTCCCGGAGGGCCTGTATCAAGGGGGTTGTCTGGAGGATGTCCCCCATGCGCATGAGGTTCACCAGGAGGAGATTCTGCACCCTGCTTCCTCCTTGAAGGCCATGAGTGTGAGGAATACCCGGTCTTCCCAGCAGAGCTGTTTCTTCTGTGCAATCGTCTCGACCACCGCTTCCAGTTCAGGCAGAGGCTGGCCCGAGAAGGGTTCGAGATACTCCTTGAGCTCGGAGGGAACAGGAGCGTTCACATCGCCATGCGGACCGGGTTCCCGCAGCGAGCCCTGGAACCCTTGCTCATACAGGGTTCCGAGGAGCTCCTTCATACGAAGGACATAGGTGTGCTCCGAAAGGACGCGTCTGCGTCCCCGCTCCGCAACGGCGAGACGATCCTCCTCGTGGTCGAGGAAATACCGGATCTGCTCCTTTGCGTCCCTGAGACCCTCGAAGACGGCGACCTCCTGGTCGGTGAAGACCTCACGAAGCATGCTCCGCTTGTCCACGAGTTGAAAGGCGCCGCAAGCGGCAATCTCGAACGCTCTCGGATTCACGAAATCGCCGTGCGGGTCGATTGCCTCGTGATAGTGAGAGGAATGGACGTTCAGGTTGATCCGAGAGGCGTTGAAGATCTTCACGGTTTCTTCCGTGCTGACCCTTCTTCCCTCCTCCTGCACCACCTCCGCCAGAACCGATGGAGAACCATCCCATTCGTTGCCCCAGACCTTGAGACCGGGGGAAGCGAGCCGTGAAAGGAAGTTGCGGCGGTTGTTGTAGCCGGCACCCACGAAGGAGACGGCACTGCCGTAGCGGTCGACCTCTTCCTGCGACAAGCGGCAGGGTTTGTGAATGGACGGCTGGGCCGCCAACGGCAGGCATCTGACCAGGGGTGCCCCTGCGGCCTGGATCGCTTCCTGCGCTTCCCACTGAATCACGAAGAAGGCGTCCGTGGAGTTTGCAATCCGCTTCCAGTACGGCATTCTCCGGAAGTCCTCGACGAACCAGTAAGCGACGGTCGCGCCCCGCCCCCGGATCCTTTCGAGGCTCTCTTCACCCACCGGAGCCTGGGCGAGGACGAGGACCACATCCGGGGTGAACGCCTCGGCCCTTCGCTCGACGAGCTGGGAGAGGAGGCCCTCCATGGGCCGCAGCAAGTCGTTCCCCCTGTCCCATGCCTGCAACTCGTTGTACCCCGGATGGAACGCCGCCAGATCCACGAACGAAACGGTGTGACCCAGTTCCTCGAGGCAGTCCTTGACAAAGCAGGCGATCGGATAGGAGCCGCCGTACACCGGACCGACCACCAGGATGCGAAGGGATTCCGACTCATGAAGACGGTATGAAGAAAGGGCCTGGAGGGTCTCCACGAAACGGCGGTTGATCCGGCTCGAAGGAGGATGGATGTACCAATTCTCTCTGTCCGGCGGAATCCGGTCTGCGATCTCGGAGGGGGACTCTCCTACGAGTACTCGGACCTTGTCCAGCAGATGGCAGACGTCCCTGTCCTCCAGCACGGCCCGCAACAGCCCCTCGTCCGGCTCCACGACCACCAGGTCTTCGGCCCGACCGTTCTCGAGGATCGCTTCAAGGTGATAGCCGTCCCCGAAACCGATGACCCAGGGATGAGGCGAGCGTTGCCCGGCCGTACACTGCGAGGCCTCCCGGCACGGGTCCCACTCTGAATGGAGCAGCTTGCCTCGATAGCGATGTACGGGCAATCCCCCGCGGCTCTTCCGGAGGTCGACCTCGGGAGAACGATCGATGTTCTCGATCCGGCGGGCCGCCTCAGGCTGGCGCTGTCTCAAGACGGATAGGTTCTTCTCCAGCAGATTCATCACTCATCTCTCTCAGCTGTGCCCAACCTCTGTTCAAGATTCCCAGGAGACGGACCCGATCCGGAACGGGAAGGGTCTCCGGTATCGCGGATTCCAGTGTCTCCCCAACCTCCATGAGCAGGGATCGTTTCACTCCGTAGTGGTCGAGAAGCAGTTGCAGGGTTCTGGTGAGGGAAGGCATGCTCGTGTGCGGCTCCCGAAGGTACCCCCCGGCACATCCCCGGTACAGAAAGCCGATCACATCCTCCCGGTCGGCCTGTCTTCGATCCAGCGGTCGATACCAGATCCAGTCCTCATCAAAATCGGAGGCAAGGACCCGGGCGTTCGTTCCGTGCTCGACGGTTTCTCCCTTGAGCAGCCTCACAACCGTGTCCGGATGGACGAACCTTCGGCAGATCTCCTCCCTGCACACCGCATCCTCCTTACAGGGTCCGCATGAGGGCGTCGCCTGCAGAATGATGTGACCGAGACCATAGGGGCCAGTCTCGAACACGTAAGCGGGGCCAAAGAAGACGGCCAGACAGGGAACACCCAAACGAGCGGCCAGATGCAGCGTGCCCGTATCTCCCGACAGGAGTCGGTCGCATTCGCCCAGCAACTCTACCAGGTCATCCAGAGACGTCTTGCCCACGAGATCGTGCAACCCATTGCTTCCGACCGACCGGACGATATGGTCCGCCAGCGGTCTTTCGCGCGTTTCCCCGAACAAGAGAACTTGGCAACCCACCTCCTCCTGAAGACCGCGGATGACCCGGACAAAGCTCTCAGGACCCCACGTCCGCTTGCCGCAGCGGGTCGCGATCTGAACGCCGAGGACACTGCGATCGGAAAGCGGGGCGGGATCTCCGGCGGGCAACCGCTCGGCAGGGACCCTTTCTGTGGAATGAAACCGGAAGAGATCGACCAGATGAAACCGGTTCCATCGCCTGTCGGCCTGGACCAGCCGGGACACCAGGTCCACCCAGGGATCGCCGATAGAGCCTTCCTCTCCGGCACGAAATCCGTGAACAGGCGCTCTTCCACAGATCGCCTCGGTCACTGCGGCAGGGAGCTTTCCATAGTTCAGGTTGATGACTCGATCGAACTCCTGGGCCGCAATGGAACGAAGCTCGTCTGCCAGGCCTTGCCACAGCCGGGTCCACGGCCTTCCTTCCCGGAACCCCCGCAGGGTCCTCTCCAGGTCCAGGGTGTAGACCGAGTCCAGGGACGGGACACGGGCCCGGACGAACGTCTCCAGCCTCTTGTCTATCAGGACCGAGACTCGTTGACCCTCTGCCTGCGCGAGGTCCTCGAGAAGGTAGAGACTCTGGGTGAGATCACCCATTCGCGCGAGCTGTGAAACGAGAACACGTGCCAACTTCGCACCTCCAGCCCTTCAGGCCGACCACAACCGGAGATCGGTTGAAATCCCAAGCCGGCCGGGTACCCCTTTTGGTTCATTCCTGCACCAAAAACAGCAAGTTCCGTACCAGCAGGCGTTGGCCGGGGAATGTGAATTCAGGGAGGCCGGTACCCGGGTGCGTGCGGCCGGTTTCGGTGGGATGTCGTATGGAGGATATAGCCTTTTCTGCTATGATTACAGCTACTTAAAGTCCGGCTTCGAAGAGGACCCGGGTCTGAAGCCGGAAGCGCCGAGTCGGACCGTCGAGCAGGCGTGGTGCCCGGGGACCGTCAAGAATTTGTGGGACGACGCCAAATATGAGGGATTCGCCCCAAGTTCCTCAACAGCACGACAGCCCATCGAGGTGGTCCCTCGCCTCCTTGTGATCCGGAAGGAACAGCAGCACTCGCTCGAGTCGCTGCTTCGCCTCGGAGAACCTTTCCTGTCCCACCAGGAGCCTGGCCGTCGCAATGAGCAATTCCGTGTTCGCAGGGTGGGTGGAAAGGCAGTCGTCGATCAGGGTGAACGCCTCTTCTTTCTCCTTCGGTGTTCTCCCTAGCTCGGCCAGCTTTGCGGCTGCCTTTGTGTCGGTTCCGTTGCGGCCGAGCAGGTGTGCATAGAGCCGAAAAGCTTCGGAATGTCTCCCGGTTGCCTCCAGGCGTTCCGCTTCGGTGAGCAGGTGTTCTTTTGTGCGTTCCGCTCTGACGAAATACTGGAACACGAAGAATTCCTTGACCTCCTCCGGGCCGAGGTCGTGGATCGTGACCCGGCCCAGCCGAAGGTCGGTCGTCTTTCCCTCGGGCACTTCCGGACATCGCCCGTCCAGATTGGGCCGGACCTCCCTGCACATAAGCCCGCAGGAGGCCAACAACCGGTTGATCTCGGCCCAGGTAAAGAACCTCACGTGATCCCGGTCCAGCAGGCCCTCATCCTGGTAGGTCCATCTGCCGTTCGCCAGGTGTTGTACCACCCCCCAGAACCGGACATTCGGAATACTCATCACGACGGAGCCGGTCGGCTTCAACCAGGGCAGGTAGTGCTCCAGGGCCGCCTCCGGGTTTCGCAGGTGCTCCAGCACGTCCGCGAACACGAGGACGTCGAAGCATCCTTTCTCCAACGGGGGCTCCCAGTCCCGGGCATCTGCAAGAACAACGTGGTCCAGCCACTTCTTCGCCTCTTCATACGCATCCGGCTGGATCTCGACACCCCAGACCTCCCGATGCTTCGATCCGTTCTTCAGAAGGCGCCCCATGTGCCCGCCTCCGCATCCGATATCCAGAATCTTCTCCGCCTCCTCAGGGACGAGTGCGACCAGCTCGCGTCTCTCCTGCTTGTAATAATTGCTCAGAGGAGACTCTGCTCCGGTGGCTGTATCCAGCAAGACCGGTGTAATCTCTGTTCGGCGGTCTTCCTGTGGCGGTTCCGTCGAGTTCGTCTGGACAGCGTTCCCGGAACACTCCATGTGCGAGATTCCTTTGGAACGACACCCCTTTTGTTCCATACGCCCGATGACTTCCACCAAGTGCATCGTCCTGTGTTCATAGGTATGTTTGGCTAGGACTTCCCGTCGTCCCCTCGCTGCAATCTTCTCTCTCTCTGAGGGGTGGGCCAGGTAGTGCTCGATCCTGCTGAACAGCTCGGCATCATTTCGGTAAAGGACCAGATGTCCCCGATCTTCAAACAGATCCGTCAGACCGCTACTCCCCGCTTCGTCCGTGACGAGAAGGCTGCCCGTGGACATGGCTTCGAAAACGCGCATGTTCAGATCGTTTTTGACCGATTGGTTGAACACGATCCTGGCACGGTCAAACGTGCTCGCCATCTTCTCCAGGAAACAGCGGTCTACGTGCAGGCTGAACCGTCCGGCCAGGCGCCAAAGCTGGGCGTTTCTCCGATGGTTCGCCGGCGTGATGCTGCCCACGAAGGCTACATCGTACTCCTTGTCCTGTCGGGCCTTTCCGTGTACTTCCGGATCGCACGCCAGGGGAAGCCAGTGAACCTCTTCGATGCCCTCCTGCCTGAACCTTGGGATGTACTCCTTCTGGGCCACGAAGACGCAGTCGAAGCGCTTTGCCATCTCGAGGTGCGTTTCGAGATTCAGATGGCTGTCCACGAGATAACAGGCTGTCGGACAGGGCAAGGACTCCATGCCGTCGATAGGATAGTAGATTCCACTTTCGACCCAGAGAAAAAGGTCGGGGACCCAATTCGTGCCCAAATGGGCAAGAACCTCTTCCAGGTCCTTTGTGAAGTACGGAATGTCGTGTTCCCGGACCCTGTCCCGCAGTTCTTCCATGTTCCAGAGCCTCAGGATCTCGTCGTCGATGCAGGGGCCATACGTGACGACTTCGTGCTGCCTGCGGAGGGCCTTCTCGAGATACATGCCGGTGGTCTGAGGATTCGACGTGTAGCTCATCAGGATGCGCCGTCTGCCCGGCACCTCCCTCTTCGCAGTGGATACTCTGTGAATCCTGCGGTCTTGGAGGACTGCATTCCAACGGTCGGTGAATCTCCGGATGGGGAAGCGGTCCAGAACGGATTCCCTTGCACGGCTGCCCATCGATTCCGCACGGGATCGATCCCGCAGGAGGGTCTCGAGCCGGGTACGCAGTTGTGTCTCGTCAGAAGACACGTACCCGTTCGACCCGTCCTCGACGGGCGAGCTGCTGTTTTCGGTTGAGACGACAGGCATCCCGGTTGCCATCGCTTCGAGCATGGCCAGGTTGTATCCGTCTTCGTACGGTTCCGTGGTGGTGTTGAGATACACGCGGTGAGCTTGCAGCAGCCCCCTGTATTCGTCCCAGTCAGACGGAACATAGGCGTGGGGGATCAGAGCGTTTATGCCCAGAATCGTCGAGGGGAGCCCGCGAGTCACTCGCTCCTGAATCGAGTATCCAAGCATTACGTCGCGTTCCTTGAGGCCGTTGCCGATCTGCAACACCTTCGCCTCCTGGCCCGCGTAGCCGCCATAGTCCTCAGGATCGATTCCGGGCAGGATGATCTCACCCTGGAAGCCCCAGTCCCTCATCTTCGACTCGGAGATGAAGACGAGGGTCAGGTTCCGGGTGTAGTCGAAGACCTGTGACACTCGTGCGAGATACTCGGTCTTGTCGACCGGATCCTTGGACAGGACGATCTCGGTGGACAGCTTGTTGTGGAAGACCAAAACCTTGGGTGTCTCGTATTTCCCGACGGAGAGGAGGTCACCAAGGTTGTGAGCGATGATTCGGTCATACGCACCCGCATCCAGCTTGGCTGTGGCATCGGCTTCGGTGACGATTCGGCAGTTCGGCGGAACGGGCCTTATGGCTCGAATCCACCCGTAGATGCCCGCCTTCTCTTTCTCAACCACATCGAAGTCGTGGCCTGTCTTCGCCAGCAGATGGATGTACGACTCATGCCAGTTAAACGTCAGGATCCGGAGTGACATCCACGCATTCTCCTCAGTACGAACTCGAACGTCTTCATCACGACCCGGGGCAGCTCATCGTATCCGACCCGAACGAGGGTCCGGGCCAAATCCCTCAGGTCATCCTGAAAGGAAAGAAATTAGCAATTCTCGTACCAGGATCAGGCGCGTCGGGAAAGGTGGCGGGAAGGCCGCTTGGACGGCGAGGAGCGGGTTCGGAGCAGTTTTCTGAGAGAGGTGGAAATTCCGAGTTTGTCTTTTATATCAGCCAGTTCTGCCAAGAGTATCGTCTCCATCTCCTTGTCCAGCCGCAGAACCTCTGAGCGGGCTCGAAGGCCTTCCTGGGTGGCGTTGTCAAGAGATTGGATTCCTGCCATGAGTTGTTGACGCTGCTGCTGCAACTCCGAAAGGGCGTCCAGATCGCCGCGGGCAAGGAACTCTCGCTGCCGCTTGGCCATGTCGAGGATTCCGGCCAGCTTCTCGTCGGCCGATTTGAACCGGGTGGAACCCCTCACAGGGTGACCCCTTTTTCCACCAGGGCCGCCCAACCTTCCTTCAACTCGCGCAGGACCCGGATCGCACCATCCATCAAAGACGGATCCCGCCTCAGGTTCGCCTGGGTGAAGGTGTGAAGGACATATCGATAGAGGATCTCCAGACGTTCTGCAATCTCCCCGCCCCTCTCCTTGTCAAGGGTGTCCAGAAGCTCGGTAACGATGGCTGTCGCCTTGCTCAGGTAGACGCCTTTCTCCGCAACGTTGCCCCTTCTCATTTCTTCCTGGGCCCTCGATGCGTTGGCGATGCATCCCTCGTAGCACATCACCACGATGCGAATCCGATCCGCCGTGGTAACGCTCGCCTTCTGGTAGCCCCTTGCCACATTCAACTGCATCAGTTCTCCTCCCTATCGACTCGTACCTAGGACAAAGCGGACAGATCCGTGGACTGGAAAGACGCGATCAACGACTCGAGGGAGGCAAACCGGGCCCGGAGCCTCTCCTCATATCGTTCCAGGGCCGCTTCCTGTTCCTCGATCTTTTCCGTCAGGTCCGATATCCGATCGCTCAGCCCGTCCATGCGGATCGCGAGATCTCCGTCTCCGGTTCTCGTTGCAGTGCGTGCCAGCTGATAGAACTGTTCGGCCACACCCTCTGTGGAATCGCCATTCACGAACAGGTCCGTTACGCCCTCCAGGTCATCGTCCAGGGCATCTTGCAGTTCGCTCGAATCCAGAGAGAGCGTTCCGTCCGTGTTCGTCGAAACCCCGATTTGCGACAGGGCCTTCATATCGTCAGGCAGCCCGCTCACGCCGGTGGAGACGATCGAGCTCATGCGCCGCGCGAGGGACCGGACCGTCCCTTCCCCGTAAAGGGGATCTGCCTCGTTATCTTCCGTATCGTAGTTGTTCCGCGAGTTGATGAAATTGATCACATCGTTGTAGCTGCTGACCAGGGTCTCTATGGCTGTCTTGATAGAATCCCGGTCCTCGTTCACCTGCAGGGTGACGCTTGTCGTCGGGTCTGCCTTGTGCAGGAACAGGCTAACCCCCGAAACGAGGTCCGTCACCGTGTTGCTTGAGCGGTAGACCGTAAGACCGTCGATATCGATTTCTGCATCCTGAGGGTCCTGAAGGTGCAGGGCGGAGCTGAGCGTCGTGTCGTTCACCGGGAAGCCCAGATCCGTATCGTCCTGGGTAATGATGATCTTGTTGTCCTCACCCGTGTTCGTGGATGACAGGACGAGCTGGTATGGGTCCGTGTCGCTTCCGTCGTTGATGATCACCGCGTTGACTTCCACATCCAGGTCATTGATGGCGGTCTTGAACTCCTCCAGCGTAGTGGTGGCGTCCACGGAGACACTGTACTCCGTTCCGCTCTCACCGACCTTCAGGGTGAATGTCCCACTACCCGAGGCGATCGTTGTGCTCGTGGCCGCAACGCCCGTTCCCGCCTGGAGCTTGTGGGCCAGGGCGAGCTGGTCGACAGTCAGGGTGTAGTTACCCGTAATGGCCGAAGAGGAGACATTCGTTGTGAAGATCGTTTCATCGCTTACGGTCGTCTCCTTGCCCCCGAAGCTGGTGGAGAGGCGAAGCGCATCCGCAGCCGACTCCAGGGCCTCCATCTTGCTCGACAGATCCGTGAAAGCGGCGTTCTTCTGTTCGTAGCTGGTCTTCTGACTTTCCAGACGATTGACTGGAATCCTCTCCACCTGGAGGAGCTGCTGAATCAGGCTTTCGGTGTCGATCCCGGAAGATACCCCGGAAACGGTCAGGGTTGCCATTCTATGGCCCTCCTTTTTCCAGGACGTGAGGATCCCGCGGTCCGTGAAGTAGAGAACACCGGTCCGGATGGGGAGGAGGACCTTCCCTCTCCCCACCGGATCGGCTTGAAAACCATGCTGCTCGAAGAGCAGCAAAATGATTCCCTGTGGCTTTGTCGCAGTCGCTTCCGCATTCTATATCAGCACCTTCGTCCAGGCCCTATTGCCTCAGGGAAACCTTGTGCGTTAGGGAATCCCCATGCCTCGGGGAGTCCCTAACGCTTGTGTACCATGTTCCCTTACGACAACAGGGTCAACGCTGCCTGAGGCAGGATGTTGGCCTGTGCCAGCACCGCAGTACCCGCCTGCACCAGAATCTGGTTCTTCACGTACAGGGCCGTCTCCGCGGCAAAATCCGCGTCCTCGATTCGTGAGTTCGCAGCCGAGAAGTTCTCAGAAGCTGCCTGCAGGTTCGAAAGCGTGTACTCCAAGCGGTTCTGGAGAGCACCGATGTCACCGCGTCGATCCGAGAGCACCGCGATCGCACTCGCGTCGATCACCGAAAGCGCAGACTGAGCCAGCGCTGCCGTGCTGATGCTGTTCGCGCCGCTCGTGTTCAGACCCAATGACGCCGAGTCGGTGTCGGAGATCGACACGTTCAGGCGGTCGTTGGCGGTGTTCTGGAAACCGACCTGGAAGTTGACACCCGATCCGGAGATCGTTCCGTCCAGGAGCTTCTTGCCGGCAAACTCGGTCACGTCCGAGATTCGGTTGATCTCGCTCTTGAGGGCCAGATACTCGTCGTTCAGGTATCCACGCTCGGTATCACCGAGCACCTCATTCGCGGCCTGCTCAGCCAATTCCCGCATACGCAGGGTGATGTTGCTCATCTCACCCAAGCCGGACTCGGCCACCTGCAGCATACTAACGGCGTCGTTGGCGTTTCGTGATGCCTGGTTGATACTGCGAATCTGGGCTTTCAAGGTCGTCGAAAGCGCGAGACCCGCGGCGTCGTCGGCAGCACGGTTGATCCGCAAACCGGTCGAGAGACGCTCGATCGATTTGGTCAAGGTGTTGTTCGTGTTGTTCAAGTTCTTCTGTGCAATCAATGAAGCGATGTTCGTGTTAACTGTCAATGCCATGGTTCCATCCTCCTTGATGGGGTGTTGAGTTGCGTCCTTGCCTTACTGCACGGCGATCCGGCATCGGGCTTCCGTACGGTCATGGACGATCCTCCTTTCTTGCCCCGGCTTGTGCCAGTATCACCCGGTGTGAAGTCATACAAATGTCGTCAATCTTATCTATCGGATCGTGGCGGAAAAACTTTAGGGTGAAACAGGGGAAAGTGGGTTGTGCAAAAGGTTTTTTAGGGGGTATTGAGGGGAATCGTCACGGTAGGATTCTCGGCGTCGGTGATGACCTGGACGCCCTTCCTGGAAGCCGGATCGAGGAGCAGAGGGGCCTGAACGTGGACGTGGAGGCTCTTCGTCTCGCGATCCACGTGCAGAATCGTCAGAATCTCCAGTTTTTCGAGGTTCGGGCCCTCCGTTTGGGCCCCGGAGGGGTCTGATTCCCAGATCTTGAGCTCGAAGGAGGGAATGTACGTCTTCGGCTCGGAAACGAGGAAGGCGGTCTCCGGGTCGTCCACGGCCTGGAGCCACTGGATGGAAGCCCCTTTTTCGCTGTCCAGGCGGGCGTATCGCTTCAGGTGTTCGAGCCCGATCAAGCCCCTTGGAAAGAAGAAGATCCTCTCTTCAGGAACATCGATCTTGCCGAACCGCGATGTAGTGATTTCAACCGTCATAATGACTCGATATCTTCGCTCTTCGAGCGGGAGGCCTTGAGATTGAGCTTTCGGATGCGCTCATACAGCTCATCCCGGTAGATTCCCTTCTCTTCCGGGGCTTTTACCCCGATCCGGACCTGTCCGTCTCGAACCTCCAGGACCTGAATCCGGATATCATCCCCGATCCAGAGCCCTTCACCGGACTTCCTTGTCAGAACGAGCATAGGCCTTCCCTGGCCAACCGATGTTTCTTCTTCTAGAGGATCCCGAGGGTCTGGAAAATTCTCTGGGTAGAAAGAACCGAGGCCTCGAGGACGGTTTCATAATACGTCAATTCCGAGGCAGCCTGGATCAAGTCCAGATCCTCCCCTTCGGACACGAGCGTCTCCAGGGTGAGCAAGGTGTCTTCCAGTCGGCCTTCGGCCCCTTCGACACGGCTCACCCGGCCGCCGATTTCCGCCATGTATCGACTCACCTGTCCGATCGAACGGTCCAGGTCGTCGAGCGTCGCCTGTATGCCGGCGGCATCACCGGCCCCGAGGGCGTCCTGCAACGATTGCACTACAGCGAAGATGTCAACTTCACCCTGAAACACCTCCTCACCCGTGAGGCCGATGGTCACCCACTCATCCGAGCCGACTTCCACGCTGTATTCCCCGTCGTCGCCCTGGTAGAGGCCTGCATCTGTGAACGCAGGGGTATCCGTCTTGTAGCCCGAAAAGATGTATCGGCTTCCCTCAATCCCTCCACCGGAGTAGCGGGCGTTCGCAAGAGACACGAGCTGATCGTAGATGCCGCCCACCTCTTCGGTCAAGCCTGACAGGGTGTCGGCGTCGAGACCGCCGGAAGCTCCCTGCATGGCGAGCTCCTTGGCACGGGTGAGCACGTTCGCCGCGGTATCCAGCGAGGTCTCCGCCTCGGCCAGATAGCCTCGGCTCGACGAGATGTTTCGTTGGTACTGTTCCGCCGCGTTCGCCATGCTCTTGTAGCCCATCACCCTGCTGAAGGCGACCGGGCTTTCTCCGGGCCTGCGGATCTTCTTTCCGGTGGCCACGCCTTCCTGGATATCATACATCTTCTGCAGGTTGTCCATCAAACGACGATTCGCCGAATGGTAGAGCCCTGTCGTGGAAACCCTGATTCCCATCTGGACCTCCGGGTTACATATGGATCAATGTGTCCATCAGCTCCTCGACGACCGTCATGAACCTCGCTGCCGCCTGGTAGGCATGCTGGTAGGCGAGAAGACGAAGCTCCTCTTCTTCGAGGGAAACACCCGATACGCCGTTTCTGTAGTCCACCGCCGCCTCGTAGACCGCTTCCCCGGCCTCGGCCTTGCGGGTCGCGTTCTGGACCTCGGAGCCCACCTTTCCGATCAGGGACTGATAGAACCCTGAGAAGGTGGTCGAGCCGCCGTCCACGACCGTCTCGTTCCGCAGGGCGGCCAGGGCCAGAGCGTTGCGGTTGTCGCCGGGCAGCGCATTCGGGTCCTGTGCGGCCGCGATCTGGTCCGTGTCCTGGATATTCACCTGGATCATGTGCGCTGCATCCTCGGTCACGCTCACCCGGAAGGTATCTCCTGCGGCGGGCGGTCCGGTCTGATTCGAAAGGGCGACCCGGATACCCTCGAATTCGATGTTGGCGCCCGAGGTGTACGTGCCGGTACTCACCACCGTGTCCTGGTTCGTGTTGATGATCTGGTAGTTGCTCGAATCGGTGAATCGGATCTCATAATCGTCCAGGGTCAACAGGGAAGGATCGATGATCTCTTGCAGGGAGACGTCCGCACCTCCCTGATTCGCGGAAAGCGCAACCACGTTCGCATCCAGGGGCGCAAAGAAGTCGAGCCCGAGGTTGGCGTCCAGATCGTAGCCCGCGGTGTGAAGGCGGTTGAACTCCCGGGTGAATTCGGCAGCAAGCCGGTTCAACTCGTCCTGGAACTCTACGATCTTCTGCCGACTCTCCACCACGCCCTTCATCTTGCCTGCCTCGAGCGAATCGGTGATATCCGTGCCCCGGATGGACAGACGGTAGAAACCGTGGTCGTCCGGGTCCTCGATCAGGTCCAGGGTGAAGCTCGACGTCCCGTCTACCAGAGGCTGACCACCAGAGACGAGCACCGTGACCATGCCCCCCTGATTCTCGATCATGTTCACGTCGACGTATCCGGCGAGCTCCTGTATCAGGGCATCTCTTTGGTCGAGCAATGTGTTCGGGGCAACCCCGTGGTTCTCGACGCGACCGATTTCCTTGTTCAGCAGCGCAATTTCCGAGGCGAGTCGGTTCACCTCGTCCCTGTGCTCCTCGAGGACCGTATTCGTGTGTCGAATCTCTTCTTCAAGAGAGCCGTGCAGATAGTTCAGGTTCGAGGCAAGCTCCTCGGCCCGTGTCAAGACCATCTGGCGCTCGACCGTGCCGACCGGGTTGTTTGCGAGGTCCTGCCAGGAGTTGAAGAACTCGTCGATCAGCGTCCCAAGATTGCTGTCTTCGGAAGGATAGAGAATCGACTCGATACGTGAGTAGGTTTGCTCCCGAAGCTGGTAGTCGTTCATTTCCGAGTTCGCGTTGATGACCTGGCGTCCCAGAAACGCATCGTATATCCTCTCGGCCCCCTCGATGGCCACACCGGATCCGCGGATGTACTTTCCGATCGAGATCGGTTCATGGGCGGCCTGTACGGCCCTTTGGCGAGTGTAGCCCGGCGTGTTGACGTTCGCGATGTTGTTCGCCGTGACGTCGAGGCCGAACTGAGCCGCCTGGAGGGCGGACCGGCCAATATCGAGGAGGTGGCTGATACTCATCGTCGGTTGAGGTTCCCTTTGTTATCGTAGGTGGCGGATTGGCAGCGAAGACGCTGCAGAAAGCCGAGGGCCTGCGTCACCTGTTCTCGCTGGGTTTCGATGATCTCCTTGTGGGTCCCGCTGAGATGTCGGATTTCATGAAGCAGCGTGTTTCGCGTCTGGCAAAGACCCGCAATTCCGGGCGTGCTCGTGAGGGAGCTCTTGTCCTTCTCCTGAAGACCCTCTCGTTTGGCGTTCAGCCTTCGCATCCTCGATGCGAGGGCCTCCTTCCTCCGGGTCAGGGTGATCAGGGCTTCCCGGTCCATGCGCGCCAGGCACTCCCGTTCCTCGTGCAGAAGGCTGTGAAGTTGTCCGAGTTGCTCCACTTCCTCTTCGAGGATTCGTTTCCAGACGCTTGCCATCGATCATTCCTCGCCTTGGCTCTTCGCCGCTTCCGCGATGATGCTGTCCGCGACCTTGCGGCTGTCCGGTCGGTAGACGCCCGCATCGATTTCCTGCCGGAGGCGCTCCACGAGCTCGGCCCTTGCCTCGACACCCTCCGAGGCCTTGAACCTCTTTTCCATCTCCAGCAGCTGCTGAACGTCCTTTGACAGCTGGATCCGGTCCTGGCGGATTTCACCCGTTTTCGCGGGTATGTTTCCCTCCTTGCGGGAGGGCTTCACCAGGTTGTCCGGGACCTTCAGATCATTCTTGCCAATGTAGGGTACCTTCATCTGTCTTTCTCCTCGCCTTGCCCGGCGTGACGCCGTTGACCCCTCCCAGCCCGGGCGATCAAGCCGTGGGCCAATAGGGATGAGAGAACCTCGTTATTTCTATCGGTTCGTTCCCTCGTAAACTTTAAGAGCGTCCCGTACAGTCGTGAGGGAAAAACCCCTCTCCGTCGGGTCTGGCGAAGATCCCTTTTCTGCTGGAAAAACCCAGCCTTGCAGTTGATCCTTTACACCGATTCCACCGGCCCGGACCACCGCGTCGGAAAGGGCCTGGTCGAACCAGCTCGCGTAGATGTTTTTGCCGAAACCTGCACCGGACCAGAAGTCCTTGCAGAAGCTCTCTCGCATGCCCCGAATCAGTTGCGACACGAACACCGCCTCGAAGGATTCGGACGCTTTTTCAAAGGCAGCCTTTTTCGCTTCAGGCGAGGCGTTCGGCCCGATGGCCCGCAAGAGAGAGAGAGAGTCGGTCATCTTCTTCAAAACCCCCTGAATAACTACATAATCACAAGCTCGGCGCTCAGCGCGCCTGCGCCTTTCATCGCCTGCAGGATCGCAATCAGGTCCCTCGGGGTCACACCAACCGCATTCAGGGCCTTGACCACGTCTCCCAGAGAAACGCCCGCGGGAAGCACCATGAGATGGGAAGCCTCCTCTTCCACCGAGACCTCGATGTCGGACGTGACAACGGTCTCGCCCTGCCCGAAGGGTGCCGGCTGGGAAATGACCGGCTCCTCCTGGATGACCACGCTCAACCCGCCATGAGAGACGGCAACCGTGGAGATCCGGACGTTCTCACCCATGACCACGGTACCGGTGCGCTCATTGACCACCACCCGTGCCGGGGCGTCGACCGACACTTCCACGGTTTCGAGACGGGCAATAAAATCAACCACGTGTTCCTGAAAACTGGGCGGCACGTCCACGAAGACGGTCCGCGAGTCCTGTGAAAAGGCGACCGTCTCCCCGATCTGACGGTTCATCGCCCTGGAGACCGCTTCGGCGGTCGTGAAGTCGGGTTGATTCAGTACGAAATGGATGCGCTCTCGAAGCTGGATCGGCACCACCACGGATCGTTCCACCATCGCGCCGCTCGGAATCATCCCCACGGTCGGGTGGTTCTTTCCGGCGGAGTCCCCTCCTCCACCCGCGGAGAACCCGCCGAGTGAAACGGCGCCCTGGGCCAGGGCATAGGTCTCCCCGTCGACCCCCTGCAGAGGGGTCATCAAAAGGGTCCCACCCTGCAAGCTCTTGGCGTCGCCTATGGAGGAGACCGTCACATCCAGCCGCATGCCGGGCCTGGCAAAGGCGGGCAACTCTGCCGTCACCATGACAGCAGCGACATTCTTCACCTTCACCTGTACGGGGTCCACGTTGAGCCCCATCTTGATGAGCATGTTCGTCAAGCTCTGGATCGTGAATTCGGTTCCCTGCTTGTCCCCGGTACCGTTCAGCCCGCCTATGAGACCGTATCCGACCAATTGATTGTTCCGGACGCCCACGATCTTGGCGATGTCCTTGATTCGTGCCCCGTGGCCCGGTTCAGGGGCGCACAAAACCGCGACTGCGAGCACCAGCACCAGGGCGATCCATTTCGACTGCCCCGGGGCAATTCCTCTGTGTCCCAAGTCGGTCCTTGTCATCCTCGCCTCACGTTCCCTCGGGTGTGCCTGACCGAATCCCATCAACCTCATCCTTGCGTCCTTACAGGGGCCAGATCCAGTCCATGATCCGGGCAAACCATCCAGGACCCTGTGTATCGCCCAGAACGCCCTTGCCGGTGTATCGGATCTGGGCCTCTGCGATCTGGGTCGAAAGAATCGTGTTGTATGCCGTGATGTCCTCCGGCCGGATGATGCCTGCCAGTGTGACGTGCTGTTTTTCACGGTTCACCTTGATTTCCCGTTTCGCCTCGATACGGAGGTTTCCGCCCGGGAGCTTCTCGACGATGGACGCAGTGACCGTCAAGGCCAGCTTGTCCTTTCGAACCGTGGTCCCTCCCCCTTCGAAACCCCTCTCGTAGTTACCCTTGAAGGTGGGAGAGAAGGACTGTCCGGAGGCGAGGAAATTCGTCATGCCGTAGTCCTTCGGAAGGCCGAAAGTGTCCTCCAGGGCCGCATCCAGATCGGAGGTTCGTCCCGTCTCGGTGCTGGCTTCCTGGCTTGCAGAGGATTCCTCTATGATTCGCACCGTAACGATGTCCCCCACGTTCCTCGCCCGGCGATCCAGGTAGTAATCCGCCATGCCCTGTTTCCATATCGAACCGGTGGACCACTCCATTTCTCTACTGCCCTCGTCCGGCACCTCGACAACCGTTTGACTCGTGTGGGCGCATCCGAACAGGGAAAGGACCAGACAAAGGCAGAACCAACTCGTCAGCCTCACGGCACACCTCCTAGAATGAAACGAGCACGGTGTGGGCATCCACGACCGTGGCATAGAGCTCTTTTCCCGAGGCACGGTTCATGACTCTGACCCGATCCCCCGGATTCCCCGACTCGAGCAGCTGACCCGGCGCCTGCACCCTGACAGCCCCGCTCTCGGCAATGATGACCACGTACTGGCCTTTCGCCATGTCACGACGGTCCCTGACGTGCCAACTCTTCACGCACGCACCTTTGGAAACCGGTCTCCAGACCTTCTTGCCGACCACTTCCCCGGTTCTGGCGTAGAGATCCTCGTGATTTCTCCATCCCTCGCGGACCTCGGCGGTGACGTCGTCGGGGCCGATGCGGTGTCCCATCGGCAGGGCACGGCGTGCAATCACAACGGTCCTCGCCCGGTGCAGATCTGCCGTAACCCAGAGTGTACGTGAGCTTCCCGAGGCCGTCTCCACCTTGACCCGTATCGGGGTCCTGGCCCGCCATCTCGCTCCGGCAGCCAGATTCACATCCACGATTTCACCCCGAAGGGGCAGGAGGTCTCCACGGCGAAGGTCCCACTGCTCCATCTCAACACCTGCGGGCGCGCTGTCCTCGATGTAGGTCACCAGCGCCTCGCGCAACACGCTTTCCGTGATCTCCCCTGCGGCACAAACCCCCACCGCCCCTAACAGGACCAGAATGGAAACGGCCAGAGATGTCCCCCGACATGGACGGGACGAACGGTGGGTACGCGGGGTCGGGGCCTGACCCCTGACCCCTGACCCCTGATCCCTTGCCATCTTCCGCCGCGGGATAGTTGCACCGTTGGCATATGGGCTCGTGATGTTATGCATGATTACCTTCTCAGCTGGTTGGCGGTCTGAATCATCTCGTCGGCCGTCTGAATGGCCTTCGAGTTCATCTCGTAGGCCCGCTGACTGATGATCATGTTCACCATTTCCTCGACCACATTGACGTTCGACATCTCCAGAAAGCCCTGGGAGACCGATCCGAGGCCGTCCGAGCCCGGGACACCGGTGATTTCATCTCCCGAGGCCTCGGTGGCCACGTACATGTTTCGGCCTATGGGCCGCATGCCTCCCGGGTTGATGAATTTCGCCAGCTCGAGATTTCCGATTTCGGTGGGCACGTCCGAATCACCCTGGGTGACCGAAACGATCCCATCGGAGCTGATCGTGATGCTTCGGGTGTCTTCCGGAATCGTAATCTCCGGGTCCATCGGATTTCCCGAGGGGGTGACCATTCTGCCGTCCCGGTCGAGCTTGAACGAGCCGTTCCGGGTGTAGCCGAACTCACCGTTGGGCAACAGGATCTTGAAGAAGCCGTCCCCCTCGATCGCAATGTCGAGGGCGTTGGCGGTCTGCTCCATGTTGCCTTCGGTAAAGATCTTCTGCGTGGCAACGGGGCGTACGCCGAGCCCCACGTGGAGCCCGGTCGGAATCTGGGTCTCTGGTGAGGAGGCGGCGCCCGGGATCCGCTCTTCCTGGTAGAGCAGCTCCTCGAAGTCGGCTCGACTCTTCTTGAACCCGACCGTGTTCACGTTCGCCAGGTTGTTTGCGATCACGTCGAGATTGAGCTGCTGACTGCTCATTCCTGTGGCTGCGACCCAAAAGGTTCGAATCATTCCGGTATGCCTCCCTTCTTACCTGTCTTTCCTAGAGTCTTCCCAGGTCCTGGATGGTCTTCCCCTCCAGGTCGTCGAAGCTCTTGATCACTTTCATGTACGCCCCGTGGTCGCGCACGAGTTCCATCATCTTGATCATCTCTTCGATGGAGTTCACATTGGAGCTCTCCAGATGGCCCTGTACGAGCCGGTAATCTTCCGATTCGACCGGGCGCCCCTTCTCATCGGCGATGAGGAGCCGACCGATGCTCCGCTCCCCCGACCGTACCTCACCGTCCTCCGATATCTCGACGCCCTTCTTCGGGTCGATGTGGATTTCGCCGCCCTGCTCGCTCTGGACCGGGTAACCCTCGGAGGTGACGATCGTGCCGTCCCGGTCGAGGCTTAGCCTTCCGTCTCGAACGCCTCGAACGCCCTCTGGTGTCCGAACCTGGAAGGTGCCCTTGCCTACAATGGCGATGTCGAGAGGGCGACCCGTCGGCTCGACGACACCCTGTGTGTTGTCAACAACAGGGGGACCCGCTTGAACGAAGGCAAGGGGGTCGATACCGGTCTGCTCACTGCCGGGCGCAGCATAAGGAAAAGCTTCCTTTGCGATCAGCCTCTCCTTGAAGCCTGGCGTGGAGGCGTTCGCCAGGTTGTGCGTGACCTCCTCGAGGATTCTCTGGTTCGCCTTGGCTCCGGATGCTGCGATGAAAGCGCCTATGTCCATTCCTTGTTTCTCCCTCGTTTGTAGAGATGTGCGCACCCTGTCGAATTAGCAAGACCCATACCATCCGGGCCTCGGAGAAATATGCAACAACTTCAAATGGTTACAGCTTCGCTCCGGGTTCCGTGACCCCGGCAATTCCTGCCTACCCGGAAGAGAGTTCCTCCTCATGAGAGGGCTGCACCCCGAATGCATCGTTTCTGACCTCGTAGAGAAAGGCATAGACCTCGGCGATGACCCGGTAGAGTTCCTCAGGGACCTCCTGATACAGGTCCAACCCGATGAGGGCCTCCACGAGCAGGGGGTCCTCTCGAAAGGGAAGACCGTGCGCTTTCGCCTCCTCGATGATTTTGCTGGCAATCCAACCCTTCCCTTTGGCTACGACCTGAGGCGCGCCGTCCCGGTCCCGGTCGTATCGCAGAGCGACCGCCTTTTCACTTCTTTCCCGTTTCTTATCCATAGGACTCGACAAACCGGATCCCTTCCAACTCGGCCCGGACATGCTCGGGCACGCTTCGCGAAACCCGGACGCTCGCCCCGGCCATACCGAGGTCGGCGAGTTGTCCCTCCAGTCTTTGCGCCCCTTTCCGCAGGGCTTCGAATGCAATGGGGCCGGTGCATAGGTGTACTTCCACCTTGTTCGGGTTCCACGTCACGGTGACAAGAAGCTCCTCGGTCGGGAGGAACGGGACTCGTATCATCACCAGAAACTCGGTATCCCCGGATCTCCGAAAGCGCTTGAGCGCACCTTCGATGATCGTCCCTTCGCCGAAAGGCAGCCAGAAAGGAAATGGTCCCTCGGGCCCTCCCTGGAGGCTAAGGAGTTGCTTCACCTCCACCTGCCTCAAGGCCGCACGCATCGTCTCCCGGACGGAAGCAGCGGGATGCTTTTCGGCCTGTCGCAGCAGGAATCCCTTGACGTCCTCTGCAAGCGAGTGCGGAGCTTTCTTTCGCAATGCCTCGCGTACTCGGGCCTCATAGAAAAGGCCACAGTTCTGAAGGGCGCCTCGCACCGCCTCCCCGCTCTGGCAGTCCGTGAGGAAGCCGGGGGGGAGGGAGTGGGTCGACATCAAAGTCCTCAACAGGGAGAACAGGGGCGTCTTCAGCGTCTGCCTCTGTGCAAGGAGGGCTTCGACCGCGTTGGACGGAATCGGCTTCGACAGGAACTGGATCAGGCCGCCCTGTATCTTCACTTCCGCGAGGTACCGTCCCCCTTCCGTGAGGGGGAATCGGCTATGCACCGACATGGGCTTCTGCCGGACCTGGATCAGGTACCGATCGCCGGGTCTGCTCTCCAGGACCCGGAAGGCAAGCTTGTCACCGTCCCTGAGATTGCCGGCCCCTGCACGATCCGGTTTCTGGACGGTCGGGACCTCGATCTCTCTTGTCTGGACTGCGCCCTTCTCCCCTGCCGACATGTTCTCTCGTCTTCCGTAAGGTCCGTTTCATGCCCCGGAACGCGATCCTCGAGTGGATCAAGCCCGGGTCAACGAATCAGTGGGAGTGCACCATCTCCGGTTCCAGAGAAAAGGAGGCAACCTGCCCGTGACCGGGTCCTTCCGTGTTCCCCATCTCCGAAATGGCAAGCATCATCTCGACTTCGCGTGTCGGCAGCTGCAGCCTCTGCGCGATCTGCTCAAGCGAGCACCCCTTCCGTTTCAACGTCGCCGCCTGTTCCGTTATGCCCCCGAAGGCCCATTCGCGCTGCTTCTCCTCTTTCGGGGGGCCCGGTCTTTCCACCTTTTCCTGGGGCGGCGCCTTCGGGATCGGAAGGGTCTCCTTGTCCGCCAAGGAGTTCAAGCGAGATTGAACCCGGCTCCACACCACGTACATCGCCAGCAGGATCAACACCGCCGAGACGACGAGGTCGAATCCGACCAGAATCAGAGGATTCATAGGAGACTCCTTTTCAGAGGATCAAACGCGCGTGTCCAGACGATTGTCCTCGGTTGACTTCTTCTTCTTGCCCTTCTTCTTCTTCCCGCTGGATCGATCGCGCTCGATCGCCTCTCTTCGCTGCCGGGTCTCTTGGATCCGATCCGGGTTGGGTATCGGATAAGTTACGTTTCCGATTCTTTCCGATACTTCGATCATCTGACTCACCTCCCTTCTCCTTTGGGGTCGAGGGATGCCGTTCGCTTCGTTAGAGCGACAGGCCAGGTGCTGTGCGCGATCTTCGTTGTCATCGAGTGATTTCCTCCTTGCGGAGCTTCCCTTTCAGCCGCATCAAGGCCTGTGCCTGAAGCTGGCACACACGGGATTCCCCGATGCCCAACACCTTCCCGATTTCCTTAAGATTCAGTTCTTCGAAATAATAGAGCTGGATGATTCTCGCCTCCCTCTCCGGGAGCGAGTCGATCGCATCAGCGAGCATGTCTCGGACTTCGCCGAATTCTGCGGCCAGGCCCGGGTCATTGCGTTTGTCGCGGGAGACCTTCCCCGCCATCTCCTCCACGGCTTTTGGAGACAGGTGCAGATCCTCCAGGCTGAGGAAGGAAAGAGGACGGGCCTTGACGAGGAAGTCCTGGTATTGGTCGTCCGAGAGCCCCAGCTCGACCCGTATTTCATCATCCTCGGGAGGCCTTCCCAGCCTTCTGCTCAACTCCTGGATGCTGTGAACGTACTTCTTGTATCGATCCCGAAAAGAACGAGGTGTCCAGTCCTGTTCACGGATCGCGTCCAGCATGGCACCGCGAATCCGGATGGAAGCGTACGTTTGAAAACGGTTCTTCCGGGAAGGGTCGAAGTCCCGCATCGCCTGCAGGAGACCGAGCGTACCGGCGCTGATCAGGTCCTGAACCTCCAGGTTGTACGGCAAACGGACCGCGAGCCGATAGGCGATCCACTTGACGAGAGGAAGGTGTTCGAGGATGGACTCTTCCTCGTCCCTCCCAAGGTCTTGGAGACGTTGCGCCGATGCTTTACCCATCTGATGTTCTCCTAACGGCTGCCTATCCGATTCCGCGCACGCATTGCTGGGGCTCCAGACACAAGGCCCCGTCATGCCTCGCACGCACGGGCCGGTCGCGGGCCGCCAGTTTTTCGGCCAGCGATCGGATATCACGACAAGCCCGGCTCTCGGGCTTCAGTTCCAGAAGCGGCCTCTGGAGAGACACGGCTCTGGGCAGGTTCCGGTCCTGCGATATGCATCCCAGCCAGGCGGGACGGATCTCCAGAAAATGCTCGGCCGCCCTGCTGAGCGTTTGATACACTTCTCTGCCCTGCTGCTCCGAGTCCACGCGGTTGATCAGGAGCTGGAAATCCTGATCGCCCGGTGCTCGTGAGAGAACCTTCATGGTTGCATACGCATCCGTGATGGACGTAGGCTCCGGCGTGGCAACCAGCAGAATCTGGTCCGCAAAACTGCTGAAGAAGAGCACGTTCGACGAGATGCCGGATGCCGTATCGATCAGGATCGTGTCCGCCTCCTCATAGAGCCCGTGAAACAGGGAAAAGACCTGGATCTTCTGTCCCGTGGTGAGCCGGGTGAGCTCTTCCACCCCGGATTCGGCGGGCAGGATCTTCACTCCCATCGGCCCCTCCAGGAGGGCGTCCTTGAGCGAGCACCTCTGGCTCAGAATGTCTCCGAGGGTGTAGGTGTGCTGGATTCCGAGAAGCACGTCCAGATTTCCAAGGCCGAGATCCGCATCCAGGATCAGGACCCTCTTGCCGGCTTCCGTCAATGCCATCGCAAGGTTCAACACGATATTCGTCTTGCCCACACCACCTTTTCCGCTTGTGACCGTGTAAACGCGCGCAGACTGCATTCTCTGTCCTTCCGGCACCATCGATTACGCCTCCATCATCATGTCGAGCAGCATTCCCTTGTTCACGGGAAGGATATCGTGAAGGATGTCCTGGCCCGTGGTCATCCAGGACAAGGGGATCGGGTGAGACAGGACTGCGTCCATCAGGCTCCCCACGCGGCGACTCTCGTCGACCTTCGCCAGAATCAGGCTCTTCAGGGACAAACGGCTGTACTCCTCGAGGTCCTGAAGCAGGACGTCCCTCCGATAGTGAGGGCTCAGGAGAAGATGAAACTGGGCGTGGGGACAGAGCGTCATCACATCGAAAAGTTTCTCTCTCAGGCCCTTCTCGCCAAGCCCCTTGCCCGGTGTGTCAACGAGCAGGGTGTCGACCCGGGCACCGAGCTCGAACACCTTGGGAACCTCGCTTCGTTCGTAGGCGATGGCGACCGGGATGTCCAGGATCTTTCCGATTCGCTGGAGCTCCTCGCTGGAGCCGACCTTCTCTCCATCCAGACTCACCAACCCGACCCGCCTCTTTCTGTGGAAGCGCTCGATGGAGGCGAGCTTCGCAAGGGTCGTTGTTTTTCCCACCCCTGTCCGGCCGAGCAGGCCGATGCACATCTTTTCGTCGGCCAGGGGCTCGGTCGTTTCGATGCGGGAGAAGAAGAAGCGCCGCAACTCTTTTTGCAGCACCTCCTTCTTGAGCAGGTCTTCGGGGCCCATTCCCTGTGCGAGGTCCCGAACGATCTGATAGGCGACCTTCTCGCTCAGGCCCTTCTCCTTGAGCTCCTGATAGAGAAACAGGGCCGCTTTGCCGAGCCCCATGACTTCCCGCTCCTCAACAAGGGAGAGCAACATCTTCTTGATTTCACAGAGCTCGTTCTCCAGGCCGTTCGCGTCGCAGCCCCGGGCCTCCAGAGGCGGATCGACCGCGACCGTGAGCTCCATCTCCCCCCCGGCGAGCCGCTTCTGTGACAGGATGACCACATCCTCACCCAGCTCCGCCTTCGCCTGTCTGAGGACTTCCTTCATCGTGTTTCCGAAAAGTTTTTTGACAACCATCGCCCACCCTCTAACGGTTAACGGCTAAGATGCGCGTGTCCGGGGAGATCTCGTTGTACGAGAGAATCGAGAGGCCCGGCAGGAAACGGCTCAGGAGCCTCCGGACATGTCTGCGGAGCTCCGGGGTGGTCAGCAGAACGGGCACCTGCCCTCGCTGACTGACCTCCTCCATCGATTTGCTTACATCCTGAACAAGTCGCTGCACCTCGTTCGGATCCAGGGCGGAAAAGCTCCCCTGATCGGTCGAGACGAGCGTCCTGGAGATCTTCTCTTCCCACTGGGGCGCCATGATGATCGCCGGCAGGGTCCCATCGTCGTTCTTGTGTTCCCTGCTGATCTGTCTCGCCAGGGCGTGACGAGCATACTCGCCGAGTAACTCCGGGTCCCGCGTGGTCGCTGCGTGGTCGCCCAGGGTCTCCAGGATGCTCAGCAGGTCCCG
Organism: bacterium; assembly: GCA_028277985.1. Classification (GTDB taxonomy): domain Bacteria; phylum Desulfobacterota; class DSWW01; order DSWW01; family DSWW01; genus S015-6. The sequence continues at coordinate 24,965 of JANQFG010000270.1, read as the reverse complement.
AATCGAGACTTTCTCCTCGAGCAGGTTCTGCAGCACTCGATGGACCACATTCAGGGGGAGCGGGTTCGGAACGAGCTCCTCGACCACCTTCGGATGTTCCCTGGCAACCTCCTGGAGCAGGCCGTGCACGTCCTGGCGGGTCAGCAACTCCTTCGAATACCGTTGAAGGACCTCGGAAAGGTGCGTCACCAGCACCGTGACCGCGTCCACCACCGTGTAGCCCATCATCTGCGCCTTTTCCCTGTCCTCCTCCGGAATGCAGGTGGCGGCCAGGCCGAACACAGGTTCCTGTGCCGTAACGCCGTCCAGTCCAGGCTGCGCGTTGCCGGGGTTGATGGCCATACAGGTGCCCGGTTGGACCTCACCCTTGGCCACCTCGGTCTCTTTCACATAGATCCGGTACTCGGAAGGCCCGATCTGAAGATTGTCCTTGATGTGAATCGGAGGAACCACGAACCCGAGATCGCGCGCCATCTGTCTCCGAAGGGTCTGGATCCGTTCCAGCAAGGAGCCTCCCTGGGATCGGTCTACCAGGGACACGAGCTGGTAGCCCAGATCCAGTGCAACGAGATCGATCGGGTCGACCTGCACGACCGTCTCCGGCTCTGCCTCATCCGCCGCCTCTTCCTCGATCTTCTCCGCTTCCGTGCGGGAAGCGCGGTACCCGAGGAAGCCGGTGATCCCGCCCAGGAGCAGGAAGGACATGTGAGGCAACCCGGGAACGGTGGCGAAGACGATCAGGATAAAGCTCGAGAGGTACAGGACCTTCGGATTGCCGAAGAGCTGGCCCCGTACCGTATCGGAGAAGTCCCCCTCGGTTGCGGTGCGACTGACCACGATACCGGCGGCCGTGGACACGAACAGGGCCGGGATCTGTGAGACGAGCCCGTCCCCCACGGTCAGGAGGGTATAGGTCTGGGCCGCGTCCCCCATGGCCATACCCTTCTGGAGCACCCCTACGGCAAGGCCTCCAAGGATATTCACGACGGTGATGATGATCCCGGCGATCGCATCCCCCCGCACGAACTTGCTGGCACCGTCCATGGCACCGTAGAAATCCGCCTCCTGGGAAATCCGTTCCCGCCTCTCCCGCGCCTCCCCCTCGCCGATGAGCCCCGCATTCAGGTCCGCGTCGATACTCATCTGCTTGCCGGGCATCGCATCCAGGGTGAACCGGGCCGCCACCTCCGCGATTCGTCCTGCGCCCTTCGTAATGACCACGAAGTTGATCACCACCAGAATCACGAACACGACGAGTCCAACCACATACTCGCCGCCGACCACGAATTGGCCGAAAGAGGCGATCACCTTCCCCGCAGCATCCGGACCCTGTTCGCCCCGCAGCAGGATGAGCCGCGTGGAAGCGATGTTCAGGGACAGCCGAAAGAGGGTGCACACGAGCAGGACGGCCGGAAAGACCGAGAATTCGAGAGGTTTCTCCACAAAGAAACCGATCAGCAGGATCGTGATCGCGAGGGTGATACTGATGCTCAGAAAAAAGTCGAGCAGGATCGGCGGCACAGGGAGGATCATGATGCCGAGGACAACGATGACGCCCAGCGGGAGGGCGAGCTGTGCGCCCTTTTGCCATTCTTCCATGGCGGGAAGAAATGTCCTAGTTGTGTTCTGTGCCATGGGTCACATTTCCCTTGAGTCGGTAGACATAGGAGAGAATCTCTGCAACGACCCGATAGACCTCGAGCGGGATCTCCCGGCCTATTTCCACTTGTTTGTACAGCAGTCTTGCCAGAGGAGGCCTTTCCATTACAGGCACACCGTGTTCCCGGGCCACCTGCTTGATGCGTTCGCAAAGCCAGCCGGCACCTTTCGCGACTACCACCGGGGCCATCTCCTGGTCCCGGTCGTACCGAAGAGCGACCGCAACGTGGTCCGGGTTGGTGATGACCACATCCGCGTTCGGGATCTCCTGCATCATGCGTCGCCGAGCCTGATTCATCTGGACGCTCCGGATGCGGGCCTTCACCTGGGGATCCCCCTCGGTCTCCTTCATTTCCTCTTTTACTTCCTGCTTGGTCATGCGAAGCTCACGTTCGTAGTTCCAGCGCTGAAACCCGTAGTCCAGGATCGCAAGAAAGAGCAACGCCACCCAGACCTTGGCCGCCAGCTTGAACGCGATGAGTGCCGCGTGCGAGAGAGCGCCGCCCAGGGGCAGGTTGCAGAGGTGAGGCAAATACGGGATTTCGGGTCGAAGCGTTCCGTAGGCAAGCGAGCCGATCAAGACGACTTTGCCGATGCTCTTGAGTGCCTCCACGAAGCCGCTCGCAGAGAAGAGCCTCTTCAACCCGTTCAGCGGGCTGATTTTGCTCAGTTTCGGCGTCAGGACCTTCGGCGTGATCTTGAACCCGACCTGGGGCACCGTCGCCGCGATGGCGAGAATCGGAAAGAGGATCAGGAAAGGAGACAGAAGGACCAGGATGCTCTTCATCCAGTGCCGGCCCAGCTCCCTCCACCCCAGGTCCATCTCGAAAAACGCAAACGGATTCAGGCCGGTGTGAACGGTTTCGGTCCAGAGACGCATCCAGGAACCGCCGAAGAGCGCAAAAAAGCCGATGGCCCCTCCGAGCAGCATCACGGAGTTGACCTCACGACTCTTGGCAACCTGGCCGTCCTCGCGCGCCCTCGAGCGCTTTCGCGCGGTTGCCGGCTGAGTTCTTTCCTGTCCTGTCTGCTCTGCCATATCAAGGCCTCAATGCCGCGAGTGCCTGTTCCACCGCAAGGAAGGCGTCATGGAACATCCGTTCCATCGCCACGGCAAAGGTTGGAACACCGAACATGATCACCAGCAGCCCCATGGAGATGGTGATCGGAAAGCCGACCATCAGCATGTTGATCTGTGGAGCCACCCGAACGAGCAGCGCCATCGACAGATAGACCAGGAGAAGGGAGAGGCTGATGGGCCAACCGATCTTCAGCGCCAACCGGAACATCTCCCCTCCTCCCGAAAGAACGATATCGTAGAAGATCTCACCGCTAAGGGCCGCCGAAAACGGGGGCAGCCATTCGAAACTCTTTGCCACGGCCTGTACCGCCATCAGGTGTCCGTCCATCTCGATGAAGACGAACATGGCGAGCAGGTTCAACAACTGAGCCACGATCGAGTACCGATCGCTGGTTGCCGGATCGATCACGTTTGCGATCGCCAGGCCCATCTGGAAGCCGGCCAACTGCCCGGCGAGTGTGATGGCGGCAAGAAAGAGGCGCAGCAGAAACCCGAGAAAGGCTCCGGTGAGAACCTCCTGGATGCCTCCGACCACGAGCACTCTCATGGTCATCGTCTTGGGCAGCATCTCGACCGGGATGATGTGGCTGAAGAGCACGCTCAACCAGACCGCCGTCAGGACCTTCCAGACGACCGGGATACGGCCGCTCCAGAGGGGCAGGACGAACATGATCGACATGATCCGTATCAGGACAAATCCGTAAGCGAGCGCGAGGCTCGTAAGCTGCTCCGACATGCGACATCACCGAATCATCACCGGAATCATCTGGATCAGGCCCTGTGTGAACCCGAGCAGGCGATCGATCATGTAGTTCGAGAAAAAGAACAACCCTGCCATGAGGGCAAGGATCTTCGGAACAAACGTCAGGGTCATTTCCTGGATCTGGGTGATCGCCTGCACGATGCTCACCATGAGCCCGACTGCGATCGCGATGCAAAGAAGAGGTGCAGAGACGAACAGAACCGTCTTCAACGCCTCGGTTCCTACCTGTGCCACGATTTCCGTACCCATTCTCAGAAGCTTTCAACGAGTGATTTCACGACCATGTTCCACCCGTCCGCAAGCACGAAAAGCATGAGCTTGAAGGGCAAGGAGATCATGATCGGGGGAAGAAGCATCATGCCCATCGACATCAGGACACTCGCCACGACCATGTCGATGACGAGGAAAGGGATGTAGAGCAAAAAGGCGATCTCGAAGGCGGTCTTCAATTCGCTCGTGATGAATGCGGGAACCAGCACCGAGGTCGGAATGTCTGCCGGTCCCTCTGGAGGCGCCGTGTTCGAAAGCTGGACGAACAGCCCGAGATCCTTCTTCCTCGTTTCCTGGAACATGAAGGACCGGAAGGGAACAATCGCCTTCTCAAAGGCTTCCCCCTCCTGGATCTGCCCATCCAGATAAGGGGCAAGGGCATGATCATGGACCTGGACCCAGACGGGCCGCATGACGAAGAAGGTCAGAAACAGGGCAAGCCCCACCATCACCTGGTTCGGGGGAGCCTGCTGGGTTCCCATGGCATGTCGCAGCAGGGAGAAGACGATCACCAGACGCGTAAAGGATGTCATGGTGAGCACGAGGGAAGGTACGAAACCCACGAGGGTGAGTATCACGAGCACCTTCACGGCGCTCGAATAGCCGGCCGACTCCAGCTGATCGAGTACGGAAGGGTCTGCCGCCCACACATTCCCGGAACAGAAGAAGAGCAGGCAAAGGACTACGGGTACGATCCGCTTCATGCTGTCTCTTCCTCTTCCATCAGTTTTGCGAAGCTGCTGCGTTCCTGGGACAGGAGCGATATGCGGTGTGCCGTGATCCCCAGCACCATCCTCTCCCCCAGAACGTCGAGAATCGCCACTTTTTCCCGTTGTCCGAGAGGTTTCACGGCAACCACTCGAATGGTTGTGCCTTGCGGTCCGCCACGTTTCTTCTGCCAGTGCATGGCTCCGTAGGCGACGCACCCGACCAGGAGGAAGAACCCCAGGATCTGAGCGCCTTTCCGGTGCAAGCCGCCTTCATCCTCCTGGCTCTTCGGAACGGAGTTCAGAAATCCCACTGTCTCCTCATCCCCTGCCGCCTCGGATGCAGCGAGGAGGGACGCGAAGACCAGCAGGACGAGCAGACAGAGCTTGTTCAGCGCCTTCATCCGAGCCTCTGAATTCTTTCGACCGGGCTGATGATGTCTGTAAGACGGATGCCGTACTTCTCGTTCACGACCACGACCTCGCCCTTTCCGATCGGCCGTCCCTGTACCAGGATCTCCAGGGGCTCACCCGCCAGTTTCTTCAACTCCACGACAGAACCCTGGCCCAGCCGCAGGATCTCCTCCACCTGCATGCGGGTCCTGCCCAGTTCGATCGAAACGCTGACAGGAAGGTCCAGGATCAGATCCAGGTTCAGGGAATGCCCCTCACCCGCAGGTTCCTGAAGCCCCTCAGGCGGCATTGGAGGCGCTGCCTGTGAAGATGCTTCGGTCGAGGGGATCTCCTCCTCCGTCACGGACAGTTTCGGTTCCTCTTGCGGCTCCACTTCTCTTCTCCTTGCTCATGTTTTCTTCAATGGAAAGGACCTCGATGGCATAGTTGCCATTCCTCTGTCCGGCTACACACGTGCCTTTCGGAATCTCCTGGACCCTCAATACCATCGGATCCTTCGGCCCGACGGCGAGGGGCAGGATGTCATCCTCTTTCAGGTTTAAAAGTTCCCGGAAGGTGATTTCCGAGGTGCCGAGCTCCGCACTCATGTCCAGCGGGATCTCACGGAGATGGTCGGACAGGCACTGCTTCCAGGCCTCGTCCGAATCCGCATCCTCGGCCGGGATCCTTCCATAGAGTGTGTCCTTGATCGGCTCGATCGAGGCAAAGGGCATGCAGTAGCCCATTACGGCCTGGTCCAGCTCCATGTCCACCTTGAAACTGCTCGCCATGACGTGGTCCGGGGGCTGAACGATGTTGACGAACTGCGGGTTCGACTCGGACCGAAGGTGGTGAAACGACATCTCCCCTACAACGTTCCACGCCTTCTTGAGGTCCCGGAAACACATGTTGAGAAGTCGCTGGATGACGCGGGTTTCCATGGTGGTGAAGTCCCTGCCCTGAATGTCCACGAGGAGCTTTCCGGACCCTCCGAAGAGAACGTCCACGATGAGGGAGATCATCTTCGCTTCGAAGAAGTACACGCAGGACCCGCGAAGCGGATCGGTCCTGTACACGTCGAAGGAGGCCCTTTCGGGCAGCTTTCGGATGAACTCCTCGTACTTGATCAGTTCAAAGCTTTCCACCGAGACATCGATCATCCTGCCCAGGAATTCGAACAGGGAGGCCGTGGACTCGCGAGCGAATTTCTCGTTCACGACTTCCATGGTGGGCATGTGCCCATGGACCGCCCGCTCCTGGCCGAAGAAATCGTAGGCCACAACCCCCGTGCTTTCCGGCTCGGGAGGAGCCTCGGTCTCGATGTCGCCGTCCGACAGCCCCTTGAGAAGGGCATCCACTTCTTCTTGTGAAAGCAGTTTTCCCATGTCTCTACTGCACCACGAAATCGGTGAAATAGACTTCCTTCGCTTTCCCTTCCCCGAGAATCCGGTTCAGACGGAAGAGAATCTCCTCGCGAAGCCTGGCCTTTCCCTCGAGGGAGCCGATCTCATCGTACTTCTTGCTCGACAGGAGGACGATGAGACTGTCACGGATCTTTGGAAGCTTCTTGAGCATCTGCTCATCCGTGATGTCCCACACCTCCACGTCCAGGCGCACTTTGAGGTAACGGACGCCTCGGTCATCAAAAAGATTGACGATGAAGGGATCCAGCTTGAACATGAAGCTGGCTTCCTCCTCCTCCACCACCACCTCTTCCGTTTCGGTCGTCTTTGCATCGGCCGAATCGCCGGAAAGAACTTTCCAAACGAGCACGCCGTTGATGCCCGCAAGGATCAGAAATCCGACGGCCAGTCCGATGAAGAGCATCTTCTTGCTCTTCTGCGGCGGTGCTTCTTCGGTCGCCGCTGCGGTCTCCTCCGGTGCCATGACAGCCTCCTTACGCCGTATGGGTTTTCGTACTTCTCGAACGCACCCCCAGAGTTAGCAACCCCTATGCCAACTCCTGAAAAGCTCTATCTATTTGAATTTATTACTTAATGTTCTCCAGGCCGACACTCCGGGAGTCAAGGTTATCGGGCATGACAGTCAGAATTATGACGGGGGGTGAAACAGTAGGACAAAGCGAGAAAGGGGTCGGGGGTCAGGCGCCCCCCTATTCGTCCTCGTCGTCGTCCTCGTCCTCGAAACGGGAAGGGGTGGAGAGAGGTGTATGTCGTACGGAACAGATGATTCCTGGGTCAGTGGAAGAGCGAAAGCCACAAGATATCAGGGCGCAGGAGGCGGGGAATGTCCGTGCCCGTGCCCGTGCCCGACCTCGAGGACGAGGACGACGACGAGGACGAGGACGAGTAAAAGAAGGGGCGGCGGGGCGTATCTCAACGCCCCGCCGGAGCATTATGGATTATCGCTTCAGATTCACGAGCTCCATCAGCACCTCATCGGTCGTGTTGACGACCTTGGAGTTTGCCTGGAACCCCCTCTGGGCCGTGATCATCCTGACGAACTCGGTCGCCAGGTCCACATTCGAAAGCTCGAGGGTGTTCGGCCGGACCAGCCCCATTCCCTGGTTTCCCGCGCTCCCCACGAGCACAGGGCCGGAGCTCGGGGACTCGGCGTATAGGTTCTTGCCGATGGACTGAAGGTTCGAGGGGCTCGCGAAATTGGCCAGGGCGATCTTCCCCAAGGTACGGGTCTTTCCGTTGTCAAAGGATCCGGTGATTTCACCGTACTTGTCGATGGACATCCCCTGAAGGCTTCCGGACCCGTAGCCGTCCTGCTCCAGGCTGTAGATCCCTGAATCAGCCCCGAACTGGGTCACGCCGTCCAGCCCGTCGCCACCGCTGCTCGTGTCCGTGCCGAAGCTGAAGGCTATGGTCTGGTTCTGTCCCGCACCTCCTGCGAAATTGAAGTCGTTGGTGTCAATGGTCTGAGACACGAGGGCGCCTGCCGTATCGAACTGGAGCGTGCCCTGGGCTCCCACTTCCGTCACGCCGCTCTCCGCATCGTTGGCGCTCACCACCGCATACCATTCCCACGGGTTTCCGGTGGGAAGGTCGCTGGTCTTTCGGAAGCACAGGGTTATGGGGTGCTGGTAACCCAGGGAATCGTAAACCGTGATGGTGGTCTGGAAATTGGTGGTGGCGTCCAGATCCGTCACATCAAATGGATCGGTAATGACCGTTGACCCCGAGTCGAGGTTTGCCGCCACCGAAAGTGTTTCCGTCACCTGCGGCGGATACCGGGTGCTCAGGATCTGCAGGCTGTCGACAGCACTCTGCAGGTCTCCCTGCGCGTCCACGCCGTAGCCCTGGAGCCGCATTCCGCTCGGGTCCACGATGTATCCGTCCTTGTCCAGCTGGAATCCGCCGAACCGGGAGTAGTAGCTCGCACCGTCCAGATCCTTCATCATGAAGAACCCACTGCCCTCGAGGGCCAGGTCCAGGGGGCTTGCCGTGGACTCGAAGGCGCCCTGGGTGAAGCTCTTGAGCACACCGTTCAATTCCACGCCCGCCCCGATCTGGTTCGGGCCGGAGATCCCCTCCAGGCTCTGGGAGAGCAGGTCCGCGAAGTAGGATCGACTCCCCTTGTAGCCGTAGGTGTTCATGTTGGCGATGTTGTGACCGATCACACTCAACTCGTCCATATGGGCGTTCATGCCGCTGACGCCCGTGAACAGTGATGTCAACATTTGATAATACCTCCTTTTCTATGTGTTGTTTGTGTTGTTTTCATTTTTTTCAAGAGGTTTGAATGCTCCGGATGTCCGGCAGAGACAGCCACCGGTCGCCCACCCGCACGGAGGGCACACCGTCTTCGAACTGGACCTCCCGGACCACACCCCTTTGCATCTGTTGTACCTGGATGCTCGCGTCGGATGCATCCTTGGCCAGGACTTCGCACCTGTACGTGCCGGAAGGGATAGGCAGATCGGATCCGTCCTTGCCGTCCCAGACCACTGTCTGACTCCCAGCGGCCAGGGCCATCCCCTCGATCTTGTCGACGAGGTTGCCCTGCTCGTCGTACAGGTTGATCGTAACATCCGCCGCGTCCGAGGGCAGGATGAAGCTGATGTCGGTTGTGGTTCCCTCCTGATGCGTGACCTGCTCGCCCGAGAACTCGACAGCCTTGCCCAGAAGTGAGACAGCAGCGAAGTTGTTCAGGGATGCCATGTAATTCTGAAGCTCTTCCTGGCCGCTGTTAAAGGACTGCATCTCTTCCAGTTCGCTGAACTGGGCGAGCTGGGTGACGAACTCGGTCGACTCCATCGGTTCGAGGGGGTCCTGGTTCTTGAGCTGGGCGATGAGAAGATTGAGAAACACGTCCTTGTCCAGGGAATCGGTCTGCTCCGTGGTCAGGGCGGTGGTGGTGCTCGTCGCTCCGATTGTTGGGACCATCCTTGTTTACCTCCTTTGTAAAGGACATGCCTCCGGGCCGTACCGTTCTGGTGGCAGGCGATCACACATAGAGATCGAGCCCCGACTCGCTGCCCCCTGTCACGTTCCAGACAACCGGTTTCGAATCGGGAGCCTCTTCCGAATTTCCCGTCGACCGGCCGTGTTGTCCGGATCCCTTCAACCCTGAGAAGGTTTCGAATTTCTGCGATCCCTGATCGACCGAAACGTCAAAGGCCTCCATCTCGTCGCCCAGGGCGTTCAACTTTGCCTGGAGCACATCCTGGTGGTACTGGAGAAGCTCCTGGACGCGGGACGTTTCCACGATCGCCTCGGCCGTGATCCTGCCGCTGTTCATGTGGATGTGCCAGCGCATGGGGCCGAGTTCCTCGTCCTGGATGCGCATGTGCACGGTATCTCCCTGAATACGGAAAGCAGAACCCGAAGAGGCTTGCGTCGAGTTGTTCGGCATGGCCTGCTGGGAGGCAACGGGTGAAGGCGGCGGCTTGGTGGCTGGTTCGACCTGAACCTCCTGCCTCCAGGATGCGGCCTCCTTTCCTGCCAATGATCCGGAGGTTTCTCCCGCAGGGGTCTGTCCCAGGGGCTTCACCTCTCCAGCGAGTCTTTCCCCTGCCTGCTCCATGCCTTTCGGAATCACCGCGCGGGAAGGCATGGTGCGAGGGCTCGAATCGTGGGACTCCCCTTTTTCGCTACCCCCTTCCTCAGCAGCACCTTCCTCTAACGCAGCACCATCTTCTGCGGTCTCATCGGACCGCACATCCTCGGACCCGGCCGACCTCTCGGTCCGAGGCCCTTCCGCTTCTGAAGCTACTCGATGCCGAGTTGAGGAACCTCCCTCTTCCCGAGAGTTCCCAGCCTCCACGGTCTGAAGGTTCGCCGCGGTCTCCCTACGGGAATCCTCGGCGTCCTCGAGGCCCAGGAAGGTTTCAACTTCCGCCGCATCCCCTTCCGCAAGAGGCACGCTCTCCTCAACACTATCGTCGATGGGCCGGTCCGGAATCCTTTCAACCCCATTCGGGATCTCGACTGAATACTCATCCTGATCAGAGAGGACAGGCTGGCCTCCTCCGAGCACGGGTATGGGCTGTTCCTCGTGCGGAGCCGCCTGCAGATGGTCTTCCGGTTCCTGCGGCGGATCTGTCTGTACCAGTGAGGCATCTGCGGGTTGCAGCGAAGGATCTGCCGGTACCAGTGAACCATCTGCCGGTTCCAGTGAAGCATCCGCGGGTCCTACTGCAGGATCAATCCCTGCTTCCTCCGAACGGCCCTGCATCTGCTCGGTCCGTGGGTGTGCCTGACCAGTACGTGGATCTCCTTGCGCGGCATTTCCACGTTCCCGGCCAACCGAACCAAGGAGGGCTGCAAAGGGGCTGTCTTGCCTGGCCGCAGTCTCTTCGGTCTTTGCCGGCTTCAAGGATGAGGTTTCCGCACCCTGGCCGGGCAAGGATGGCGCTGTCGGCTTGTCGGAAGATGCATTCGTCAGAAAGAGATCTATCATGTCCTGTTCCGTCCGGGGTTTCTCCCGGCTGCGATGCTCGGTCGGGAGATCGACGGAATGCATGATCTTCAAAAGGCGTGCCAAGCGTCGAGAATTTCTAACCTGCCGAATTCAGGAGAGTTTCCAGATTCGCTTGCGGGTTCCCTCCCCGGCAATTCTTGCCGGACCGTTCCGCTCCAGGAAATTCCTTCCCGCTCGTTCCCACGCTGGTCACCCTTTTCGTTTCCTCCCATCCCGGCATTTCTTTCACGCTGGAACTTCGCTGGTAGTCCTCTATAGAGGAGAGGACGGTTCCCTCCGGCATCGTACTCGTCCTTCGTCCTCGTCCTCGAAGGGTGCGGCTTCTGGGGAGGACCTGGGGCCCAGGAACAAAGCATGAGTCGCTGGTTGCCACATTTACGATTAGGAGGACGAGGGAAACGGAGGCAGTCATTGGCGGGGAACAAGAGTGGTACTCTCGACGGGCCGCAGGAAGGACATGCAACGGTCTACGAGTAGAGTGGGATCTAGGACGACGAGGAGGAAGGACGAAGACGAGCAGACGCGCGGGAGGCCTGCAGCCTCTAGACGCCGGCGGCGGCCCGCGTGCGAATCATGATTCCCCGGTATCCGTCCTTTTTCTCCAGTTTCGCCTTCATCTCGGTGGCCTTGTTCACGTCGGGGAACGGCCCAACGAAGACCTTGTAGTAGGTCTTGCGAGGCTCTCCCTTGAACCACTTCTTCTGAAAAGAGGCATACCCCTTCTGCTTCAGGGTCTGGACGACTCGTTCGGCCCTTTGTGGTTCGCTGAAGGTAGCGATCTGCAGGATTCTTTCCTTTGATTTGCCCTTCTTACCGCTCTTCGCAATCTTCTTTGTCTTTGCCTTCGCCGCCTGGGCCTTCTTGGTCTTGGCGGGTGTTCTGGCCTTGCTCGATCGCAATGCCTTTTCGATCTTCTCCGCCGACTTGGGGTCTTCGCCCCGCAGTCGTGCAGTGATTCGGCTTGCCTTTGCAGGGCTCAGGGCCCCTAGGATCTGTCCCGCCTTCCGGACGTTCACCCGAAGCAGCAGCCACGACCCCAGGGCATCATCCATGGCCTCGAGCCTCTGCGCTGCGTTTTCCGGCTCCATGGCGTCGTAGATCTTTACGAGCCGCTTTTCCTGTTCATCCTCATGCTCGATTATTTCTTGATGGGCCTTCTGAACGATTGCCCTTAACTCGTTGAGATCATTTATGTTTTCCAGAAGCTCGCGGCTGAATATCTGCAGGCGTCTCTCTTTCTCCTCCAGGGCCGTCGCCTTCTTAGAGAGCCGCCCTTCCTCTTCCTGTATACGCTTGATCAGTCCGCCGACACGCAACTCGCACTCTGCGTCATAGGATTGAGGAGCGGTCTGGGCGAAGGCCGTGTTCGGGGATACGGACTCGGCAAGACAGGTTCCTCCCTCCCCTTCACCCAGCAGGGAAACGAGCACCCAGCCCTTGAGGATCAGAAAAACGAACAGCAGGATGAGGAAAACCCTAAACGTCCCTCTTTCTCTGAGCAAATTCATCGGTCACCTTCTGTTCCAGCCGCTTTGTGTGTTGATAGACCAGCTTGCTGTGCCTTTCCTTGAGCTTGCCGAAGCGCATCCGCTCCGTTCGGATGGCCCGCAAGGCCAAAATCTTCTCGCCAATCTCTTTTTTCAGGTCCTCTTCGCGGGCTCTGGACTGTTCGATCCAGTGCCGCAGTCCTTCCACGTACCTGGCAGCCGCCTCCAGCTCGTCTCCCCTGCCTCCTTCAACGAAGGCTGCGGTTGCTACCTGGCATTCCTGAGAAAGATCATCGATTCTCGCCAACATTCCTTTTCGCTCGTTCTCGAGAGAAGAGATCTCCCCTACGAGGGAGTCCTCCTGGATCTGGTAAACGTCCAGGAGCGCGTTGAATCGGAAAGCTCCAGGTTTCATCCTGCCTCCCCGGCAAGCCCGCAGAGTTTCTGTGTGGTGTCGTCAAGGGAAACGCGGTCGTCGATTTCCTGTCGAAGAAAGGCGTCTATTTCGGGCCGCAGGCGAATTGCAGTGTCCACCTCCGGATCACTGCCTTCCTTGTACGCGCCGATAGCGATCAGGTCCTCTGCCCTGCGATAGGCAGCCATCAACGCCTTCATCCGTCGGGCGGCGTTTTCGTGATCCTTTGTAACTACATGTGGCATGACCCGGCTCACGCTCTCCAGAACGTCGATCGGAGGGTACTGCCCCTGCGCGGCCAGATCCCGGGAAAGGACCACGTGTCCGTCGAGGATGCTTCGGACCGTGTCTGCCACGGGATCGGCGAGGTCGTCGCCTTCGACCAGGATCGTGTACACCCCCGTGATCGACCCGTCATGGGCAAGACTGCCCGGACGTTCCAGAAACACGGGAAGCATGGCAAACACGGAGGGTGGATAACCTTTCGTTGCCGGAGGCTCACCCACGGCCAGACCGATCTCTCTCTGTGCCATGGCAAACCGGGTGATCGAGTCCATCATGAAGAGGACCTTCTTGCCCTGGTCCCGGAAGGACTCGGCGATCGCCATGGCGAGAAAGGCGCCGCGCTTGCGCAACAACGGGGGCTGGTCCGAAGTGGCAACGACGACCACGGACTTCTTGAGCCCTTCAGGCCCGAGAGAGCCCTTGATGAATTCGTTCACCTCTCTGCCGCGTTCCCCGATCAACGCAATGACGTTGACCTCCGCCTCCGTGTTGCGAGCGATCATGCCGAGAAGGGTGCTCTTGCCGACCCCACTGCCGGCGAAGATGCCCATGCGCTGCCCCTGCCCGCAGGTCAGCATCCCGTTGATCGCCCTTACACCCAGGTCCAGGGGGGATCGAATCCTCTTCCTGTCCAAGGGATTCACCGGTCCCTGGTAGAGGGGGTAGGTCCGGTCTTCATAGACGGGCCCCCTGCCGTCGATCGGCTGGCCGAGGCCATCGACGACCCTGCCCAGCAGGTCCGGTCCGGTCCGCACCGTGTTCTCACCGGCCTCGATATGGATCAGACTGCCGGGCCCGATGCCCAGAATCCCCTGGAGGGGCATGAGGAGCAGGTGCCGGTCCTGAAACCCCACCACTTCGGCGTCGATGGTATGCAGCCCATCCGTAGACTCGATTCGCGCTTTTGCGCCCACCGGTGCCCACACACCCGTCCCCTCGATCAAGAGGCCGACCGCCTTCCGCACCTTTCCGCGTACCGGCAACGGTTCGAGCTGTTCGAGCCTGTCTCTGTATTCCGCCAGGTTCACGGTTTCCTCAGCGCCTCCTCGATCGCTTGGCAATCGACTTCGACATCGATCACTATTTTCTCAACGCTTCCTCAATCGCCTGGAGGGTGACCTCGATACGGCCGTCCACCTCACATTGGTCCGATTCGAGCACGCAACCGCCCTCCGACACCTCCGGGTCCTCCTGCACCATCACCTGCCCGACCACGCCGTTTTGCTCCTTGAGCGTGGGCAGCGCCTCCTGTACCGCCTCCAGATCGGTCGGGGCGACCCGGACGAGGACTTTTTCACACTCCTTCAGTCTTCGAAGGCCGGCTTCGAGGATGGTGAGCCTCGTAGCATCATCCGACCGGATTTCCGCATGGATCACCTTCTCGGCAATCCGGAACACCAGGTCGAGGATCTCCTGCTCCAGTTTCTCGTAGAGTTCGGCACGGGTCTTGTCGAGTCCCGAGATCAGGCCCTCGAGTCGCTGCAGCGTATCGGCCGCCTTTTCCATCCCGGTGTCGAAACCCGCCTTCGCCCCGTCCTGGTACCCCGCTGTATAAGCTTGCTCTTCGAGCTTGTCCAAATCACGCAGCCTCTGCTCCTCTTCTCCCTCTTGCGCCAGGACTCGATCGAAGCAGAACGGTCGCACCTCGGCCTCCTGACCGCGGCCTCTAGACATAGACATCCTCCCCACCCTTGCCAAGCGTGATCTTGCCTGCCTGCTCCAGGCCCTTTGCGGTGGTGACCACATCCTGCTGGGCCTGCTCCACCTCCTTGAGCCGTACCGGCCCCCTCATCTCCATCTCCTCCTTGATGATGCCCGCGGCCCGCGTCGACATGTTGCCGAAGAACTTGTCCTGTACGGACGAATCCGTGGCGCGCAGGGCGACCACCAGCACGTCGGTGCTCACCTCCTTGAGGATCGTCTGCAAGGTTCGGTCGTCGAGATGGACGATGTCCTCGAAGACGAAGAGCTGTTCCTCGATCTTCTGGTAGATCGGCTCCTCGATCGCCTTGATGTCTTCCAGGATCTGCTCCTCCCGCGATCGGTCGGTCTTGTTGAGGACTTCCGCGGCGAACTTGAGACCCCCCAGGTTCGAGATGCCGCCGGCCGCGTTTCTCGAAACATGGTTCTTCACTGCCTCTTCGAGCTCGTCGACCACATTCGGGTGAATCTCCTCCAGCGTCGAAATGCGGTAGAGGATCTCTCCCTGGATGTTGTCCGGAAGGTAGCCGAGCACCTCTCCGGCCCGATCCGCATCCAGCGAGGCGAGGACGAAGGCGATGACCTGAGGATGCTCTCGCTGCACGATGTTCGAGATGGTCCTGGGCTCCATCTTCCGGATCGCCTCCAGACCCACCTGGCTGCTGTTGAGTAGAAAATCCTGCATCATCTCCGAGGCCTTCGCGTCACCCAGCGTCTTGGAGAGTGCCTTCTGCATGTACTTTCCGCCGTCCAGACCGACGAGGGAAGGGTCTCTCAGAGCGTCTTCGAAGTCGGATGCGAGGTTCTGAACATCATCCCCGCTCACCTTCTCGAGCCTCACCATCGCCTCGGTGACCTTGTGAATCTCCGGCGGCTGAAGATGGCTGATCACATCGCCGGCCAGGTCTTCACCCAGGGCCATCAACAGAGCGGCGGCCTTCTCGATCCCGTTCATATCATGCCTCTTTCAGCCACATCTTGATAATGCCCGCGGCCCGTCCCGGATCCTGCTCGACCAGCCGCATCAGCTTGTCCCTCTCCGTCATTTCCGGAATCACCTTTTCCATCTGCTCGAGACTCTGCGGAAGCTTCCGCTGGAATTCGTCCAGCCGCTCACCCTCTTCAGACAGCCGCTTGAGCAGGGGCCGAAGCACGGCAAAGATGAGGAGCAGGACCCCGACAACCAGCCCACCGTATTTCATGACCGAGGGCATCACCCTCTCCGCAACTTCGAGGAACCCAGGAGACGGAAGCTCGCCCGGTCCTTCCTGTGTGCTCTTGTCGAAGGGAGTGAGAACCACTTCCACCTGGTCCCCGCGCTTCTCATCGAATCCGACCGCCCCCTTCACAAGGGCGTTGAGTCTTGGCAGGGTGGCTTCCTCGGTGTCCTCCTTCTGGTGGACCAGGACCGCCACCGAGAGCCTTTGGATCGCCCCGGGGGATTCCACCTGGCGCTTGATGACCTTGTTGATCTCGTAGTTGAGTACCTGTTCTTTCTTTTCCGAAGGCGTGCCCTGAGCAGACCCTCCGGCCCCCGAGCCTCCGGGCTGGCCCGCCTTCACGCCCGGTGCACCGGCGCCCACGGTGCCGCCGGTCTTCTCGCTCCGCTTCTGTTCGCTCCGGACGACCACCGATTCGGGATCGTAGAGCTCCTCTTCCTTTTCCACCTTCCGGAAATCTACGTCTGCGGACACACGCACGATCGCGTTGCCCGTTCCGACGATTCTTTCGAGCATCCGTGCCACGCGCTGCTCGAGGTTGTTCTCGAGCTCCCGCTTGTACTCCAGCTGGTAGGAGGAGATCGCGGTTACGCTTTCATCGTGTTCTTTCGATCCGGTCAGCAGGTTCCCCTCGGTGTCGATCACCGATACATCCTCGGGCCTGAGTCCCTCGATGCTGCCGCTCACGAGATGGACGATCCCCTTTACCTGACCCGGCTGCATCCGACCCGATCCCTTGAGCTTGAGAATCACCGAAGCTTTCGGCCTTGCCTCCTCGGCGCCCACGAAAGGGGACCTTTCGGGTATGACCAGATGGATCCTCGCCCTTTCCACTTCGTCCACGCCCATGATGGTCCGGGATAGCTCCCCCTCCAGGGCGCGACGATAGTTCACTTCCTGGGCGAATCGGGACATGTTCCAGCTGTCCTTGTCGAAGACCTCGAACCCGACCACCCCCCCCAGGGAGATACCCTCGGAGGCCATGGCGAGACGGAGCTCGGAGACCTTTTCCCGCGGCACCTCGATGACTCTGCCGCCGACGCCCAGCCGGTAGGGGATTTGCTGTTCCTGGAGCTTGGCGACCACCTGGGCGGAATCGGACTCCTCGAGGTTCGCGTAGAGGATGCCGAAGTCGGGGCGGTTGGCCACGAAGGAGAAGATTGCGATCCCCCCGACGGCCGACACGACGAGGAAGAGCACGACAAACTTCTTCTGCGGCGTGAGCGACTGAAACCCCTGGATCAAATCTTGTAGTTTCATGATCCTTCCTTACGCCTGCATCTTCAAGATTTCTTCGTAGGCCTGCACGATCCGGTTCCTGGCCTCCACCATCAGCCGAAAGGACGTGTCCGCCTTTTCCATGGCGATCATCGCCTGGTGGACATTCTCGACCTTGCCCGTGGCTAGCTCGTGGGCAGCCCGGTCCGCCTCCTTCTGGAGGTTGTCCACGCCCTGGATGCAGTCCTTGAGATACTCCTTGAAGCCTGATCCCTGGTTCGCCTGTTTCGCCTCAGGCAGCTCGAGCATCTGCTTGCCGAGACCAATGTCTTTGATTTGAGGCATCTCTGTTACCTCCAGATCTCGAATGCCTTCTTCATCATGTCTTTCGAAGCGTTGAAGGTGGTCAGGTTCGCCTCGTAGGAGCGGAACGCGTCCATCATGTTGACCATCTCCTCGAACCTCTCCACGTTCGGGAACTCGACGAACCCCTGCTCGTCTGCGTCAGGGTGCCCCGGCATGTGTACACGCCGGAAGGGGCTCTGATCTTCTACGACCCCGACGGTGCTGACCTTGCGAAGCTCGTCCATTCTGTCGAACTCGATTCCGCCCGTCTGGTTCAGGGGCATGGCGGAGAAGAGGATTTCCTTTCTCCTGTAGGTCTGACCGTCGACCGAGCGCGTCGAACCTGCGTTCGCCAGGTTCGATGCGATCAATCGCATGCGCCTCATCTGCGCATCCATCCCGGAAACACTGATCTCGAATCCATCGAATAAACCCACATCAGCCTCCCTGTACGGCGAGTTTGATTGCCTGGAACTTTCGGTTCACATGCTTCAGCAACGCCTGGTAGGTATAGTTGTTCTCGACCAGATGGGCCATCTCTTCGGAAAGATTGACGGAGTTCCCGTCCAGCCCTTCGGCCGCCTCCTTGACCATCAACACATTCGATGCCCCCCTCGAGAGGCCCGGGAGGTGTCCCGAATCGGTCCTTTGGAGGACCTCCTCGGCTTCGGTGCCGATCTGCTCCATTACCTTTTTGAAATCAATGTCCTGGGCCCGGTAGCCCGGCGTATCCCGGTTGACGATGTTCGAGGAGATCATCCGATGTCGTCGAACACACCAGTTGAGCGCCGTCGAGGCCCATGTGATAGAGGGATCGTTCGTTATTCCGCTCATGTTTCTATCCTTTCCCGCATCGGGCGGCCTGCAGGTTCTCCGTGGCTCCACCCCGCCGAGGTATGCAAATAGCAATCTCCGTACCATCCCCCAGGCCGGGGTTGGAGGCCCGGAAAGCCCCGATCGGCCCGGCCTCACTGGGCAAGACTTTCCCACCCGGCACTTTTTTCCTCTGTAACATCTTCGTACTCCTTGAGCTTGTTGCGAAGCGTTCGCACGCTGATTCCAAGAATTTTTGCGGTCTGTGTTCGGTTGCCCCCGGTCTGCTTCAGGGTCTCGAGGATCGCCTCCTTCTCCATGGCCCTCAGTCCCCTGACCGGAACCGACACGGCGTTGCCCCCTTCTTTTGGGGCAGGGCTGTCTCCGAGGAACAGATCCGTTTCCTCGAGGAGACTGGGGCGAGCCAGGACCACGGCTCGCTCGACCACGTTCTTCAGCTCCCGTACATTTCCTTTCCAGGGCCGGGCCTGCAGTGCGTCGAGCGCGCCCTGCGAAAACGACTTGGCCGGCATTCCCAGTCGCTGGGTCACCTCCCTGCTGAAGTGATCCACCAGCAGGGGGATGTCCTCGATTCGCTCCCGCAGGGGAGGCAGGTGAACCGGCACGACATTGATCCTGTAATAGAGGTCCTCCCGAAATCTACCGGACGAGACCTCCTTCTGCAGGTCCCGGTTCGTGGTGGCGATCAATCGGAAATCAACCGGAATCGGCCTGTCCGAACCGAGCCGCTCCACCTCTTTCTCCTGGAGGACCCGCAGGAGCTTTGCCTGCAGGGCCGTCCGCATCTCGGCAATCTCGTCGAGCAGGAGTGTGCTCTCGTTGGCGGTCTCGAACTTGCCGAGCCTACGCTGGGAAGCTCCGGTGAAGGCTCCCTTCTCGTGGCCGAAGAGTTCGCTCTCCAGGAGCGTGTCCGGGATGGAGGCGCAATTCACGGTCACGAGCATCCGTGCCCGTCTGGGGCTGTTCTCGTGTATGTACCGGGCGAGAAGCTCTTTGCCCGTGCCGCTTTCGCCCGTGATAACGACGGCAACATCGCTGAGCGCCACGCCTCGAGCCATTTCCAGGGTTTCGAGCATCTTCGGATCCTGGGTCACGAGCTCCCGGTCCTGCTTCTGGGAGGATGCTTCGGATTGCGCCGCGCGGACCTTGTCGAGCAGAATGTCGGCTGAGAAGGGCTTGAGCAGATAGTCTACTGCGCCCTCCTTGACGGCCTCCACGGCTTCGCTTACGGTCCCGAATGCGGTCACCAGGAGAAAAGGCAGCCTGGGGCATCGTTTTCTGGCCTCCCGGAGCACGGTCATTCCGTCCATCGCCGGCATGCGTACATCCGTGATCACCAGCCGAAGCCCGCCCTCGTCGATCCGCAGCAAGGCCTCCTTCCCATCCCTGGCCGAAACGGTCGCGTAGCCCTTCCTGTGCAGGGTCTCTTCGATGGCCTTCCGCATCTCCTCGTCGTCATCCACCACAAGGATGGGCCGCGTATCCATCGTACGATTCCTCCTGTTGACATGGCAGCGACATCACAAAGCAGGATCCGGTCCCTACCCGGCTTTCCACTTCAACGATCCCCCCGTGACTCTCCACGATGTTGTTCACGATCGCCAGGCCGAGACCCGTCCCCTGAGACTTGGTCGTGAAGAAGGGATCAAAGATCCGATCCAGTTCACCCTCCGGGATACCGTTCCCGCTGTCCTGTACAAAGACCTTCATTACCGGAGACCCGCGCCATACGCCCGTGGTCTCTTCCTGTTTCACCGTCCCGATCCGAAGGCATCCTCCGGGTTCCATTCCCTCTACGGCGTTTACGATCAGGTTGAGCAGGGCCTGCCGCAACAGGATGCGATCCCCAAGGACGCTGCAAGCCTGTTCGGCATAGTCCTGTTGAACTCGAACCTGATGCTCCCGCAGCAGCGGTCCCGTGAAATCGAGCGCTTCTCCGACCAGCCTGGGAATCTCCAATCGCTCCCACCGAGGGTCGGTCCCCTTCGCGAAATTGAGAAGGTTGGACAGGGTCTGGGTGACCGTTCTCACACCGGAGGCGAGACGGCCCGCAAGGGCGTACAGGGCCGGGTTCCCCTCCAGTTCTTCCAGCAGCATGGCCGCGTTCAATTCCATGCTCCCGAGAGGATTCCTGATCTCATGCGCGATTCTTGCACCCATTTCGCCCATCGAACTGAGTCTCTTCTGTCTCTCGGCAAGGGCTTTCCACCTTCCGATTTCGGTGACGTCCTCGATCAGGATCACCCATCCGCGATCACCTGTACCGGATCCGCTCAGAGAGGAAACGGAGCAACTGTATACGGTCCGCCCTTTTCGCTTCTCCAGAGACGCGCCCGGCTTGAGCGGTACCTCGCCAAGGATCTCGAAGTCGGCGTACCCGGCCCCCAGGAGGTCCCTCTCGGTTCTTTCCAGGATGTCGCTCGCTTTCTGGTTGGCCAGGCGAATTTTTCCCGCTTCGTCTGTGACCAGGATGCCCACCGGCAGGTTCTGCAGAATCCCCTCCAGAAACCCCTCCAACCTCTCCTGCTCCCTGAGAGAGAAGACGAGTTTCGCGTTCTTCTCGTACAGCTCCTGCTTCAGCTCTTCGGCTTGCCCCTTGAGCCTCTCGTAGGAGAGCTCCATCTTCTTGGAGACGGAGGTCAACATGTGAAAGGCCTGCTTGAGTTCCGCAAGCTCGAACGATTGGGAACTAGTATCCATACCCCTTCTTTCTGAGGCGCTCGAGCAGATCCTCTGCATCGAGGATTTCTCCCACGAGATTTGATTCTTCATCCTTCGGTATCTTGCCCAACAGCGTGCGGGCATCACCGGGTTTGCCGATTCTTGCAAGGCAAAGGACTTCCATCGGCTCGGCCATGATTGCCGGTTCGCTCCCGTCCCTTCCGGCGGCCAGCCGAAAACACCTGAGGGCCTTGTGAAACCGTCCCTGCTGGTAGTTCAGCTGTGCAAGCAGATAGAGGAGATGCTCTCTCTCCTCATCGGAAATGACCGCGTCTTCCAGGGCGGTCTGCAGGTGATCGATCGCGAGATCCTCCATCCCCATGGACGCCTCGACGCTTGCAAGGGCGATCAAAATCGCCGGGTCTTCAACCCGTCCCATTCCCCGAAGGCTTCGCTTCGCCTCATCCAGTCGGTTCTGACGGGCATGGACGCAGGCGAGCAGCAGCCTGGCGTCGTTTCTTCGATCACCGCTCTTCGTGTCCAGGTACTTCTCCAGAAGGGTCTGGGCAGTCTGGTATTCCCCGCACTTCCAGGCGAGGCGGGCCCCATGGAACAAGGCCTCCGGGTCTTCGGAAAGCCGGCTGTAGACCTCCAGAGCCGCGCTTTTCAGGCCGGCCTGTTCGTAGGCCTGGCCGATCAGGAGCTGCACCTCTTGCCTGAGGGCCTTCTGGTGACCCCGCCATTTCTCCGCGAGGATCAGCAGCTCTTCGTGGGCGTCCCTCTGCCAGAGACTCCTGATTCCGTTCCCAAGCGCCTCTGCGGTCCGCATGTCCAGCGCGTTCCTCCAGTACATTGGGAGGACGAGGCCTTTGCCCCCTTCTGCCAGAAGGAGGGATTCGGCCCACTGTTCCGGTTTCGCATTCAGAGACATCAAGTAGGTGAGCGCAATGCCTTTCCAGGTGTCCCGCCCGGAAGATACGAGCAACTTCTCGAGGATCTCACGTGCCTCTTTCAGCTTTCCTTGCCGCGTCTTGAATTCGGCCATACCCAGCAAACCGAGAGGCGATTTCTCCTTTACCAGCGACTCGTACAGGGGCTCTGCTTCCCCCCATTTCCCCAGGGCCAGGGTGCAATCCGCAAGGCCAAGGACCCCGAAATCCCTCACCGCCGTCCAGGGGGAATGCATGGTCACACGAAAGACGTTTCGCGCATCCTCGTACCTGCCGACCTGCATGAGGGTGTACGCAGCGATTCCCTCCACGTTCGCCACCAGGTGCCAGTTTGTCCCCGCTTTCGTGAACCCATGGAGGGCTTGGTCATAGTGTTCATCGATTGCGGCCAGAATCCCACCGACCAGCTTGAACAGGTCGTCGTCCGCCACATCGTACTTTCTCGAGAGTCGAAGGAAGAGCCGCCTCGCCTCATCGAGTCTTCCCATCGCGAGGTCTGCTTTCATCATCCCTACCCTTGCCCTGCAGCCCTGAACCGTGTAGGGGCAGCCCTTCTCCGCGGCCGTCATGTACTCCGCAAGGGCTTCAGGGAGGAATCCTGCGGCCAGGTTCTTCTCACCCATACCGCAACGCCTCGCACAGTTGATCTCTCCTTGCTGGAATGAGCCCGCTGCCTCATCTTCAGTCTCGTCGTAGGGACAGAAAGACATGTCCGCACGGAAAAGATAGCCAGGCAGATAGGTCTTCAGGTATTCGTGTCTCCAGACGCCCGACATCGCCTTCAGGCGACCGAAGGATGGGGAATCGCCCTTGCTCGCGGAGAGCTCCAGGGCCACTTCTCCATTCACCGAAGGAGGATGTGCCTCTGTCTTCGCCGATGCGCTCGTGGCGAACAGAAGACCGCACACTATGATCAGAAGCACGCTGCCTGTTCCACAAGGAGTCTTCATCGCCTCGTTTGTTCCCCTCGCAGCAACCCTCCTGCTGCTTTTTCCAAGGGCTTTTCGTGTTCGTGCACCCCGAAGCGTACGGTCCAATCCGTGACCGCGACGCAACGCACTCTTGCCGACACCAGGAATTAGCAACTTCTGTGCCTAGGGGGTGTCTGAGAGAAAGTCTAAATAGAATGAGGGGTTAGGAGAATTTGGTCTTCTCCGGAGAGTCAATAGAATGACGAGGAGAACCAAAAAACCGTCCGTTCGTGTGATGCATGACCGGGTGGGCTCGGCCGATCGGGGAGGCCGGGTGTGAGGGGTCGAAGGGAGAAGGGAACGCGACCGGGGAAAGGTTCATGCCGAGGATGCAGCGGCTTCAGCCGATTCAGGGGCCTCGAGCAGATCCCTCTCCGACATCACCCTGTTCCTTCCGCTTCGTTTGGCGTGGTACAGGGCCTTGTCTGCTCGCTCCACTACGGAGTCAACCGTGTCGTGCTCGCCCATTTCCGCCACTCCGCAGCTGACGGTGATTTTCCCGATGGTTGTCTGACTTGTCTTGATCTTGAGGGTCTTGCTGGATACCTGCTGGCGAAGGCTCTCGGCCAATTTGCATCCACCCTCACACGAAGTCGCAGGCAACAGGATGATGAATTCTTCTCCACCGTATCGCGCCGGCACGTCCCTGCCCTTTACCGATCCGGTGATCGTCTGCCCTATGAACTCGAGCACCGAGTCTCCCACCTTGTGACCGTGGGTATCGTTCACCTTCTTGAAGAAATCGATGTCCATCATGATGACGCTGAACGGCGCTCCCTCTTCTTTGTAAAGATCATGAAGAGCCCGGACCGCCTTGTCGAGAAACTTGCGGTTGTACAACCCGGTCAACACATCGCGGGTGGCTTCGCGCTCTGCTTCCTCCAGTTTCTGTCGAAGCTCGTTCCCCTCCTGCTTCGCCTTCTCCAACTGCTGCATGAGTTCGGAATTGGAGTGCTCGACCTTTCGAGTGTCCAGAATCACTTCCTCGATCATGCTCTTGAGGGCTTCGGGATCCGGGTCCCCCTGCTCGAGACGTGCTGCGAATCCGCTCAGCCGCTGCGAATAGTCCTGGGTAACCGTCCCGGTGGCGATCAGGCCTTCCAGTGCCTCTTTGAGCATTCTGAAGGTGGCCTGGGAAACCTCGTCGATCAGCTTCCTTTCCTTGTCTCCACCGAAGTATTTCTCGTAGATCTGACGGTTTCTTTCTTCGTCGAAAGCGCACCCGTCTCCGAGAAGACCATCGATCTCCTGCGTCAACGCCTGGGTGCTTCCGGTGGTGTACTCGAACCAGACCCGATAGTTCTCCGGCGTTACAGGGATCCCTTGACGACTCAGCGTCAACAAGACCTTTCGAGCGACTTCCATGATGTAGTCGGAGGGGCCCCCGCCCGTTTCACTGCCAGGGGAAGTACTCACTTGGATCTCTCTCCTGAAATGATTCTGACTTTCAGCCTTTCCGCCGGATTTCTTTACCTACTCCTTTCGATCCGTTCGAGCCAGGACTTTAGTCCTGGGCACGGATTTTTCCGGGAGCACTCCGGGCCGACCGTCAAGGATGGTTGAAACAACTTTAACTATTTTCTATAACTATCCGTAAAAAAATGATAATATATGCTGAAAGAAATGCGCTCCTTCCAGCGCTTTGACACGGTTTTTTCTTCTTCGTTAGACTCTTCAAAAAGGAATCCTCGTTTCGTTCGAAGGGAATGGATGATGAGCCTGCTCGATGGGTCGATCGTTGTTGCCTACTTGTCCGCCATGATCGGGCTGAGCATCTACCTGGGCAGGACACAGTCGAGCGAGGAGGATTACTTCGTAGGTGGTCGGAAACTGCCCTGGTGGGCCATAGGACTTTCAACCATGGCTACCCAGACGTCCGCCATCAGTTTCATTTCTATTCCCGCCTTTGTTGCGTTGCGGCCCGGGGGCGGGCTCACCTGGCTCCAGTACGAGCTTGCCGTGCCGTTGGCCGTCATCCTGGTCATGACACTGTTGCTTCCCTTCTTTCGAAGGCTCAAGCTCGTGAGTGTCTACGAATACCTGGAGTACCGATTCAGCCCATCGGTGCGCACGCTGGTGAGCGCGATCTTTCTCTTGAGCCGGGGGCTCGGCA
>JANQFG010000242.1 GCA_028277985.1 bacterium | reverse complement strand
CAGGGGCGAGTGTGGAAGACGCCAGGTCGAAGGGGCGAAGGTAGCTCTCGCGCACAACGGCGGCGGCATGGGGCCGGGTATCGAGCCGGCCATGATGAGCATCACGATTCTTGCACAGTGAGAGACTTTTCGACTGTTTCAGCGAGAATGAAGGGAGAGAAGATGGAAGAAAGAAGGCCCTACTGGAACATGGAGATGGAGACCAAGCAGAACACACCCGAGATGAAAGAGATCCAGTGGGAAAGGTTGAAGAAGAAGGTACAAACCTTGTATGACACAGCTCCTTTCTGGAAAGAGCGGTTCGACAAGGCGGGTGCGCAACCAGCAACGATCAAGTCGTGGGACGACTACGCCAAGAGGATTCCGGTCCTCACCAAGGAAGGCTTCCGCGAGTTTGCCGCGGGATGCGATTTCGACATGGTGAAGATCCTGGAGGGTTGGATGGGAGAGGCCTCGAAGGAACTCCTTTGCATTGCATCGACTTCCGGCACAACCGGAGAGCCGACTCCCTATCCTCTGGACAAGGCGGATCTTGCCCTCTGGTCCGAGTTCACGGCCCGAGCGCTCTGGAGGTGCGGGATCTTTCCGGGAGACAGGATCATGCAGGCCTTTGGGCTGAGCATGTTTCTGGCGGGTGTACCCATCTGCATGTGCATCGCCGATTACGGGGCATGCTCCATCCCCGTGGGTGCGGAGGCGGGCACGGAGCGGGTCCTCACCTATTCCCGGCTCTTCAAGCCGAAGGCGATGATGTGTACCCCCTCCTTCGCGGAATACATGAGCGAGAAGGCGAAAGAGATCATAGGCGCCGGCGTGGACAGCCTCAACATCGAAAGCATCGTCTGCGGCGGAGAGCCCGGGGCGGGCATCCCGGAGGTGCGCAAGAAGATCGAAGGCGCATTCAATGCCAAGCTCTTCGACATGGGGGCGGGCCTGGGATGTTCTTGCGACTATCCGGAATACCAGGGGATGCACTGGCTGGGAGACGATCTGGCCATGATGGAACTCGTGAACCAGGACACCCACGAGCCGGTTCCCATGGAGGACGGGGCAACGGGGATGGCCGTGTTCAGCACCCTTGCCGGGACGAACATCCTCGGCTTCCGTCAGACCCTGGGGGACATCATGGAGGTCACGACTTCCCCGTGCCCGTGCGGGCAGACCGGGTTCCGGTACAAAGTCATCGGCCGAACCGACGACATGCTCAAGATCAAGGGCGTGATGATCTATCCCCCTGCTGTCGAAGGGGTGATCAACCGGTTCGTACCGAGGGTGATGGGTGAATTCCGGATCGTTCTGGACGAGCCTCCCCCCCGCGTGGTCCCGCCTCTCAAGCTCAAGATCGAATACGGGGAAAACACAAAGGAAGAGGAACTGGAAGCGTTGACCGAGGAAATCTCCGAGGAGATGCACCGACGCATCAAGCTCCGGCCGAAGATCACCTGGCTCCCACCCAAGACCCTCGAGCGTTTCGTGAAGAAGAAAAAGCTCCTCGAAAAGGCGTATGAATCAGAATAGGAGAGCAGAAGATGAAGATCGAATACGGCGAGTTGATCCTCGAGGCCGGCGAGCGAACGATCCGGCCGGACATCTTCGCAAAGGTGGACGGCGATGCGATGCCCCACCTCCAGGCGCGTCAATGCCGGGATTGCGGCGATATTTCGTTCCCTCCCTTTCGATACTGCCTCAAGTGCAACGGCGAGAGGGAAACCGTGGTGAAGGTCCTGAGCAACGAAGGGGCTCTCGCCTCCTACACGATTGCTCGACAGGTCATGCCCGGGTTCAACCCGGACTACATCCTCGCGAATGTCCGGATGACAGATGACCCTTCCCTCGTGCTGGTCGCCCAGTTGACCGACGTGAAGCCCGAGGATGTGGAGATCGACATGGAGCTCACCATGATTCCGAAGATCATCAAGACCCTGATGAACGGGGAAAAGGTGGTTTCCTACTGCTTTCGTCCCACAGACCCCGCCAGGGTGAGCCCTGGAGAAGGAGGGCAGACCGAATGAGAGACGTCGCCGTCATCGGAGCGGGTATGATCCAGTTCGGCAAGATGCCCTACTATGCACCGGCCAAGATGGGGGGAGATGCCGGGCTCATGGCCCTCGAGCAGGCCGGCATCGAGCCCACTAAGATCGAGGCAACCTTCTGCGGCAACATTGGCAATTCCCCCAACCTGGCTCAGCGCGTGAACGGTGAGATCGGTGTGAGCGGGATACCGGCCTTCAACCACGAGAATGCGTGCGCCAGCTCTTCGGCTGCGTTCCGGCAGGCCTTCCAGTCCGTGGCCAACGGCCTGCACGAATATGTGCTCGTCGTGGGGGTCGAGAACATGACCACCCATATCGAGATGGGTACGACGTCTGCGGGGCCCCTGGTCCTGCCTCACGGGGCGAACATCGAGTCGGACAATGGAAGGATGATGCCCGCCGTCTTTGCCCTCCTCGGGCGACAACACATGGCAGAGTTCGGCACGACGGCCGAGCAGTTTGCCAAGGTGGCCGAGAAGAATCACAAGCATTCGGTTCTCAACCCGTATGCCCAGTACCAGAAAATGTTCACCCTGGAGGAGATCCTCGAATCCCGCATGGTTTGTGATCCCCTTACCCTTCTGCAGTGCTGCCCGATCGGCGACGGCGCCGCTGCGGTGGTCGTCACCTCGGCGGAGAACGCAAAGAAGCACACCACGAAGCCCGTGTTCGTGGAGGCTTCCGTGCTTACCTCGGGTGTGTACAAGGAATCTGCCGAGGGCCCCGCAAGAATCCAGGGTTGCGTGAGGGCGTCGGAGGAGGCGTATGAGACGGCCGGTGTAGGCCCGGATGATGTAGACGTGGTCGAGCTTCACGACTGCTTCAGCATACACGAGCTGGTCGCCTACGAGGACCTGGGCCTCTGCCCCAAGGGTGAGGGGGGCCGGTTCATCGACGAGGGGCTTTCCGGATACGGCGGGGAGGTCGTGGTGAATCCTTCCGGGGGCCTTCTCTGCAAAGGGCATCCGATCGGAGCCACGGGCGTGGCCCAACTCGTCGAAGTGGTCTGGCAGCTGCAGGGAGTCTGCGGCGAACGACAGGTCCCGGATGCCAAGGTCGGCCTGACCCACAATGGTGGCGGGTTCGGTCCGGGCGGCGAGCTGGGCACCATGAGCATCACGATTGTCAAGACGTAACCTCTTAGTCGTATCTCAACACGCAAAGGAGATAGTCATGACCGAATTGGCCGAGCTCTTTGCCCCGATCACATTCCGAAACTGCACCGTCAAGAACCGGATCATGATCTCCGGTCACATCCACATGCTGGCGAGCCACGAGGGCCTGCCCAACGAGCGGGAGCTCCGCTACCACGAGGCGCGGGCAAAGGGCGGCTTTGGCCTGATCGTGATGGGAGCCGCGGCGGTCAACCCCCACTCGTGGATCATCCCGGAAGGCCACAGGGGGTATTCGGACGAGATCATTCCCTGGTACAAACGCTACAGCGAGGCGGTTCACGCCCACGGGGCGAAGCTGATGATTCAGGCCTGGCACAACGGCCATCAGAACTCCGGATTCTGGTCGGGGATGAACTCCCAGTGTGCATCGCAGATTCCATCTGCCGGCCAGGGAGAAGTCCCGACCGTGATGGACGAGGACGACATCCAGCAGGCGATCCGCGACTATGTGGCTTTTGCCCTCCGCTGCAAGGAGGGGGGGCTGGATGGTGTGGAGATCCATTGCGCCCATGGATACCTGCCCCAGCAGTTCCTTTCCCCGTACTCGAATATCCGGAAGGACAAGTATGGTGGAAGCCTGGAAAATCGGATGCGGTTCAGTATGGAGCTCATCGACGCCATGCGTGATGCGGTAGGCGAGGATTTCGTCCTGGGCATGCGCATCATCGGCGACGAGCTGGTCCGTGTCGGGCTGAGCCTCGACGACATGAAGGAGATCGCGCCCATCTGGGCGGAGACCGGAAAGATCGATTACCTCAACATCTCCGGGGGCACGTACCGTTCGGTAGCCCCCTTTGTCGGGCCCATGATGCTCCCGCCCCGCCCCTTCGTTTTTCTGGCCGCCGAGATCAAGCAAGTCGTTGACATTCCGGTGATCGCCGCCGTCCGGATTAACGAGCCCTCTATGGCGAACGATATCATAAAGAACAACGAGGCGGACATGGTGGTCATGACGCGGGCATCGATCTGTGACCCGGACATGCCGAACAAGGCAAAGGAGGGCCGACTGGATGATGTCCGGCTCTGCATCGCATGCAACGAGGGATGCTGGGAGCGCGCAGAGAAGCATTCGGCCATAACGTGCATGCAGAATCCTGAGACGGGCCGGGAGGGAGAATTCAAGCTCGAACCCACGTCGAACCCGAAGAAGGTCG
>JANQFG010000034.1 GCA_028277985.1 bacterium | reverse complement strand
CAGGAAAGGGTACGGCATCGGATCTCCCCATCAGAAGCAAAAAGGGGCAGACTCGAAAGCCTGCCCCCAAATGGCTACCGCGAAGCGGTTTAGTTCAACTAGTTATTACGAAGCTTCTGTATGTTGGAAAGTCGTTATGTAAATGGCTGTGTATCACGGGACTCGATAGGGTGTCAAGGCAACGGTTTCTCATTCAATATTAAAAGGTTGGCTCGCTTCGAGGATGCCAGCCGTCGAGAGCGATACGGGGGTGGAAACGGCTGCATATCCATTTCTGGATATGCGGCAAAGAAGCTGGATATGCCGGCACCGTGAGGCAGTGAAGGGGCCTCACGAAGGGATTCACTGATGAAAACGACCCGCCGTCAGGAAGGGGTCTTGGCGATGAAGTCGACGACCACCTCGGCGAAGGCCGGGCCGCAATCCTCTTGAAGGAAATGGCCGCCGCCCTTGATCGTGGTGTGAGGCTGCCCCTTGGTCCCGGGGACCCGGTCCTGGAAGATCAAATCGCCCCCGCCGGTGATCGGATCGCCGTCACTGAAGGCGGTGAGGAAGGGCTTCTCGAATTTGGAGAGGACCTCCCATGCCTTCTTGTTCGCGGGTGCGGCCGGGTCGTCCGGGTCGATGGGTACGAGTGACGGAAAGATCCGGGCACCTTCCTTATAGGTGTCGTCCGGGAAGGGCGCCCGGTAGCCTGCAAGTGCATCGTCCGGCGGAGGCTGAAGGCATCCCATCATCATGATTGCCCCAATATCGAAGTCCGGGGTCTCTATGGAAAGCTTGCGCCAATCGTGGAATGCCTGCGGCACCGGCATGTCTCCTGTAGGAAGCCCCGTGTTGGCCACGACCACCCTGGCGAAGCGATCCGGGTTCTGGGCGACGAGGCGTAATCCTATGAGGCCTCCCCAGTCCTGGCAGACCAGGGTGATTCCTTTCAGGTCCACCCTCTCGAGCCAGGCCTGCATCCAGTCCACGTGACGCTGGTAGGTGTAGTCCTTGCGATCCGTCGGCTTGTCCGAGCGGCCGAAACCGACCAGATCCGGGGCCACGGTGCGGTGGCCGGCCTTCAGGATGATCGGAATCATCTTGCGGTACAGGTAGGACCATGTGGGCTCACCATGCATGAGCAGCACCGTCTCCGCGGCTTTCGAATTCTCGTCCACGAAGTGGAGCCGGAGGCTTCCGCCTTCGCCGTCCGGAATTTCGATATAGTTCTGGTCAAAGGGGAAGTCGGTCAGGCCTTCGAAACACTCGTCCGGGGTTCGTAAGGTCTTCATGGTGGTTCCTCCTCTGGGGCCAGGGGGTTGCCGCGTCGCCTGCGGCTCCTCGCAATGTCCGTAGGTGGGGGCAGGAAGACGCCGACGGGTTCCTGTCCGCGTAGGTCGGTCGGCAAGTGCCCGCACTATTGACGTGTGCTCAAGGGTATTACGAAAAGGCCTGGCAGGCAACCATTACCAGAAGCGGTAAGAGATCTCGACGTTGTGCATGTTGAGGCCCGGGTTCGGCTGCTGGATGTCCGCGTTGGATACGTGCTGGAATTCATAGCCGATGCTGAGATTGCGGATCGGGAAGAGGGAAATTCCGGCATGGGTCAGGATCTGGAAATGCCCGCTCAGGTCCTCGTCGCCGTAGTGGTCCTGGCTCAGAACGGCAGGGCTGACCCCAAGGTCGAGCCCCACGATCCACCCCTTCTTGCGGACCGCCAGGGCAGGGCCGACCGAGCCGAGGAATCCGTTGGTGCCGCCGGCTCTCAGGAGGGAGCCTGTGAAGTCCAGGCGGGATGCGAGGATCCAGCCCGATTCGGGGCGCCAGGCCCAGGGAAGGTACCAGTTGAAAAAGGCCTCGTACTTCCGGAAGTAGGCCTCGTTGCGCTCATCGGACAGGCCGTACCGGAAACCGGCCTCGCATTTCTCCATGTAGGTCGTATTCTCTTCCTGCGCCTCGGCAGTGGAAGGGAGAAGGGCCGCGAGGCCCAGGGTGAAGGACGACAGGAGAAGAAACACAAGCCAAACAGTTCTGGAGAAAAGAGATTTCAAGGCAGCCCCATCCGATTCGATAGGAGGTTCGAGGATTCGAGCTCGATTCAAGTCCCCTCTGTCGGGGTCGTCCGAACTCTGCCGGACCATTCCGGAAGGACCCTTCTATCGAAACCATGAGGGGAAAGTCAATAGAGATGCTAGGAAGGACTACCTTCTCCACGCCATGAAACGCTCGAACCACTTCTTGGTGGAAGGTGTTAGACGGGTACGATTGTACATGTCCGCCACCTGCTTGATCGCTTCGGCCTGGGTCGGGTAGGGGTGGATGACTCCCGAGAGCGTCTTCAACCCTATCTTGCCGACCATCGCCAGGCTGACCTCGCTGATCATCTCTCCGGCGTGACGGGCCACGATCGTGGCCCCGAGAATCCTGTCCGTGCCCTTCTTGACGTGGATCTTTACGAAGCCCTGCTCTTCCCCGTCTGCGAGGGCCCGGTCCACGTCCTCGAAATGCCGGGTGAAGGTGTCCACGGCCAGGCCCTTCTGCTCGGCTTCGGCCTGGTACATCCCCACATGGGCGATTTCAGGATCCGTGTAGGTGCACCAGGGCATGGTGAGGGTACTCAGTTTCTTTCTGCCGAAGAACAGGGCGTTCTGGATCACGATCCGGGCGGCCGCGTCGGCCGCATGGGTAAACTTCCACGCCATGCAGACATCGCCGGCCGCAAAGATGCGCGGGTTGGTGGTCTGGAGGCGGTCGTTCACCACGATGCCCTTGCCCGGGTCGTAGGAGACACCCACGGCTTCGAGCTCGAGCCCCTCCACGTTCGGTGCGCGCCCGGCCCCCACCAGAATTTCATCCACGGTTGTGAACCCGTCTCTACCCTTGGACTCGAAGTGGATGATCTTCCTGCCGTCTCTTTTCTCTACGCGCTTGATCCGGCAGTCGAGGACCAACCGGATTCCTTCTCGGAGGAATGCCTGTTGAAGGATCTCTGCCGCATCGGCATCCTCCCGGTTGAGCACGTGCGGGCCCATGTCCATGAGGGTCACTTCAGAGCCAAACCTGCGGAAGGCCTGTGCAAGCTCCGAGCCGATCGGGCCGGCGCCGATACAGGCGATCTGTTCGGGTCTTTCCGTCAGATTGAACACGGTCTCGTTCGTCAGATAACCCGCTTCGACCAGGCCGGGCACCGGTGGGGCTACTGCGCGCCCTCCGGTGGCGACCACCGCCTTCTTGAACCGGAGCTCTTTGCCTGTGACCGTTACCGTGTCGCGGCCGGAAAAATGGGCCTTGCCCAGAAAGACATCCACACCTAGATCTCGGAACCGGGCTGCCGAGTCGTTGCGACTGATCCCTGCCCGGATCCTTCTCATCCGTTCCATGACCGCGGGGAAGTCGGTTTCCGCCCCTTCCCGAACCCTGATGCCGAATCGGCCCGCTTCACGAACGTCTGCCGCCGCCCGAGAGGAACGAATCAGGGCCTTGGAAGGCACGCATCCCACATTCAGGCAGTCCCCTCCCATGAGGTTCGTCTCGACCAGGGCGACTCTGGCCCCCAGGCCGGAAGCGCCGGCGGCGGTCACCAGGCCTGCCGTTCCTGCGCCGATGACGACGAGGTTGTAGACAGGCGCCGGTTCAGGGTTGACCCAGTCGGCGGGATGCACATTGGACACGAGCCGTTCGTTGTGCTCGTCCCTGGGGAAAGGAACATGTTCCTCATCGCTATTCGAAAGACCTTCCAGCGGGTGTGTTGCTTCTCCCATGGTCACTTCTCCTAGTCACGATACCTTTGCATCGAGCGCCTTTCGGGCGATACGGGTGACATACACGGTCACGCCTATGGTTGCGGCTAATCCCAAGATCCTGAGCGCCCACTGGGCGGCACTCGCCGGGCCTCCTCCGCCTGCACCGAGCGTGGCAAGATCCCCGGCAAGGGATCCGATGTACACGTACATGACCGTTCCAGGTAGCATGCCGACCCAGGAGGCGAGGAAATAGTCACGAAAGGAGACCTTCGTGATGCCGTAGGCATAATTCAGGAGATTGAAGGGAAAGATGGGCGAAAGCCGTGTCAGGCCGACGATCTTCCATCCTTCGCGAGCGACGGCCTCGTCGATTGCCTTGAATTTCGGATTCTCATCGATCTTTCCCTCGACCCATCCCCGGGCGAGATAGCGACCCACGAGAAATGCGCAGACAGCCCCGAGGGTTGCAGAGATCGAGACGACAACGGATCCGATCGCCACACCGAAGACCGCGCCTGCCCCCAGGGTCAGGATGGACCCGGGAAGAAACAGAACCGTTGCCAGGACGTAGATGGCCATGAAGAGCAGCGGTCCCGCAGGCCCGAGCCCGCGCACCCATTCCAGAGCGCTCTTCAGAAGATCCTGCGCGTTGAATTGCCTGAAGGCCACGAACAGCACGGCCATAAGGAGCGCCGCCAGGATTACTTTCCACGCGGATCTCCGGTCCTTCTTCTCGGAAGGTTTCCGGACGGGCAAGTTGAGGGTTGCCTGGGTTGACATCCTCGTACTCCTCGAACCAGGGGCGCTTACGTCAAGACTCGTTCTTGCCCCGGTCGTTCAAAGACCAGTCATAGTCGAGGTACTCCACCTTGAAAGTCCCATCCTCGATCTTCCTGGCCGTCTCTTCCGGGAAATAACCCTGAACAAAGGCGAGGATCGATCCTGAGTGCTCCTCGAAGTCTCCGCTGAACCACTTGAAGATGGCCGACAAGTGCGCTGTCTGCCCTTCGATATCCACCCTGTTCTTGGATGTCGTGTTCAGGAAGGCCCGGCCCTGGTCCTGGAGTTGCTCGTCCAGCTTTCCGGGTGTGTAGGGTTCTTCGCGGAGCAGAGGGCAGCTCACGGCCGCGCACACCAGGGCGAAGTGGATCCGAGGCTCCTTGAAATCCTTCCGGATCAGGCCATGCTCGACATGGTCCAGGTGGACCTCGTCCCCGAACAGCCGGACCACCTCCTGCTTCCACGGGTTCTTCCAGGCGGGCCAGATCTTTCTTATGCTCTCCACCGGGTAGTGATCGATGATGAGCTTAAGGGTGGCCGCGTTGTAGAGATTGATCAGGAATGCGAGCTGTTCCCGCTCTGACCATTGTTCGAATTCCGTGTCCGAGACCACTGCAAGCCTGTCCAGATAGGCCTTCAGGTCCGCGGGGTTCTGCTCGAGCCCGGCGTAATCCACCCACCCGTCGTGGACGAATTCCTCCAGAACCCGGCCGAACAGGGCGTGAGAGTGATCGAACACCGAGGATTCGGACGTGGGTGGAAGGGTCTCTCTGCCGGATGGACGGTTCTCGGTTTCCCCCACCAGGGCGGCCCCCAAGGGAAGAAACATGGCGAATGCTATGGCAGTGAATTTCGTTATCATTTCTCGATGTCTCCTGATGATCGGATCTTGTTGGATGTATACATTGAATACGCGGCCGGCGCGGCCGAGGTTACAGCAAAAAGGTAGAGTCGGGAGCCCCCCGACCAGCCTCCAGGTTCTAACCGCCGATTCCTAGAAGCTCTTCCCCATCTCCTCCGCTTTGGCGAGGGCATCCTCCTTTGCCTTTTGGGCCGCATCCGGCCCTGCGGCGAGGGTTGGTTCCGCAAGGAGGATCTTGGGGTCGGTGAATCCGATCATCCCCAGGATGGTGCGCAGGTAGGGCACCTGGTGGTCGAATGCCTCGGCGCCCGTGCCCTCGGGATAGGCTCCTCCACGAGAGCAGGCGATGAACATCGGTTTGCCCGTGACGAGCCCCTCGTACCCTCCCTGGTCCGTGACCTGGAAGGTGTAGGTGGGCTGTACCAGGATGTCGATATAGTGCTTCAACCGGTAGGGAATGTTGAAGTTCCACATGGGGACGGACAGAACATACTTGTCCGCCGACTTGAACTCCTCGATGATCTTCTCGACCCCTCGCCACGCGGCCAGGTCCTCCTCGGAGTGGTCCTCCCTGTTCATGATGTTGTATTTCGCCTGCAGAGCAGGGCCGTCAAAAGGGGGAAGCTCTTTGTCGAAGAGGTTGATCTTCTGAATTTCGTCGTTCGGGTTCGCCTCCCTGTAGGCGGCGAGAAATGCCTCCGCAGCTGCGGTGGAATAGGATCTCTCCCCGCGGGGAGAAACCTGAATGTATAGAACCTTTGCCATGATGACCTCCGAATCCGGGCGAACGGGATTGTCGCCTTTCCAATATGGATTCGCAGGGAGTTGTCCGGGTTGCACGAGATGGCCCGTACGTCGGAGAACTGTCCGGATTCAAGGGGCTCCTGGTAAAGGGCCGGAAGGCCGGGCGGGCCGCCCCTGCCTCAGCGGAAGAAGACCCAGACCCAGATGTGGAAGATGGGCACGCACAGGAGCGAAAGGAGCCATGACTTGCCGAGGCTGAGCCCGTAATAGGCCTTTATGGCAAGGGCCATGAGAGGAAGGCCCCAGAAGAAGCCTCCGACCCCCACGAAGATGTTGATGTACATGAGCAACCCGGGCTGGGTGATGAGGGACCGAAACTGCTCGACCGTCCATACACCGGACAGACAGATGAGAGCATAGCCT
Organism: bacterium; assembly: GCA_028277985.1. Taxonomy (GTDB): domain Bacteria; phylum Desulfobacterota; class DSWW01; order DSWW01; family DSWW01; genus S015-6. Next base: position 111,991 of record JANQFG010000034.1, on the reverse strand, counting down.
ATGTCATGAATGGCGAACAGGAAGAAGGGTACGTTCAGAGCGAACAGGAAGGGGGGAAGAAACTCCTCCATCGTCTTCTCCCGCGTAAAGAACCGGCTCAGCAGATGGATGGTCCCTGCGACCATGACCATGGGAAGCAGGAAGACGGGCAGGGCGCCGACGAATTCCCAGAAGTAGTAGCTCTCATCCGGGATCTTGATGAAGGTGGGGACCCAGGGGATAGCCTTCAGATACACCCAGATGATGACCGCGATAGCCCAGGGACCGAGCAGCACGGCAAGCAACCATCCGGCGTGGATGTTCTGTCTCGGGTCTTCCACGAGCTTCGGGAAAGTGGAAGCAGGTCTTGCGATGGTTCCGAAAAGAACGCTTGAGAAACCTTTCATGTTCGCCCTCCGGTGATTCGGTGTCCGACGATTTCGATGACGGCTACTTGCAGAACTTCTGAAACCCGCCGAGCGTGAAGTCCTTCATTTCCAGCTCCGCGAAAGTGTGCCAGATGTTCTTCGGGCTCAGGTTGTATGTGATGGTGGCGTGCTTCTGGCGCTCGTCCACGACCGTCTGGCTCGCCGTCCCCATGAATCTCATCTTCTCGTCCGGGCTTCCGCAGAAGGAGTTGATGATGTAGCTCGCCTTCCAGTATTTCCCGCTCCGGTCGTAGATCACCTTGTATATGGTGCTGAAGGTCACCGTATCGACCCACAGATAGTGGATTCCGTAGTTGTAGTACTTGTCCTTCGGGTTCATCTCGATCACATAAGCCGGCCGCTTCACCCACAGGATATTGGTGGGCGCCCACGGTGCGCCCTGCCAACCCTCTTTTTCATATCCATAGGCAACGGGTTTGACGTCTTTCTGGGTTACCCACTCTTCGAGGGGATTCTTTTTGAGCGCCGAAGGGTCGGCGTCGGAAAAGGGCCGGATGATCTCTTCCTGTCGGAGCAGCTTCCAGGTGAAGTCGGTCACCTTCCCGTCGTATCCGCCGCCGTCATCCATGCATTGATCGGTGCCGAGAAACGAATCGGATCGGTTCGCTGCGCTCATACGCCGCACCCTCCGGATGGCGGGAGCGTATCCGAAGCTGTTGTCTCGTTTCGTGGGAGAGAGAAACCGCCAGGTCATGGCGGCCGTACCGGCAAGATCGAAGGGCCTTCTCACGACGATGATCATGTACTTCTCAATGGAGTCGGGATTGCGGACTTCTTCTGCCCCGGGATACCCGGTCATGGGCGCCTGCAAGGCCTCCGCATGGACCTCTCGCTCATAGCCTGAGCCGCCGATCCAGAGGAGCTGAAACTTGAAACGGAAATTGCCGTAGATGTACTGCATGTACTGATGGTTGTGCATGATCTTCTGCGTGGCCTTCGGGTCCTCCGGGTCGATACCGGGAAAGGGAAGCCCCACGATCAGACTGGCGGGTTCGCCGGATTTCCGAAGGATGATCCCGTCGTTCTCGTCGAGGTCGTACCTGCCTGCGTTCGTCTCGAATGCGCTCATGGTGAAGGGTGGAAAGTACTCGGCAGGGTCCAGGTTCAGCTCACCGATGGGCAGGACGAACTGGCCCTCTTTGACCCAGGCGAGCACGGCTTCGGGCAGAAGGCCCTCGGCCTTTTCCCAGTTCGTCTTGTCGATGATCTCCCCTGGAGCGACGTCGGCTGACGCCCCCGAGGTGAAGGGGAGGATGAGCCAGACAAGCAGCAGAAACGACCCCAAGCGTCTTCGATCTCTCATCTTCTTCGCCCTCCTCGTTCGTCTGAAAGACTGACTCCTTCGAACTCCCTTCGATTCGTACGGATGACGGCTCAACTGCGTGTCCCCGTCAGTTGAACAGATAGGTCAGGATGAAGGTGAGCTGGTCCCGATCCCGGAAACCTCCGAAGCCGGTGAACTGGCCCGCGATGGCACTGTACTGGATCATGAACCGGAAAGGTTCCCTCAGGAGCAGCACCGAAGGCATGACGAGCCATGCACCGCGAATGTCATACGCCACGACCATCTGCGGCGTGATTCGGCCGTTCAAGTAGTTCGTGTTGGCCAGGAAGGTGAATGTGCCCTCGATCTCCCTGATGGCGGCGAAGTCCAGCGGCTTCGGATACAGGGCAAAGGGCTGCCTCATCCGCTCGTCGTAATCGGGCACCCACTGCCCGAAGTACTGGAGGGACAGAAAGAAGGTGGTCCGCTTGTTGAGCGATCGGATCCACATGTACTTGTCGAGCCCGATCATGAACCGCAGGATGTCCTTCTTCGGAATCGTTCCCCCGGTCGGGTTGACGGGCAGCGAGTCGAACCCGAGCATGGCCAGGTCCTGTCCCATCAGGTCGCTCAGAAGATCCACGATAGCCGGGGGCAGGGGAATCGTGGTGTCCGAGAGCTTCAGGTTATCGTCCGGAATCAGGGCCGGCTCGTCCCAGAACCAGGCAAACTCACCTCGGAAGATGATATCCGTCCGGGGCTCACAGTAGTTGAAGGAGGCTCCTGTGATCTGCACATCTTTGAAGACGATCTCCTGCCACGCATCGTTTGTGCTCAAGAGCACGGGCAGCCCCGGGGTGACGCCGACCCGGACCCCCAGAGTGTCCGAGAACGTTTTGTAATGGGCCAGTGTGAAGTTGAAGCTCCCCCCGAGAAGCCCCATCAAACGGACGCCCCACCGGCTGTTCGACATTTGCTTTGCCGGGTGGACGATCTTGAGCGCCATGCCCACGTCCGGGAAAGGCGCCGAGTAGGCCGTTCCCGCAGGGGCGATGGGGGAGACCCGCGCATCCCAGGTGCCGGGCACCCAGAATCCCTCGATCATGGTGGAAGAGATCGGGCCGATCGTGCCGATCGTATAGCTGCCCCGGAGCATCCACAAAGGGATTCGCCGGTCATCGAGATCCTCGAAGGGGCCTCCGAAGGTGTTGTCGAGGGGGTTGATCATGTCGAGCAGACGAAAGACGTCGGTCTCCCCCCAGGCCAGGTTCTGTTTGCCTATTCGGAAGAACCAGGGCCCCCGGGAGAGATCCACATAAAACTCCCAGAGATCGTAGCTCTGCTTGAACTTGTCGATATTCTCCTTGTCCCGGTCGCGAACATCCCGGAAGGGCCGGGGGCCCACGTTGTAGACCGCTTCGTAGAGGAACCGGCCCACCAGGTGGTATTTTGCCCGGATCTTGAGGGCCCGCAGCGGATAGAGGATATCCAGCTCCCGGGTGAGGTACATGAGGTCGTGGTTGATCTCGATGAGGGCTAGGTTCCGCCATTGAACGAGGTCGCCCATCTTGATGTCGATGGGCTGGGTGAAGCCCTCGGAGTCCTGGAGACGGATCGAGACCCGGGTCTGGGCCTTTCCGATGACCTCCAGGGTCCCCTCCTCATCCACGAATGCTGCACGACCGCTTTCCTGCAGGCCGAAGAGAATGAGAGCGAGACAGAAGCCGGTCCGTACCCACCTTTGCCGGGCCATCCGAGCCCTCCTGTATTAGAGTGATCGCTCTAATCAGAGGGAAAAATTTTTTTGGCGCCTGGATGATCCTAATTATGGATAAAAAATGGATAGTTGCGCCAAAGCTTTCCCAAGTGCATACCTTTTGAAGATAGTAGAGCTATAGCTCCAATGTCAAGAAAAAAAAGTCTTGTTTCCACACCAGATTCTATCCGTCGCCTACGATGCTGGAGAGCGCTGCGGACGCCTCCTGGCTCAGATAGGGTCTCAGAACCAGAAGCACCAGTCTGCCGCTCTCCCGGACATTCTTCCTGCTGATGGCCTCACCCCGTATGTCCAGGTAGGAGGTCCAGTTCTCCTGGATGAACCAGATGATCTTCAGGAGCGAATCGAGGGTGGCAGGGTCTTCCGGTTCCTTGAGGACCCCGGAGGCGGCCATGCCTTTTATGAACGCCTCGCTCTCCTTCCATCTTTTCCCCCGGACGCTCCGGTACTCCTCGGCCAACTCAGGATCAGCGTGCAGCAGGGAGATGAGCTCCCGGGTGAAGAACCGGTACTTCCACATGATGAAGAGCGCCTGGTTCGATCTTTCCAGCATGTCTTCCAGGGACGGGTCGCCATCCAGCGACCAGAAGCCGATCATGTCCCGATTCATTCTCTCGAAGATCTCCCGGATGATCTGTTCCTTGTTCCTGAAATAGTAGTACAGGTTCCCCGGGCTGATCCCGAGGTGTCGGGCGATCCGGTTCGTGGAAACCGCATGGGTGCCGTGCTTGTTGAACATGCGCCGGGCCGCTTCAACGATCTTGGTACGGGTATTCTGGGGAGGCATGGTCTCTCTGTGTTCAAGGCTCTTGATTAGAGCGATAGCTCTAATCAAACTACTCGATCTTCAAGAAAGAATCAAGCTTTTTTTCTGGATTTCAGGAAAATGGATCCCTGCCGGGAAGGTCCGTTACGACGCATTTCCGGCGCTGGATACGGCCTGGAGGAAGTCCTGGACGGCCTGGTTCCATCGCTCCGGGTCCTCGAAGTAGGGCGAATGGCCGCTTCCCGGGATCTCGACGACCCTGGCACCCGGCACGAAGCTCGCTGCCCTCCTGATGTCTCGCGGGGTGAAGAGAGGATCCAGCGCGCCGATGACGAACAGAACGGGGCAGGCCAGTTGCTCGAGATCTTCGGCCGTGTACGATACCTCGATCAACCCAAGGAGGGCTGACATGGGAGTGGGTGGGGCGAGAGACGAAAACTGCATGTAGAGGAAAGCGCGGGCGGGCTCTTGTTCCGCGAAACCGGGGGCGAAGCAAGGGTGGTCGAAACCGACCGGAAGGTTCGGGTCGAGCAGGGCGGCGGCGACACGCTCCCGTGCCTGTTGGGTCTCGTCGGATGTGTCGGGAAGCTGGATTCCGGCGATCGTATTTGCAAATACGAGGGATCGAACGCGGTCCGGATGTTTCAGGGCGAACCCTAGAATCGTCCACCCTCCCATCGACTGCCCGACCAAATGGGCACGGTCGACTTCCAGGTGGTCCAGCAGGGCTGCCAGGTCCGACACCGCAACCAGCGGGCCTGAGCTTGCGGCGTGGTCTGTCGAACGCCCGAAACCGCGATGGTCCCAGGTGATCACGCGGTACTCGGGCACAAAAGCCGGGACCTGATGATACCAGTTGGCATGGTTGCCCCCGGCGCCGTGACAGAAGACCACGGGTTCCCCTTCTCCGGCGACTTCGTAATAGATCTGTTCTTCGCCGGATGTGACAAAGCCTGTCGACCGTGCGAAAGATCTCGGCGTTTCATGTCCCATGAAGACCCCTTTCCATTCGATATCGATGAGACCGGAAGGCAGTATACATTCCCCCGGTCGGCCCCTTCAACCTCGACGGTGCGGTCCTGTCCGGGCGGCTCCCCGGTTGAGGAGACGGACGAGTATGTGCTATGCACCTTTGGATCGATCATCAACTGCAGAGGAAGAGAATGGCGAGCGAAGAAATCAAGACTGTGCGGAAACTCCTCGAAGCCTTTCCGGAAATGAAGGGACAGTCGGTCGAACAGCTGCGGGCCCAGATGGAAGGATGGATCGGTGCTTTCCCATTACCCGAGGGGGTCTCGGTCGAGTCGGTGGAAGCGGCCGGTGTCCCTGCTGAATGGGTGAGGGGCCCTGTGGCGGGGGGCGATTCCGTCTTCATGTACCTGCACGGCGGGGGGTACGCCCTCGGTTCAGCGGCCACGGGCCGGCATCTGGCTGTTGCCATCTCACAGGCGGCTGCGACCCGTGTCCTATCTCTCGACTACCGACTCGCACCGGAGCACCCCTTTCCGGCTGCGGTCGACGATGCAATGGCGGGATATCGCTGGCTCCTCGAGCAGGGCACGGCCCCTGAGAAGATCTTGATCGGTGGGGACTCGGCAGGGGGAGGCCTGACTGTAGCGACCCTGACGGCCCTGCGCGATGCAGGGGACCCGATGCCTGCAGGGGGTATCTGCATATCCCCATGGGTCGATCTGACCTGTTCATCCGAGTCGTACAGCACAAAGGCCGGATCGGATCCGGTGATCCTCAACGAGGACATCCGTTGGCTGGCCTCCCTGTATCTCGGGGACCTGGATCCAAGGACGCCCCTGGCCTCCCCACTGTTTGCCGACCTGAAGGGACTGCCACCCCTGCTGATTCAGGTGGGCAGCGAAGAGGTCCTGCTCGACGATTCCATCGGGCTCGACCAGCGAGCCCGAAAGGCAGGTGTGGAGTCCACCCTCGAGGTCTGGGAAGACATGATCCACGTCTGGCACGTGTTCTTTCAAATGCTGAAAGAAGGGCGGGACGCGATCGCACGGATCGGGGAGTTCTTCAAATCCCGCGTCGCCTGAGAAGCCGCCCGGCTCCGGTCATTGCGTATCAACCCGCCAAGCAGGTCTTTGCGTCTACGATCTCAAGGCGTACCAGGAGTACATGACCTTGAGCTCCTCGCCCACCAACTCAAGGCTTCCACAGCCGAGCGCCTGGATGCGGTTCAGCCAGACGTAGTCCGGGTGGGCCGTTTCAAACCTTGGCGCCGTATGGATCTTCACCCCTTCGACGGGCTGTCCGCTCAGGAGCTGGTCGACCTGTTCCTTGCTCAGATCGATGATGCCGCGATATTCGACATGAATCAGGGCTTCGTCATCGGTCTCGACGACGAGCCGAACATCCAGCTCCAGGCAGTTGTCCGCGCGGATGATGGCCCAGTCGGCACCAAAGGGCCTGGCCACACCCTTGATCTTCGGACCTTCAACCGTACCCCTGACAACCGGGAAGATGAGCCTTGTGCCCCAGGCCGCGGGCCCGACCGGCCAGGGCATGGTCACGTATCCCACCAGGTCGGCAATGAACTCCAGTTCCGGTTTGTAGAGCGGCATGAATCACTTCTCCTTTCATCAGGTGCTCGTTGAGGCCTCAAGCCTGGAATTTCATCCCAATCCGCACTCAAGACCGCAATGCATACCAGGAGTACACGACCTTGATTTCCTCGCCCACGATCTCGTTGCTTCCGCATCCTATCGCCTGGATGCGGTTCAGCCAGGCGTAGTCCGGGTGAGCCGTTTCGAACCTGGGTGCGGTGTGGATCTTCATTCCTCCAACGGCCCGTCCGCTTCGGAGCCGATCGAGCTGTTCCAGGGTCAGATCGATGACGCCTCGATACTCCACGTGGATCAGGGCGCCGTCATCCGTCTCGAGGACCAGACGGACATCCAGCTCGATGCAGCCGTCGGCCCGGAGGAGTGACCAGTCAGCGCCGAAGGGCCTCGCGACACCCTTGATCTTCGGCCCTTCCACGGTGCCCCGGACAACCGGGCAAATCAGCCTCGTGCCCCAGGCCGCGGGCCCGATCGGAGAGTCCGTGGTCACGTATGCCTCCAGATCGGCGATGAACTCGAGTTCCGGTTCGTACAGCGGCACAGCACACCCCCCATCTGCATCTTCCTCGCCCCTGGCCCCCGACCCACCGGAGTGCGGTATTCATTGCATTCCTGCGGTGAGGCGGGAGGCCTTTCACCTTTGCCCTTTCACCTTTCGCCTTGTCAGTACTTGGACGGCGTTTGGGAAATCCCGATCATCTCCCGGGCCTGCTGGGGAGTGGCGATCTCTCTTCCCATCTCCTTTGCGATCCGGACGATTCTCTCCACCGCTTCAGCGTTGCTTGTGAGCTTCCTCCCCTTGCCGTAGTACAGGTTGTCCTCCATGCCGACGCGGACGTGCCCGCCGAGCATGATGCCCATCACGTTCATGGGAATCTGCGAGGCACCGACGCCGATGACAAAGTAGATCGACTGGGGCGGCAGTTCGTTGATCAACCCGAGGAGGTTCGCGGGCGTGGGGAAGGAGCTCGTCTGGAAGCCCATGACGAACTGGATGTCGTAAGGCGGTTCGATCAGGCCCTGGCCAATCAGATCCTGGACCACCCAGTACATGCCGGGGTGATAGAGCTCCATCTCCGGCTTGATCCCGTGTTCCTTCATGGTCTTGGCGTACAACGAGATGTCCGCATAGCTGCACGGGATGCCTCTGTCGAAGAGCAGGGCATCCCGTGGATTCGGCAGGGGCTCCTTTCTCTCTTTCATCGGCATCTTCAACATGAAAGGACCGAGATTCAGGGAACAGAGCTCGGGATTGGCGAAGATGCTTGCCATGCGCTCTTCGGTCGAGAGCTCCGGCCCGCCGCCCGTGGTGTTGTTGATGATGATGTCCGGGCACTTCTCGCGGATGAGACCGTTGATGTTCCGATAGTGGTCCGGATTGGCCGACGTGAGCCACCAGCATTCCGGGTTTCGCGCATGAACGTGGACGATGCTGCACCCCGCCTTGTAGGCGTCGTAGGTCTGCTCCGCCTGCTCTTCCGGGGTCTCGGGCAGGTTCTCGTTCATTTCCTTGCCCTGCACACCCCCGGTGATCGCGCATGTGACGATCAGGGGCGGCAACCCCGACAGGCCCATCCTGACCTTTTCCATCCATTTGTACTGGTCTCTGTAGTCCCACATGTACTCGCCTACGCTCATGACTCACCTCCTTTGCATGGACTCTACTCGAGAGGCCTGTCCGAGGACCAGATCTCTTTGCCGCCGTTGAAGCTCGCTGTGAACACGCGGCTCGGATCTGTCGAGACCTCCACGTTGGGCACCATCGCGCCGGACAGGCTTTCAAACCCTGCCGGCACGTATACCGTAAAGTCGAGGGGCTTCAACTTGCCCTCGAGAACACCCTGGAGGTAGCTGTCCAGGCCTTCCTGGACAGGTTCGCCCAGTACGGCCCCGGTGTACCGTCCTTCGTTCTGGGACTGGTCCGCGTAGGAAAAGGCCGTTCCATAGATGCTTGGGAACTGGACCTTCTCGGGATACTGTTCGCCGTACAGGGACAGACCCAGAAGCGCGTGCCTGGCCAGCTCGAAGCTCGGCCATTTCCCCTTGCCCCATGTCATCCCGGGAACGAAGAGATCCGGCAGCTCCATTTCCATCAGCGACATCTGGTAGGCAACGTTACAGACGAAGGCGCAGTTGAACTCCTTGAGCAGATCTTCACCCTGTTGGTTCCAGGATGAATCCATGAGCTTGAACAGTGTGGTCCCCTGGTCGAAGACTCCGTGAAGGAGCCCGGAGTCTTCCGTTCCGATTCGAGCGACGATCTTGCCGGTGAGGTGGAGGACGATCCCGGAGATGCCTCTCTTGCCGTACTCATCGTAGGTGATGACACCATCCCCGTTGTCGTCGTAGGCGGCCAGAAACCGGTCCCGCAGAGATGACCCGGTGAGGGCATCGATGGACGCAAAATAGGCGAGGTTCGTCTTCTGCATGTCCCAGGCCATCTTGAAGTCATCGTAGAAGAGCGTCTTCGTGATCACATCGATGAAAGAGCCGTCCTTTGCGGCGCCCAGATGTCCCTGGATCGAAACCAGCGGATTTCCCGTGGCCGCGTCCTGTCCTGCCACGTAGTACTCTCTCTGCCCAAGCCCTCTCTCCTCGGCTCTTGCAAAGCAAACGTCGCGGGCCAGTGGAGAATCGTAACCCTCCCGGGTGATGATCTGGGAATCCTCTACGGCGGGGATCGGTACCTTCTGGGCGAATGTCCCGCCATCGCCGTCCTCGAGACCTGCGTCCAGGGCTTCCTTCATCGGGATGTTCGTGAACATGTAGCGCGCACACAACAGGTCGGTGGCCACGGGGTCCAGACCGGCAAACACCATGCCCTCAGGCTCTTTGGTAGCGTTTCCGGTGAAACCGGTGTGGTCGTGGTTGATCGATTCGATTCCGTCCACCACGTGGAGCATGAGAACACCCGCCTCCTCCACCGCCCGGATGATGTCGATCATCGTGGCGTTGAGCCCGCCGGTCTTCTTGAGGATGTAGCCGCCCGAATCGTCCTTCCTCGGGGTTCCTGCGTTCTCGTCGATTTCAGGCACCCAGATTTCATGGGGGATCGTGCCTTTGACCCCCGGGATTTCTCGATGAGGCGTACTGTAATCCCACCGGGTGCCTCCGGTACTCGAATGCTGCATCGGGTAGAGCCCGATACCGAGGTTCTTGATCACGTTTGTGAAGAGGGCCATGTTGTGGACCTTGAGCTTCGGGACGTTCACGAGGACACACCCCGGGTAGGCCCTCAGGTCGTCCGGATCATTCGGATTGCCGCCGACCAAGGCCTTGTGAAGGGTGATCGACTTGTAGTTGACGCCATCCGGGACGGCGACTTCGCGGCCCTTGCCCGGATCATCGAAAATGCGATTCAGGTCATAGACCATGAGCCTGTCCCGGGCCTCTCCAGGAGGGATGTAGACCCCGGCTACGCTCTCCTCGTATCCCTGCATGGGGTCGTCCTCTTGACCCTGGCGGAGGGATTCGGTCAGGTACTTCCTGACAAAGTAGAATCCCCAGCCCCCGTAGAAATCACCGGATCGTCCTTCGATGGTCGCCTCGGGCGTCACGGTGAGCCCGTCGCCGACCATCCGAGAATAGAAGCGAGCGGTTGCCGGGATCGCAGTCGCTGCCTCCCCGATGGCCATCTGGTGATAGCTGATGTTCATCTTTTCGCGGAACCATCGCATCAGGGCCGCGACGAAAGGCCACTCGGTGCAGGCCGTGCTGCCCATATCCGGCCCGTGTGTTTGTGCGTGTATGTTTGTAGGTGTGACTACGTTCGGCTTGAAGAAGAGCTTTTTCCCCTCCTCGATATGCTGCATCACTTCTCTGCCGAACCCGGCCTCCTCCTCCAGGGCGCCGAGGGCGCAGTCGAGGCATTCGTAGGTGTAGTCGATCTTCTCCCGGATCTTGGCCCAGGCCGCCCGGTCGGCGTCGTTGATGTGAGCTTTTAGGAGGTCCCCGATACCTGCATAGGATCTCTCCCCGTCGAGTCTCGCGACTCCGACGGGTGATCCAGTCGCGTCCACGGCTTGCTTCCCATTGGGTGTATCCAGTTGTTTGTCCTTGTTGTGGGACATGGAGGGGCCTCCCTTTTCTGGTCTGTTTTGCGGTGGGGATGGCGTGGCCGGACGAGGTGCGCCTCCCAAGTTGAATCCGGAATCGAATCGCTTCAGGAGCTCCGGTGCGAATCATCATAGGCGATTGGACCCGTCCCAGGCAACCCGCCCGCACAATGCACGTTGCCTCGAACTGGGATAGGAAGCTTCGTGCAATATGCGGGCTGCCTGGGACGGGAGGCGATCCGGCCCGGATCGGCGGAAAGAGAAGGGGGGATATGGGTGGCTTTCCGAATGAGGGAGGGCGCTTTTGGGGGGGCCGTGGCGGCCCCGAGGTCAGGCGCCTCCCCCTCTCAGGATCTCCCCGGTCTCACAGTAGTGCTTCAGGGAATCTGCAAGAAAGGCCAGCATGCCGGACATCCCCTGAGCCGTGGCGTCGCCCACGTGCCTGTTGCCTTCCTCGTTCAGAGCGGTGACGGTATAGTCCCATTTCACTAGGGTTTTGCCGTCGCCCTGCTCCTGCAACTCGACCTCAAACTTGGCCGTGGACAGGCGCGTGATGAGCAGAGCGTTGAACCGGTACCCCGTGGTATCCCAGAGGGTTGTGTACCAGACCGTCGGCCCAAGGCCTGCCGAGGGGAACAGGACGGGGGCGGACATCTCCTCGGAGAAGATGCAGTTGTTTTCGTTCTTGCCGCCCTCCGAGTAGATCATCTCGCACTGCCAGCCATCGATCCATTTGTACTCCTCGATCGGGCAGGCCAGTGGAAAGATCTTGTCCGCTGGAGCATGAATAGCAATCTGGTGTGTTCGGTGAAGCCGCTTTCCGTTGGATGCAGACATTTGAATGACCTCCTTCTTGGTTGGTTGCTGGTGCATGATGTTTCCATCCTATAAGATCGCCCCCGGGGGATCTTGTCGGATGGCGAAAAGGACTTGATATTTTGCGTCCTGCGGCATATTCCTGTGTCCCAGGACTCTCCGACGGAAGAAGACCCGACAAGTGCGAGGTGCAGGCAGTCGGCCGATGGTGATGGGAAAGCGAATGGGCAAGACCAGAACAGAGGTGACTGCCTCGAGCGATCTAGTGGGTATTCTGTTGAGGTATGCCTCCAGGATCGGAATCGATACGGAGGGTGTTTGTGAGAAGGTGGGCCTCGACTCCTCCGTGGCAGACGAACCGGGGGCCAGGATCCCTGCGCAAGAATTCAACGCCCTCTGGGAGGCGATCGTTCGCAGATCAGGGGACCTGGATTTCGCCCTTCATTTCGGTGAGGCGGCTCACGAATTCTTCGGGGGACACATCCTCTTCTCGGTCATGATGAACTGCCCGACCGTCGGAGATGCCCTCGAGAGGTTCTTTCGCTACCACAGCCTCATGGCGAACATCCACGAGATGCGAATCAGCCGAAAGGGCACATATGCGTATGTCCGGCTGGAGACCCCGCGGCCCGGTGTTCAGCTTCACCCCCATCACGCCGAAGCCAGCCTCACTCTGGTCGTTACCGTGCTGCGCCGTCTCTCCGAGAACCGGATCGATCCGGTGGAGGTCCGTTTCACCCATCCCGAACCGCCGGACGTGACCGAGCATGAGCGCATCTTCCGCTCTCCCGTTCTGTTTCGTCAGCCCGGGACCCGGATGATTCTCCGTAGGGAGGACCTGGCCCTGCCGATCTTCATGGCGAGCCCGGATCTGCTCGAGGCCCTCGAGCGATTCGCGGATGAGCGTGTTCAGGATCTCTATGGCCGCGACTCCTGGTCGGATCGGGTGACACGCTCCATAGGGGAGATGCTGTCCAAAGGGGAGAGACCCGGCATCGAGTCGGCGGCAAAGGGCTTGGCCGTGAGTACGCGGAATCTGCAGGGCAAGTTGAAGGCCGAGGGGGTCTCTTACCAACAGCTTCTCGACCGGATCCGAGAGGAGATTGCCCGCCAACACCTCGAGATGCCGGAGGTGACGATCTGTGACATCGCCTTTTTGCTCGGGTTTTCGGAACAGAGTGCTTTCAATCACGCCTTCAAGAAATGGACGGGCAAGACCCCTGGAGAACACCGAAAAGCAATGAGCAGGAATCATTGAGCCCCCTTTTGAAAGGAGGAAGATCATGGCGAAGAAAGTCGTCCTGGCGATCGTGGCGGTGTTCATTTGCTGGGCAATCGTGGATTTCGTGGTCCACGGAATCCTGCTGCAGCCCCTTTACGCAGAGACGGCCAAGCTGTGGCGCCCCATGGCAGAGATGAAGATGGGCCTCACGTACCTTGTCACCTTCATCTCCGGTGTGGTCTTCGTGCTGATCTACGCCCTGTTTTTCGGAAAGAAAAGCCTGGGCATCGGGGTGGCCTATGGTGCCCTCTTCGGGATCGGCGCAGGAATCTCCATGGGCTACGGCACCTACTCGGTCCAGCCCGTTCCCTATATGCTGGCCCTTTCCTGGTTTCTGGCAAACCTGGTGGAAGGCGCCCTGGCCGGACTGATCACAGGCGGAATCGTCAAGGACGATTCCTAGAGCCGCATCAGGACCAGGCAGGCAAGGGACGCGAGCAGCAGGGCCGACGAGAGGCCGCAGAGGGGTATGTTGCGCTTGAGGAATGCACCCACCATTTCGGGGGATGTGTTGGCGTTCTTGAAAAGCTCCGCCTCCACCTTGGCGAATCCTGTGCCGAAGAAGACGCCCACAAAGGCCCATTGTAGACCCACCGCGAGCAGGGAGAAAACGTTCACCTTACCGGAAAGGTAGAGGTACGCGTTGAAGCCCGTCGTAACGAGGATGGTCAAGGTGAAGAGATTGTCAAAGAGCAGCTGCGGGCTCTTCTCGCGGATGAAGACGGGGTAGGTGTCCTTGAACACCTCTGTATTTCCGGATTCGAACATCCAGTTTAGAAAACGTCCGAAAAGAATCGTGTGTCCGGTCATTGCACCCGCGGCGGCTCCGGTCAGTACAACGGTCACGAGCCAAACGAACTGTGTCATATCCATGGTACCCGCCTCCTTTTTCTTGGATCCTCCTCACGCAGGGTCCTTTTAACAGAAGTCACGGCTCGGACTCAACATCCGGAACATTTGGGGGACGTCCCCTAACGGCGTTGACACTCGAAGAGGGGCGGTCTTATACTGCCGCTGTTTCCAGGTGAGGAACGATTCTTTCCGCACACGCAAGGAGGTCGAACATGGGCATTTTCAAACGTATATTCGGTATCTGCGCGACCCAGGTCCCTGCCAATTCGGGGTGCTGGACCTATGCCGGCGGCAAGCTGGAGGTACTCCTGGACAAAGCGCCGGAATTGTCGCAGAAGGGCGGGGCCATCCGCCTGGAGGGGCCTTCTCTTCCGAAGCGCGTGCTCGTGGTACACGGCCAGGACGATGCGTTCCATGCCTTCCCCAACCGCTGCACACATTTGGGCCATCGCCGGATCGATCCTGTTCCCGGTGACGACAAGATCCGTTGCTGCAGCGTGGGGAAATCCACGTTCGATTACTCGGGAAAGCTTCTCTCGGGGTCTGCAAAGGAGTCGCTCGAGCCCCTGGCTCTCGAATCGGACGGCAGCAAGCTCGTCATCACCGTCTGACCCCCCGACCTCGGCGCTCCAGGTCTTTCGGGACAGGGTCTACGCCTCCCGGATCGAGCTCCCTGTGATCCCGTAGCGACCGCCCCGAAAGGCCCGACTTTCCAAAATAGGGCTCGACAGGCCCGGATCGATGTTATATCATGTTGTACAATGGTATTGTTTTTTGCGAACCCGGAGTCGTCGAGGAGGAGGACCATGAGACATAAGGGAAGCCTAACGATTTTGCTGTTCGCGCTCTGCGTGATGTTCTCGAACACCGCCTGCAACGAGGTCGCGGTCCTCGTAGACATGGGCGCGGGGTCCGAGGCGCAGTTCCTCTGCTCGAATGTGTTCATTTCGGGCCGCACACCACAGTCGGTCCTCGACCAGGAGGGCAACCTGGCGGATCGCATGGGTGACATAGGTGGGCTGGTCGAGTCGCTCATGGACTGCCAGGTCGACTTCGAGGATCAGAGCGCGACCTGCGGGATCCTCGGGGTGTCGCGCAAATCGGTCTACCGGGAGCACCTGGGCTGTACCCTGCTTTACGGCCGGAGGGACTACGAGATACCGGTCTACGAGGCGGGGCTCAGGGCACAGGTCACCGGCGATCTGACGCCTTCTCCCCCGGGGCAGGAGCTCCTTGCCTGGCCGACCGGAGACGTACTTTCCGGCGTGATTCCTCCCGAGGTGAACGTTGCGCAGATCGAGGCCGTGCTGGACGATGCTTTCTCCGAGCCGGACCCGGGGACACCGCGGCGCACGCGGGGGGTGGTAGTCGTCTACGACGGCCAGCTGATCGCGGAGCGGTACGCCGAATCCGAGGGCTATTACATGCTCACTCCACACTACGGGTGGTCCGTGACCAAGAGCGTGACCAATGCCCTCATCGGTATCCGGGTCAACCAGGGAGCGCTCGACATCTACGACCCCGCTCCGGTTCCCCAGTGGTCAGATCCGTCCGATCCGAGGCACGACATCACCACAGACCAGCTCCTGCGCATGAGCTCCGGCATGCGGTTCGGCGAAGAGTACGATTCGCCACTGGCCGACGTTCTGAAGATGCTCTACAGCAACATCCTGGACAAGGCTGCCTACACGGCGAACCAGCCCCTGGAGGCGTCCCCGGGTACGCTGTATCACTACTCGAGCGGCACATCGGTGATCCTGCAGGGCATCATCCGGAGCACCTTCGGTACCCTGGAGGAGTACCTCCAGTTCCCGCGCAGAGAGCTCTTTGACAAGCTCGGTATGCGAAGCGCCCTGATCGAACCGGACATGGTGGGCAACTACGTGGGCGGTAGCCTGATGTGGGCAAGCCCCCGCGACTGGGCGCGCTTCGGCCTCTTCTGTCTGCAGGACGGTGTCTGGGAAGGCGAAAGGATCCTGCCCGAGGGATGGATGGACTACACCACGACGCCAACGCCCAGCGAGCCCGAAGAGCCCTTCGGTAAGTACGGAGCCCACTTCTGGCTGAACGTGGGTGGGGTCAGGTACGCCAGCCTGCCGGAGGACCTCTTCGAGTGCAGCGGTCACGACATCCAGAAGATCACCGTGATCCCGTCCAGGAAACTCGTCGTGGTCCGCGTCGGGTTTACGCCCGACTCGGCCGCCTGGTCTCACGAAACGTTCGTCAACGGCATCCTGGATGCGATCTCCGATCCGCCCTGATCCGAGGAGGCGCTAGTTCCACAGTAGAGACTCTGCTTTCCAGAGGGGGTATCTTGCCTGCCCCCCCCTCATGGGGTCGGACCAAGCCAACCCCTTGAGATTGAAAGGATTTGAGAATAAAACTGGCCCGGACTTGCCCTTAAATCCCCTTTGGGGGGGGCGAAACGGCTCTATTAGAGCGGAGTCGATAAGGAGGTCCTCTAAGGTCCGAATAGCGCCCCTTATTGAGGCCATTCTTTTTTGAATCAATCACTTGGCTTGGTCCGACCCGGTAGTCATAGGGTACACTCTCAGAGGTGCTTGGGACCACGAAGCGTTCGTGACCAGCATCCTGGATGCGATCTCCGATCCGCCCTGAGGAAGAAGCCAGGCGACTACCGGATCACATCGGATACTTCTTCGGAGTAGCCGCTTTCGTTCAGCGAAGTGTCGAAAGCGGTCAAGACCCAGAAGTAGGCCCCCGGGCTCAGAGGGCCCACTTCGCAGGTTTCAACCCCTGCCGGCATCTTGCAGACTCGTTTCGATTCGGAGTACTGACCCGTCATCCTGCTCTGATACAACCAGTATCCCGCGAGATCCGGTTCCGAATTCGCATCCCACGCGAACCGAACGATGGAGCTGCCGGTCCGACCGACCGGGCAGTCCGTCAGTGTATGGGCAGAGTCATCGCCGCTTCCGCAGGTGAGAACCAACAAGGCACATATCAGAGGGAATCCCTTCTCGAAGATTCGTGCCCCTAGTTTCTTCATGCCTGCTCAGTACCCCTCGTAGCTCAAGTCCTTCCAGTTCGCCTCGTTGCCGAGTCGCTCCTCGATATCGACTCCGAAGAACTCGGCGACCGGGGCGAGGATCTCCGGCGTGTTCTTCTGGACCGTTCGGGCCACTTCCAGGACCACCTGCACGCCCTTGTCCGTCATCTTGCCCATGGGCGGGCGACAGGGACCGGCCCCCATACCCAGGATGTTCATCAACGTCTTCACGGCCAGAGGATTTCGGGCCCGGCAGGTCACCGCCCCGTACGGGGTGTCTTCCTGGGTCTTTACCGTCACCAGCCCGAACAGGGGTTTCAGGCCATTGAGCAGGGCCTCCGCCTCTGACCGATTGCCCTCGGCCAGAAGGGTCACGTAAGTCGTGAGGGCCTTGGGCGCGACGTTCGAGAGCACCGAGATGACTCCGCTAGCGCGGATGGCGTCGCTCGTCATCATATCAGAGGTCTTGTCGTCGTCTCCGGACAGAATGGTGTAGTCCGGACCACAGACCTCGCGCGTGCGGGCCATGTTATCCAGGCTTCCGGTCGCCTCCTTCACGGTGCGGACGTTCGGATACTGTTTGTACAGGATGGCCAGGTCCTCGGGAAGCAACTGGGTCCCGGTCCGTCCCGGGATCACGTACGGGATCACGTCGACCTCGGGAAACCCTTTGGCCACGGGCTCGATGTACTCGCGCCGGATTTCCAGTGAGCTGGGCCCATTGTAATAGGGGTCCACCACGAGCAGTGCATCCACCCCGGACTTGGCCGCATGTTCCGAGCCTTCGAGTGTCTCGCGGGTCGAATTGCTGCCTGTTCCGGCGATGGACTTGCATTTTCCCTTTGTGCCCTCGCACACGAGGCGGGTGACGTCGTTGTGTTCCTGCCACTCGAGCGTGGGGCTCTCGCCCGTCGTGCCGACCGCCAGCACACCGCTGATTCCGTTCGAGACCTGGAACTCGATCAGTTTCTCCAGGGCCTGCTGGTCGAGTTTGTGATCGCTCGTAAAGGGCGTGACCAGGGCTGTGAAGCATCCTTTCAGCATGATCCTTTCCTCCTCTTTCCGAAAACAAAAAAAAGCAGCGGAACGCTCGCGCCCGCTGCTCGTCGTCTCGTGCAGCTTCAAGAGAGCGCTCCACGGAACCTCATCCGTGACAGTCCTGCGGATCTTCTCCACAGGCCCAGCCTGCTCCGGCGATAGGATTCAAGCAGGCTTCGGCGGCCTCCCCTTTCACGCAGACCCAGGGCCCATCCCCTTTTCTCGGGGCCGGCTACTGATGTCGGCCGCGCCTCAACTCTTGCTTCTTGTTAAAATACCAGCTTATCCGGGGATGTGCACCCATGTCAAGGATAAATCTTGATAGGGGAGAGCTGCCGATTGCCCGCTACGCCGACCGTGGATCCGGAATGAAGAAATCGGAGGCTGCCTCCGAATACGGGGCAACTCCGTGCAGCAATTCCAGGAACCTATGGACACTTTTCCAACTCTAATATTTATAACAAAAAGGAGTAGAGAGATGGCTGCCAGGAAGGCCTACAGTCGGTTCAGTTGCGCCGACTGCGGCGATACCATATCCGATCGAATGATCTGGGTGGACGACGGCGGATTCCTTTGTCGGCACTGTGCCCTTCTCACGCGATACAGGCGTATGAAAGGAGAGGGGACCCGGTCCGGCTGGAGGAGCTGGGGAACGGGGTTGAGGGGGCGCTTCAACAGGCCACTGTGTTGAGCCCCCCCGGTCATCGAAGACGGCGCTTCGCTTCCCTGCGAAGACGGCTGATATGATACCTTGCCAGGCCGCGGTACCATTGCATCAGGGTAAGGTTCGTTAGGGATTCGTCCTTCCCGTGCTCCCTCAAGAACGAGTCGAACTCGGGCATGGGGGGGCTCCTGTATTCGTCCTCCGCCTGTTCAAGGGTCTCTCGGTTCTCACAAACGGGGCCGTCGACTGCGTCAAAATCCACTCCCTCCGGCTGAATGAGCTCGAAGTTGCACGAATCGTCGTAGGAGCCTTCGATGGATACGGTCCGGTCTACGACAATCGGTTGAAATTCCTGAAGAAGAAAAGCCCGGGCCTTTTCCGCGTACTCTGCTACGGGCACGCAGCGGAATCCCCTGTCCACAAGATCCTCTAGCAGTTCCACAAACTCATTCTCGTACCTTTCGACCCGTCCGATCGGATGGTCACAGAGCAGTGCGCAGCCGCAGTCCCGGATCGCCTTGTCCACTGTCCCGCGCAGGTGGGTGAACATGTCTTCTGGGGAGAAACCGGCTTTTTCAAAGACCCCGATCGAGCCCACGTGCACAGGCACCTGTAGAGGATAGGTGCTGTCGTTGTAGGGGAAACAGGGGACGTCGTCCGAATTGAAAGCGAATTCAGAGGAGTAATCGAAGCCCGCCTTCCGGATCGCCTCCTGGTATCCCTGGAACCAGAACCCGTATGGGGAGCCCACCCCCTTCGGGCGGATGCCGTGCTTCTTCAATATCCGGACGCCCCGATTCAGGTTTGCACGGTTCACATTCTCCCGCTTGTAGGTCATGTGGTGGTAGCAGTGCAGCTCCACCTCCTGGTTCCTGGAGGTCAGATCTTTCACCCGCAGGATGTTCCGGCCCCATCCCTGCACGTCCATGAACCACGAAAATGGAGCATTTCCAATGCGTTGTGAGATTCTCAGAACCGATTCGGTGCTCTCGTGGCTGAAGCCGTCCGCATCGATTCGGAAGGAGAAGGATGGCTTACCGGAGAAGGGGTGCCGAAGCTTGACCATCGGGAGGCCCAGGTGCTTGAAGGCGTGCAGGACCAGTTCCATGAAGAGGCGCCTGAGAGAGCCGAAATCCATCACCGGCCCGGTCTCTGCGAAGTGTTTCCCTGTGAAGGGAGAGTAAAAGGGCCGAAACTCCCAGCGGGCCCCCATCTCCTGGTCGAGAAGATTCCAGGGCACGGACACGAACAGGGTGTTCTCCCCGGAGTGCAGGGTGATTCCCGAATTCTCGATTGGCTGACCCTCGGAATCGAGGCACGTGCCCGGACCGCTAGGGAGGTGCGGCAAGGTTTCGCAGGGGACGTGGATATAGAAGCTCCGCTCCGAGAACCGGCCCTTGGAAACCCGGAAGGAATGGCACGGCTTCTCCGTGCTGCTGTCGAGGTTCAGCAGCCTCTTCAAGAATCCGTTCTCGGTGATGATGGCGATCTGTTCCGCGTCCTGGCGGCCGAAATACGGATCATCCTGATTCCAGAGGAATACCCGTACCCCCTGTTCCACGCCTTCCTGAATCGAGGAAACCTTGACCCGGGGTATTCCCGAATACTGAAGGAAGGTCTCCTTCCACCCTCCCGTCGGGGGAATACCTACGGCCAGGGACCTTCTCGCTCGGCCCGATGCATCGTTTCCTGTTCTTGTCATGCTGCCCTTTACCCCCCTGCGTGCGGCCGGGTCTGCCCAAGACCAAGGGCCCTCATTCTACGGTGATCTCGTATAGGCTGACAACCCGGTGCCCTTGAAAACATTAAAGAAAAGTGAGAACTTGTGCGATGGGAGAGCAAGAGGGCGGGCGGAAGAACCTGCAGCGAGGAATGAGATGCGCAAGCTCTGGGAAAAAATACGATGGATCATGCGAGGGTTCAAGAGGACCCTCCTTTTTCTGTCACAGTTCTGGGACGACAGATACTACACCGAGGTCGACATGGACCGGTGGAGATCCCTGGGTGCAAAAATCGGCAAGGACGTCCAGATCCAGCACCTGAAGGTGGATGAGCGGTTCGCCAGACTCCTCGAGATCGACGACGAAGCGAACATCGCCGAGGGCACCAACATCGTGCTGCACGATTCGTCGCTGAACAACCTCTTCGGCGAGGACTGCCCTGTCAAGTTCGGCAAGGTCAAGATCGGCAAGGCCACCTATATCGGCCGCAACGCGATTATCCTCTGCGGGGTGAACATCGGTAAGTACGCCCTGATCGGTGCAGGCGCTCTGGTCGTAACCGATGTGCCGGACTACGGAGTGGCCATGGGCGTTCCGGCCAAGGTCGTCGGCGACACGCGGGAACTCAAGGAAAGACAGAAGCAGCAGATCGAGGAGCAGGAGAGCAGCCCCTACCGCTTTCTGCGCATCAAGCGATGGCACGAGCGCCACAAGATCATGACCAACGATGAGGTGGAAGAGGTCTACCAGGCCTTCTTCAAGGACGTCGGTTGGTGAAGGTGTTGCTCAAGTCGTCTCCCTGAACATCCAGCCCATCCCCTGCCGCGCTTCACGCCGCACGTGCCTCCCCGTCCTCCCCTCCGCGAGCCCCCGTAGAGTCTTCGCCTGCTTCTTTCGACTGAAACAGGGTGATCAGGGCGGGCTGGAAGGTGAGAATCGAGAGAGTCACCAGAAAGATCGCCATGGAATTCACGAGGGCGAAATTCCTCAGGAATTCAGTGGTCGAGAAGGTGAGTACCAGGAATCCGCAACAGGTGGTGGCGTTTGCCGTAATGATCGCCTTGCCCACATGGCCCATGGTTGCACTCAGGGCGGCCTTCCCCTCGCGCCCTTCCTGCCGCAGCCGGTGGTAGTAATGCAGGAAGTGGATGGAGCCGTCCACGCCCAAGCCTATGACCAGGGCCCCCACGAGGGCCGTGCCGAAATCCAGAGGGATGCCCATCCAGCACATGAGTCCCAGAATGGATCCCATGGGGACGAGAACGCTGACGAGGGAGATGAATCCCCGTTTGATAGACATCTGGGTCAAGGTAACCAGCACGAAGACGATCAGGGAAGCCAGGAACAGGCTCTGGATTTGGCTGATCAACACCAGCTCTTCCATGCGACGGAACCAGTCCGGTGCCCCGGTCTGATCCAGCTCGAGCGGCACAGATCCGACGATTGCCTGGTCGATTCCCGGTACATTCTCCACCCGGATATCGAAGAACACGGGACGATGGCTCCAAAGCCTCCACAATACGCCGTCGGCCCGCTTGCGGAAGTCCTTTTGAACCGCAAGCTCAGGCGACAGAAGAGGCTGCAGGGAGGCCCTCAGGGCTGCCGCCCTCTCGATCCGCAGGGTGCCCTCCGCCCGCTTCATGACCCCGGCCGCCGTCGACTCTGCGTCCTCCGGCACCATGGCCTTGCTTTCGACAAGGATGTCGGCAATCTGATCCTCGAGGGTGGAGTCAGCCCCACCTGCCCAGCCGTCCTTCAGCCGGGCCAGGATCCGGTCCACGAGGTCGGCGGACAGGATCTCCACCGCCTCTTCCTCGAGGTAGGCTCGACTCGCCTTCCAGACCTGATCCATGCGGACCTTCTCGTCGATCTCAGGGAATGCCGAAGCTAGCTGCATCCTTATGCGCTCGGGGTCATACTTGCGAGGCTTGTCGTAGCCCTGGGCCAGCCAGGCAACCTGAAGGGCCGCCTCGGAAAGCTGGGTGTCCCGCAGGGCCTTCTGCCCTTCCTCGGAAAGCTTTGCCGGGTCGATCGTAACGATCCGGCCGGAGGTCCGCTCCTCGAGATAGTCGCGTGTGGCCAGGGAGATGTCCGTCATGACCCCTGTATTCGGCTCCCGAATCATGGCCGTGACCAGGCTCTCGGTCCGATCGGGATGGGCAAAGGTCTTGAGGTACTCCTCTCCCTCGAGCAGGAACCACAGGTTTGCCACGCCTTGTCTGGTCTCGGGAACCGCGAAGACTCCGTTCATGAGCCAGTTCTCTTCGGCCAGAAGCCCGTTCATCGAGGTGAAGCTGGAGAGAAGCTCATGGGACCGCAGGTAGTTCTCGGTGTAGTTCTCCATCTGCATGACCGCAGGGTCCTGCATGTCCCCCCGGAAGTAGAGTACGAGCGGGTAGATTCCCGCGAAGTGATCGCGAAGGATGTCGTGTCCCTCACGGGGAGGGCTGTCCTCGGGCAGGGTCTCCACGAAATCCACATTGGTTGTGAACTGAGTGAATCCCAGCATCATGACGACGAGAACCACGCAGGCGGTGGCCATGATGAACCGTACGTGGCCCTGGACCAAGTCTCCCATCTTGGTCAGCATTCGTACGAGCCATTGCTCCTTCTGTGCCGTTCCCTCCAAGACAGGTGCCGGCTTTGCCCTGAACAGGCGGATGCAGACCGGAAGGAGCACAACAGACAACAAACAGACGGATCCCAAACCGAAAGCCAACTCTATGCCGAAGAACTGGAGGATCGCAATCTTGGTGGTGGCAAAGGTGAGAAGCCCGGCAATGGTGGTCACCGCGCTCAGGACGACCGGGAGGGTGATCTCTGCGGTGGAGGTCTCTATGTCTCCCCGCCTGAGGTAGTGGTTGTAGATGTGAACCGCGTAGTCCGCTCCCATCGCGATCAGCATCACCACGACTGCCGGCGTGAGGATGTTCAAATACAGGCCGAAGAGCGCCTGCAGCCCGAAGGTCCACATGACACAGAGAATCACGAAGCTCAAGGGCAGGAGCACCCCCAAGACACGGCGGAAACTCAGGCCGAGGATCAATATCATTACGACCAGCATGAGAGGGACGAGCACGGCCAGATCCTGGGCCATGTACATGTCCATGTAGACCAGGATGGCCGGATCGCCCCCAAAATAGTAGGGGTGGTCTCCGGCCACTTCTTTTATGGTCTCGAGAACCTTCTGGGCCGCCACCCCTTCGTCAGCATCGCCATCGATGTTGGCCACCAGGGTGGTGAATTTTGCATCAGAGGAAACGAGGCTGTTCACGTACATCTCTTTGGATAGAACATACTCCTTCAATTCATCGAGTTCTTCCCTGGTCTCCGGGATTTCGGGTATGAGGTCCCCCACCTCTAGACCGAACTCGGTCTTCCGGATGTCCATGATGTTCGTCAGGCTGGAGACATTGAAGAGATCGTCGATGCCCAGCAAGGCATCCGTCATCCGCTCTACCAGGGCAAGGGATTCCGGGTGGAAAACGCCCTTATCTCTGCAGTCCAGGACGGCAAAGACCAGAATATTCGCTCCGAACTGATCGTCCACCATGCGGTAGATCTCTGTAATTCGGTCGTTTTCCGGAAGCCACGTGTCATAGTCGTTGTTGACCACAAGGAATTGGGTGGCGTAGACGAGGCCTCCGGTGATCAGGGCGACCACCAGAAGGATCACCCATCTCCACCGAACGACCGACTTGCTGAAGGATGTCATCAGGGTTTCAACATTCATGTCTCACCTGTAACCTTTCGGCTCCGGGTTTCGTAAGTATTTGCAGCAGGATACAAACATGCCGGCCTGCGCATCCAATAGTATTCTCTCGAATCGAAGGATTGGAGAAACAAATGGAAAAACACAAATCGCCTAGAAACATAGTCATAGGCTTCGCCTTGATGGCACTGGTTGCCTGGAATCTGATGGCTTCGCCCGGTGTATATCCCGCAGCCTCTCGCATGGTCATGATGACCGGATACCTCCTACCCGCTGAAAAGGCTGACGCGCCAGGGGCTTACACCCTCCGGCACCAGGACCAGAGCTGGGTTTTCAGGCTAACCAACGTCGACATTCCGAGATCCCAGGCTCAAGAGACGAGCGATTTTGCCATCATGAAACGACTGGGCCGCGAGCAGCTCAGGCTGTTCGGAAACCAGGACACCATTCGGCAGCTCAACGATCCGGATATGGCCTGCAAGGAGGTTACCCTCCACGGTACTCTATACACGTCAAGCAATGCCATGTCCCTCGTTCAGATCGATGAAGCTCCTGACC
This sequence comes from bacterium, assembly GCA_028277985.1. GTDB lineage: Bacteria > Desulfobacterota > DSWW01 > DSWW01 > DSWW01 > S015-6. The sequence goes on along the minus strand of JANQFG010000034.1, from coordinate 87,466 downwards.
CGCACAAGGTCGACAGCTGCATCTGAGGGTTGCTAGAAGAAGGCCTTCAGCAGCACATACACGAGATCGCTGTCCGAGAAGGCGCCCAGCTTGGTCGAGGCTGCTCCGTTGAAAGTCATGTATGCGACCTCGATGCTCATGCCGTCGAAGGGAACATACTCGATCTCCGGCGTGAGCACCCAGGTGTTGTTGCTCGAAAAATCGCTGTATCCCGCGACCGCGAGAAGGAAGTTCATGGTCACGGTCAGCGAATCGCTGAAGAACGAGTATTCCAGGAAGGTCAGGTAGTAGTCGTCCAGCTTCCCCAGGAACCCTGACCTGTCCAAGCCAAGGGCCTCGTCCGCCTCCTCGGTGTAGGTGAACTCGTCATAGAAGCCCCGGTTGAACTGTGCGTTCCAATACAACCCCTCGCCGATTCCGAAGGTATAGTCGAAACCGACCGTGAACTTGGTGTAGGGCCGTTCCAGCAACGGGAAGCGTTCCTCGAGATTGCCCAGAGGAGTACGAACAAGCACGACCGTGTCTCGCTTTTCCGGGATGTAGACCCCCACCTCAGCCCAGATTCCGACCGAATAGAGCTCTCCTGCGAGGTCGAACCCGAACACATCCAGTTTCGGGTATCCGTAGAATCCCGTGACCGACGGAATCTCGCCTGTCAGGTCCGTGACGATCGTGTCCGGAAGAGGCAGCGTCTGGTGCCCGTGAAAATAGCTCAGACCCACGTCGAAGTTGAAGAAATTGCCGCTCAACCGGATTCCGAATACACCGTTCTCGATGTTGTAGTCCGGCACGTTCTCCAGTTCCACGGTCGAGGTTCCAGGAGGGAGTCCGAAGGGTGCGGTTAGCGCATCCAGTCCCTGCTTCTGCTGGAGGGCCAGAAAGGATTCGAACCCGGCAGGAAGGGGGGAGGGCTTGAAGGCCAGATAGTAGACCCCCTGGACTTTCAGGTCGAAATCAACCGGGAAGAGGTACTCGAGAACGAACCCGTCCATCGGCTCGTGCCGTACGAAGTAGTCCGGATCAAAGGAATACAGGTTGGCATAGTCCACCGGGTTCAGGTTGTCGATCACATTGTATTCGTCCGATGTCCCCCACCTTGTGCGCCCCCGCCCCACGATGAGGTCCAGGCCGGGAGTGAAGAGGTCCATGATCTTGAACGAGGCCTCGCGGAAGTTGATGTCGAACTCCTGCACTTCGGAAGAGAACCCGCGTCCCGCCTCGATCTCGGAGATGCTGTCGTAATCCGTATCCGCGGTGTAGATGAAGTCTGCGCGGGCCCGGAAGCTCACATTATCCGAGGCATAACCGTTGAGCTTGAGCCAGAGCTCGGCGCGTGTGAGGGCGAAATCGCCTGACTTGTGTGGGAACAGGCCGCCGCCATCACCCCCTTCCGTGAAGACCGAGGTATAGAGCTTGGCCGTTCCACCGAGGCGTACGTAGGGTTCGGCCCCGGCTTGTCGAACCTGAAAGAAAAGAACGAGCACGAACAACAGGAGAACGAAACGGATCGAGGATTTATCAGTCAACCTTGACCCTCCTCTTCAGGTAGCGCTGGGTGAAGATCTTGTCGTCCAAGCCGACGTCGAACTCTATGTCTTCCATCTCCATGATCGTTTTGTGCTTCTTCTTCACGTCCGTCATCGTGAGGGTCTTCATTGTCCAGTAACCCTGGATCTGCTCGTACTCTCCCTCGAACGTCTTCCAGAGCTTCTTGTTCTTGTCGAAGAGCTTCATTGCCGGGATCGTGAAGTTCTCCTTGTTGACCCGCACGATAGACTTTGGATAGATACGATTCGAGCCGGGCTTGCGGGTGAGCTCGAGCACGTACTCCTGATCCGTTTCCTCGGTTACTTTGGCGGAGAAGTGGTCCACGTATCTGCCCGTTGACAGGTCGTCGTTCGAGAGGTCCGAGCCGGCGAAGCTCTCCTTGCGGGCATGGGAGGCGATCCGGCGGACGCGGTCAAAGGCGGGCAGGTACAGGTACATCTTGTCGTCCGCCAGGCTCAGGAAACCCAGGTCCCGAACCTCGCCGGGCGCTACGAACTTCGACAGAGACCAGTCGTCCTTGTCCTTGAAATAGCGGGTCCAGAGCTTCAGGGTGCGTTCTTTCGTCTTTCCGTTTTTGTCCACCAGAATCATCTTGGCCATACTCGTTCCATCGGTAGGTGCCGACAGGACGGCATCCACCTTGGCCATCACCTCATCCCCGGTGAGCGCGTTTGCGGTCCCTGCGGCCAGGAAGAAGGCCAGAACAATGATGAATTGAACAATAAGCCTTTCCGGTTTCATATCGTCCTCCGAGTAATCCATGCTTTGACCTTCGTGCTTGCGCCTTTCGTCATTCCTGCGTAGGAAGGAATCCATTAGCTTCAGTCGCCAAGGGATTCCCGCTCCCCGCCTTCGGGGGGACAAGCTTCGCGGGAATGACGGCTCATTTCTTTGCCCTTTCCCCTCTTGACTCTTTTCCTCAGTTCCCTGATCCCTGATCCCTGACCCCCGACCCCTGACTCTGCCCCCTGACCAGGTGCACCTGAAACACTGTGACCAGTGCAGGCAGGAAGGTCAGCAGGGAGACCGTCACAAGGAATATGGCCATCGAGTTTACGATACCGAAGTTCCGCAGCACCGAGGAGTTCGAAAACAACAGCACGAGGAAGCCGCAACACGTGGTCGCATTAGCGGTCAGGATCGCCTTGCCCACGTGTCCCATGGTCCTTCGTATCGAGTCCTCTCCCACGATGCCGCGAAGCTGCAAGTCATGATTGTGATGCATGAAATGGATCGACCCGTCCACACCGAGGCCGATGATCAGGGCTCCGCTGAGCACGGTTCCGAAATCCAGGGGAATCTGCGACCAGCCCATGAAGCCCAGAATGTACCCGAAGGGCACCGTGACGCTCAGCAGGGAGATGATTCCCCTCCGAAAGGAACGCTGGGTCAGGGAGACCAGCACGAGGACCACAAGGGAGGCAAGCCCGAGGCTCTGGATCTGGCTGATGTACAGGAGATCATCGAAGCGACGGACCAGGTCCGGAAAGCCTGTCGGTTCCACCTTGAGGGGTGTCGTGGCGATCGCTGCGGAGCCTATCTCAGGGACGGATGCTATCTGGGAAGTGAAGAAGACCGGCTTCTCCGCCCAGAGGGTCCAGAGCACTCCCTCCGCCCGCTTCCGAAAATCCTTGTGATTCTTCAGTTCTTCCGAGAGGAGAGGTGCCAGGGTTCCTCGCAGCGTGGAGGCTCGCTCGATCCGCAGGGAGGACGCTGTGCGTTTCAGCACTCCGGCGGCCGTGTCGGAAGCGTCTTCCTGGTTCATGGCACCGCTCTCTGTGATGATCGCCGCCAGCCGGTCGCGGACCTTTGCCGTCTCCGCCTGCCTCCAATGGTCACTGATGACGGCCATGAGCCGATCGATCACCTCCGGCGGAAGAACCTCCAGGGCCTCCTCGTCGAGATAGGTCCGGCCCGCCTCCCATACGGGTGCCAGATCGAGTTCCTGGTCGATCCGTTGAATCCCTTTTTCCAGGCCTTCAAGAAGGAGATTCGAATCGTACTTTGTCGACTTTTCGTATCCTTCCGCAAGCCAGGCGAGCTGGAGAGCCGCCTCGCTGAGTTGAAGCGTGCGCAGCGCCTTCAACCCGGCCGGAGACAAACGGGCCGGATCGATGCGGACCACTTGATCCGAGATCTTTTCCTCGAGATATTCCCCTACCGATCGCGAAATGAAACGCATTGCGTAGGTTTCGGGTTCTCTTACCATGGCCGTGATCAGGCTCTGCCCTCGATCGTCCGCAACAAAGGTCCGGAGAAGCTCTTCCCCCTCCAGCAGCAGCCACAGGTTCGCGATTCCAGCCCTGGTCTCCGGGACGGCGAATACGCCGTTCATCAGCCAGTTCTCTTCTGCAATGAATCCGTTGATCGAGGTGAAGGCATCGGTCAACTCATAAGAACGCAGGAAGTTCTCCAGATAGTTCTCCATCTGCATCAAGGCGGGATCTTCCATGTCCCCCTCGAAGTAGATCGAAATCGGGTAGAAGCCGCTGAAATGATCCTGGAGAATGTCTCCGCCCATGCGGGGCGGCGAGTCCTCGGGCATGAATTCGACGAAATCCACGTTCGTGCTGATGCGGAAAACGCCCAACCCGATGATAATCATGCCGATCAGGGAAGCCGCGAGGGTCATGCCGGCGTGGCGATGGACCCAGACACCCGCACGAGCCAGCCCTTGATTGATCACATCTTCCCGTCTTTCCTCGTTTCCTACGATCGGGTTCGGCTTTGCCTTGAACAGATGCAGGCAGACCGGGAGCAGCACGACCGAAAGCAGGCAGGCGGATCCGAGGCCGAAGGCCAGCTCGATACCGAAGAATCGCAGCAGGTCGATCCTGGTCAGGCCGAAGGTCAGCAGGCCCGCGATCGTCGTCACCGCACTCATCACCACCGGCAGGGTGATCTCTGCCGTTGAAACCTGGACGTCACCACGACGAATGAAATGGTTATAGATGTGAACCGAATAGTCGGCGCCCATGGCGATCAGGAGCACCACGACCGCGGTCGTGAGCATGTTCGAGTAGATCCCGAACAACGCCTGCAGCCCGAAGGTCCAGACAACGCACAGGAAGACCAGAGTCAGAGGCAGAACCACCCCCAGAACCCTGCGAAAACTGAAGCCGAGAATGAGGACCATGACGCACATCACGATCGGGATGAGAAGCTTCAGGTCCTTCTGCATGTAATAGTCCGCGTAAAGGAGGAGAGCCGGATCGCCACCGAAGTAGTAGGGGTGACCGGCGGCCGCTTCTTCGATCGTCTCGAGGACTTTCTTCGCGGTAACGATCTCTTCCGAACTGCCGTCTATGTTGGCTATGAACACGGTGTAGGCCGCGTCTTCGGAGATCAGCGAGTTTACGTACATCTCCTTTGAGAGCACGTACTCCTTCAGCGCATCCATCTCCTCCTGGGTCTCAGGGATCTCCGGAATCAGATCGCCCACCTCGACGCCGAAGTCCGTCTTCCGGATGTCCAAGATATTGGTGAGGCTCGAGACGTTGAAGAGCTCTTCTATGCCTTCCAGGGCATCGGTCATTCGCCCGACCAGGGCGAGGGAATCCGGGTGAAAGACTCCCTTTTCCGTGAAGTCCAGCACCGTGAAGAGGATGGCCGTGGACGAGAACTGCCTGTCCACGAGGCGATAGAGCTCGGAAACCCTGTCGTTTGCGGGCAGCCAGTTGTCGTAGTCGTTGTTCACGACCAGGTATTTCGTAGCGTTTGCGAGGGCAACCGTGATCAGGATGATGAGGATGAGCCATATCCATCGATAACGAATGATGAACCGGCTGAAGGTCTGCATCAGAGCATCAACGTTCATGGCGTACCGTTTCCGCTATCGTGTCATGTCGCTGCCGAAAACCGGCTTTCAACAAAAGCCCGCAAGTTTACCTCAACTCCCCTTCTTCCGTCCAGGTGCCGCCAGGGTCTTTGCGGCTTTCTGCACCTTTGTCCTCTCCTTCCCGGTGCCGGCCTCCTGCGTTGATCCCTGGACGGCGAGAGCCTCCAGCCCGCTGAGGACCGACTCCAACACCTTCTGCATGTCGACTCCCTGTGGGTCCAGATACCATTGTATGAACAGGCCGTCGAACAACGCGGCCATTGCCGCTGCAAGGTGTTCCGAGGCCGGGACGCCCGAATCGATGAGATGGTGCAGGATCAGCTCCCGGTATTCCCGGTACATCCCCTGTACGCTGTCGCGAATCGTGTTGATGAGTTCCGCATCGAAGAGCATCCCAAAGAAAACGGTCCCCAGTTCCGGGTACTGCTCCATGAGGCGGACGTAGTCGTCGATGAGGAGTTGCAGCTTCTTCCGCAAGGGCAGGTTCTTCGGGTAGATCTGGCGGTAGTTGGTCTCGAGCTCGCGCATGATGCCGTCCAGCACCTCGAGAAGCAAATGCTCCTTCGTACCGAAGTGCCAGAGGATGCTGCTCTTGGCGGTGCCGGTTTCTTCGGCGATCTGATCGAGGGTAACACCCCGGAAGCCGGGTTGGGCGAAGAGCTTCCGGGTGGCCTCCAGGATGTGGTTCCGGGTCCGTTCCCCTCGTTTCGTGCGGGCGACTTTTGGACGTGCCACGATCCGCTCCTGGAATCCCAAACGGGAAGGCGAACAAATTAAACTGACCGTTCAGTACAATTCTAGGGTGGATGGATCTTCCTGTCAAGGGGAATCCGCAGGATTCTCCGGAGTCGTCAGTTCGAGGCCGCCGGAATCGTGCCCACGGATTCCTGATCCCTGGTTTCGAAAAGGGTGACCAGCGCGGGCATGAAGGTCAGCAGGGAAAAGGTCACCAGGGCGATCGCCAGGGCGTTGACGATCGCGAAGTTCCTGAGCATGGCCATGTTCGAGAACATGAGCACGACGAACCCACAGCAGGTAGTGGCGTTGGCCGTCACGATCGCCTTGCCCACGTGCCCCATGGTCCTTTTCAGGGCTTCCCGGCCCCGAATACCCCTGCCCTGGAGGTCGTGGTAGTGGTGCAGGAAATGGATGGATCCGTCCACGCCGAGTCCGATGATCAGCGCGCCGAAAAGGGCGGTTCCAAAATCGAGCGGAATCCCGGTCCAGCCCATGAGGCCCATGATGAACACCATGGGAACGAGAACACTGGCCAGCGAGATCAGCCCTCTCTTCAGGGAGCGCTGAGTCAGCGACACCAGGACCAGCACGATCAAGGACGCCAGGATCAGGCTCTGGAACTGGCTGATGTAGATCAGGTCGTCAAAGCGCCGAATCAAATCCGCCATGCCGGTCTGGTCGACCCGGATGGGTTTCGAAACCACGGCCGCCCGGTCGATCTCGGACACCGACTCGATCCGGGAGCTGAAGAACACAGGCCGTTCTGCCCAGAGCCTCCACAAGACCCCCTCGACCCGCTTCCGAAAATCCTTGTGCTCCGAAAGCTCGGCAGGGATGAGAGAGGTCAGGGAGGCCCGAAGCGTCGAGGCCCGCTCGATTCGAAGGGCGGATGCGGTCCTCCTGACCAGCCCTTCGGCCGTGGATGCCGCGTCCTCGGCGTCCATGACCTTGCTTTCCGCTACGACCTCGCTAAGTCGTTCCACCAGCCCGGGATTGTTCAGCTCCTGTCGGCCCTCTTTCAACAGGGCCATCAAACGGTCGATCAACTCCGGCGGCAGGATCTCGACGGTCTCTTCCTCGAGGTAGGCTCGGCTCGTTTGCCAGACCGGGCCGAGGTCGAGGTTCCGGTCGATTTCGGGGAAACGCTCCTCGAGGCCTCGAAGGAAGAGCTTCTCGTCGTACATTCGTCTCTTGTCGTAGCTCTTGGCCAGCCAAGCCATCTGGCGGGCTGCCTCGCTCAATTGCAGGCCCTGCAGCGCTTTGCGTCCCTTCGGAGACAACCCGACCGGGTCGATCTCGACAACTTGATCCGAGACATTTCCGTCGAGATAATCCCAGACCTGTCTTGAAAGGCCCCACATCACGTCCGACTCGTGCCTGTTGACCAGGGCGGTGACCAGGCTCTGGCGCCGATCCGAGTCCACAAACGTCCTGAGCAGCTCTTCCCCCTCGAGCAGGAGCCAGAGGTTGGCGATCCCCTCCCTTGTCTCCGGAACGGCAAAGACGCCGTTCATCAGCCAGTTCTCCTCTGCGATCAACCCGTTGATCGAGGTGAACCCGGAGATCAGCTCGTATGAGCGCATGTAGTTCTCGAGATAGTCCTGCATCTGCATCAGAGCCGGGTCTTCCATGTCCCCGCGAAAGTAGAGGGTGAGCGGATACGCGCCGCTGAAGTGGTCTCTGAGAGCGTTTAGCCCGAGCCGGGGCGGTGAGTCCTCGGGCATGAGCTCGGCATAGTCAACATTCGTAGTGATGCGAGAAATGCCGATGATCATCACGATCAGCCCGACGAGGGCAACGGCCATCGTTGCCTTTGCGTGGCGATGGACCCACGCGCCCATCAAGATCAGGAACTCGGACAGCATCTGCCCTCTTCTGTTCTGCCCTTGATCGATCGTGTCGGGCTTGGCTTTGACCAGGCGGATGAGGACCGGGAGCAGAAACACGGAAAGCAGACACGCAGACCCCAGCCCTAGCGCTAGGACAAGGCCGAAGAACCGCAGCAGGTCGATTCGGGTGAACCCAAAGGTCAGAAGCCCCGCGATGGTGGTTACCGCGCTCATGACGACGGGCAGCGTGATCTGGGCTGTCGAGACCCGGATGTCTCCCCGGCGCAGGTAGTGGTTGTATATATGTACCGAGTAGTCAGCCCCCATGGCGATCAGGAGCACGATGACTGCGGGCGTGAATACGGTGGCCGAGATTCCGACCAGGGCCTGGAGCCCGAAGGTCCAGAGGATGCCGAGAACGACCAGCGCCAGGGGGAGCACAACGCCCCAGAACCTCCGAAAGCTCAGGGCGAGAATGGCGACCATGACGAGGAGCATCAACGGGGTCAGGGTGGAAAGGTCCTCGTTCATGTATTTGTCGGCATACAGGTGCAGCACCGCCTCTCCGCCGAAATAGTACGGATGGTCCCCGGCCAGCTCTTCAACGGTTCCGATGACCCTGGAGGCGGCTGTCACCTCATCGGATTCTCCGTCGATGTTCGAGACGATGACCGTGTAGGCCGTATCTTTCGAGATCAGGGAATCGACGTACAATTCCTTGGAGAGCACATACTCCTTCAATGTATCCAGTTCGGCCCTGGATTCCGGGATTTCCGGGATCAGGTCGCCCACCTCGACTCCGAACTCTGTCTTCCGGATGTCGATGATATTCGTGAGGCTGGATACGTTGAACAGCTCCTCGATCCCTTCCAGAGCATCGGTCAGCCTCTGGACGAGACGAAGAGACTCAGGGTGGAAGACTCCTTTCTCCGTACAATCGAGAACCACAAAAACCAGGGCGTTGGATGAGAACTGCTTGTCCGCCATGCGGTAGAGTTCGGACACCCGGTCATTCTCGGGCAGCCAGTTGTCAAAGTCGTTGTCTACGACCAGGTCTTTCGTGGCGTATCCGAATGCCGCAGTCAACAGGACGATGAGGGCCAGCAGAGCCCATCTGTATTTCAGGATCCACCGGCTCAGGGACTGCATCATGGCGTCGATGTTCATGGAGCACCGTTCTCCGTTGGGTTGTCGATTTGCGATCCGTGCAATGTGCAGGAACCTCCCGGCCCCTGTCAAGCGAAAACCTCGGTTGACCCGGAAGGATCCCTTCCTCTATGCTTTCTACTCTCATCATCCGGAACGCATACGAGGAAGCAGACCATGGAGCTTAGAAAAGGCATATACTTCCTGCAAGTCGAGAAGAAGGGGATCGTGGATTCGTCGAGCCTGGTGGTGATCCGCGATGAGCAAGGCCTGATCTGCCTGGAGGTAGGAGGGGGCGGTGAGGAAAACATCAACCAGACCCTCGCCCTCTTCGAGCAGGAGGGGTTGGACGTCTCGGAGGTTCACACCGCGATCATCTCCCACACTCACGCGGACCACATGGGCGCGATCGGCTATTTCCGCGACCGGATCCCCGGTTTGACCGTGGTGGACCACGAGGTGGATGCCCCCTATATGAAGGACAACACGCTGCTGCTCCGGGCCTTCGACTGCGACCTCGTGGCCGAGCACTTCCCCGGAGAGCGCTTCGACATTCTGGAGTTCTACGCGGCCCTGTGTCCGATTTCCGAGACCCAACCGGACAGGATCGTACTCGAGGGGGACACATTGACCTGCGGCGCGTACACCTTTGATGTGATCCACACGCCCGGACACCACCCGGGCCACATCTCTCTTTACGAGCCGAAGGAGAAGATCCTTTTCGTCGGGGACATGGTCGGCATGGAAGTGCCTTTCTACACGCCGAGCTCGGGTGGGGCGGAGGGCTATCTCGCGAGCATGGAGAAGTATCTGGCCCTCGATGTCGAGCTGATCATTCCCTCCCACGGGGATCTCATCGAGAATACCCGTGAGGTGATCGAAGATGCTGCCGGCAAGGTGAGGCGGCGCGAGGAGAGGCTTCTCAAGGGACTCGACGGCCCACCCAAGACCTTCACCGATCTGCTTCCGGACCTGTTCCGCAGCCCGGCCCAGTTCATGTTTCCCGGTGCGGCCGTCCTGGCCAGCCACCTAAAGAAGTTGAAGAATGACGGAGTCGTGCAGGAAGAGGATGGAAAGTACCGGCTTTCCGGATCCTGATACCCCCCACTCGTGAACCCTTGCTTCTTTCCATGGCTCAGAGGATTTTGGGGAAGACGTGTTCCTCTAAATAGCCGACGCTTCTGCGCATGTACTCGAGGCAGGTGTCTCGGTTTGTGCCGGCGTGCTCTTCATCGCGGAGCCTGGTCCCGGTCGCTCCCTGAGCCGCAAGAGGCCCTTTCATTTCGTCGGGCAATTCATCTGCCGGCTCCACCCCATTCATGGCTGCCCAGGCGAGGGTCCAGGCCCGAGCCACGTTCCCCGGGTTATATCCCCCCCCGCCAAGCGCCAGCAGTGCAGGGGCCTCTTCGGTTAGAAACGAAACGGCCCTGGTGAACCCGTGGGTCGTGAGCTCGAGTGCTGCCAGGGGATCTTCCAGCAACGAGTCTACACCCAGCTGGGCGACCACGACGTCCGGCCGGAAGGCCTCCATCAAGGGGGGCATCACGGATTCGAACCCGTTCCAGAAGACGTGGTCATCCGTGCCGGGGAGCATGGGTACGTTCACGGCATAGCAGGTGCCGTCCCCTTTGCCGGTTTCGGCAAGGCCGCCCGTGCCCGGAAACAGGGTGCGGCCGTCCTGGTGGAACGAGACCGTCAGGACGCGCGGGTCGTCGTAGAAAGCCCACTGGACGCCGTCCCCGTGGTGGGCGTCGATGTCGAGATAGAGCGCCCGCTTTCCCTGTTCTACGAAGTGCAGGATCGCAAGAACCGGGTCGTTCACGTAGCAGAAGCCGGATGCCCGGTTCGCGCCCGCGTGATGCAGCCCTCCGGCGATGTTGAACACGACACGCGCCTTTCCCTCGGAGATCCTGTGCGCCCCTTGCAGGGTGGCGCCCGTCGAAAGCAGGGACCACTCCCACAGGCCCGGGAACACGGGGTTGTCGCCCGGGCCGAGGCCATGGGCAAAGTCCCATTCGGTTTCGCCGCGGCTGCCCTTTTTCAGTGCGTCAACGTAATCGGCCCCGTGAAATCGCAGGATCTCGGACTCGGTTGCCGGCTTCGATTCGATCAGTTCTGCCTCCGGCAAATCGAGGATCCCGTATGCCTTGCAGAGATCATGGGTGAGCCTCAGCCGTTCGATCTTCATGGGGTGGCTCTGCCCGTAGTCGTAGGCAAAGTAGTTTTCCGTGTAGAGAAAAGCGGTCCTCACAGGGCCTCCTTTCCTTTCGCTAGTGCCTTGCGGATCCTTTCCGTGTGGGCCTGAATCTGCTTCTCCATGTCCTCGAAGGCGCGCTTCAGCTCTTCTGAGTCCGCCTCGAAGATCTCGAAGAACTTACGCTCCAGCAACCCGCTCTCCAGGTCGAGGGCCATGTCCAGTGCATGGGCAGATGAAAGGTTGTCCCCCCGAGCCTCCTCGAGACGCGCCGCTGCATAGTCGAGGAAATACTGTATCCCTTCGGCCCGGTAGTGGTCTTCGCCCAGACGGACGGACCCCTCTTCCACCTTTCCGTACAAGTCCCTGATCCACCGGGCATGGCCCCTCTCTTCCTCGGCCATGCCGGACCACATCTCTTGATGGGCATGGAACCTCTGGGCGAACAGTCGGTACATCTCGGAAAGCGTCTCCTCGATGCGAACCAACCCGTCGATCTCCTCCCGTCCGTTCTTGTTCTGAGGCATGCCCAACCTCCCTTGTCCGCCCGGTATCCCTAACGATAGGGCAAAGGTGTGCGACTGTCGAGGGGGTACGGCTTGTCCCCTCTTGGATGTACCGTCCGGGCTTCTCGTTCCGGGGCCCGATCGTCGAATCTCGTGCCGTCGGCATCACATCTACCCCTTTATATAATATAGGATTTCAAAGCGGTTGGTGGACAATCGCTATTTCCCTAAGCCTGCCTTCTGGTAGGTCCCGGGCCTTTCTCGAAGAGTTGTTGCCTCGCTGGATGGCCGCCCATCGGTATTTCTATCGGTACAGAGACCCGGAGCAGACCGGCCCGGCCCGATTTCGATTTGCCACCAGATCTGATAGCATCGGGCCCGTTGGTGCGTCCCACTGTGGGGAGAGAGAATATGGGTGAAGACTCCAGGCAGATCGATCAACAGGCGGTCGTTTCCGAACGCAGCAAAAGGGCCGGGAGCATCGCGAAAGCAGGGGGCCTCGATCAGGCCCTCGGATCCGGGGCCCTGACGCGCTTCCAGGACATAACCCTGTCGGAGGCGATCGTGCTTGGGCTCCTGAGGCAGGGGGTCAGCCGGTTTCTCTGCGTGCTTGGGCACGGGTCCACCGACCTGGGCGAGGTGCTTCGAGCATACGAAGGGGCCGGACTCCTGAAGACGTATTGCGTGCGACACGAGACAGAGGCTTCACACGCTGCTTCGGCACTCCGATGGGTGACCGGAGAAAAGGCGGCAGTCGTGACCTCTATCGGCCCCGGTGCTCTGCAAGCCCTGGCCGGCTCGATCGTGCCGGCGAGCGACGGTCTGGGCGTCTGGTACCTCCTGGGGGACGAGACGACCGAGGACGAAGGGCCGAACATGCAGCAGATCCCAAAGCACGAGCAGAATCTCTTCTTGCGGCTTTTCGGAACCATGGGAGATGCTTACTCACTGCACACGTCTGAGGCGGTGGGAACCGCCCTTCGAAGGGGCCTCGTGACAGTTGACCATCCCCATCGTGGCGGACCCTTCTACCTTCTGCTGCCCATGAACACCCAGCCCAGGCTGCTGGAGAGGTTCAACCTCGATGAGCTTCCCTTCGGGGAGCCACCCTCCCTGGGGAAGGCTGCAGACGATGCCGCCTACGAAAGCGCCGCAGCGGCCTTGTCGAAGGCCAAGCGAATCGTGGTCCGGGTGGGAGGTGGAGCGCGGGACTGCGGGGCCGAGCTCCTGAAATTCCTCGATCTGGTGGACGGTATGGCAGTGCTCAGCCCGCTTGTAACAGGCGTGATCGAGTATGACCACCCCAGGAACATGCTTGTAGGCGGGAGCAAGGGGTCTATCTGCGGTAACCATGCCATGGAGGAGGCGGACCTGCTGGTGGCGATCGGGTCCCGTTTCGTATGCCAGTCCGATTGCTCCAGGACCGGATATCCGAAGGTGAAGGCCGTGATCAACATCAACACGGATGTCCGCGACGTTACCCACTACGGCAAGACCGTGGCGCTCCTGGGCGATGCTGCGCCCACCCTGCGCAGGCTTCGTGCGGTCGTGAAGGAACGCGGCGCACCCTCTTCCGGTGGGTCGTCCGCATGGTTCAACGACTGCACGGCGAAGCGGAAAGAATGGGAGGCCTTCAAGGCAGAGAGATACGCGAAGCCCTGCCTGTACAGCGAAGCTTGGGCGGAAGAGGTTCTCACGCAACCGGCTGCGATCAAGACAGCCACAGATTGGGCCCGTGCCAACGAGGCCGTTTCCTTTTTCGATGCAGGGGACGTTCAGGCGAATGGATTCCAGGTGGTCGAGGACGACCGTCTTGGAAGGACCTTCACTGAAACGGGTGCAAGCTACATGGGTTTTGCGGTCTCGGCTCTGCTTGCCACCGCCATGGCTTCCGAGCCCTTCTACGGCCTTGCACTGACCGGGGACGGCTCGTTCATGATGAACCCTCAGATCTTGATCGACGGGGTCTGCCATGGATCGAGGGGGTGCATTCTCCTGCTGGACAACCGACGCATGGCAGCCATCTCGGGCCTTCAGGAGGCCCAGTACAATCAGGCGTATGCTACCTGGGACGACGTCGAGGTGGACTATGTTCAGCTGGCCGGGGCGGTAAAGGGGGTCCTTGCCCTGGAGGGGGGGCGAAGCGTGGATGAGCTCACGGCGGCCCTCGACCGGGCCCGGTCCCATGACGGCCTCTCGCTCATTCATGTTCCGGTCTATTATGGCCCGGATCCGCTCGGGGGGCTCGGTGCTTTCGGTCGGTGGAACGTGGGCAACTGGTGTACGGATACTCAAGCCCTTCGCCACAAGATCGGCTTATAGCGGTCACTTATAGGGGTCAGGCCGAAACCATCAACCTTACGTCATGGGCTGCGCCTTAAGGTTGATGGTTTCGGCCTGACCCCATAGGAGCCTGTGACCGAGGACGAGGACGACGACGAGGACGAGAGTAGGAAGGGGAATACCAGATGCAAGTTCCGAATGAAATGTTCATCAACGGGGAGTGGGTGCCCGCGTCCGACGGGGCCCGCCGTGAGATTATCAACCCTGCCACCGAAGAGGCGGTGGACACGGTTCCCGTGGCAACGGCCTCCGACCTGGACAAGGCCCTCGATTCGGTTGACCGGGGCTGGCGGGACTGGCGCGAAGTGGACGCCTGGACCCGGAGTGCTGCTCTGCGCCGTATAGCCGAGTGGATACGGGACCGGGTGGAAGAGATTGCGGCGATCATGACCGAGGAGCAAGGCAAACCGATCGCCGAGGCCCGGGGGGAGATCCTTGCGGCGGCCGACAACTACGACTGGTTTGCCGATGAGGCGCGCAGGATCTACGGCCGGGTGATCGACGGCCACTCTCGGGCTCACCGGCTGCTTGTCATGCGCCAGCCCATCGGTCCGGTGGCAGCCTTCAGCCCCTGGAACTTCCCGATGCTCCTTTCAAGCCGGAAGATCGCGCCTGCGCTTGCGGCCGGTTGTTCCATCATCGTCAAACCCGCCATAGAGGCGCCACGCACCAACCTCTGCCTGGCCCAGGCCTGTCAGGAGGCGGGCGTTCCGGCCGGGGTGGTGAATGTGGTGACCGGACACTCTTCCATGATCAGCCGGCATCTGATCGTCTCTCCGATCATCCGCAAGGTGAGCCTGACCGGCTCGGTCGAGGTGGGCCAGCAGATCTTGAAGCTGTGTGCCGAGCAGATCAAGGCGGTTTCCATGGAACTGGGGGGTCACTCCCCGGTGCTCGTCTTCGAGGATGCGGATATCGAGAGCGCGGCCGAGACCTGTGCGCGAGGCAAATTCCGTAACAACGGGCAGGTGTGCATCGCTGCAAGCCGGTTCTATGTGCAGGAGTCGGTGATGGACAGGTTCGTGGACAGGTTCAAGGCGGTCACCGAGTCCCTGCAGGTCGGAGACGGAAAGGATCCGGAGACCGATATCGGCCCGCTGGCGAATGAGCGGCGCCTCCAAGCCACAGAGACGCTGATCCGGGACGCGGTCGGCAAAGGGGCGGTCGTGGCCTGCGGGGGACACCGTTCGGAAGCGTTCGAACGCGGGTTCTTCCACGAGCCGACCGTCCTGGTCAAGGTGGACGACTCGATGAACATCATGCACGAGGAGCCCTTCTGCCCGGTCGCGCCGATAACGACCTTCTCCGGCCTGGAGGACGGGCTCGCCAAGGCAAATGCAACCGAGTTCGGTCTGGCAGGCTATGTCTTCACCCAGAACACGCGGACCGCCTTTCTTGCGGCCGAAGGTCTGGACACGGGTATGGTCGGAGTGAACAACCTGGTCATCGCTTCCGCGGAGATCCCCTTCGGCGGTATCAAGAAGTCCGGGTTCGGACGCGAGGGCGGGAGCGAGGGGATCGAGGCCTACACGGTGACCAAGTACGTCAACATCCTTCTGTGACGTGGGTGACGGTCGAGAATGAAGTCGAGCACGATCGACCAGGACAAAAGCAAAAGCGAGAAAAGGGTGAAGACAGAACGATCCGGACCGATCCGGGTGCTCGTGTTTCCTACCTGTAGTGAGCCGGGCCTGGAGATCGTCCGGGGCCTGATCGACCAGCCCGGCTTGGAGGTTGTGGGCGGCAGCAGTCTCCCGCCCACCCGGGATCCCTCCTCTCTGATCCTCAGAGATCATACAACGCTTCCCTGGTTGGGAACCGGGGAGTTCCAGGATGCCCTGACGAACCTCCTGCGCGATCGCAGCATTCACGTCGTGTTTCCCGCCACAGACAATCTGATTGCCGCCCTGTCTCGGACGGATCTGGGAGACGTGGTCCTGGTGGCTCCTCGACCGGAGGTTGCCGAGATCTGCATGTCGAAGTGGAAGACCTACGAGAGATTGCAGGCAGTGGTCCCGGTTCCCCAAGTCTACAGGGGCGACCATGACGTGGAGTTTCCCGCCTATGCAAAACCCGCGGCGGAGGCAGGTATGCGCGGCCATATGCAGGTGGATGATCCGGAAGACCTGAGCATCGCTCGAACGAGGGACCTGATCATCACCGAGTTCCTGCCGGGTGAGGAATACGAGGTCAACTGTCTGAGCGATCTTCAAGGCCGCCTGCTCTACGCAAACATCCGACGACTGGGTCGCAGGGTGGCCGGCCATGTTCTGGATTCGCAGAGCGTGGAAGACGAGCACGTGACCCGATACGTCGAGGCAATCGCAGCCGAGCTCGGGATCGAAGGCCCCTGGTTCGCGCAATTCAAGCGTAACCGGGAGGACCATCCGGTGCTGATCGAGGTGAACGCGAGAATCGGCGGGGGATCCGGCCTGAATCGGTTTTGCGGAGTGAATCTCCCGTTGTTGGCAGTGAAGTTGTTTACGGGACAATCGATCCCGGAACCGGTTTTGAGAAGGCAAGCAGAGGTGACACGGTCCCTGCAATTCTATGTGAACACGGGACCGATCGGCCGCGTCGTCTGGGTGCTGCGTTCTCTTAACCGCAGCGACGGAAAGGTCAACCCAAGGGCCATGGCCTGTCTGTTCGACTTGCGGAATCGAGGCGTCAGCCAGTTGCTGCTCCACCCTTCCGGGGTGGACGTGCGCCGCCTTCTGAAGAAGGAGGAGATCCCGGTCGTTTTCGATGAGTTCGTTCCCTATCGGGTCGAAGGGCAGGGCGGCTGTGTTGAAGCCCTCAGTGGTCTCTGCGGGAATGGCTCAGGGAGGGATGTGTTCGTAACCGACGGGATCGATCCTTCGCCGCAGGAGATCCTGGAGCATCTTCCGGGTGTCGTCGTCGCCACCCCGGATACTCTTGAGATCCTCGGTTCAGAACCCATGGCCTGACCCCAAATGGCCTGGGGCCACTTGCCACTTGCCACTTGCCACTGAGCCGGGAAGAGACGAAGCTCCTGAAGAAACAGAAGCGACAGAGATAGCACACTAGTCGAGGACCACTTCCCGGCCAATCTCCGACGACTCGTGGATCGCCAGGGTGAACCTCAGGACCTCTCTGCCCTGGCGGCCCGACAGAAAGGGTTCGGCCTCTCCTTTGATCGCGCTCACGAAGTTTCGTGTGGCCCCCTTGAACCCTGCCGCCCAGTCGGAGTCCACATCTTCGTAGTGCCTCCATCCCTTGTTCGTGAAAACACTCACCGCCGGGCCCGTGACGAGCTCCCCGGTGCACCGGTGGACGATGATAATCCCGTCGGTTCCGGTGATCTCGAACCATTCATCGTTCGAATAGTACTTGGACGGCATGGTCAGGTTCTGGCAGTGGGAGTATTCACACGATCCGTACTTCGTTCCCTCCTTGTACTTCCACATGATCACCGACGGGCAATCCAGGATCCCATCCGCTGAATCGATCCAGCTGACCACGCGCTCCACCTCCCCCAGCAGGAACCAGGCGGTCGCCCACAGATGATGCCCGTGATCAAAGGTCTGGAGCTTTCTGCCGGCCGCCGCCTCGTGCAGGCGCCATTCCCAGGCGGAATCCGGGACCTCCCACCCACCGCTGCCGGCACTCACGAACTTGATGCGAAGGTTCATGGGTGTGCCGATCTCCCCGTTGTCGATCATCTGTTTCGCGAGCACGATGGGAGGATAGAACATGTAATTGTCCGTCACCCGGAAGACGTTTCCGGTTTTCTCGGCTGCGGCAACGATGCGATCCGCACTGGCCAGATCGTTTGTCATTGGTTTCTGAAGGGCGATGTGTTTTCCGGCCTTGGCAGCATCGACCGTGATCGACTCATGGACCCCATGGGGGACGAGGAGCTCGACCGCCTCGACCTTCGGGTCGTTCAGCAGCTCGAGATGGTTGGTGTAGGCCCTTTCCGCCTGCCATTCTCCCCTCCTGCGATCCGCGGTGGACGGGTTCGTGTCGCATACGGCATAGATTCGGGCTTCGGGGTTCTCCTGGTAGCCGAGGGCGTGAAGGTCGGCGATCCGGCCACAGCCGATGATTCCTACGTTGATCCTGTCCATGCTGCGGGTCCTCCGAAGGCAACATGAGTGGTGAACAGGCCCCCTGGGAGCCCTCGGGCGGTGAAATGGGAGCGGCCTGACCCCTGACCCCCGATCCCTTGCGGCGTAAGCCGCTTGAATATAGGAAAAAGGGCGATCCCGGGTCAAGGAAAGAGACGAAAGCCGCCCTCCTGCCGGGATCTTCCAATCATGGGGAGTTTGCGGTATAAAGATCGGCATCGCACCAAGCGATTCCACCCCCTTGAGGCTTCTACGAGGACTTGGCAGTGCATCAGAGCGACGGCCCTGACGCAACCCGTTCCCAGGCATGAGGCCCCTGATGACCCAATCTGCTCCCAGAACCGGCGACCTCTTCTACAAAGGGCCCGACCTAGAAATCCTTGAAGCGCCCGAGATCGACAGTCGCTACGAATCGAGCGTCAAAGGGATCCACATCATCGGCGACCTGTCCGGGATCCCCCTGCTCAAGAACGCGGTGAACATGGGCCATGATCTGGTCGAGAAGATCGGGCCCGCCTTGAAGGAGACCGATCTCGAAGACGGCGAGTACCACCTGCTGATCGTCGGCGGTGGTGGTGCAGGGCTTGCGGCGGCCCTGGCCGCCCAGGAGTTGGGCCTGCGCTATCTGCTCGTGGAGCAGAAGCACCCGGGGAACACGATCAACAGCTTCTTCAAGGGCAAGGAGATCTTTGCCGAACCGGAGGCGCTACCGAATCTCTCCCGCCTCTGGGTAGAGCATTCCTACAAAGAGGAGTTGCTCGAGCGGTGGAGCGCCACGATCGAGAAAGAGAATTTGAATCTTGTTGACTGTGAGCAAGTCACGAATATCGTGCGCGACGGTGCCTCTTTTGTCGTGGAGACGGCGAAAAGGGGCTACCGGGCACGGAAGGTGGCCCTGGCCATCGGGCGTTCCGGGAACCCGCGGATGCTCAATGTTCCCGGCGAGGAACTGCCGAAGGTTCATCATGTGCTCGTCGATCCGGATGCGCATACGATGGAGAAGATCGCTGTTGTAGGTGGCGGAGACGCTTCCCTGGAGGCAGCACTGGCCCTGGCTCCGCACAACGAGGTGACCCTGATCGTGCGGGCGCGCACCATCAGCCGGGCCCAGAAGGCGAATATCGAACGAATCAACCAGATGGTGGAAACAGGCAAGGTCAACCTCCTCACAGAGAGCAAGATCATCGAAGTGCGCGAGCATTCGCTCGACGTGGAGGTCAAAGGAGAGGGGTACACTCTTGCCAACGACCGTCTGTTCGTGATGATCGGTTCCGACCCGCCCGAGGAGTTCCTGAAGGGCCTGAAGATACGCGCAGAAGGCGACTGGAACCTGAAGAGGGTCCTGTCCCTCGTCGGGCTGGCCTTCCTGGTCTTCCTCCTGTACGGCTGGAAGAAGCAGGGCTTCTGGCCTTTCGTGGCGGGCGGGCCGCTCTATGCCTGGACCTCGTGGCAGCCCTCGATGTGGTTCGGAATCCTCTACTCGACGGTGATCACCGGCTTCGGCGTGAAAGCGATCCTCCGGTACCGGAGAGACCCGTATCAGGTCAAGCGCTACATCTGGCTGATCCTCAGCCAGATCCTTCTGTTCTGGGTCATACCGGAGATCATCTTCCAAATGGTCTGGCCCGTCCAGGACGGATGGCGCGCCTACGGCCTGTTTTTCCCGGCGCCACTCTACGTCTGGAACTTCTGGGCCCCCCAGGGTGCCCATGTCTTCTGGTTTGCCTGGTCGATCCTGATTTCCATCGCGGGCGTGCCCCTGATGGCGAAGCTGACAGGCAAGAAGTACTGCGCCTTTGTCTGTTCCTGCGGCGGCCTGGCGGAAACGCTCGGGGACGGCTTCCGCACCCTGTCTCCGCGAGGACGAAGGATGCGGGCCTGGGAGAACCTGCTTACCTACACGGTCACCATCCTGGTTGCCATGGTGATCGCCTTCGGTCTTGCCGACAAGGATTCGGGCTGGTGGAAATTCCAGGGCCTCGTGATTGATTTCTCCTTGGCCGGCGTAGTCGGTCTGGCAGCCTACCCTTTCTGGGGCAACCGGATCTGGTGCCGTTTCCTCTGTCCGCTGGCGAAGCTGCTCTACATCTTCGCAAAGGACAATTCCAGGGTGAAGATCACCTCGGGCCAGCACTGCATTCGCTGCACCCTTTGTTCGAAGTACTGCCAGATGGGGATCCAGGTGATGGAGTTTGCCAAGAACGGGGAGGAATTCTCGAACCGGAATTCCTCCTGCATTCAGTGCGGCATCTGCATAACGGTCTGCCCGGTTCGCAACCTCCAGCATGGCGACTGGTCCGAAGAGCGATGGAAAGAGGAGATCGAGCAGGGACCGCCGGTGCACGTGGTATGAGGGAAATGGAGGAGTAGCCGCACGTGTTCACAATGCTTCTGGTCCTCTATGGGCTCGCCTCTTTCCTATTGCTCCTTTACGGGCTGAATGCCTATTTGATGATCTACTACGGCCTTTCCTCCCGTCGCCGGAACCTCTGGGTAGAGCAAGCAGATGAGAAGGAACGAACCGAGCGCCCCATGGTCACGGTGCAGCTCCCGATCTACAACGAGAGGAACGTTGCGGAACGTGTGATCCTTGCGGCCGCCTCGCTCGACTGGCCCCGGGACAGGCTCGAGATCCAGGTCCTGGACGATTCGGTGGACGACACGAAGCTGATCGTCGACCGTCTGGCAGAGAGGCTCGTCCGGGACGGTGTGGATGTCAAGGTGATCCGCCGTGCGAACCGGGAAGGATACAAGGCCGGCGCCCTGGCGAACGGCACCTCTCTCGCCCGGGGCGAGTTTCTGGCCGTCTTCGACGCCGATTTCGTGCCGGACCCTGATTTCCTGAGACGGACCGTTCCTCCCTTCCTCGCCGACCAGAAGATCGCCTTTGTCCAAACCCGGTGGGGACATCTCAACCGTGGCGAAAACACGTTGACCATCTGTCTTGCCCTGGGGATCGACGGGCATTTTCTGGTGGAGCAGCCGGCACGGGCGAAGAGCGGGCTGTTCATGAACTTCAACGGCACCGCCGGCATCTGGCGAAGACGGGCGATCGATGATGCAGGGGGCTGGTCGAGCCGCACCCTTACGGAAGATCTGGACCTCTCCTACCGAGTGCTTCTGGCAGGGTGGAAGCCGTGCTACATCGAGGACCTGACCGTGCCTTCCGAGCTGCCTGCCACGATCACCGGAGCCAAGAGCCAGCAGTTCCGATGGGCAAAGGGCTCGATACAGACCGCCCTGCGCAATCTCCCGAAGGTTTGGACAGGGCCGTACAGCTTTCTCGAGAAGGTCGAGGCCTTCCTTCATCTGACGAACTATCTGATCCATCCGTTGATGCTCATTCTGGCGATCCTGGCCTTGCCCATGCTTCTGTCCCGGAGTGTGGTGCTGCCCCCTTACTTCTTTGCGGTTGCCGCCCTGCCGATCCTCGCCGCTACCCTGGGGCCGTCCACCATGTACACGGTCGCCGCCTTTCGCGGGCCCCGGCGGACCGTCTCTTATCTCTGGTGGCTGCCTTTCCTGGTGATCTACGGCGTGGGCATTGCCGTTTCGAACACTTTCGCTGTCGTGGAAGCGGTCCTGGGCAAATCGAGTGAATTCGTGCGGACGCCCAAAAAGGGAGAGCGGCGGCAGTCCGGGTATCGTCTCGGCCGAAACAAGGTCTGGATTCTAGAGGTTCTGATGGGAATCTACTCGATAGGGTCGATCCTTGCGGCCCTCGAGAACGGCAACTACGGCATCTTGCCCTTCCTCGCCATCTTTGCGGCCGGGTTTCTCACTGTTGGGATTCGCACGGGCCTGAGCCAGACCGGGGATGCATGAAGCGCCTGCACTCGATTCTTGCATCGATCCTCCTGCTTGTCGGCTCCTTTCTGTTAAGCCGCAACCCCGACATCGGGGCAAACCTGCGGGGCTTCTATACCGGGTTTGCGCTCGCTTCGGGAGGTTATCTCGGCATACTGAGGTGGGGGCTACCGGTTCGCAAACGAGGCTGGGTCGTGTTGTTCCTCGTGCTGGCGGTCGGCCCGCGCCTGTTCGCCCTCAACCTGATTCCGTCGGACGACATCCCGCGCTACATCTGGGAAGGGCGTATCCTTCTGGAAGGTTACAACCCCTTTGCGATTCCTCCCGAGGATCCGAGGCTGATCCCCTTCCGGGACGAGGTCTATCCTCAGATCAACCACAAGGACATGCCGGCCATCTATCCACCCATAGCCCAGTATGTGTTCATGCTCTTGTCCACCGCTACGGACCGCGCCGAAGGCTACAGGCTGTTCCTCCTGCTGGTCGAGTGTGCGGCCGTCGCGCTGATGTTCCGTTGGGTGAAGACCATCGGCCTGTCGAG
Source organism: bacterium (assembly GCA_028277985.1). Taxonomy (GTDB): domain Bacteria; phylum Desulfobacterota; class DSWW01; order DSWW01; family DSWW01; genus S015-6. The sequence continues at coordinate 64,885 of JANQFG010000034.1, read as the reverse complement.
GGATCGGGTGATGATCTACGCCCTGAACCCGCTGGTCGTGGTGGGCATTGCAGGGCACGGCCACCTGGATTCTCTCCAGATTCTCTTTCTCGTGTGGGCCCTGACCCTCTATGCCGAACGCCGGGAAGGGGCGGCCATGGCCCTGGTCACGTTCGCCGGCCTGGTCAAGTTCCTCGCCTTCTTTGCGTTGCCCTTCTTCATCAACAAGCGGACGGTCAGGCATCTGCCCCTCTGCATAGGCATCATCCTCGCGAGCTACGGGCCTTTCTTCTTCCTGGAGGGGGCCTTCTCGTTCGGCAACCTCGGCCACTATCTCGGGGTGTTCGAATACTACTCGCTCACCTATGCGCCCCTTCGGTGGATGTTGGGCACCGTGGGCGCCCACGCCGTGACGGCGATCGTCCTGCTTGGTGTTCTCCTTTGGCTCTGGCTGTCCCGTACACGTCCCGAGTATGCGGTGCCCCCCTTCCTGTTGCTCCTCACCCTCATGAATACAACGGTCCACTATTGGTATCTGATCCCGATTCTGGCTCTGGGCGTGGTGTGGAACTCGCGCGCACTCGTTGCGTTGACGCTGCTGGCTGCCCCGTATTTCTGGGTGCTCCAGAGGCTGAGCTTCGAGGGCGTATTCGTAGGGGCGTGGTGGCAGCCGGTGGCCACCTATGTTCCTTTCCTGGCCATACTCTGGCTGGAGATGAGCGGCCGATGGCCCGCGCCGGATTTTCGGAGCCCATCTGTCGGGGTGGTCGTGCCGGTCCTGAACGATGCCGCGCCCCTGGGCCGTTTGCTCCGGTCGTTGGATGAGGCGAGCGTTCCGAGGCATCTCGTCGTCGTGGTGGACGGGGGCAGCGAAGACGGAAGCCGTGAGGTGGCAGCGAGGTGGGGTGCCCGTGTGGTGGAATCCCCCGGCCGGGGCCGCGGGCCCCAGATTGCCTCAGGGGTTGGAAAACTGGATACGGATCTGGTATGGGTCCTTCACGCCGACAACCTGGTGCCTCGAGGCGCGCTTGCCGAGATTCAGCGGACGGCCGCCGCCTATCCGGACGCACCGGGTGGTGCCTTTCGGCTGCGATACGAAGGGGCCGGTCTCAAGATGAAGATCGTATCGGTGGCGAGTAATGCCAAGACCGCTCTGTTCGGGCTGAGCTTTGGGGACCAGGGGCAATGGTTCCGGCGGGGACGAGTCGAAGTGCCCTCGATCCCCTTGATGGAAGATGTGGAGACGGCTGTGAGGATGAACGATGCCGGAATCCCGGTCTGGACGGCGGCAACGCTCCAGGTCTCTACCAGAAGATACGGCCGGCAGGGTACAATGCCGGTGGTTCGTTCGGTTGTGGAGAGGGTGGTCGGTTACCTCCTTCGTCGTCGCTGGACAGACGAGGTGCCGGACACGACCGCCCTATATGAAGAATACTACCGCGTGGACGGGGATCTATTGGCTGGGTGTGCCGAGGGATTCCCGCCCCCGCCTTCGCGGGGACAAGCCACGCAGGAATGACGTGCAGACGAAAGGAGTCAGCCGTGGCCATTTCACCCTGGGAGCTTTTTGCGGACTTGGGAATCGCCGGTCTCCTGCTCCTGACCGGCCAGCTTCTGCGGTCCAGGCTCGGCCTTCTCCAGCGCCTGTTCCTTCCGGCCAGCGTCATCGGAGGGTTCCTTGGCCTCGCTCTCGGCCCGAACGGGGCAAACGTCCTCAAACTGTCGGAGGCCTTTGCATCCTACCCCGGCATCCTTATCGCACTCGTCTTCGCCTCCCTTCCCCTGGCTTCGGAGAGGGTAGAGCGGAAGGGTACTTCTCGACAGCTCTCGGACATGTGGGCCTTTTCCACCGTGGCCACTCTGCTGCAGTGGGGCGCAGGCGTCCTGTTCACGATTCTGCTCCTTCGGCAATTGTGGCCGGATCTCAACCCGGGCTTCGGCGCAGTGCTTGCCTGCGGTTTCGTGGGCGGGCACGGCACGGCGGCGGCCGTGGGGGAGACCTTCAACGGCCTCGGCTGGTCCGAGGCCACCTCCCTTGCCATGACGTCCGCGACGGTCGGGATCCTGAGTGCAATCGTCGGCGGGATGGTCCTGATCAAGTGGGGAACCGCTTACGGACACGCAGGGTTCATCACCCGGTTTCAGGACCTGCCCGAAGAGATCCGCACCGGCTTGGTCGGTGAGGAAGATCGGAAATCGGTCGGCAAAGAGACCGTTTCATCCACGTCGATCGACACGCTGGCCTTTCATTTCTGCCTCGTGTGCTGTGCCGCTGTGGGCGGCTATTTTCTCAGCTCCTGGTGGGGCAAGTTCCTCCCGCAGTTCCGGTTGCCGGTCTTCTGCGTCGCCTACGTGGTCTCTCTCGTACTCGCAAAGGGTCTTCACAACAGCCGTGCCATCCGCTACGTGGACGCGAGGACCGTGTCTCATCTCGCCGGAGGCCTGACCGACATCCTGGTCGTTTTCGGCATCGCCTCGATCAAGATCACGATCGTGATCAAATACGCCTTTCCTCTCGCGCTCCTTTTCCTCTTTGGACTCGCCCTGTGTGCCCTGATTTTCTTCTGGATGGGCCCCAGGTTCTTCGAGACCTACTGGTTCGAGAAGTCCCTGTTCACCTGGGGATGGATTACTGGCGTTACCGCCCTGGGGATCACCCTGCTGAGGATCGTCGATTCGGAGAACGGATCGCGGGCGCTGAACGACTTCGCCCTTGCCTATCTCTTTGTGGTTCCCGTCGAGATCAGTCTGGTCGCCTTCGCACCCCAAATCATCCTCAGCGGCCATTCGGGAATACTTGCGGGGGTTACGATCGCTGCTGCCGTCCTCGTGTCGTTCCTGGTGCGTTGGATGAAGCGTTCGTGACAGAGGTCAACGGTTTTCGTATTTAAAGAACTCTTCCTCCAAGGGAAGGCGACGAGCCATCCTGGAAAAATCCTGGTCACGATGTAGGAGGAGCGCTCCGTACTCCATCCCGATGTGCGCAATACAGCAGTCGATCGGACTGTTGATTGTGACTCCCTTTCGGCGGAGTTCGAAGTAGATCCGTGCGGCGTTTCGCCAGGTCCCTTCGGATGCCTCGAGGTAATACTGAGTTCCAAGGTACTCGTCGAGAGCGTTCCACTCCTGCTCGTTCCGGGCGCCCTGGAGGAGTTCCATCTGGGTGAACCTCGTCAGCACGCAGGTTCCTTCCCCTATCCTTTCTCGAAACGCCCGGACGATGTCTCCCTTTTTGTCTCTTAGGACATCGATCCAGACCGAAGTGTCAACAAGGATCATGTCCTAGTCTTCCGCATTTTCTTGTGGTCATAGTCTTTGATGAATCGGACCTTACCGGAGAGGTCTGTCAAGTCCTTGCGTCTTCTGAGCCGGACATAGTCCCGCAGCGCCTCGTGGATCAATTCTTTCTTCGTCTTGGCATCACTCACGGAGAAGGCGTCCGCGAGCAAGTCATCATCAATAACAATGTTGGTTCTCATGGCTCAGCCTCCGTCGGGTAGGGTCGAGTTCATACACATTCTATACACATAGCTTCCCTTCAGGTCAAGTTTTCGCCGGCGGGGGCGACGGAACTCAAGTGAATCGAAACGTGACAGGGGATCTCCCGTGTAACCTTTCCGTGCCGGGCGTCGAAATGGATGGGCAAGAGTCAACCACAAGACCGAAAAGAGGAGTTCCTGATGAAAACAAACAAGATACTGAGCACGGGGGCACTGGCGGTTGCCATCAGTCTCGGAGGGTTGTCCCTCCAGGCGAACGCCGGGACCCAAGCGGAAGCGAGAGCGGACAGGGCGGACATTCACACCCTGGCCAAGGGAGCCGACGGTCAATGTGGCAGCGGAAACTGCGGGTCGGGCAATTGCGGGAGCGACAAGCCGGACGACGAGGGCTCAGAATAAACCGGATCTCAACAAATGGGGGCGCCCTTGCCTGGAGACGACTGCAGGGCCGAGATCCTCGGCGGGAGCTTCAGGCGTCCCCTACTTTTCTAGAGGAATGACGCCGCACGGTCAACGTCTTCACACGACGGGATCATGCGGCGTCTCCATGTTTGCCTTCCGAAGACCTTTCGCACTAGACTCGTCGGCGCAAGCCGGGCGAGCGCGGCAGCTTTCGAGGCGTGGCCTGTACAGAAGGAGCTCCCTATGGTGGATACCGCGGGATCCAAGGAGGACGGGCCGTCGAAGTCTTGGCCGAAACCGAGCCTCAAGTTCGGCGTGGGGCTGAGAAGACCTCATTTCGATGAAATCTTCGACAACCACGACGGGATCGATTTCCTAGAGATTGTCTCCGAGAACTTCATGGAATTCGGAGGCCGTCCCCAGAAGGTGCTGCAGAGGGCGAGGGAGATGTTTCCGATCATCCCCCACGGCGTGAACATGTCCATCGGAGGGATCGATCCCCTGAACGAGACCTATCTCGAGCGCCTGAAGAAGCTGATCGAACAGGTGCGCCCCCCCTGGTTCTCGGACCATCTCTGTTATTCTTCCGCCTTTGGGGTCGCCTACCACGATCTGATTCCTCTGCCCTTTACCGAGGAGGCGGTGAGCCACCTGGTGCAGAGAATCAAGAGGGTTCAGGGCATGATGGGCATTCCTTTCCTGGTGGAGAACATAAGCTACTATGCAGTCATGCCGAGCGAGATGACCGAAGCGGAGTTCACGATCGAGGTGATCACTCGGGCCGACTGTGGACTGCTTCTTGACGTGAACAACGTCTATGTCAATGCCCGCAACCATGGCTATGATGCCCGTGCATTCATCGATGCCATGCCCGCCGACCGTGTTCTCCAGTACCATGTCGCGGGTCACGACGCCTCGGGTCCCTTTCTTCTGGACACCCACGGCGAGCACATCCGGCAGGAAGTCTTCGATCTCTACGCGTACACGCTCAACAAGGTGGGGCGGGTCTGGACCCTGCTCGAATGGGACAACAACATTCCGACCCTGGAAACCCTTCTCGAGGAAAACCGCAAGGTCCGGACGACCGCCGACCGTGCTCTGGCCGGCGAGGGGGAAGAAGAGAAAGGGGCGAAGCCATGACCACTTCAGCCGAGCTTCCCAGGCTTTCCCTGCGGGATACGATGTGGGTCGTACACCAGCTCCTCCGGGGGGAGATATCCGCTGCGGAGGCATCCGAACAGCTAGGAAACGATGAGAGTCGGTTGGCCATCTATCACCGATTTGTGAGCGGACACGTCCGGAACGTGCTGGAGAAGAATTTTGCGGTCCTGGTCAGCCTCTTTCCGAAGCAGGTCTGGGACATGATCGTGCCCGAGTACTTCCGCAGCCATCCCTCGGACAGCTACGAGTTGAACGCGAATGGCGCTCAATTCCCCCGTTTCCTGTCCCAGTGGGCGGACGATCCACGGTTCGGCATCACCGGTTTCCATCTGGAGCTGGCCGAGTTGGAATGGCGTGAATGGGTGGTCTACTCGACCCTGAAGTCGATTCCGTCGCCCGAGGAGATCGATGCGCCCGTGCTCAATCCCACCCTGATCGTGATGGAGCTCGAGTACCCGGTGGTGGAGTACGTGTTTCTATGGCGTGAGGAGCAAGCCAAAGGCTTCCCCGACGGGGTCCCCGCCATCCCGGAAACCGAGAACCCCGGCGTTGTCTTTCTGTTCAGGCATCCCACCACCCACAACCCGGTCCTCCGAAGGGCCAGGGATCCCATGCTGTTCGCCTTCAAGGTCGTGCACGATGCGATTCCACTCGAGGAGGCCGTTGCTGCTGCAGGCATCACGGTAGAGGATGGCGAGGCGCTTCTTTGCGACGCGGCCGACCAGGGGCTGGTCATCTTGCCGACTGAGAACAAGGGAAGAAGCGGCATGTCCGACTGAGCGGGGGACGAAGACGAAAAAGGGATCAGACCCCTTTTTCGCTACGGCATGCGCTGTTCCCGGAGATCAACCGCGCCTTTCCCCTCCCGGGTCGTCCCTTCCGTGCCGTGCGTGGCGCCGCCGGAGGAGAGGGTATGGATATCCGTGACGAATCGGCAAACGTCATCTGCCAGGGGCGCGCTGTGCATGTACTTGTTCGATTCGCAGGCCAGGAGGTCGCCCCTCTGGATCGTCTCGGCCATCCGGGTCATCGTATCCGAGGCATGCAGCTTGTCGGTGGAGGCATAAGCGATTCGGGTCGGGGCCTTGACCGTTTCCAGATCCGGCCAGACCTGATAGGGCATGAAGGCCCGGCCCGAAAGCTTGATGCGCAGGGGATGCGCAGAAAGGATCGTGTTCTCATAGCGCCCCATCTGTTCCGGCTCTTCCTTGACGTTGACCCGAAAGTGGCGGAAGTACCAGACGATGAAGTGTTTCACCATGTGATAAGCCGGGGATGGGAACAGGTAGGGCATCCAACGGAGAGCAAAGGGGATCCTGAACTCGCTCGCCGGCCCGACGAGAAAGACGCCTTTGGCTTTGAGCTTCTCGTGCTTCAGCGCCTCCAGAAGAACCGTGGCCCCCAATGAGCTGCCGGAGATGATCGTATCCTCCATATCGACCGGCAGTTCCGAGCAGACGGTGATGACGTCCCGGGCAAATCGATCCATGCGGAAATCGTTCGTTCGCAATCGGCCCTTTCGGATCTCCGCCGACTTCTTTTCCCGCGTCTCGATGTAATAGACCGGGTGTCTCAGCGTGAGGGCATGCAGGAACTCTGCCCAACCGGCCACGATCGACACCCATCCGGCCACAAAGACGATCGGGCAGCCAGCATCGTCGCCTTTCGGTTGCCAGGAGACGACCCGGAGGTTCACCTCCTCGTCCACGTCAATTCTCTGCTCGGAGAAAGAGGCGTGAAGCGCCGAAATCGGGTCTCTGATCGGATCCGGCATGAGGTACCTCGAGAAAATCGATGGCCGAGAACCCCAGTATAGGAAGAGATATCGCAGGCGGTCAAGCGGGAAAACCCTCCAAGAACTAGGAAAAAGGGCATGCCCCCGGGTTGGGCCGTACCCCGGATTCCTCGACAGCCCCTTGATGGATGGCTCAGAATCTGGAGAATAGTAGGTTTCCCGCGTGCCACAACAGGAGGAGGTCATGGGTCAGAGGAAGACATTTGGTGTTCAGAGCCTGGTGCTCTGCGTATTGTTCAACGGCTTGCTGGTCGCTTGCCTGTTCTGGATGGCGAAGCAGGCATTCCCCGGGATCGACGAGGGCGCTTCTCTTGGGAGCATCCGTACTTTTCTTGAAGGAAACCACGAGATGCTGGCACCGATCGTGTTCGGATTCGGGGGGCTCGTAACGATCCTCCTATGGGTCGCACTTCTGCTTGTCGGCCGATTTCGGCCGGCAGAGGAATCGGGTATAGCAGAGCAGGGCGGCGCTCCCATCGAAGATCCTCTGAAGAAGGAGGTGAAACGCCTCGAGAAGGAGTTGCAGGCGGTCAAGAAGGCAGCCTCCAAGCCTTCGCCCGGGCCGGCGATTCAGATTCTTTCCATCCTGCAGCGCCAGGGACGGCTGGTCGATTTCCTGGAGGAGGATCTCGGGGAGTACGAAGACAGCCAGATCGGTGCGGCGGTCCGCAGCATTCACCAGGGCTGCAAGGATGCGCTCGCGCAGAACATGGGTCTGGAGGCGGTCTACGCGGATGAGGAGGGAACCGAGGTGACGATCGAACCCGGCTTCGATCCCCAGGCCGTGCGACTCACAGGCAACGTACAGGGCGATCCGCCCTTTCGGGGCGTCCTCCGTCATCGAGGTTGGCGAGTCGTGCGTATGGACCTTCCCCTGAAGTCGCCGGACAAGGAGATCGACTGGGTCCTGGCCCCTGCCGAGGTGGAGATAGGCGAATAGAGCAGGTCGAGAACGCGAGGGATGCGATCCGCGAGGAGTTCGAATTTTGGGAAATCACAAGTATATCATCGGCATCGACCTGGGAACCACGAACTGCGTTCTCGCCTACACCGAAGCAGCCTCTTCCCCGAGCGAGAAGGCGGACATACGGATCCTCGAGATTTCACAGGTGGTGAGCCCGGGCGAGGTCGGCGAGCAGGCCCTACTGCCCTCCAGCCTCTTTCTGCCCGGTCCCCACGATGTCCCGGAAGGGGGCCTCATGCTCCCCTGGAGCCGGGAGGAGCCTGATTTCTCCGTCGGGTCGTTTGCGCGAACCCGCGGAACGGAAATTCCGCATCGACTCGTCTCTTCAGCCAAATCATGGCTCTGCCACGACGGTGTGGACCGAACCCGGTCGATTCTTCCCTGGGACAGCCCCGAGGAGGCGAGGCGTGTCTCTCCGGTCGAGGCATCGGCTCGCCTGCTCGCGCATCTGCGGGATGCCTGGAACCATGAGATGGCAGCCCATGACCCGGAGGCACGCCTGGAAGAGCAGGATCTGTATCTGACCGTGCCCGCGTCCTTCGACGCGGTCGCCCGGGAACTGACGGTCCAGGCCGCGCGGTCCGCCGGCCTCGAGCACTTCACCCTGTTGGAGGAGCCTCAGGCAGCTTTCTATGCCTGGCTCGAATCGCAGAGTGAGGAGTGGCGTGACGCAGTCAAGAAGGGAGATTCGATCCTGGTCTGTGACGTGGGAGGGGGCACAACCGATTTCAGCCTGATCGTGGTGACCGAGCAGGTGGGGAATCTCGCCTTGAAAAGGGTGGCCGTGGGCGATCACATCCTTCTGGGCGGCGATAACATGGACCTGACGCTTGCCCATCTGATCCGGGCGAAACTGCCGGAAAAGTCCAGGAAGCTTGACGCCTGGCAATTCAGGGGGCTCTGGCACAGTTGTCAGGCGGCCAAAGAGCGCCTTCTCGGGGATAGCACCCTGGAATCCGAGCCGGTCGTGATTCTCGGGCGGGGATCATCGCTGATCGGCGGAACCCTGCGAACCGATCTGACCCGTAAAGAGGCCGAATCGGTCCTCCTGGACGGCTTTCTTCCCTTGTGTGATGCCTCCGATCTGCCCAAAGAAGGGGCCAGGGTCGGCATGAGGGAAATGGGCCTTCCCTATGAGTCGGACCCTGCGATCACCCGCCACCTCGCCAGGTTCCTGATGCGTCAGGCACGCCCATCCGACACGGAAGGGCAGGGAGGTTCTCCCACGGCCGTTCTCTTTAACGGTGGGGTGATGAAGTCTCCGCTGATGCGGGAACGGGTGGTCGCGGCCCTCCGCAGCTGGGGAGGGGAAGCGATCCGCGAGTTGCCTGCAGCGGACCTCGATCTGGCAGTGGCCCGGGGAGCCGCTTACTACGGTCTTGCCCGAAGAGGTCAGGGGATCCGGATCCGTGCAGGCACTGCCCGGTCCTACTACATCGGCATCGAGAGCGCCATGCCTTCCGTCCCCGGCGTCCCCACGCCGCTCAAGGCGCTTTGCGTGGTGCCCTTCGGTATGGAAGAGGGGACGGAGGCCGCCATTCGCGAGAAGGAGTTCGGTCTCGTGCTGGGAGAACCTGCCGAGTTTCACCTCCTTGCTTCCACGACACGTCGAGAGGACAAGGCCGGAGAGGTGGTAGAGGATTGGAACGAGGAGATCGATGAGGTAACCACCATGGAGACGCTCCTCCCCGCCGGCGAGTCGGGCGAGGGGGGCAAGATCATTCCGGTCTGGCTGGAGAGCAAGGTGACCGAGGTGGGGAGTCTCGAGCTGTGGTGCGTGGCAAGGGAGGACCAGCAGCGGTGGAAGCTCGAGTTCAATCTTCAGGAGCGTGAAGCCAGGACCTGACCGGCCGTCTGCTTCAGGGATACCCCTACTTCTTCTTGCCGATTCCGGACAAGTCGACCGGCTCGAAGATATCGGAGAGGGGCAGAGAAAGCGCCACCTCCGGGGTGTAACGCATGTATGTTGGGATCGGATAGCGTATCCCTTGGGCGTGCGTCTTCTCGAGACCCTGCACGACATCGGCCAGCTTCGCCGCAGGAAGGGCCATGACCATCTCATGATCCTGGCAGCCGCCCCAGACCCTGTCTCCGTTTCCCGGAACCACAACCTTGAGGGACTGGTCCTGGTAGGCCCCGATGACGCCTTCCGTGCATGAAGAGGCCCTTCCGGAGAAACTGCCTGCGATCGGTTCGCCGGTGTGGTACGTTCCACCGTGAATGAGGCGCATCAGTTGGGCCGGGTTGACGTAGATCAGGATCACATCCGGCTCGACCCTCGTCCTCTCCAGTGGAGAGTAGACAACGACCAGGTCTTCCGTGAACTCCGTCCTCCTGGAAGAGGCGAATGCTTTCCGGGCCGCATCCGCATCGCTCGCATAATTCATGTGGGTCATGAACCGGATCATGTTCTCTTCATCCGCGGTTCTGTCCCAACCGTAGGTGTTTGCCGCGATGGCACACCCCACGTCCTCCTTGCCGAACGCAACCGTCCAGCCGTAGCGCCTCGCCATGGCGGCCCCCTGACACGGTGCCATGCGGACCTGCAGATGCTCGATCGGCCTTCGGGCTGAAGGGGGGATCTCGGAGGTTTCCCGCACGAACCGTACGGCTACCGGAAAGGTTGCCGGATTGACGAACCTCCTGACCTGTTCACCCAGCTGATGCCATCTTTCCATGGAGTTCCCTTTCTGTGCGACGCTCCCGAATCGTTGCGTCGAGTTTCGCGAATCAAATCGGTGCGTTCGTCGTTCCGCGCTTCTTTTCCATTCTGTAGGTGTAGGCAGCATTCTGCCAGAAGGGCTTTGACTCCCGCAAGTGCACGCAGCTCGTTTTTTGTTGTCACCCGGGAGCGAATCGGTGATAATGAAGGAGATGGGGGAGGATGCTGAATGTGAAGTCCCATCTCCTGTGAAGCTGAAAAGAAGTCGACACAGGCCGCTTTTCCTCGCTCCTTCTCGGCCCTGAAGGGTTCGCATCCTGCTGACCTCAGGTTCCGCCGTCTCCTTGAGCCCTTTCTCCTGTCCTTTACATCCTCCCATTTTACAGCCATGCGGCCGGTGTGCCTTGTCTGCAGAACACGCATTCAGGAGGGCAAAGAGATGACACAGCGAAAAAAGAAATCTCTGGGATTCGGTGTCCATCGAATGTACAGCGAACGAGAGAGAGATCAGTACATCGGCGCCATGGTCGATGAATGGAAGAAAAACCGAGAGGGACAGGGCTCGGCCGGTCACCCCTTCATTACGATCAGTCGCCAGTTCGGATGCATGGCCCTGGAGACGGGCGTCCGGTTCACTGAGCGGCTGAATCGAAGCCGGGCTTCCGAATCGGTCTGGACTTTCTACGACAGGGAGATCGTCCACCGGATTGCCTCCGACATGAAGATCAGCGAGAAGCTGGCGAGTCTCCTGAGTGAGGGTTCGAGGTCACAGATCACTAGGTACATGGAGGCTCTGTTCAGGCGTTGGCCCATAGACGACGAGGTCTTCCAGAGGGCGGTCCGGGTCATTCGGAGCATCTGCGAGAAGGGCCACGTCGTGGTCGTTGGACGAGGGGCCTGTAAAATCGCCGAGGACATGGCCGAAGGGTTTCACATCCGTATATCGGCCCCTCTCGTCTGGAGGGTAGAACAAGTTGCATCGTTCTACGACCTATCCAGGGGAGAAGCCGAACGACGGATAGGTCTGATCGATGCGGAGCGGGAGGCCTTCTTCCGGCAATACTTCAACGAGGACGTGGCCAACCCGGATCTCTATGACATGGTTCTGAACCAGGCGAGACTTTCGATGGATTCCATCGTTGACCTCGTGGTCCAGGCCATGCGGTCGCGAGGGTTGTTGCGGTCCGAATCGGACTCCGCACACAAGGAGTCGGGCGCCGTGAAAGTCGCTTGAGGTCGGCGTCACTTGCCTCTCTGGGAAGCTGTTCCCCTCCGGGCCAGTTGAAGTCGAGTTTCGACTTCGCCGTCATGCACCTCCCCGATGAGCACGTCTGCCTCGACATGGCCGCCGAAGACGTTGCCGATGATGATGTGGGCCTTCGTGACCTCCCCGGCGTGGATGTTGCCTATCAGGAGGTTCACGGAGCTGAGTTTTCCCCCGAGCACGTTTCCGACGACCGCGTTGATCCCCTGAAGGCAGCCCTCCCGGACGTCGCCGACCATGACGTTCACCCTTTTCGCGTGCCCTCCCACGATGTTGCCGGCGAGAATATTGACCAGAGAGGTGTCGCCCCCCTCGAGATCCCCGACCAGAACGTTGCAGCACCGAAGCGAGCCGCCGAGGATATTTCCCTTGAACAGGTTAATGACGCGTGCCGCCCCTTCGCGAAGATTGCCTTGAAAATGACGAACCGCCGAAATCCATTCGCCCTCGAGGTCGCCCACATGTCGAGCCTCGGGGGTCCAAATCGGCTCTCCTCTGCTGAGCACCTCCTGGATCTGGTCGAGTTCCTGCCTTAGAGGGGTGGGGAGACGCTGAAGCAGCTTGCCTGCAAAAGGATTGTCCAGAGCAAGCCGTGAGATCCTTGGCACGGGTTTCTCCTGCAGCCTGCAAGCGTGTTTCTCTACGGGGAATCGGGGTTCTTCTCAGCGCTTCTTGAACAGACTTCGCAGCGATACTCGGTACGGCGCCCCGCCATCGAATCTGGCCTGAAGTCGTGCAAGATCCCCTTCAAAGGGTCCGATGGCCCAGCACTCTGTCTCCGGAAGGTCTTCAACCGGCTGCCCCTGGTCGTTCAGGGGGCAGATGTCCCGCAACTCCGCAGTGGTGCCGTCCGGGTACTGTTCGATCCAGCGCAGGGGAAGCCCCTGGGTCCTGCAAACGTAGGGACGGTGTTCATAGATCCGGCAGGCGCCAGCCTGATCGAGGAAGGCGCAGCCGCCTTCCGGGTGGGGATCGCCGCCAACGAGCAGGTCGGCATGATGGCGCCGGATATTTGCAGCCTCAACCTCGAAGACGCTGAGTTCATCCACACAGCATTGATGACATCCCCGACGGCATTGAAGACGGGCCGAATGGATGGTGACGAGTGGACGGACCCGCTGGTCTACATCCCGGTAGATACGGTTGAGCTCGCTGGCCAATCGTTCCGGGTTCATGGATGGCTCTTTCATCATGGATGCGTTTTCTCTTCTGTTCAGGCGTCAACCAGCAAGCCACGCAGGACGGTTACGGCCCTCCCTCCAAGAATGACACGGTCACCGGAGAGGCGGACACGCAAAGTACCCCCTCGCTCAGAAGCCTGAAACGCTACAAATTCCTTCTTGCCCAGTCGATTGCCCCAGTAGGGTCCCAGGCAGCAATGCGCAGAGCCCGTGACCGGGTCTTCATCGATCCCGGCCCCTGGTGCGAAGAACCGGGAGACGAAATCGATATCCGGGCCGTTGGCCCTTGCAGTTACAATGGTGCCGCGCGCGTCAAGTTTTTTCAACAACCCGAGGTCCGGACGAAGGTCTCTCACGGTCTTTTCCGAGTCTACCTCCACGAGGTAGTCATAGACGCTCTTCCCGACGTGTACGGGGACCACTCCCAAGCTCTTGTACAACCCGTCAGGGGCGTTCACCTCTTCGTCGGGTGTGGCGGGAAAGTCCAGTTCGACCTCCCCCTGATTGAATTCGGCGGTCAGGAGCCCGCTTCGGGTGTGAAACCTTGCCTTTGCCTGCCGATCCAACTGTCCGGTCTCCCACAGAATGTGCGCACTCGCCAGGGTTGCATGGCCGCACAAGTCCACTTCCACGGACGGGGTGAACCAGCGTAGATCGAACCCGTCCTCCTGCCTGGAGAGAAAAGCTGTCTCCGGCAGGTTCATCTCACGGGCAACCTTCTGCATCCAGGATGCGTCACGGACTTCGTTCAGAATACAGACAGCGGCGGGATTCCCGGTAAATGGCTGGTCTGTGAAAGCGTCCACCTGGAAGATCTCTAGGGCCATGGTCTCTCTACCTTAATGATCGGCATTTCCGTGCTCCTGCATGACTACGACTCGGAATCCCTTCCCCATGCCCTGGCAACCACGGGATTCCTCGCGAAGAAGAGCTCCCGCGCTTCCTCTCCTACGCCGTTGAGGGGACATGCGAAATTCATGCACCGGGAGCAGAGAAACATCTTGAGGGTCGCGAAGAAACCGGCATTGGTGAGCACGTACAGGGTCAGGAGGAACCAGAGCTCTGCAGCCACGAGAAACCCGAGAGGATAGAACCATACGACGGCAAATCCCCCCAGGAAGCCCACCTTTTCGAGGGTCGACATCGGGCCCGGCCGATACTTCCAGGGCTTTGGGGATCCGTGGTTCGCCCAACACTTCAGCGTGCCTCCCGGTTCGGCATAGTGCGGGCAGTGAGAGCACATGACGCGGATCTCGAAGAAGCCGAAGAAACCGATGATGATGGCCAGCCATAGGGCAAAGGGCCAGGCACCGAAGCGGAGGATGCCGGCACCACCGATGATGAACCCTGGCAGCCATATGACAAAGAAATGGACGAGCTGGTGGGGACGAAAATGGCATGTCACCGAGCCATCGACCGGACATTCCTTGCAGGACTCTGCCGTGCAGGTTGCAATCGGTTTATTTGGGTCGAGAAATGCCATGGCGACTCCTTGCATTCGGGACCAAATCAGGGTCACGACAGTATGTCATACGCCTTGATCAAACGCGAGGTTGTCTCCCCCTGTCACTCGCCTGAGAGCGATCGGGTGGTTGCAGGCAGGCGTTCTCAGGTGGTAGGGTCCGTAATCTTCGAAGCGTTGTCCCCACAGCACGACACCACCCATGCGGGTCGTATCCGGACCACGAGGAACCGGGAGTGCATCATGGATCAGAAAAGGAGGGATTCGGGCATGTTGATTCCGACGATCATACTTGCGGTGCTTGCGGGTGCGCTGCTTCTCACGGGCTACCTCCGGGGAGAGGCGCAGCACGTGGAGGGGGTGAAGACCGGCTTTGCCATGCTCGTCCAGATCCTTCCCCTGCTGGTGTTCGCCTTTATCGTGGCCGGGATGGTTCAGGTGCTTCTTCCGCACGAGGTCATCGCGAAATGGGTAGGCATGGAGTCCGGGCTTCGAGGCATCCTGATCGGTTCAGTGGCCGGCGGTTTGACCCCTGGAGGCCCCTTTGTCAGCTTGCCCCTGGCTGCCGGCCTGCTGCGTTCCGGAGCGGGCGCGGGCACGATGGTGGCGTATCTCACTGCCTGGTCCCTCTGGGCGGTCAACCGTTTGCCCATGGAGGTGGGGATCCTCGGCTGGAGATTCACCCTGATTCGCTTGGCAAGCACCTTTGTCCTGCCCGTGATCGGAGGCCTGATCGCGCAGGCCCTTTTCTCTAATGTCGAAATAGGCTGATGCACCAGAAGGCGAAAGGCGAAAGGGTCAAGGCAAAAGGGGATGTCTACGCTTTGTAAAAAGGTTTCTTTGAAACAGGGAGTGGAAAGAGAGTAACGCTAGGGGTGTTTTGCTCGTGACCGATAGCTACCCGCCACTCGCCACTTGCCACTGCCCGGCAAAGCGCAGGGATCACCAGATTGCTTCGAATGCCTTGGGGGCCAGATTCCACTTTCGTCCGTAAACGTGGATGCGTCTGGTCTTGCCCTTCTGGTCTACGATGTCACCCCCGTCATGTACCCACGCGAGCAACCCGCCCCGCAGGTTGTACATGGTGATGCCGTGCTCGGCTCTCAGTTTCCGGGCGAATTCGCCACTGCGGTAGCTGATGGTGCAGTATCCGATGACGAGGCGATCTTTGTGCTGTTCGAGATCCCTCAGGAACTGTTTCTCGCTGACCGCGCCGGGTATCATCGAGACCTGTTGCTCCTCGGGCGTGCGTACGTCCACGATAACGACTTCGGACCGCCTTGCTAGGTCCATGGCAAGCCGCGGTTCCACGTCGATGACCTCAGGAAAGGATCGTTTCTTGTAGTCCTGGTACATCGCTTCGATCTCTTCCCGCCTTCGTTCGTCATCTCCAGGATCACAGGACAGAAGCGCCGGACCCAGGACCAGGGCGGCAGCCACCGCCAGGGATGCGATCGATGCGACAGGGAGGAGCCTGCGTCCTGAGCCGGCAGAGTTCTTCAAAGGCTCTTCTCCTCTCTTTCCGCCAATCCGAGGGAGACGAAAAGCCAGGGCGCGATCAATGACCCCCCGAGTCCAAGGAACAGGTAGCGGACAAAGCGGAAGATCTGTTCGTGGCCCATTCCGACCGCGACCAAGCCGAGGCCCTGCCGCAAGAGGACCAGGACCATCATGCCACAGAGCAGGCGAAGAGCCCTTTTTCGCCAGTTTCCGCCCGAGTCGAACCGGATCCATCTCCGCTCCATGACGAAACCTGCACCCATCCCCATCAGGGCCGCGGCCGTCCTGACCTGGTAAGCCTCGACGCGGGGGGAAAGCAGTAGAATCAGGGAAGAAAGGGCCAGGGCGACCAGGAGTTGCACACCCATGTTCCGGTCCTTCAGCCACTCCTCGACCCCCGGTTCCAGCCTGATGTAGAGCAGCAGCAGGGCTGCACCCAACAGGTATCCCCCAAGCAGATCGGTCGGGAAGTGTACACCCAGATAGACGCGAGAAAGGGGGATGAGCACGATGAGTGATCCGGCCACTACCCACAGCCAGGTCCTTCGGAACTGGGAAGCCAGGTAGCCCCATAGTACGACAGCACTCTGGGTGTGACCGCTGGGCAGGCCGCCGCCACCCGCATTCCACAGCTTCTGTACAGTCGGGTCATACTGAAACGGCCTGGGCTGCCCGGCAAGCTCTTTTGCCATGGCGTTCATGCAGGATGAGAACAGGAAGAGAATGATCAGCCTGGCCCCGAACCGACGATCCACGCACCAGTAGATCAGGGGGAAGAAGATCAGGTAGAACACCTCGTTTCCCATCAAGGTCAAGGCCTTGAAGGGGATGTCGAGGGCAGGGCTTGCCTGCTGGAACCAGAGGACTACGCGGATGCCCCAATCCAGAACGCCTTCCATGTTCCCTGTTCCCCTCTCCGCACGGGTTGGAGAATCCCCATCCTATCAGACGGTTCCGGCTTGACCAAGGCGGCGGCTTGCCCCGGGTTCCCTTCCTCTGTCGGTGGGCAAGAGGCACAAAGCGTCAGCCGCCCCTAATCACACGGCCCGTGTCCGTGCGCGTGCCCGCGCCCGAGGGGAGGGCAGCAACCGGAAGATGTCCTCGAATAGCTGGACGAACTCCATCCCGCGCAGGAAATTCATCAATGATATCAAGCAGGTTACCCGCCTTTGCCCGGGGAGCCGGAACGGGATGGTCCGGCCACTGGACCCTGATCCCTGCAGGATTCATGTTTTCAGGCCCATTTACCGATTAGTAATATCGTGCGAATTCCGGAGAGAAGAACATGCCTGCAGGGATCGAGCAGACAAGAGTCGCCCCGAAAGAGATTCCACCCCTGGGATCGAAGATAAACTGGTGGGGCTTCCTTGGGCTGCTCTGCATGGTCGCATCCGCTTTCCTTTCGGTCGCCGTACTGGTCGAAATCCTGGATTTCCTGAACGCCAACGGTATCTTCGAGTTCATGCCCGTCCTTGGGTGATTCCTCCCCCTCAAAGGGTCCTTTTTTTGACACTCCCTTTCGACACGTCTATACTTGCCTGTTTCAGGTTTTGGCAGGATAGAGCCCACGTGGGAGCACGTTCATGGCAGTTGACGGCAAGGCGAAAACCGATTTGAAACACCTCTTCTATCCGAGGCGCATTGCGGTTGTCGGGGCATCCCCTGACATGGCAACCGGCAGAATGCCTTTTTTTCAGATCCTCAAGGCCACCGGGTTCAAGGGGGAAGTGTATCCGGTGAACCCCTCTCATGAAGAGATCGACGGGCAGCGCGTCTATCCATCTCTCGAGGATGTCCCGGAAGAGGTGGACTTGGTCGTTTGCCTGGTTCCTTCCCGGTTTGCCCAGGACACGCTGGAGGTGGCTGTGGACAAGGGGGTGCGATTCGTGCACTTCTTCACCTCCGGGTTCTCGGAGGTGGGCAACACGGATCTGGAAGAGGCGATGATCCGGACCGCGCGGAAGGGAGCGACCCGGATCGTGGGCCCGAACTGCCTGGGCGTTCACTGCGCCGAATCCGGGGTAACCTTTGACCCGACGGTCGAGCAGGACGGACCCGGCACAGTGGGATTCCTTGGGCAGTCCGGAGGCGTGACGAACAATTTCATGCGCATGGCAGGCGCCCGCGGGATCGGGATCAACAAGGCGGTCTCCTTCGGCAATCAGATGGATCTGACCGTTGAGGAATTCATGGGGTACCTGGCAGGAGACGATGGGATCAAGGTGATTGCAGCGTACATCGAAGACGTCAAGGACAGCGTTGCCTTCCTTGCGACCTTGAAGAGGGTCACGCCCCAAAAGCCGGTTGTCATCCTGAAGGGCGGGATCACCGGTGAGGGGGCAGAGGCGGCGGCAAGCCATACGGGCGCCATGGCCGGGGACTATTCGATCTGGTCCGCTGTGATGCGCCAGCACCGATGCATCGAGGTGCACACGGAAAGGCAGATGGTCGATGCGGTCATGCTGGCCTCTTCCAAAAAGATCCCGGCGGGTTCCAGGATCGGTTACCTGGGTGCGGGCGGAGGGACATCCGTGCTGTTCACGGACCTGGCCGCAAGCGCCGGGTTCTCCATTCCGGAATTGAGCAGGAAGACACAGGAGAGCATTGCCGGCACCATACCGGACGTGAACACGAGCACCCGGAACCCCGTGGACCTGGGGGCCGCCGGGTTTGACTACAAGATCATGACCCATGCGATGAGGGAGCTGGACCGGGACGAAAACATAGACTTCATCATTATCTACCTCTCTCTGGACTATCTGAACCTGTTCGAGCGAAGACGTCTGGAAGAGGGTCTGCAATCCATCGGCTCGGAGGCCGAGGGCCTGGCGAAACCTGTGATTCCCGTGCTCGCCAAGTCGGCCGACAACAAGCCCCGACTGGAAGAGATCAGGCTGCTGGCGCTTTCCATTTTCAGGGAGGCGGGGTTGAGCATGTACAATGACCTGGAAGATGCAGTTGCTGCAGTCCGCGCCGTCCTGCCCTGGAGTCTCTCCCGCAATTCGTCCATCCCCGGTGCCCTCTCGAACTGAGACGGGACAAGTACAATGAAACAAGCTACGTCTACCGAAGAAAAAGCGGTGGAACGGGAAGATCTCGAACATCGCTACATCATCGGGATCGACCTGGGTACCACGAACTCGGCGGTGGCGTACGTCGACCTGGCTGCGGAAGAGGACGAGCCCGGACATCGGTCGATTCGCTTGCTCGCGCCGTCTCAACTCGTGGCACCGGGTGAAGTTGCGGCCCGGCCGGTTCTTCCCTCCTTTCTCTATCTGCCCGGCTCCTACGAGCTCTCCGAAGGGAGCACCCGGCTTCCGTGGGACGAGGAACGCGCCTACGCAGTGGGCGAATTTGCGAGGGAGCAGGGCGGACTCGTGCCCGGCCGCCTTGTCTCTTCTGCAAAATCCTGGCTGTGCCACGGTGGAGTGGACCGAACCGCCCCCATTCTTCCCTGGGGGGCTGCAGAGGGAGTTCCCAAGGTATCGCCCGTGGAGGCGAGCGCACGCTATCTGCAACATGTCCGCGAGTCCTGGAACGAGCAGATGGCCGAAGAGGTCGAGGCAAACCGAATAGAAGAACAGCGGGTGATCCTCACGGTGCCCGCCTCGTTCGATGAGGTGGCCCGGGAGTTGACGATCGACGCGGCCCGGCAGGCAGGTCTCTCCCGGGTCATCCTGGTGGAAGAGCCCCTTGCCGCGTTCTATGCATGGCTTTCCTGTCACGAACAGGACTGGGCGAACCGGATGCAGGACGGGCAATTGGTCCTCGTATGTGATGTGGGAGGAGGGACCACGGACTTCACCCTTGTGGCCATCCGGGAGGGAGAGCAGGGCTTGCGGTTCGATCGGCTTGCCGTGGGCGACCATCTGATGCTGGGCGGGGACAACATGGACCTTGCCCTGGGCAGGCATCTGGAAACCAGGTTGATGGGGCAGCCCGGGAAGCTCGAATCCAAACGATGGCATCAGCTCTGCCACCAGTGCAGGAAGGCGAAGGAGACCCTTCTCGGTGCGGAGGACGAGCAGGCCAGCATGGACGTGGTGGTGATGGGGTCGGGTGGGAAGCTGATCGCCAATACCCTGAAAGGTACCCTGACCCGTGAGGAAGTGGGCAACCTGATCATGGAAGGCTTCTTTCCGGCAGTACCCCTGGAGGACGTGCCGCAGGAAGCCCGGCGTACCGGCCTGACCGAATGGGGGCTGCCCTATGTTCAGGACCCGGCCATCAGCAAGCATATGGGCGCCTTCTGGAAGCGGTTCGAGGATCTGATGGCCCGGGAGACGGGCCGATCCGCCCTTTACCCGGATTTTGTCCTGTTCAACGGCGGGGCCCTCACGCCGGCTCCGGTCCGGGATCGCATAAGGGAAATCGTTTCACACTGGTTCCGGCACCTGACGGAGGAGGGGTGGCTTCCAGAGGAGCTCGAGAATCCGAACCCGGAGCTTGCGGTTGCCGTGGGTGCAGCCTACTACGGGCTCGTTCGCATGGGCGAAGGGGTCCGGGTGGGGGCAGGGAGCCCTCGCGCCTATTTCGTAGATGTGCAAGGAGACGAGGCTGTCGGCAAGACCGGCTCGCGCAGAGGGGTCTGCCTGGTGCCCAGGGGCACAGAGGAAGGATTCGATGTGGAGCTCGAGTCCCCGACCTTTGAAGTCCTTGCGAATCAGCCTGCCAGCTTTCAACTGCTGAGCTCCAGCACCCGCCTCGGCGATCGACTCGGCGAGGTGATCGATCTAGCCGACGAGGAGATCACCGTGTTTCCGCCGATCCGGACGGTTCTGCGGTACGGAAAGAAGGGTGTTGCAAAGCAGCTGCCTGCCCGGCTTGCGGTCAGACTCACCGAAGTGGGAACCCTGGACCTGTGGTGCCAGTCGACCGAGACCCCGCATCGGTGGCAGCTTCGATTCGATGTGCGCCAGGATGTCGACCAGGAAGCAGCGGCCGAGGTTTCCTCGGGCGAGATCCTGGATCAGGCGATCATCGAAAAGGCACAGGAGAAGATTCATGCCACATTCTCCGGACGGGAAACCTCCAAAGAGCATTCCCCGGAACGCCTGATGAAGGGGCTCTCAGCCGCCGTGAAGATGCAAAAGGAGAAATGGCCTACCTCTCTGATTCGTAGGTTGTCCGACACGCTGCTCGAGACCCGGGACGGCCGGTCGCGCAGCCCGCAGCACGAGGCGCGGTGGTTCAACCTCCTCGGCTTCTGTCTGCGACCCGGCTTCGGTGACCCGGTGGACGAGTGGAGGATGAAGGAGGTCTGGAAGATCTATCTGCAGGGCCTGCATTTCCCGAGGCAGGTATCCTGCCGGTCTGAGCTATGGATCTTCCTTCGCCGCGTGGCAGGTGGGCTTTCTGCAGGACACCAGTGGCGTATCTACCAGCAGCTGGCCGGATATTTTCAGCCCCCCGGCGCGAAGAAGAAGAAAAAGGGGGACAGTCAGCTTCCGAAGCGACTGAACGCGCAGGAAGAAATCGAAGTGTGGATGGCCATGGCGAATTTCGAACGGCTTCCGGTCGAGACAAAGGCCGAGCTCGGTCGCCTCCTGCTCGAGAAGATCCGGAAGAAAACGCGTCCCCAGGACCTCTGGACCCTCAGTCGCTTCGGGGCCAGGGTTCCCTTGTATGGTCCGCTCGACCGGGTGATTCCGAAGGGTGAGGCCTCCTCCTGGATAGCAGGGCTCCTCGCCCTGGACCTCCCCGCCAGAGAGGCGATGGCCCATGCGCTGGTCCAGGTTGCACGGTACACGGGAGACCGGGAGAGGGACGTTCCGGAGAAGGACCGGAAACAGGTTTCGGAGTGGCTGGGGGGGCTCCCCCAGCCGGACCGTCTCCGGGAACTCCTCACGAACCCGGAAAGCGCCTGGCAAGAGCAGGAGCAGGCCTGGGTCTTCGGTGAGACCCTGCCCTCGGGCCTCACCCTCTCCACCACCTGAACCCTCCTCCCGCCTGAGCCTTTGGCATTTTTTTCTTTCCCTCGGGCGATTCGCCGACTATAGTCTCATCTAGTCTCATCCCATCAAGAGGGGTCAAACCTACACATTTGACAAAGCGACGTGGTAGAGAAGAACGGAAAGGCACGGAGATCTTGCCCTAGATTGGGTATAGGCTTACTGCAGGGGTCGTCGTTGTCGGTGTTGTTTTTGTCAAATGTGTAGGTTTGACCCCTACGGGCGGATAGGTTTGACCCCTACGGGCGGAAACTGATGGCTATTGCGAGAACCGACATTGCGATCGTGGGAGCCGGTGTCGCCGGGTCTCGACTTGCCGAACTGCTTGCCGGGTACGGCTTTGACGTGACCCTCTTCGATCCGAAACCGGCCTGGGAAAAGCCCTGTGGCGGCGGGCTCTCGGACAAGCTGATCGCCGAGTTTGGGGATGTTGTCGAGGGTTTGCCCGGAGTCCGGAGGCATCAAACGCTGGAGGTCGCCTTCTTCACCGGCCGAAGAGCTCGTATTCCAATGGATCGGCCTCTGGTCACGGTTTCCAGGAAGGCACTCGGCGAACTCCTGCTCGAAAAAGCCGTGGGACGGGGAGCCCTTCTGAGAAAAGAAAAGGTGGTGTCGATCCGCGAGCGTAACGGCGAGCACGTGGTGGCCACCCGGGATGGCGCAACCAGGGCAAACCTGGTGGTTGGTGCGGACGGGATGGCGAGCCTGGTTCGCAGGCGATTCCTCCGCCCCTTCCCGATGGAAGACCTGTGGGTATCCCATGGGGCCCTGCTGCCGGTCGAGGTGGACCTGCCGATCATCATCAGGTTCTTCGGTGGATTCGAGGGCTACGCCTGGATATTTCCGAGGACCGGACAGACCTCGGTGGGGATCATGGCCCCCGCGTCTAAAGAGCGAAAGAGAAGCCGGATGGTCGAAACTCTTCGTGAATTCGTGTTCGAGGAATTCAGGCGGGCCGGTCTGCCACGGCCCGAAATGGACCACACATACTCCCGGCCGCTGCCCGGTCTCGGGCCGGAGGCCTTTTCCGACAGCAGCGTTGCCGGCGCGAACTGGGCTCTGATAGGAGACGCCTCCGGATCCGTGGATCCTCTTACCGGAGAGGGAATCTACTACGCCCTCAAGACCGCGCATCTTCTTTCCGAGGCCCTTGTCGAAGGAGACCTCAGCGCTTACGAACCCGCCTGGAAGGAGATGGCCGCTGCGAGTATCGGCAAAGTCAGCAAAAAGCGTGGGACCTTCTATCACCCCGTCACCCTTCGCGCGCTCGGCATCCTTCTCGATTACAGCCCATCGATCCGGGCACTCGTATGCGACCTGACCTGTGGGAGCCAGCGATACGACACACTGAGGGCCCGATTCAATTCAGAGCTACCCGCCTATCTGAAAGAAACCTTGTGGAACTTTCCAAAGGTCAATCTTCAAAGACTTCTTGCGAGAGGTCCGTGACCCTCGAAGCCTCTGGTTTCCAGGCCCTTTCCTCGGATACCCTGGGTTCTCCCCGCAACGGTGCGGTATACCCGGGGGTGTCGGTCTCGGGACGAGGGTACGTCGAGCTTACGTGCTGCCAATAATTGTTGACCACAATGCGGTTTGGTTGATAGCATCTTGCCACGTAGAGGATGTTGGGAAGGAGAAGTCCTTGTCTTTGTGGAGGTCTGCGAAACTCACAGCGGCAGCGGCCACGCTCTTCGCTCTTGTGTGTGCTTGCCAGCCCACTGTCGATCTCAACGGCACCTACGTGCCCTTCGACTATCCGTGGAGCGGTCCCCCCAAGATCGAGATCAGTACCGTTTTCCCGGCGCCGTTTTTTTCCGGCACATTCACGGTGTACAGCGTCCTTGAATACACCGAGATCCCGATTTTCGGGATCATCAACGATGAGAACGAGATCGAGTTCATGCCGCACAGCGACGACCCTCCGATCAGCGGCCACTGTGTTTGCCAGGGCTTGGATGACGGCTCCTCCATCTTTGTCGGCACGGGGGAGATAGCAGGCGATGGTCTCGGCGACAGGCTTGCCTGTGACACATACCTGGGACAGCCCTTCGATCCGCCTATGGAGATCTTCAGGATAGACTGGCCTCAGATCTGATGAGGTTGATGAGCCCATTCCTTGATTCGACCCCCCCGAGCCGGTACCATCTATCTTTCGACACCCCTCTCCACCCATGGATGGTTCGGCGTCTATGAAAGCAGGCATGTTTCTCGTACTCGGCATCTTCATCAGCCTGTATGGAGGGATGCACTACTACATCTACAAGAAGACGATTGCCGCCGTGCCGATGAGCCCGGCTCTTCTTCTCTGGACGCTTGTCTTTCTTCTCATGGCACCCCTGATGGCGGAGCTTTTCAAGGGCCTTGGCCTGTCCGCGCTCGCGGTTCCCTTCGGCTGGATCGGATACACGTGGCTGGGACTCGCCTTTCTCTTCTTCTCCCTTGCCGGTCTGCTGGATCTCGCGGTGATTGCAGCGAAAGCAGGGGGCAGGCTGATAGGAGCAGGACCCGACGCGATCCCCTCGATGGGGCCGTTCTGGACCTTTGTTCTGACGGGCGGCCTTGCCCTTGGGGCAACGGTCTATGGGTTCTTTGACGCCCGCAAGGTCAATGTGGAATGGGTACGGATTCCAGCGCCAAAGCTCGCGGAAAGGACCGAGCCCTTTCGCATCGCCCAGATCTCGGATCTCCATCTGGACCTCTGGAGCGACGAGAACCGGATCCGCCGCCTGGTCCGGGTGATCCAGAAGATTCGTCCGGATGTGGTCGTCTCCACGGGCGACCTGATCGATGCAGGGCCGGATCGATTGGCTGGATATGCGGACATCCTCAGCGAACTCGACCCCGTGCATGGGAAATTTGCTGTTACCGGGAACCATGAGGCGTATGTCGGGCGCGCCAGCAGTCTGGCTGTCACGGAGCGGGCCGGTTTCAAGATGCTGTCGTATCAGGTGGCGAGCCTGGAGGGAGGGATCCATCTGGCAGGGGTGGACGATCCGGCGGTACGTCAGCGGGTCACCATCGATGGGAGGACCGAGAAAGCCCTGCTGGAGCTGATCCCGAAAGAGGACTTCACCGTCTTGTTGAAACACCAACCTCGCGTGAATCGGGAATCGCTGGGACTCTTTGACCTGCAACTGTCGGGGCACACCCACGGGGGCCAGATCTTTCCTTTTCATTGGCTCGTTCGAATGGTATACCCGGCCCCGACGGGTCTGTCGCAGGTAGGTAAAGATGCCTGGCTGTACGTGAGCCGGGGCACGGGGACGTGGGGGCCGCCGATCCGTGTCCTGGCTCCCTCGGAAGTGACCTTGATCGAGCTTGAGCCCTCAGGGGACCCGTGGAAAGGGGAGTGAAGAAGGTGCAGATCTGGGTCGATGCGGACGCATGCCCGAAGGTCATCAAAGAGATCCTGTATCGTGCCGCCGAGCGGGTGCGCGTGCAGCTGACGCTGGTGGCGAATCGGTCTTTGTGGGTTCCCCGGTCTCCCTATATCAGGACTTTGCAGGTGGCCGCCGGGTTCGACGTGGCGGACAAAGAAATTGTCGATCAGATTCAAGCCGATGACCTGGTGGTCACGGCCGACATTCCGCTGGCGGCTGCAGTGATCGACAAGGGCGGTCACGCCCTGAACCCGCGGGGGGAGCTCTACACGGAAAGCACGGTTCGAGAGCGACTTTCCGTGCGTGATTTCATGGACGAACTCAGGGGCGCCGGAGTCGTAACAGGTGGGCCTTCGGAGTTCGGCAAGGGTGAACGCCAGGCCTTTGCCAATGCGTTGGATCGGATCCTGAACCAGTGGAAGAGGATAGAATGACCACGGAAGAAATCATGCAGCTCGCCCTCGAGATGGCGGGAATGGATTCCATCCCTGCGGACAGCGGTATCTTCCGTTCGGTGGAGACAGTGAAGAGAATCCTCCTCGGCATCGATATGGACAGGGAGGACCTCCTCTTTGCCAAAGAACACGGTTACGACCTGGTTCTGGCCCATCATCCCCTGAATTGGACGACCTTCCTGGACGTGATGGATCGGCACGAGACGTTCATGATCGACGCAGGCGTCCCAAAGGCACAGGCGGAACAGGCATGCCTCGAAAACAGGGCCTTCTGGGAAGCGATCGCCGATCGAGGGCACGCGGAACAGGGAGTGAGAGACCTCTGTGCACTGGCCGAAGAGCTCGACCTGGGGCTCATGAACGTCCACCTTCCCTGTGACGAACTGGGTCGGCAGATCCTTCAGAAAGAGGCGAGCGAGCTCGCACCGTCAGGAGCGGTCTCCGCGCTGATCACACGCTACGCCTCCCTTCCGGAGATCGAGGCCGCGAAAGAAGGGGTGCGCCAGGTCTGCGGGAATCCGGGCGCGGAAATCGGTAGGGCCGTGGTCATTCACGCCGCAGGCGTCAACGGCGGATATCCGGTTGCGAATGCCCTGTTCGAGAACGGCGTGGACACGGTGGTCTACATCCACTTCTTTTCGGAAGAGCAGGAAGAGCGTCTGCGGCAAGAGAAAAAAGGGAATCTCATCTTGACGGGGCACTACGGATCCGATTCCCTGGGAATCAACCCCCTGGTGGACGATCTCGAGCGGCGCGGACTCGAGGTTGCCTGTCGCAACAAGATGGTACGGGTCAGGAGATAGAGGGATCGATGAAAGAGAAGGTTCTCGTCACCGGGTATTCCGACCTCTGCCTGAGGGCGCCGGGCCCCCGGCAACTGTATGGGGCCATGCACTCGGTTGCAACCTTTCATCTGCATGAGGATGTGTCGCATCTGTTCCCATACATCAATGCGGTGGCGGATGAAGCGGTCTACCACGAAGAGCCGCCTTTCATCAGATTCCATTTGGACACTTTCCAGTGCGCCCTCCATCCAGACACGGGGGCGGCCGCACCCTTCGGAAGTGAGGGGGCGGCACACGCCTTCATGGATCGGCTGATCGCCTTTCTAAACGATCTTCATCGCCGCAGAGACTCGATCGAGCCCAACTACAAGATGTTCAGGCCGGTTTCGGTTCTTGACGTATTCCGGCTGTTGCCACGAACCAACTGCCGGGAGTGTGGGTTTCTCACCTGTATGGCCTTTGCGGCCGCGGTGAGCAAGCAGGAGACCGTACCCTCCCGCTGTCCCGGGTTCATCCGCCCTATCGCCGAACACGCGGTCTACCCGGTCTACGACGACAAGGGGAATCTTCTCTCCACAGTGACCCTTGAAGTCGAACCGGGGAGCGCCCAGCCGGACCCTGGCGAAAATCTGGCCTATGTGGAGAGTCTGAAGAGAGGAATGGGGGAAAGGGTCGGACAGGACCGGGCCATTCTGGAAGCGGGAAACAACGCCCTTCCTACACCCCTGACGGAGCGAGAGCTCGAAGTGTTGGGCCTCGTGGCTCAGGGGGCAACGAACACGGAGATCGCGGACCTTCTTGATATCAGCCCCCACACGGTCAAGAGCCACGTGATCCACATATTCAACAAGCTCGGCGTGAACGACCGGACCCAGGCCGCCGTCTGGGCCGCCCGCCACCGTCTGGTTTAGTGTGATCCCTGTTCGAACATTGCACCAGTTAATTCATTCCTGGGATCGTCGGGCCGACATCGAAATCCAGAATCTTGAAATAGAAAGTCAGCGAGAAAGAGCCCGACAGTCGACCCGAACCGGCGGGGGACACTCTCCACCCGTGACTGTATCGCGTCTCGCAGCTGGAGCAGTCCCCGATGAAACCTGTCCGAGGGTCGACCGAGTAGGTAGGCGTCGGCGACCAGAACAATGTCGCGGAGGGACCCAGAGCACCGGAAATGTCCCCGGCAACCGACTGATTGGCACGACCAAAGAGATTCCTGGCGAATCCGGCAGAGGCGTTGACACTCATGAACCAGCCGCGATAGCTGTCGGGTTCAGGCGTGTTGTACACGCGGCCTATGAGGCCTGCGGAAACACCGGCCGTCACGCCAATCCCGGGGATTCGACTCCCAAGAGTGAACTCTGTCCCGAAGAAGAGGTACCAGGCTCGCCGGTTCAAGCGGAAGAAATCCAGTCCTTCCAACCCACCCGTGAAGCCTGCAGACACGACCCCCGGTCCCGCTGCCACTCCCCCTGTCAGGAATACGGGTACAAAGTTGGCATCATGTCGCTCGCCGAAGTGTTCCGCCATGTTTCTGAACCCGAACCCCGACGCGATCACCTCTTCCGGATCCAATGCCAGGATCCCACCCAGGGACAGGAGCGTGATACCGATCGCACCACCGATGAGTACCTGCGGTACGGTTAGCTGACCCGTGAGGTCCAGACGGTTGATCGGGTCTCCAAACGCATACACGTAGCGATTGAGAGTACGGGTATCGAGCGGGTTCGAGTCCGCTGAGTCCATCTGAATGAACCTCCCGGCGTCTGGTGCATACCAGCGGCTCCGCATGAACACCAAACCATTTGCCGAGTCTGTATAGCCCCCCGTGAATCCGATTGCCTCCGGAGCCGCATCCAGGGATCCCCCGTAGGCGTCGTAGGTGTGCTCACTGGTGACAACACCGGTGGAATCGACGACGGCCCGCACCGTTCCCAGTTGGTCGGCCATCAGATACTGCACCGCGCCGCTCGTGTCCCGAAAGTGGGTGAGGAAGAGACCGCCATGGCTGTAACGCTTGAGCAGCGCACCGCCGCCATCACGTTCCTCGAGGAGTTGTGGGATGACCGACCCTGCCCTGTCCCATATCAACCGGGTGACCGTGCCGTCCTGCACCCGCTCTGCCAGCAGACCATCGTGGTCGTAGGTATACTCCACCTCCGTGGCCTGCGGGCCGCTGCGCTCGTAACGAATCAGCCGATTCCAGCTGTCGTACTCGAACGATTCGACCACCCCGCCGGTCACACGCGCGTTGAGATTGCCCCCTGCATCCCACGAGTAGCTGGACAGCCCATCACTGACCAAGCGGTCATTGTCGTCATAAACGAACGACTGCACATTACCTCCTGCCGTACGCGTCAGAAGATTGTTGTCGGCATCGTAGTCGTAGGTGGTTACCGAGTTTCCGGCTGGAGCACCACTGACCGCCTCTTCGACAAGTCGGCCGTTCGTGTCGTACTGGTAAGTCACCACGCGTCCGGTCGATTCCTCGGCCCTGCTGACTCGCCCGTTCGGGTCATACGTGTAGTCGATGCCCCATAGCAACGTTGAGGAGGCATCGTCATACGCGATGCTTGTGACTCGCCCGTCAAGGTCGTAAGCACGGGACTCGGTGAACCCGTCGGTGTGACTGGCCTGGGTCATTCGCCCGACCGAGTCGCGCTGGAAGGTGGTCGTATGCGATCCCTCCTCGATCTCGACGATCTCGTTTCGCCCGTTGTATGTTACAGAGGTCGTGGCGGCGTCGGTAACGACCCTATCCACTCGGCCGAGCAGATCGCGTTCGTAGTCAACATCGAAGCCTCCTGGATCCTGCCATCCAATGAGTCTGTCCAGATCGTCCCGCACGAGCGTCGTCGTCCCCCGCGAATTCTGGATTTCGACAAGCCTCTTGTTCGGATTGAAGGACCGCGTCTCCACACCATCGGGCGCGATCCGATCCACCGATCTCGCGGCATCATCGTATGTGAAAACGATATCTCGACCGGTGAAGTCGTTGCACGATGTTATACGGCCGATCGAATCGTAAACGCAGTCCTCTGATTGTCCCTCGGGCAGCCTACGGCTCTTCAACAAGCCCTGACGATCGTGGACGAAGGTCGTCCGCTTGCCTTCGGCACTGATCACGGATTGGACAAGGTTGTGGGAATCATACTCGTAGGTCACCGTGTTGCCGGCCGGATCGGTCGCCGTCAAGAGATTGCCCGCAGCGTCGTAAGAGTACATCCAGCTGTCGCCAAACTCATCCCTTCGCGTCTCGAGGTTTCCAACAACATCGTAGCCTGCTTCCTCTGTCAGCCCTCCGGGGGACGTCAGACGGGCCAGCCGTCCAAGCGCGTCATACTCGTACACGATGTTGCCGCCGTCCGGCCTGGTTTCCATGCTGAGCCGACCCGCCCCATCGTATTCGTACAGCGTCACCGCGGCACCTTCCTCTTCCTTGCGAGTCCGACGGCCGTTCGCATCGTACTCGTAGGTGACCGAGTTCCCCAGGGCGTCGGTCCGAGCGATCAGACGCCCGGCATCGTCGTACACATTCGTCACCGGACCTGTCGCCGGCAAAGACAGCTCCGTCTCACGACCTACATCATCCAGCGTTCTGTCAAGCCGGCCTCCTCCAGGCAGATCAGAGGCGACAACACGGCCCATTGCATCGTAGGCCACCGATATCGAAGGCTGACCCGGTATCGTGCGGCCCGTCAATTGCCCCAGGATATCTCGTTCGGCCGCCCAGGAGTTGCCAAGCGGGTCCTCCGCAGACTCTATCTGTCCGTTGCCATCGAAGAACAACCTCGCTGGAGCCGCGGCGTTGGGGCTGTGGACCGCTTGCAGGTTTCCGCCCGCGTCGTAATCGTAACTCCAGATCACATCAACGGGACCCTCCGGCGTCTGGAGAACGTGCTCGTCCGACACGAGATTTCCCATGGCGTCCGAGGTCATCTGTGTGATGAGTCCCCGCGGGTCAGTGATGGAAGACAGGAAACCATCCGTCGTGTAGGCGAACTGGGTCGAACCTCCGGCTGCATCCAGAATCGCAATCGGGTTGCCTCCGGCGTCGTACGCGAAGCTGCGCGTCGCCCCGAGCGCATCCGTTTCCGTCAGCAGAAGCCCCGCGGCGCTGTAGGTCCTCGTCGTCACGTTCCCGAGCGGGTCGGTCTTCGTCAACTCGTTGCCCGCCTCGTCGTACGTATAACGCGTCTCGTTTCCAAGCGCATCCGTCTGAATCAAGAGGTTGCCACTTGCATCGTAGTCATACCTGAGTTCATTTCCCAACGGATCGATCCGCCGAATCTCGTTGCCTTGGTCGTCGTATTCGTACTCCCAGCGGGCTCCGATCGCATCCGTGGTCGCCGTAACGTTGCCGTCTTCGTCATACTCGTGGACCGTCAAATCACCCAACTGGTTTGTGATCACCTCGCTTCGGGAACCGATGTCGTGAGTGAACTCGACCCGGTTCCCCTGGGCGTCTATCTGCGCTACCAAGCGCCCGTCTTCGTCGTACTCATTACGGACTGCGCGGTTCCCAAGAGGGTCTTCGATTCGAATCAGGCCGTGACTGCGGTTGTAGAAGTACCGGGTCGTGTTCGACTCGGCATCGGTGTGGGTGGCGAGGTCGCCGTTCGGATCGTAGGTGTACGTCTGTGTGTGGCCGTTCGGATCGGTGATCGATGTGATCCGGTCGTCCTCATCACGGCCGAACACAACCGATTTTCCGGCTGAATGGGTGATGCCCCCGGGGCCGAAGGTGAGCGTATTTCCGTTCGGGTCGCTAATGCTCTCGACCCCGTCCGCCCTGCTGATCACAACCACAGTGCCGTTTGCGGCGGTGTAGCGGAATCGCTCCGGGTTGTAGACCTGGTTGGAGATGTCATCGAGCAGCTCGACCACGCCCGGCTGCGCGTCCAGAATATTGACATTGTTGTTGTTAAGGCTCTCCAGTTGCCCCAGCGTGCCCGAGCGGGGCACGTAATGAGCCGACTGCGTGAACGGAGGGAACGGGATCAGCGGCGACACGTTGGGCGACACCACCATGTCGAATTCCTCGACCCTGCCGCCGGGCAGCGTAATGCTGACCCTGTGCTCGTCAGTCGGCAACAAGCCAAATGACAGTCCCGGCTTCACCACCTGCCACCCTGTGCCAGGGACCCGGTTGGTGCGGATCGTCAGACTCTGCACACCGAGACGCCAGCCGACACCGAAATCACCTTTTCGTTTGTCCCTGCTGTCGTAGGTGCGGTTGACGGCAATAGGGATGCCCGACACTGGAATCTCGAGGTCGGTGAAGGTCAGAGTGAAATTGCCGACCTTCATGTTGCCGTCGGCCTGATAGACGACCTCGTCAGTTGTCTGATTGCCGCCGAGGTCGTACACCGTCAGGCGGAGTGTGTACAGGTCGTTGAGCAGCAACGTGGGGTCGAACTGCCCCAGCAGACCGTTGCTGACGGGCGTCGGGCTGCTCGCGATCTCGACGAATTCGGTCTCACCGGCGGGCGCGATCTCCAGCGTGTACTTCAAGAAGTTGGGATCGCCGGCCGAACCGATGATGTCCGTGGGCGCGGTGATGGTGCTGTTGGCGGCCGGCGCGGTGATCTCCGCGACCGGCGGTGCGGTGTCGGCCTGGATGACCGCCTGCACGGTCACGCTCGTATTGCCGCTGATGCCCACGTGCGTGAGCGTCACCGTGGCATTGCCGGCTCCGGCTGCGGTGATCAGGCCGCCGGGGCCCGCAAGTGCGACAGCAGCATTGCTGCTCGACCACGCGCCAAGATTCGTGACGTCGACGCTGGTCAAATCGGGCAATACCGCGAACGCCGAAAGTGACAAGGTGTCGCCCACCAACAGAAGCGAATCGGCCGGCTCCACCACGATGGTCGCTGTGCCAATATCTCCATCCACACCGTCACAGTTCTGGTCGATGCTGTCGCTCAAGGGATCGAGGGCACCCCCAAAGATGCTGTCGTCCACATCGTTGCAGTCGCCCTGGTTTTCCGTCTGACCGTCACCGTCGTCATCGATATCGCGCGGACCGGGGCCCAGGGAGATGAACAGATTGACGTCGGTGCCGAGCGGTACTTCGATACCGGCAACGGGCGTCTGGCTGACTACCCGGCCCGGCTCCACGACCGGGTCGAAGACCTCGATCAAGTCATCCACAATGAGGTCTGCGTTCTCGACGGTGGTGACGGCATCCGCCTGCAGGTCGCCGACCACATCCGGAACGATGACGGGCAGCCCGACAGTGACTTGGTAATCCTGCGATCTAGAGAAGCCCTGCTGGTCCTCCACAACGATCGATACGGGATGCGTGCCGATCTGGCTGTTGTCGGGGGTCCACTGGACCAACAACTCGTTAACAAGAATCATCCCTGCCGGCCCGGCAGCCAAAGACAGCGACACCACATCACCCGGGTCCGGGTCGAAGGCCATCGGCGCATACTGGTACGGAACGTCAACTGTGGCGAATAGCGGCGGTTGGCTGAGGAAGACAGGCGGCGAGCCCTGCGGATAGATTTCCAGACGTACCGTCGCCGTGTTTGAGTCGTCGGTTCCGTCGTTGAGGTTGTAAGTGAAGGAGTCGCTGATGGACTCCCCCAGGATGCTGTTCAACCGTAGGGCTGCACGGAAGCGATTCTGCACCAGCCAGTGGGGAATTTCGGCTTCGGGAATGCTGCCGTCGTCGTTCACATGGCTGTTGAAGAAGGTATGCTGGTTCCATATCGAGCGCGCGGGTTTCCAGTTGTCATTGACCGCCTCGAACACGATAACGGCACCCTGTCTGGCAGCGGCGTTCGGAGTCCACGAGGCGCCGACGACGATTTCGGCTGCACCGTCGCTGTCGACGTCGGCAACGATCGGCCCACCGTTCCGGCCCTCTGCCTGACGAGTCGCCTGATGAAGGAACAGAACGTCACCGTTGCGTCCATCAATAATGTAAAGGGTCCCCCAGAAGGTTGGCGCTGCGAATTCACCTCGATTGGCGTGATAGATCACTTCTTGTACGCCATCCCCATTCAGGTCGAAGAAGGTGGCCCAGCCACCGCTAGAGTCATTCGGAAAGGGTCCTGCGGTCCAGACGGGCGTGCCGTCCGGCTTCAACAACTCGACCGTCTGCAGGCCGGCCAGCAGGATTTCCGCGTCACCACCGCCGTCCACGTCGCCTACGACCAGGTGAGTCTGTGCCGGGATGTTGGGCAACGCAAAGGGACCGAACTTGTGGGTGCCGTCGTGTTCGAAGACGAACACGTCCGTGGTGAAGTACTCGCGGTAGATCAGCTCGGGCTCCGGATCCGCGTCCACGTTGGCAACCGCCCGGTCGATGGTGCTCAGACCACTGCCCGGCACCCCATCCGGATCCTGGACCGTGAAGAGCAACACACCTTCGTTGCTGAAGACGTCCTCACCGGCAAGCACCTCCGGAACCCCGTCGAGGTCGATGTCGGCTACAACGACGCCGCCGAGGGGAGGGGAATGCCCCTGGACAGTGCCCGCACCGCGCGCCGTCCACAGGTGAGTCCCGTCGTAATTGAAAACGGTCACGTGATCCTCGGCCTGGAAGGGCGGACCCGCGACGTAGCCGAACAGCACCTCAGGCCTTTCGTCGCCCGCCACGTTTGCGATCGTAACGTTGATCGGGATGCCCGGGTTGCCCAGCTGCTCTTCATCGAATATTTCGAAGAGTGATTTGCTGAACAATCGGTCCTGGCCGTCGATGGTGAAGGTCTTCGCGACCAACCCGTCGACGTTCGGATCGTATTCGATCGCGTGGAACGCCCGACGGTCGACCAGGTCGGAGATGGGCGGCCCGAACTGGGCGGCACCCGTTATGCCGACAATCTCCGGGTAGCCGTTTCCGTCGAGGTCGCCGACCGCCAGCTCACCCCGCGTGTCGAGCTTGAGGTACGTGGAGATGTCGCTGGTCGGCGCATGTGCATCGAACTGGTACTTGATCGCCCCGGTCTGTCCGTCATAGGCGATGAGCAGTCCGAACCCTTCGCTGGTGTGGGCGATGATCTCGGGTACACCGTCGAAGTCGATGTCCGCCACCACGGGATTGACCATGCTCGAGTGATCGAACGTTGTTCGACCGTCGAACTTGGGCGCGAGCCCGTCGAGTGGAACGGGAGGCGAAGCCCGGGTCGCCGTATAGTTGAACGATCCGTCCGGGTTCAACGTGAGATCGCCTAGTTGCGGTCCGCTGACCCGTTGCGCGGACAGGGGGTCTTCGTTCGGATCCATGTCGTTCGCCGTTACGCCGGGGGCAGCTACCACGAGGGTCTCTTCGAAGCGCGCGTTGTACATGTCGTCCACGGCAACAGGCGGCGCATTCACCGCATCCGAAGTGTCGCAGTTCTCATCGATCCCGTTGCCGGGGTTCTCGGCGGCCCCGGGGTTGATCGCGTCATCCGCATCATTGCAGTCGCCGTCGTTCTCGGTGAAGCCATCCCCATCATCATCCCGGTCGTCGCCGACCGGACCACGGGACAGCACGATGTCTACAGCATCGCCGGCTTGCGCAACGGCGCCGCCGCCCGGCGTCTGCTCGAATACGCGCCCCCGGGGCATGCTGGGGTGGTTGTCCTCCGACACGTTGCCCAAGGCCAGGGACACAGATGTAATCTCAGTGGTTGCATCCTCCTGCGTGTCGCCGATGACGTCCGGCACGGTCACAGGAAGACCGACAACGAGTGTGTAGCTTTGCACAACACCGAAGCCTTGCGTGTCTGTTACACTGATGGCCACGGCATGATCTCCGATATCAGTATCTGAAGGCAGCCAGTCAATCAGACCGGTTGCTGCATCGATCGTCATGCCGGTGGGAGCAGCGGTCAGCCCGTAGGTCAGGACGTCCCCCGCGTCGGGGTCAATAGCAAGCACCTGGTATTGATAGGGGAAACCGACGGTGGCAGTTGTGTCCGGTTGCGAGAGTATCTGCGGTGGATTGCCGTCCGGTAAGATCTCCAGATACACCGTGGCCGTGTTCGAGTCGAGCACCCCGTCGTTGATATCATACAGGAAACTGTCGGACCGGTTTTCGCGTTCGTCCGGTAACAGGGCGTTGGAGTGGTCAAGATTGATACCGGGAATCAGCCAGTGCGGCGGCTCGACGGCCGGAACCGTGGCATCCGCATTGATATTGGAGACGTGATAGGCGGCCTGATTCCAGATCGGCCGTGTCCTGGTCCAATCGTCCTGCTCGCCTTCGAATACATAGATCCCCTGGTCGAGCCCGAGTCCCTGTGTGGCCGCTGTATTGACGATGATTTCCGCACGGCCGTCTCCATCCACGTCCGCCACCTTGGGGACAAGATTGGTCTCGTAGAATCCATCCTGGCCGCTGGGAGCATCATCTACGTCGTCGACGTCTATGATCTCGTGGATCTTCTCTCCCGTATCACCGCGCAGAACGATCAGGCCGAAGTCCGTGTTGATCACGATTTCCGCCACGCCATCGCCGGTGAAATCATAGGGCAGCGAACCTTTGTGCTTGGTCAGGTTTGCCGCCGGGCAAGGAACCTCGTCGGAGCCGAGACATAGCTCGGTTTGCCAGAGGAAGGTGCCGTCTGCGTCAAACAGATGGTAGTACCCGCGCCCTCCATTGGTTGCGCCGCCGAATCCGATCTCCGGTCCGCCGTCATTGTCGTAGTCGTAGATGGCTATGGACCGGAATGTGCTGTTCGAGGAACACTGGTCGTCGCAAAACCCCGTGCTTCCGCTCTTTGACCAGAGCAGAGTGCCGTCGTGGTTGATGACTGCAACCCTGCTGCCGGTTCCGCCCGTCACGGCAATCTCAGCATAGGGATCATTATCCAGATTGCCGACCGCCGTGCGGAAGTTACCGGATGTCGTCACAGCCTGCCCCCACAGGAACTGGCCGTTGTGGTCCAACAGATGCTGTCCGTAGATGATTTCAGGATCGCCATCGAGATCTACATCGGCGATCTCAAGCGTGGAAGACCCGGTTCCGCCGATGGCAGTCGGCAGAGGAGTCGTCCAGAGTTCTTGCCCCGTCGCGTCGTAGGCCCGGACACCCCGCAGGGTAGAATCAGTGGACTGGGTTGCCGCATTCCAGGTGTCGTGGGAGGAGATGACGATTTCCGGCGTACCGTCCCCGTCGAGATCCGCGATGGCCGGGCGACCGATCTCCGCACTTACGGAGCATTGCGCGGTGCCTCGGATCCCCGCTTGTGTAGAGAATTTCGGCGTCCCGTCGTGCTCGAAAACGACGATGTGGCCTGCACATTCGCCTTTGATCACGATCTCCGGGTCCGGGTCCCCACCCGGCAGAGTGCCGTCGATATCTGCAATCGCGGGTGAGTCGGTTCTGTCGATTCGGAAATCATTCAGATACTGGAAAGAAAACAAGGTAGCACCGGTATCACCGCTGAATCCGATGAGCCAGCTCGTATTTCCGATTCCCGGGGCTCGCCGGCCGCTGTAGACAACATCGGCAATGTCATCATTGTTCAGGTCGGCGATAGCGGTGCCGGTGTTGACCACCGTGTCGACCGGATCTGCTGGATCGATCTTCCTGTACCGATATTTCAGTGTCGGTTCGAAAGGGACAGGCGGGTCGACGAAGGGAGTGAAATCAAAAGATCCGTCGGGGCTGAAGTTCAGGGTGCCGAACGCGGGGTCGCTCAAGTTCATGGCCGTGAGTGGGTCACCGTCCGGGTCGGTGTCGTTCTCCATGACACCCGGTGCCGGTACAGTCAGCGTCTCACCGATGCGTGCAGTGTAGATGTCATCATTCGCCACGGGCGGCGAGTTTTCGGCGTTAACCGTAACGATCATGCTTCCCACGTCCACCAGTCCGCCATTGTCCTCTGCCTGCACGGCCACGTCGTGGGGTCCGGTCTGCCCCGCGTCGGGTGTCCATTGAATCTGGCCTGTATTCCCATCGATGGTCATGCCGGTCGGTGCCAGAGGAAGCGAGAAGATGATCGTGTCGCCCACGTCCGGGTCGGTGGCGACAGCCTGAAGGTCCAGCGTGAAACCGATCGTCAGTGCCTGATCGTCAAGCGGATCGAGTTGCGGCGGTTCGTTGGCCGCCGGCGAGGCAAGGGGTTGACCTACCTCGATGGTGAAGTCTTCCATATCGGTCAGGCCTCCGGCGTCCGTCACCATGGCCCTCACATCGAACAAGCCGAGTTGTGCGGCAGTGGGTGTCCACTGGAGATCACCCGAGATCGGATCCACACTCATGCCCACGGGTGATAAGGGCAGGGAATAGCGCAAGACGTCGCCGGGATCCGGATCTACTCCAAAGAGGCGCGTGGAGTAGTCTTGCTCCGCTGCAATGCTGCGATTGCCCGGAGGAATCAGGTCAGGAGGGTTGTTTGCGGCCGTCGCGGTTATGACGACCTGGGCGGGATCACTGTCGAGCGCGCCGTCATTGACCACCAGCGTCGCTGAAAATTCCCCGATTACATCCGGGACGAAATCGGGGGTCGGGCTCGTCGGGTCGGACAGGGCGGCCGTGCTTCCCGCCGGGACGGCCAGGCTCCAATCAAATGTGATCGGCCCGCCTTCCGGGTCGCTGCTTCCGGTCCCATCCAGGTTGACTTGAGTGCCCACCGGAACAGAGGTTGCATCGGCAGTCGCCACCGCAATCGGAGGTTCATTCGGCACCACCTCTACCGTGATCCTGGCGGTGTCCGGATCACTGTCGAATTCCCCGTCGTTCACGATGAGCTGGACCACGAAGAGGCCCGGCTGGTCGGCTAAAAAGGTCGGGTCGATCATCGTGGGATCAGAGATTTCGGCCGTGCTGCCCGCGGGGGTGCTGGTGAACGACCAGTCAAAGCTCAAGGGGTCTCCGTCCACGTCGCTCGAATCGCCGCCATCCAGGTCAACGATATCGCCTACCAAAACGATTTGATCGATGCCCGCATCCGCCACCGGCGCTGAGTTCTCTGTCGCCACGAGCACGATGTCGACGTTGCTGCCCTGGAACCCGTCGTCCACGATCAGGGAGACCGTGTAAGTGCCGGACGCGTCTGCCACAAACGTGGGGTCGACCACGGTTGCGTCGGACAGGACGGCGCTCGAGTCATCCGGGGCGTCGGTGAGCGTCCAGTCGTAGGTCAGAGGGTCCCCGTCCGGGTCGAACGAGCCACTCCCGTCCAGTTGCACGAGGTCGCCGACACGAACGGTCTGATCCGGGCCGGCGTCCGCCACGGGTGCGGAGTTGAGTGTGTCGATCTCAACCGTATCCGCGTCATCATCGGTGCCGTCGTCCACGACGAGCTCAATGACATACGTGCCCGAAACGTCCACGATGAAGGTCGGCATGACTTCGCCGGGGTCTGAGATGACCGCACTGCTGCCGGGGGGCGTGGAAAGAAAAGACCAACTGAATGTCAGGGGGTCGCCGTCGATGTCGGTGGAGTCGCTTCCATCCAGCGTGACCGTTTCGCCCAGGGGAACGGTCTGGTCGGGACCCGCGTCCGCCTCCGGGGGTGTATTCTCGACACAGCTGTCGGGCAGGATGGCACAGCGCGGCAGCGTGCAATTCAGAACGAGTATTCTCGCATCCAGAACGGTGATCCGCCCGTCACCGTCCAGATCGCAGGCCTCTCCGCAGTCGCTTTCCTCGACGGACTTGTTTCTATCGAGAAGAAGCAGAAGCAGATCTTGCCGGTCGACATTGCAGTCACCATCGATGTCACCATCAAGATCGGAACCCGTATCGGAGGAGGCCTTGTCCGGGGAGAGAAGGGCTGTTAACCGCGTGAGCGTCGAATGAAGTTTGGGGGGATCCCATCTTGGGGACTGGGTCAGGTTCCAGAATGGCCAGCCCTGGAATGCCATGAGAAACACCAGGACTTGGGCCGTTACCCTGCAGAAACGTGTGTGGAGAAATCCGTGACTCTCCGGTCCTGTCCTGTCGCCCATTGCAGTCCCCCTGTGCTGAGAGAAGTGCCGCCTTTGTGAAGTCCAGGTTCAGCGCGCCCGTCGTTCACAGGTGACTGGCTTGCCACGGCCAAAAGAACAATACTCTTGGATGCACTGCGGGACAGGAGGGTGCCGTCCCCGGGGGTAGGATCCGGGTCTTTCAGGGGATCGGCGTTTGGGGAAACCCGGGCGGATAGGTTCGGTGGTTCACGGCGTTCGCTTCCACGTCTTCCCTGAGAACCCAGAACTGGAAGTTCTGATTCGAAAGCCAAAGAGGCAGTTGGTCTGCGAAATGCGCGTCTCCGACGTGACCGCTCTGTCCGCCGGGAAGCACGTTGTAGGTCGTCCACTCGCCTTCCTTCATCTCCACGCAGAACCGGAAGGCCGGGCCGTCTCCCTGTTCGTAGGGCAGGACCTGAAGGGCGCCCTCGGGCGTCACGATCGGGTATTCCGCCGGGTCCACGCTATGCTGCCCGCCGTCGTTTTCGAAGAAGCCCTGGCTCAGATCGTCCCAGACCGGGTGCACGAACTTCTTCTGGTGGGCCTCTCCCCATCGCCAGGTATCCATGGCCCTTTCCGGGCCGAAGAATTCGGTGAGCTGTTGTACCGCGCCCTCCAGGGAGGCCACCATCTGATCGTCCACCGTCTCGACCTTGCCGCCCGTGGTCAGGTCATCGAAATAGTTCTTCCCGCTGTCCGGGCCCCTGCCGGCAAGCCATGCGCTCAGATCCCTCCCCACCAGCTGGGACAGGAAGGGGCCGGTCAGCCCGAGGAAGAACGCAGGAATGTCGTCGTGGATCGTGTTGTAGGCCAGGTGGTTGTACCAGACGCTGAACAGGGCAGCTCCTGCGCTCTCCCGGTCGAAGCTCCGGTCCCAGCCCACGAGGATGTCGAGGGCCCGGCAGGTGTCGGAGTCCGTTTGTGCGCAGATTCGGTCTCGATTCTCGAACAGCGGAGGCAGAAGGTCATCGGCAAGGACGGCGTGCACATCGGTCTGAAGCGCGGTCATGTCCTCGAGCCGGATCGGCCCGGCCGCCTTCATCTCTTCGATACGTTCCGTGATGCGCCATGCGCGCGTGCCAAGGTCAAAGAAGTGTCCGTAGTAGTGGTCGTCGTTGGCAGGGTGATTGTCCAATGTCTGGTCACTGATCGTGTTGTTCGCCGTCACAACGTAGCCCTTGTCCGGGTTGAGCGTTTGCGGCTGCTCGGCCAGGTCGAGGAACCCCTGCCATTCGTGCAGGCCACCGCCCGGCAGCGGAAGGAATGGCGGGAAGGTCTCCAGGTCCTTGGCCCGGATCGGATAGGGGCCCGCGGTCATGTACCCGATGTTTCCGGAAGAGTCGGCAAACACCCAGTTCATCACGCCGCTGTTGAAGTGCTCCAGCGCGGCCATGGCCTCCTGGACGGTCTCGGCCTCGACGACTTTCCTCAGGGTCAGAATATCTGTGCTTTCGTTCGAGAAGCCGGGCCAGCGGGCCGAGTAGACCAGCCCGACAAGCTCCATCAGGGAGCCGATATCGTCCGGCAGCAGATCGATGAGGATCGGGCCGTGGTGGGGCACCCATCTTGCTGTTCGAACGACCTCGGTCGTATCGTCCAGAGAACCTCCCTCAGCACGGACCAGGATCCTTTCCTCGTAGAAATCGAGGGGGACCCATTCATCCCGGTAGAGAACGGCCTGTCGGTTCGCACCCAGCTTCTCCCGGTAAAGGTCGGTCACGTCGCCGAACCCGTTCGTGAGTCCCCATGCCACGTGAGCGGTGTGCCCGATCAGGACCAGGGGCGCGCCGGGGACGATATTGCCGATCGCCCCGACCTCGTCCCGGCTCAGATCCACGATGTGGGTGGACATCATGGTGGATGGGTACTCGAGGTTCATGTGAGGGTCGTTGCAGAGAATGCACGCGCCGCTCTCGGTCAGGCTGTCGTCGATCACCCAGTTGTTGCTTCCCTGGCTGATTCCCCACTCGGGTCCTCCGAAGGCGCGTCCGAGGCGGTCCGCCATCATCATCAGGCCCTCTGCGATCTTCATGCGTGTTGTCTCGTCCGAGGGGATGTCGGCGAGCAGGTCCGCAGCCTCGAGCAGGCCGGCCCCGCATTGCGTCGCGGTATCGTAGTCAAGGGTAGGGAAGGACTCCAGAATGTAGGTCGGCCTCATGGGCTGAAACCGCATGAGATCGTCAAAGCTGTTAAACAGAAGGATCTGGCCCAGAAAGATGAACATTTCCAGCTCGCCCTGGAAGCTCTGCAGGAAGACCTGCGCCTTTGCGACGGCGACCACGTCCCTCACTTCCCAGGGGTCGGGCCAGTAGGCAGGGTCGATCCGGTCGAACTCGAGCGGCCGAACCGCATCGTTTCGGGACGCTTTCATGTCCTCGATGTAGGCATTCACCCCGTTGCAGTAAGACTGGACCAGGGCAAGACTGTCCGGGAAATTCGCTTCCAAGTAGGCGAGGTTCGCCTCTGCAAGGCGGCGAAAGCCGATGATGCGCTTCGTGATGTCGTCTTCGAGAAAGGCCTCTCCATAGACCTCGGCCTGGGTTCCATAGATGAAGCGCCGAAGATGGTCCATGTGGAAGATCCGGTCCCGGGCCATCTCGTAGCCCTGCATGAAGACCATATCGTCGCGGTTCTGCGCGTAGATGTGGGGAATACCCCACTCGTCCCGGTACACGTCGACCGCCTGCACGAGTGAGTCGATGGGTTCCGCGATCGGGGGCGACCCGGAGGCCTTCTCCAGGTCATCGTCGGAACAGCCGAAGAGGAATACGCACGACAAGAGGATCAGCATCGAGAGAACATGCTTGTCCATCTTCTGTTTCTCCCCTATGTACCGGATTACCGAGTTTCACCCCGCTCGTCGGATTTGGGCAAGAGCCCCTAAAGGGGCAGTTCCTCCTTGACTCTCCTTCGCACATAGTGCTTTGTCAATTCCTCTTTCAGGTATTCGAAGGCGCTGTCGACGTCATCGATAAACCGGAAGGTGTCCAGGTCCTCCTCGGCGATGGTTCCGGTTTCGACCAGGGCGTCGAAGTTCAGGATCTGATCCCAGTAGTCCTTGCCGTAGACCACGATGGGCATGTACTTCTTCGTCTTTCTGGTCTGTACAAGGGTAAGAAGCTCGAAGAGCTCGTCCATCGTGCCGAATCCGCCGGGAAAGGCGACCAGGGCCTTGGCCAGGTAGAAGAACCAGAACTTGCGGATGAAGAAGTAGTGGAACTCGAAGGACAGGTTGCGGCTCTGGTACCGGTTCGGATACTGCTCCATCGGGAGGCTGATGTTCAGCCCGATGGACGTGCCCCCGGCCCTCTGGGCCCCCAGATTGGCCGCCTCCATGATCCCGCCTCCTCCTCCCGAGCAGATCAGGAAGCGCTTCTTTTTGTTCCGCAGGCCCAAGGACCACCGGGTCAGCTTCTCGGCCAGCTCAGCGGCATCTTCGTAGTAGCGCGACATTGTGAGGTCCCGTTTTGCCTGGTCCCGCTGCTGCAGAAGAGTTTTCGGGGGCCTTCTCTTCTGTGCTACCTGCTTCTCCAAGGCTTCCAGCTTTTGCTTTGCCTCTTCTTGCGGCAGGGTGCGCGCAGACCCGAAGAAGACGATCGTGTTGTGAACCTGATGCTTGGAGAAGCGGGCGGCCGGTTCCATGAACTCGGACAGGACCCGCACGATTCTACCCTCCGGGGCGGTCAGGAAGTCGAGGTTCTTGTACGCCTTCTTTGGCCAGACCGCAGTCTTCTTCGACGAATGCTTTCTTGTCATCTATCTCCCTTTATCCGTTTCGTACGTCTCGATCCGCAGGCCTCCGGGGCGGCCGCTGCAATGTGAGCATGGGGCTTGGGAAAGGGCTTGGGTTCCTGTCCCGTGATCGGTGGCTGTCCCCGATCTCACACACGGTCCCGTACGTTCTCACTTCTGCGCAGTCAAGGTCCGTCGAGTACCGGCGTCTTTCAACAGCCTGCTACTGCCCGGCTTGGAATGATTGTAGAAAAAAGGTAAGAATTGGGGCTTACTATATTGCTTTTACCGGCACCGCGCAACCCGGGGCGGTGCTGAAAACCGCCATGTTTCCCTAAGGATTCGAATGAAAAAGACCCTCCGGCCGGAGACAATCGAATATCGTATTCTACAAGGGCTTTCCCTCGAATGGGAGACAGCTCTGTGGGTCCTGGATGAGTCCCATCGCGAACGGATGCGGCCGCCCCTTTTCCGTCTCCGGGATTACAGGAGGACGTGGGGGACATGGTCCGTGGAACGGCGGGAAATTTCCCTGGGCCGCGATCTCGTTCTGCGCCACTCCTGGGATGCAGTGCTGGAGGTGCTTCTGCACGAAATGGCCCACCAGTTTGCCGAGGAGGTCCTTGGCGCCGGCGAGGAGCCCCCCCATGGTCCGGTCTTCCAGCGGGCCTGCCATCTGCTGCGGGCCAACCCGAGGGCGTCCGGAGGTTTTACGCCATTGGACGATCGA
Source organism: bacterium (assembly GCA_028277985.1). Taxonomy (GTDB): domain Bacteria; phylum Desulfobacterota; class DSWW01; order DSWW01; family DSWW01; genus S015-6. Next base: position 21,091 of record JANQFG010000034.1, on the reverse strand, counting down.
CTGGCTCGAGACCCGCAGGCTGAGGATGACAGGACCGTCCGCCGGGTCAGGAAACTCATGGCCCTGGCCGAAAGCCCGAATCGAAACGAGGCCGAGGTCTCCATGGCCAAGGCCCATGAGTTGATTGCAAGGTACAACATCCGTTCCCTCGAGCAGGACGAGAAGAGGGACTTCCTGAGCATATTCGTAGGCAAACCCGCTCTTCGTCATCCCCGCGAAGACTATGCGCTCGCCAACCTTCTTCAGGAGTTCTACTTCGTACAGGGCATCTGGGTCCCTGCCTATGTGCTGGAGAAGGGAAAGATGGGAAGAGTCCTGGAGATCAGCGGCACCGAGCAGAACGTCCGTCTCGCCTCCTATGTCCATGACTTCGTCTGCCGGTTCATCGAAGCCGAGTGGCGGACCTACAACGATGGCAAGGGCCTGAATCGAAGTCGAAAGAGCGACTACGCAGCAGGAATCATCGAAGGGTTCCGGTCGAAGCTCGCCTCCCAGAATACCCGGAAGCGAGCCCGAGGGGGTAAGGCCCTGATCAAGCTCCAGGATCCGCTGCTAGACAGGTATGTGGCCTACCGGTATCCGCGCACCGTGACGGAAAGGAGGGCTCTTTCCGGGCGGGATGAAAAGGTCGCCTCCGACGGGAGAGAGGCAGGCAGAAGGCTCGTCCTCCACCAGGGAATCACCGAGAGGCGCCGGGGGCGGCGGAGACTGATTCAGGGCGGGTCCTGAGCGCTTGCGGCACAGAAATCCTTGATGAGCCGGATCGTCTCGTCGGGACGTTGCATGGGGACGAAGTGACCGGCGCCCTCCACCACCGCTGTTTGCGCCTGCGGACAAAGACGGCAGAAGCGCTCGCAGGTGTTGGCGGTGAGCACCTTCGAATGTTCCCCGCGGACGAGCAGGGTAGGCGTGCGCACCTTCCGCGGCCAGGACCATACGTCGGTCGGGTAGTTCTCGAACCCCCGCGCCTCCGCCTCGGGCGGGCAGATCAGGACCGTGCCGCGGTCCGGGTCGGGCCGCAACCCGTAGGTCACGTAGGCCGTGAGATATTCCTCCTTCCAACCCTCGAACATGGCTTTCCCTCGGAAGTAGTCCAGGGCCTCCTGTCTGTTCTGCCAGCCGTTGCGGCGGGCGCGGGCGCGGGCTGCAGGCGGAAAGCGCCTCTTCTGCCCGAGGACCCTGGCCCATCTGAACAGGGAGACCGCCTTTCGCGAAATAAGGGCCGGATCCAGGAGCAGTATGCCCGAGAACAGATCGGGCCTGCGCGCAGCGCACAGCATGGTGGTGACAGCGCCGATGCTGTGCCCGACTCCGATAACCGGGCCCGCACCTCGCTCATCCAGAAACCCGGCCAGGTCCAGCGCTACCCTGTGCCAGTTCGATATGCCTTTGCTCAGGCCGTCCTGTCCGCGGAGGCTGAGTCCCATGACGCGGAAATCGCGTGAGAGTTCGGTCATCAGGGGCAGGTACATGCTCACCGGGAATCCGTTGGCGTGGAAGAAATGAAGGGGCGGCTTCGTCCCCTCGCTGTCCAGGTAGGACAGCTTGAGACCTTCCACGGAGTAGTCGGAACACTCGAAAGGTATCTGGCGGCTCATGAAGATTCCCCGCCTTCATTCTACATTCCAATACATATTTTTCCATAGAGAAGCTCGGTCGGGGCTACGCTTGACACGCAATTGTTTCTCTCTGTATATTCCCCTCTTATCTCGGGCTTTCTCGAGGTGGCCTCCGGTCCCTAAAGGCTTTGCAGGGTGAAGAATACCTTGTTTGTAGGCGTGAGAAATCCGACTTGCAGGGGATGAGAGGAGTCCCTCCGTTGGCGATCAGGCGTCTTGGGTCAAAAGCCGCTACCGTTGTTCTTGCCCTCCTTGTTGCCGATTCGGCCTGTACCCTCCTCTATCTGAATCAAGTGAACCGGTATTCAGAAGCGTTGAGACCCCCGAAGTCTGATGTGGCAGTCGTTCTCTTCTCCGATTTCGCAAGGGGAGGTCTGGGCGCCGAGACGCTGCGCCGCGTGAGCTTCGCAGCGAAGATGTTCGAGCAGGGCGCATTTGATTACATCGTGTGCGCCGGGGGAGCGCGTCCCAGCAGGAATGTCTACGGATCAGAGTTGATGAGGCAGTGGTTTCTGGCTGCAGGCATCCTTCCGGACCGTCTCTACCTGGAGAAACGATCGAATGACACTCGATCGAACCTGATAGAGGGGTTCAGGATGGTGCGGGAGAAAGGCTGGCAGACGGCCTGCGTCGTCAGTTCCCCTCTGCACGTCTTTCGGATCAAGGAAATCGTACGGGAAGTAGAGGGGTCCTTGTCCGTTCTGCTGGCGGCATATTCGTACGGAGACTGCCGGCCGGCCATGGGCAGGGTTGCCTTGTGGGGGCAGACACACTACGAATGGGCGTCCCGACTGCTGCCAAGGATGCTCCCGATCCGGATGTATGAGAAGATGATCGAAATGCTTCGAGGTTGATGCGTCCCAACTACCGAGACGGAAGAGGTTCTCCATATGCGTACCCTAGGTTCAGGGAAACGAACGGGCTTCCTACTGGTCCTGATTCTGATTCTGGGGGGAATCCTTCGTTTCCATGACGTGGACCAGAGAGGTCCTTCCTTTTTTGATGATGGGATATACACGCTTGAAGGGCAATGGATTCACTCTCTTCCGAAGGCCCTGAAGACCGCCTTCAACATGAAGACGGAAGAGATGCGTCTCAGACAGGACCTGTATTCCTTCGAAGAGCAAGCGGCGCGATTTCAGGAGGATCTCGAAGGAGAACCTCCCGTCTGGGGGCGGCCGGGCTTCTCCCTGTTGACTGCCCTGTGCATGAGCATTCTGGGTCCGAAGGTGTATGCGACCAACGTCGTCTCCGCGCTCTTCGGCACCCTCTCGATACTGTGCGTCTTCCTTCTGGGAAGGGCAATGTTCAATCAGGAGGTGGGGTTGCTCGCCGCTCTGTTGATGGCGATTTCCGGTTATCATCTGGTTTACTCCGTCACGGGACTGGCTGACGGATCCGCCATGTTCTTTGCCCTGCTCGGCTTCTACTTCTACTACAGGAGCAAGGTGGCAGAAAGGGAGGGTCGGGGCTTCCTCTGGACCCTGCTGGCCGGGCTCGGATGCGGCTTGGCCTTTACGGTTCATGACCGGATGCTCTATGTGCTGCTCGTTCTATTTCTCAACGAGGGGATCGAGTACCTGAGGGAGAGGGATCAGTTCCGTCAAAGGGTGAAGAAGGTTGCGTGGCTCGGGGGAGCCTTCTCTCTGCCCCTCGTCCTGTTCGAGGTTCCCTACTACCTGGGGATGGTCGTGCTGCGCCACTTTGGAGAGGCACTTCCTTTTCGGACCTACTTCGAGGAGTTGCTGACGCATCATATCTTCAATTTCTTTGACTTCTTCACGGTCTCTCTGCTGGACGTCAGCAAGTTTCCGGAATTCCAGGACGCGGGAAGCCGGTTGTGGAATTTCGTCACCTATCCCTATCTGTTCTTCCGATTCGACGGTGTAGTCCTTTGTCTCCTCTTTGTTGCCGGGATCCTTGCAGCCGCCCGCCAGAGGAAGTATGAGGATTGGCTGCTTCTGCTCTGGTTGACGGTCCCTTTCTTCCTCTTCAGTACGGGGCTCTCCACGAACGTTCGCTATGCCCTCGTCTTCATGCCGGCCGTGTTCGTGATTGCCGGCCGCTCCATCCTGCTTCTCGAGTCGTATCTTCCCAGGATGAAGCTCAACGGAAGGCCCATGGGCAGGCTATTCATCGTTGCATCCGTCCTCGTCGTGTTGCTGAGCGGATGGGTTGCTTCTCGGGAGATTCGAGAGATGCGGTGTGCCTACGCCGAACCGGTCGCATTTCTCGAAGAGCATGGACCGAAACACATCAGTCTTCAGTACCCGGTCACGAAGGCCTACATGGGTCCGGAGAACGTGAAGTCGCCCCCATTCACCATGGAGCAACTCGAGGAATACTATCAGGAGGGATACCGCTACTATCTGGTCGACTTCCGGAAGTTCTTCCTGAGGCCGCCCTACGGCAACACCCCGCAGGGAGAGATCGTGGCGAAGATCGAGAAACAGATCCAGCCCGTTTTTTCGTTTCGCCATCCTTGCTATACAAAGGCCTGCTACCTATATGAAATCAACGTCTTCTTCCGCCTCACACACAGGCTGGTCCCCCAGGCACACGAAAGGGGGCTCAACGAGGTACTCATCTACGATCTTGAAGACTATTTTCAGGAATCTTCTAGTGACGACCCCGCCAGTGTTCTTTCGCCTGATACATGAATGCCTCGAGGCGCGTCGTGATGTTCGTCTGTTCGAGCCCTTCGCAAGCAAACAATAGATACGGAAAACGTCCCTTGGAGTCCTGAACGACCTTTGAGAGCGCGTGTACTACGGTTGTGGGCATGCACGAAAAGGGGCCGATGCTGATTACACCGTCGTAGATCTTCTTCTCGATGCCCTCTGCAAGGGTTCCGACGCTGGCCACGGTGATGCCCCAGAAGTTGCTGTCCATATAGGGTCCTGCCAATGCCTGAAGCTCATGGACTGTTTGTGAGTCGGACCGGTTTCGGAAATCTCCATTGAACGCCTTCTCGTAGCGTCTCTCAAAGAAGCGCATGCCCTTGTCGATTGCAAACCATCGAAACGCATCCTTGTATGCACGGTTCATTCTAGACCAGTGGTGCTGGTAGTAGTTCCGGAAGAACAGCTCCTCCCGCAAGGGTACGAATAGGGCTTCTCCTCCCAAACGCTCGATCTCCTGTTCGAGCTGGCTGTTGGCAAACGGAGTGAGCCGGACATAGATTTCGCCCACCACGACTATGAGCGGTTTGGACCCCTCGTCTACCGTAGGGATGTTCCTCAGGTTGTCTCTTGCCTTCTTCAAGAAAGGAACGAACGGTCCTTTCCGTTCCGTCAGTTCACAGAGCTCATCGGCGAGGGCCTCGTAGACCTCGTTTGTCTCTCCCTTGTTGACTTCATAGGGTCGGATTTCACGCACCTTCTTGAGAACAAGCTCCCGACATGTGTTCGCATGGTAGACCAGCTGCTCGATATCCGAATAGGGCTTGTGAAGGGCCTGCATCTCCTTGAATCGCTTTGTGACGGGATGAATCGGAACGTGCTCACACCCCAGCCTGTCCAGCACATTGCGTATCCCTTTCGGGTATCCGACCAGCCTGCAGGCGCCGGGCGTGGAAGGGATGACGATCGCGAGATTCCCGTTGTCCACGGTCGGGTCTGTAACGAGCCTCACCGTGTCCCCGATGAGGAGTTGATAGGGATAGCACTCCTTTCCCGAGGTGAAGCGCCTTGCATACTCCAGCGTTTCCCGGGTAGATGGGGGGAAGATGTTCAACTTCATCCCGTAGGCCTTGTGTGCGGCCTGCCAGGTAACGGCCAGGGAGTTGATCGCGTCCGACTGGGGTATGTAGAGATCGAGATCCCGGGTAATGGCCCGGTCAACCCGACGCCGGACCTGAGGCGCTCTTCGCTTTCGGCGGTAGTTCTTCAGGCTGTCGATGAATGCCTCGCACCTCGTGACGGCACCCGTATCGGAGCTGTGCTCATCCACCTCGAGCTCCAGGAAAGGCTTTCCACCCAGATGGTCTCGAAAGTAGTGAAGAATGAACGAATCCGGGCCGCAATTGAAATTGGTGATGAAGATCGGAAAGAGGCGCGCGTCCTCGCGTATGATCTTTGCGGCCTTGACCATACGTTGACCGTTCCTCCAGTTGATCATCTCTTCCGACAGGGGGATCTGGATGCTGTCCAGGGGAAGAAAATCCATCGGGATGGCCAAGACACCCAGCTGCTTCAGCTTCTTCGGGATGTTCAGGCTGATTCGGGAGTCGTTGCCGTTGTACGGGCGGCTGACGATGACGATGGCAAATTCGTCCTCTCCGAGCTGGTCCAGGGCTTCCTCTCCCCTGGCAACACATCGATCGACAAAACGGTGCTGGACCCCTTGAGCCGTACAGAGTGCTCGTCGCACCTCGAGTTTGGACTTGCCGAGCTCTTTGCCCAGATCGATGAAGGTCTTCTTGATTCGATCTTCGGGAAGGTCGAACCAGAGGACAGGGCTCAAGAGCTGAATCCCTTCCTCCTCAAAATCGATGACGGATTTGACCGCGTAAGGAATGGCCTGAACCCAGACGCAGACCCAGGAATGGGCCTGTTCGGTATCGACCTTGTTCAGGGATCGAATGCTGGGGAGAAAGATGGCATCTACGCCCTTCTGTATGAGGTTGTGGATGTGGCCAAAGGCTACCTTCACAGGAAAACAGAACTCGGCAGGGACCTTTTCCGTGCCTGTCTTGATGATCGTTTCATTCGTCTTGTCGGAGAGAACCACCTCGAAGCCGAGTTCAGAGAAAAAGGCATTGAACATGGGGAAGAGATCGAAATTCATGAGCGTTCTCGGAATACCGATCCTGCGCCTGCCGGGGGCATCCGGTTCGGGATCCTTCTGTGAATAGGTGTTCAGGAGAAAGTCCTCTCGTTGCGCGAAGAGATCCGGGAGTTGCTTTTTCGCCGCTTTCTTGTTGACGTCGTACTTCCCGCATCGGCTTCCGAAGAACAGGGGTTCCTCATTCTCCAGGATGACCTTGTTGATCTCGCAGTTGTTCTCACATTCGTGGCACTGGAATTTCCGGATCTCGTAGTCGCGTGTGGCCAGTTCGAAACCGCGAAAACTCGTTTCCTCTCCTGTCGACTCTTCCAGGGCAATCAGGGCAGCACCGATCGCACCGGTTACCTCGTGGTGTTCAGGGACGATGATCTTCTTGCCCGTCACGGCTTCAAAGGCAGCCACAACCGCGTCATTGAAGGCCACACCGCCCTGGAAGAAGATATGATCCCCGATCGTGCCGGTCTTGACCACCTTGTGAATGTAGTTCTGTACGATGGCATAGCTCAGGCCTGCAATCAGGTCCTCTTTTCCGGTTCCCCTCTGCTGGTGATGGATGAGATCCGACTCGATGAACACCGTGCATTTCTCGGCAAGGGGTACCGGGTTGTCGCTCTCGAAAGCCAACCGGGAGAATTCGCTCTTGATGTCGATGCCCAGGTTCTCGGCCTGCTCCTCCAGGAAGGACCCTGTTCCGGCCGCGCAGGCGTGGTTCATGTTGAAGTCGATCACGACGCCATCCTCGATGCGGATGTACTTCGAATCCTGGCCCCCGATCTCGAAGATCGTATCCACGGACGGGTCGGTGTGTATCGCAGCTGCCGTTTGGGTCGTTATCTCGTTTCGGATCACATCGGCACCGATCAACTCGCCGATCATGTAACGCCCGGAACCGGTCGATCCCACGCCCACGACTTCGACTCGGTCACCCGTACACTCGTGGACTCGCCTCAATCCCTCCATGACAGCTTCGATCGGCTTGCTCCTGGTCCGAAGGTACTCCTTGGCAATCACCTTCTTCTGCTCATCGATGAGCACAACGTTTGTGCTGACCGATCCTACGTCGACCCCGAGAGTACACTGGATCCTTCCCTTTTCTTCGGCGTGACCGGCAGATCCGGATGACAGGGTGAGCCTCGCCGGACGTTTCTTCAGGGGGTTACGCAACCCTTTTCGCGGTGGCGGAGGGGCCTCGGCATAGTGCCTCAACCTCTCGAATCCCTGGTATGGGAGGATCTCTTCTGCCGGGTCTTCCAGGGTCTTGTACACGGCGCCGATGGCCCCCATGGATAGGAAATGGGGGGGTATGATCAGTTCGTCTTCCCCAGCGCCGAGGATCTCCCGAAAGGCCCTGCGAATCCCAAGGTTCTCGGACACCCCGCCTTGAAAGATGATCGGCTTTTCGATGTCTCTTCCTCCACCCAGCACGCTCACGAAGTTTCTGGCGAGGGCGAAACAGAGACCGGCGACGATGTCGTGAACGGGCATCCCGATCTGCTGCAGGTGGATCATGTCGCTCTTCGCAAAGACGGAGCACCGCCCTGCGAGCCGGGGAGGATCTTCCGACAGCAACGAGAGCCTGCTGAATTCCTCGATGTCTACGCCGAGCCGGAAGGCCTGCTGATCGAGGAAGGACCCGGTGCCCGCCGAGCAGACCGAATTCATCTCGAAGTCCTCGATGTCGAGTACGTCGGGGCCTTCGGTATCGCGAAGACGGATGAGCTTGGCATCCTCCCCGCCGATCTCGATGACGGACCGTACGGAAGGGTAGAGGTACGCCACCGACCGGGCCTGGGCAATGATCTCGTTCACGAAATTGGCGTTCAGGAGGTCCGAGATCAGCTTGCCCGCCGAGCCGGTTACTGAGATGTGGGCGATGGAATCCTGCTCGAGTTGTTCCGAAATCGTGGCGAGGATACAGGAGGCGGCCTCGATCGGCTTCCCCTGATGACGAACGGTCGTCTCGAAGAGGATCTGCCGGGACGAGCCGATCACCACGGAATTCAGGCTGATGGATCCGACATCAATGCCGATGCAGTGCACTTTGGATGCGGTCACTGGATGTCCTCCATGCTGAGAAAAAAGGATGAATTATATCAGGATATTATAGCATATTTTATGTTTATTAGGTATAGTTTATGTATTTTCTAAAATAGTCCTGAAAATTCTTCCCTTTTTTCCCGAAATCCTATAAAATATATGATTAAATGTTAAAACAGACAGGCGAATCGGCCGGCAAGGAGGTGCGCATGTTGCTCCAAGAGTTGAAGAACATGTGGAAAAAAAGGAAACTGCGAGGCTACAGCCTTTTCTATTCCTTCAAGTCGGTTGCCTTCATCTTTCTCTATGACTGTGTTCGTTTCCTGCCCACACCCATAGGGGAAATCTTCCGCTTTCTGGTTCTGAGGATGTTCTGCGAGAAGGTGCAATCCCTTTGGATACGGCCAGGCACCGCCTTCTTCTTTCCGGAGAACATCTCCATCGGAAGGAGGGTCTCGATCAACGACAATGTCTACCTCGACGGCTACGGCGGTATCGAATTTGGCGATGACAGCGGCGTTGCCTACGGTTCCGCGCTCATTTCAGAGGACCACGTGATCGAAAATCCGGACATCCTGATCAAGGAACAGCCGAAAATCCCCGGAAAGATCACCATCGGGAAGAACGTGTGGATCGCATCCAACTGTACGATCCTCAAGGGGGTGTCGATTGGTGAGGGGAGTGTGGTTGCTGCAGGCTCCGTGGTGACGAGGTCGATTCCACCCTTTACGCTGGTGGGCGGCAACCCTGCGAGGGTCATTCGACGCATCAAGAAGGAGGGCCGTGGGAACCTACGGCTCGCACAGGGGCAGTAAACAGAGACGCTGCCTTCCCGCCGGGAAGTCTCCCGCCTGACAACCTCAAGGCCTGGACGGGCCGTTCCCGATCATGGAAGGGATTTGTTCACCCGTATGGCGATTTTCCGGTACGGGGGAGAGCCCACTGGAGATCGGGCACTGGAGATCGGGGACAGCCACCGAACTGATACGGAGATAAGTGGCTGTCCCCGATCTCCCCAGACGGAGATAGGTGGCTGTCCCTGATCTTCCCCAAAGCTCAGTCCTTCTCCACGTAACTGCCTGTAATTCAGAGTGATTTGTTTGCTCCGGTCCGATCATCCGTGCCTGAATTCGGGGACAGCCACTGAATTGAGAAGGAGATAGGTGGCTGTCCCCGATCTCGGGAGGGGTTCTTTGCCGGCAGGACCTCTTTCCTTTGCTGGGAAGCGCCCGTGTCGTGGTACTATGTCACGTTGACTTTGTGGGAACCCCGCAGTATGGTTTTGTACCGACCGGTTGGTCCTAATTCGTGGGGTGGGCTGTATTCCCAGAAACGCAGAGGCAAGAAGGAACGAGTCATGGCCGAGTGGAAGAAGACGAGTTGTGTATTGTGCGGACAGAACTGTGGTCTGGAGGCATGGGTCGAGGACAACCGCATCGCCAAGGTGCGAGGGGACAAGGCGAACCCGAGAAGCGAGGGGTACGTGTGTCGCAAGGGGATGAACGTGGCCTACTACCAGCACCACGCCCAGCGTCTCACCCATCCTCTCAAGCGGGTAGGGGACAAGTTCGAACAGGTGTCCTGGGATCAGGCCCTCGACGAAATCGCCTCCAAGTTGATCGGGATCGTGGATCAACACGGGCCCCGCTCCTTTGCCTATATGGGAGGTGGGGGGCAGGGGTGCCATTTCGAGGCCGCCTTTGGCGTTGCACTTCTCAGGGGGTTGGGTTCCCAGTACCACTACAACCCGATCGCCCAGGAATTGACCGGCCTGTTCTGGGTGAACGGACGTGGTCTTGGCAAACAGTACATGGGCACCATGGCAGACGATCACGAGACCGACATGCTACTGGCCATCGGATGGAACGGCTGGACGAGCCACCAGATGGCCCAGGCCCGGCGGCATCTGAAGCGGATCTCGGGTGATCCGGACAAGCTCCTCGTGGTCATCGATCCAAGGAAGAGCGAGACCGCCCAGAGGGCCGACATCCATCTCCCGATTCGGGTCGGCACGGACGCCCTCTTCACACGGGCCATGATCGCGATCATCCTTCAGGAGGGATGGGAGAATACGGAGTACATCTCGAACCACGTGAGCGGCTTCGAAGAGATTCGTTCCTGGTTTGCCGATTTCGATGCAAAGGCGGCCCTCGATGTCTGTTATCTCGACTACGAGCAGGTGCGGGAGGTGGCCCGGCTCTTTGCCACACGGAAGTCTTCGATGCACAGCGACCTGGGCATCCTGATGAACCGGCACAGCACGGTAACCTCCTACCTGGAGCTGATCCTCATGGCCGTCTGCGGAAGGATCGGTGTTCCGGGCGGCAACATCCTTCCGGGCACGATCATGGCCATGGGGTCTCACTCGGATGAGCGCAACCCGAAGACCTGGCGAACCGTGGCCACGGACTATCCGGCCATCATGGGCTACTTCCCGCCGAACGTCATGCCCGAGGAAATCATGTCGGACAGCCCGGACCGGCTGCGGGCCGTCCTGGTGAGCGGAGCGAACCCTTTGCGCTCCTATGCGGATACCACGGCCTACGAGAAGGCCTTTGCCGAGCTCGACCTTCTGGTCACCTTCGAGGTCGCCATGTCCGAGACCGCCGCCTTGTCGCACTACGTCCTGCCCGTGAAATCCGGGTACGAGAAATGCGACGGCACTTTCTTCCCATGGACCTTTCCCGAGATCTATTTCCAGATGCGCAGGCCCCTCATCGAACCGGAGGGGGAGCCCCTGGAAGAGGGTGAAGTCTACACGGGTCTGGCCGAACGGCTCGGGCTCCTGCCCAAGCTGCCCAAGGACCTCATCGAGGCCGCAAAGGGAGAGCGATCCGAATTCCTCATGGCCTTGATGGGCTTCCTTCAGGAGAATCCGAAGGCCATGCGGGTCACCCCCTTCATCCTGGCTAAGACACTCGGGCCCGAGTTGGGCTCAACCCATCTGGCAGCCTTGTGGGGGTTGCTGCAGACGGCCCCGCCCGTCTTCCATGAAAACGCGGCTCGCGCCGGATTCAAACCCGGTCCGAACCTGGGGGAGGAGATCTTCCAGGCCATCCTGGATCATCCGGAGGGACTCTGGATCGGCAAGGTCGATCCGGAGAACAACCTTGCGTCCCTGAAGACCGAGGACGGCAAGGTGCAGGTGCACATCCCGGAGCTCGCCGACTGGGTGCAGAGCATCCTGCCGGAGAGCGAGGCCGAAGATCTGCGTCGGGATGAGGAGTTTCCGCTCATCCTGATGGCGGGCCGTCACACCGACATGAACGCGAACACGTTGATGAGGGACCCGGCCTGGAACGAAGGACGTCGGGCCTGCACGGTTGCCATGCATCCGGAAGATGTTACGTCCCTGGATCTCGAAGACGGTCAGATGGTTCTCGTCACGACCGAGGCGGGCGCGGTACAGGTGGAGCTGGAGGAGACGGATACGGCCATGAAGGGCCATGTCGTCATCCCCCACGGGTTCGGCCTCGTCTATGGGGGCGAGACGTACGGGGCCAACGTGAACCGCCTGGCAAAGAACACCCACCGGGACCGCCTGGCCGCTACACCCTTGCATCGCTACATACCTTGCAGGGTAGAGGGCATGTGAACGAACCCGCCATGGAGACGCCGCGCCTGGCTCATTACGTGCTTCTCGCCAAGTGCGGGGGAAACGAGAAGCAGTAGGGCCTACGCGAAAGCTTCGAGTTGCAAGGCGAAGGGCCGTTCGTACCCTGAAACACGTGAACCCTGGGGTCCTGGATTCTCATCGAAAATGTGAGGGCACAAGCGTTTGGACATCGGTCCAAGCCTTGTACCGGCTCATAGCAATATGGGCAGTAACCCGGAATCAAATCAAGAGCCCAGGGCAATGAGAACGTTCAAAACAGGCTGGGTCTCGGTGGTCACGCTGTTCATCGCCGCGACGGTTTGGGCCCAGGCGGGTATTCCCCGGCTGGGCCCGGATCTCGAAAGACCGAAACCCAAGCCCGGTGCCTCTCCGGGAGACAGCGAAATCCTCAATGTTCCGGAATACACCGGGGATCAAGATTTGGAAATGAGTCCGTCAACGCCGACGAAGAAGCAGCTGGAAGCCCTCACAGCCGTAAAGAACATGAAAGCTGAGGAATACAGAAATCAGAAGGTAGGCCTATATGAGAGTTATCTGACAGAGCGCCAGGAGTTGACAGACGCAATGCCTGAAGAAAGGCAAGAATTGATGGAGGAAATCGAGCAGGACTATCTCGAGCAGAAGGAACTGCTGAAAGAGCAGCAACAGGCGGCGTTGGAATCTGCAGAGACAGCCGCAGCGAAACAAAGGATCAACAAAGAGTACAAAAAGAAATACAGAAACCTGGGGATTGCGAAAAACACGGAAAAGCTGGCCGCAAAGTATTACTTTAGCAAGAAACACAAAGAGCAAAAGAACGATTTGATCGATCGATACTGGGAGGCTCGCCAACGAGCGCATTGGCGTTATCAGGAAGATCTCCGGACGATAACCAGTTCAGAGGAATACAAAACCATCATGAACAGTGATGATCTCTAACAGCGATTTCACAGATCGATGTCAAAGGCCTCTTCTTCTTTGCTCTTGCTTCCGGAAACGAACAGTTCGCTGTAACGCTCGAAGTAGCGTTTGTAGTCGGTAAGCACTACCTCCAGCCGTCCTGAGTAGCTCGCCTGGATTGCCGGCCCGCAGGTTTCGAACCCGGTTTCGTCCGGCAAGCGCTTCCATCTCGAGCTTTTCGTGCTGATCGCTCGAACCGAGTAGTAGAAGTTGCCCTTTGCATGGCCCGGTATGGCCTGGCCCGCCCGTAACTCCCACAGGTGGCCAAAGCTCGTTCCGGCGCTCGGACGACATGGGCCCCCACTCACCTTTCCCCAGGTCGCAGTCGACCCCTGTTCCCGCTCCGGCTTGCCGTATTTCTCGCGAAGAGAATTGCCGATCGCGTCGGGGTGGGCGTTTTTCGGAAGTTGCAGCCACCGCCGGACTCCAAGCACTTCGTCCTTTCCATCGGCGGATCTTTCCACCGTGACGGTGATGACCTCTTCGGGAACAGCTTCCGTCCAGTACCGGCTGCTCTCTTTCTGTCCGGCCGGTGCGGCATCCTTCATGCGAATGTACGCTATGGCCCTGTCGAAGGGTTTTGCCCCAAACGGGGGCACTTCGTTCTGCCTCTCGTGGCGATACTCGGAGGTGGGTTTCATGTGCTGTCGTACGATCTTGTCGACGTCTTCGAGCGACATACCGAGCTTGATCCCCAGGATATCGAAGTCTGCGTAGCGCGCGGCTTCTTCCGCAGCCGCCTTCTCCTGGGCGGCCTTCTCCTCCTGCGCCTTTGTTTTCGCAGCTGCTTGAACCGCTCCGATCGACAGGAAGTCGCCCGCTCTGTAAGCTCTGAGCGATTTCCCCTGGGGCTCGAATATCTTCACTGTCTGAAGGCTTGCGACAATGACGGGCCGCGGCTTCATCCGAAGCCCGGTCACCGTGAAATCAATCACACCGACGAATGCGCAATCCCTGGTTGCCCAGCACCCGGGCAATTGCTTCTGAGCGGAGACGTCGGCGGGGGACAGGGTCGGGCGCCGAATCATGGATTCCGCTTCGCCGGCCTCCATCTTCAGATAAGGGATGCCGATGTGGTGGTCGATCGCCAGCAGCGTCCGGCCCAAACCGCCACCCAGGACCGACTGTGGAAAGCCGTAGGGATTCGGGTTCATCGGGTCCGGGAAGGGCGCTCGCGGCGGGGATAGCAGGAAGTAACCAGCGAAATCCGGCAGATTCTTGAGTTGTTCCGTGGTAATGAGTGTAGCGAAAAAATGACTCCCCCAACCGTTGGGCAGGCACAACTCGCCTGGGTACATTTCACAGGGGGCCCAGGTATTCACTTTGTTGTAGAGTATGCCGGCGTCAAAGTCATAATCGTAGTTCGCCACCGGGTTCGAGAACTCGAGCGTGTAGCGATCCGGAAGAGCGGCAGCGACTCTTGCGAGGTGTTCACTGTACTTGGACTTGAGCTGTTGGGCCGCGAACCTGGGTTCGCGGTTCTCGACCTCGGAGCGATCGAACACCACACCCGTCATGGATTCTTCAATCTGTGCTTCCTGGAGTTTGATTTGTTTCTTCTGGGCTTCGATTTGATAGTCGTAGCTCTTCTTCATGCTTGCGTTGGGTGCCTGATCCCGCTTCAGGGTTGTCTCCTCTAGTTGCTTTCGTGCCTGCTCGAGGCGGCCGACCCGGGTATACACACCCTGATCGTGCTGGACTTGTCGTTGGGTCCACGCCAGCACATCATTTTCACTGAAGGTGGCCGGCTGATACTTGAACTGAAGCAGAACAAAGGGAATGCCCGCCAGGTCCATGCCCGCCGAAGGGGCCACGGGCGCGGTAGAACTTTCAGCCTGATAGGTCGTCGCGTAAACCGGCCCTGAAACGATGATGGAGAGAGTATAGAAGAAGAGCAAAGCCGCCGGAAACCGGCACCGAATTGTTCTTTGTTGTCGTGACATGGGGTCCCTCCCAAGTTCTTGTCTCTTGAGGAGGTATACAACTTTTGGATGATGGTTCGAAATAATATGACTCATGGCTCGACCCCCAGACAGGCGGCATTGTTCTACCAGGCGTGATGGTCTCGGCGACGAAGGCATCCCCCGCATCCCTTGAGTGATTTCGTGCAGCCGTCACGCTCGCCATGCCGAGTGCCAGCGTCTGCACCATTAGCCGTCCAGAATACATCACAACTTTGAGATTTGCGGATTCCGCCTCGAGTACCGATAGGAGGGGAATATTTCATGAACCGGCCGCCCGGCAGGTCAGAACGGTACTTCGCCTCTCGCATCCGCTACACCTGATCAGACCGAAATCCGGCCAGTGATTTGAACCGCGTTTGTATCATTCCGTTGGGCGACTCACCGGTGCCGGGACCGAGACATCTGGACCGCTCCGACCCTGGGCGGCTTCAACTCGAAGGAGAAGGAAATGTGCGAGATAAGTGTGCGTTCCTCTCGTCGCCTCTCCCTGTCTGCTCTGACGATCTTGGCCTTGTGCTTTCTCTGGGCCATGCCGACCTCGCCGAGGGCCGGCGGAGGGGCACAGGTCGCCAGCATCCCGAAACTCGGCAAGGAGGATCTACACGCAAAGGCAATCCAGGATGGGGCTTGGCTTCAGGCCGCAAGAGCGGATGCGAATATCAAGGCATGCGGAGGAGCAAGGGATCCCGTATTCCGCGAGAACGCTCAAACGATGATCGCGGTTCGATTCGCAAAGACACCGAGTGTTCTGGATCACTACATCCAAGCGTATGACCAGGAGTACGAGCGAGTCCTGGAACAGCGCAAGGCAGCGGGCTGCAACGCTCGTGCAGTGGAGGAGGTCTACACCGGGTACATCCGGAATCAGAACTGGGTGGTCGAGCGATCGTCCACGTTTCAGGCGGCGGACGCAAAGAGCACCCATTCCCCAGGTGCATCCTCCACCAAGCAGACGGCCGACGCGCAGTCGACGAAGAAATCACCAAAGCCGGCCAGGGGCCGCAGTGGTGGAGTGATGAAAATCGATTGCGAAAACCCGAAGAACTACTCCGAGGAGAAGTGGTGTATTGTTCATGGGAAGGCGAAGACAAAAGGCACGAAAGAGAAAGCCGCCGCATCATCGCAGATGATTACCGACTCTGCGGGCCAGGTGATAGATTGCCTGCATACGGTAGACAGAAACCAGAGCAAGGAATGCACGAGGCAGGGGAAGAGCCCTCGCATTTCTCCTTTGGGGGGCGTGGTAAAGAACGCAGCCCGCTACCAGGCCTGGGCGGACGCCTGCGGTGATCCGTCGGGCGTTGAAGTCAGACAGGATGCGACGTCGAGAATATCGTCCCTGCCGCCGGCAACCCGCGAAGCGCTCGTTCAGAAGTATGAGGCTTCCTATGAGTTCGGGAAGACAGATGCGGAACAACAGATGAGAGCATGGCCGGCAGCCTGCGCAACGAAACTGCCGCAAATGAGGGGGATCTACGATGTCGTAGTCGCCAACGCAGCGAAATGACTCCGAGGGCTTCAAAGAACCGGGTTCTTCATTCTCGGCGGGTGAGTGACGCCCGATGGAGACCTATTGACGCATCCCATGGATTTCGACTCCCCATGTGAAGCTGCGTCCACTTCCCTGACTCGCCTCACGGTCGGGTTCTCGATGACGTGCCCGAACACAACGACCATGGACGGTTTTGACAAAAGAGCCAGATTCTCTGTCGGGTCTTCTTCCAGGACAACGAAGTCGGCCGATTTGCCGGCTTTGATTGTGCCTGTTACGTTGTCGATTCCAAGTATTTCGGCGTTGCATTTCGTGGCATGGAAAATGGCCTGTCTGGGGGTCATGTTCCCATATTCAACAAAGTGTAACAATTCCTTCCACACATCATAGTGGGGGGTGAGAACTACGCCCGCGTCGTTGCCGACGCCTATCTTGACCCCGCCTTCCAGGCCTTTGCGAAAGGCATTGATCATGCGATCTCGTATGATAGTGCCATTCTCATATTGTACCGGCGTGAATCGCGTGTATCTCGTATCATGATCGGTGACATTGATGATCACCGACAGCGTTGGTACCAGGGCGGAATATCCCATCAGGCTTCGCGGGTTATTCTTGAACAACCGGATAAGATCGTCATTCAGGTCGGCTCCGTGCTCTACGGTGTCTACCCCTCCCAAGAGTGCCTCGCGTACTCCAAACGTGCTGTGAACATGGCTCGCGACCTTCAGGCCTGCTCGATGCGCCTCGTCGCACGCCGCTGATATTTCTTCCAGGGTCATCTCGGGACGCCCCGCTTCACCGATCCTTTCCGAATCCGATACGCCTCCTGTGCTTGCGATCTTGATGAAGTCTGCCCCATCCTGAATAGCCTTTCGCACCGCTTTTCGGGCTTCCCAGGGGGAGTCGGCAACATAGGCCAAGAAATCCGCCCCGTGCCCCCCTGATGAAGCAATGATCTTCCCTGCTGCGAGAATCCTAGGTCCAATCATCCTTCCGTCTTCGACTTCTCTTCTTATGGGGATGCTGTACGCGTGTGGATCCCCCACGGTTCGGACTGTGGTAACCCCGGCGTGCAAGGCATTGCGGGCGTTCTGTCTGATCCATTTCAGGGCAATGGCCCTGCCCACTCTTGTTCCAAGAAACTCGGCCAGCCTCCTCCTGGCCGCAGGTGTTCTCGTGTTACGAGGTTTCCCACTACCAATCAAATGGGCATGTGCGTTGATCAACCCCGGCATGACATACTTCCCCTCGAGGTCGATTACCCGATAGCCGGGAGGGATCTCGACATCCTCCTTTCCGGCCACCGCTTCGATTCTTCCTGCTTTGCCTTCGTCTTCGACCCTGTTTCTCACGAGAATAACCGCATCTTGAATGACTTCTGAATCGATATCCCCGTCAATCACATTGCAGTTAACAAACGCGAGGTTCTGTCTGACAGGCATCACACCCTCTGATTTGATTGGTATTCTCTGAATGCTTCTCTGTTGTCAGACCGCACTCATTGCGGAATTTGTCAAGCCAGACACCGTAAGGCCTGCCGGTCAGTCCCGCAACAACGGTCAGCGTCGTCGACGCGCTGATCATTTCGATCAGCTCCGCCCCACCCAGCATCATGCTCAACCAGTACAGAGGCAATTGGAAACCTATGAACGCAGTGGTATCCCCGAGGTATTTGATTCCCGACGAGGTCTCCGTGCCGATTTTCAGCTTCCTTACAAGCCAGTCCCTCCATACACCGTACGGCCTGCCGGTGAGCGTGTTGAGCACGATGGCTGTCAGTCGGGTTCTTACGTATTCGTCGAAGTCCATTCCGGCTATTAGAAGCTCGTTGGGTGTACAGATTGCGATGGAGAAAGCGTTCATCGCGAAGGCGTCGACGATGAATCTGTAGACCCGAGACTCTCTGAGCGTCTCAAATCTCTCGGCCCCCAAGAGTCCTACGAGGGGATCCTTTATGAGAAACATGCGATGTTTCGTAAGGACGTCTTTGATTCTCATGCACAGCCATCCCAAGGTCTGACCGGGCCCTTTGCTGTCGGCCCGGCCTTCTATTCAAAATCGTAGTGAAAATCACAGGACTCCGCACCCTCGGCGATGGTCTGCTTGCGTGTCAAGCATACTCCTTTCGGAAAATACTTCATCACGTAGTGATCGCCTTCGCACATGATTTGGACGAGTTCCGGGGCACCCTGCTGATTGAAGAAGGTGTGAATTCCACATCGTTCCACAGAGAAGCCGTACAAGAACCCTTTCCCAAAGGTGAGTTTCGAGTACTTCCAGCCGTCCGGTTCGTCGGCGGTGTTGATGTTCCGGATAAACCACCTCCTGAACATCCGGAGCAGGAAAGGGGTCCTGTGAACTGTTCTCAAAACCCGCGATGTTTGGAAGCCTGCGTCCAGGGACTTGAAAAAGCATTCCCGCGTAATGTTGAATGCCTCGTCTTTGGATGTCTCTTGAACAAGCGCTCGGTATAGCGGCAAAACAAAGACCATCATCTTGAACAGCAGGCGATTGCCCGCTGACTTGAAGCTGGGAATGCTCGGTCTCAGTTCGTCATAGAGTCGGGCGGCTTCTTGAAGAATCGCCTCCGCTTTGTCCTCACCGAATCGTTCCACCAGCGTGGGCTCGCAAAATCCCAAGTTCCGCGTGAATTCCTTGTCCTTCTTCATGGGCACTTCTCCCGCAGTCTTATCCATCGTGGGTCCCGAGGGATCAGAGATGATTCTAGTACGGAGAATCTGCCAATGTCAATAAAAAACGAATAAATATTCACTATCGTAGTTCTGTTATAATTAATTGAAATATAAGTAGAAATATTCATACTTTGCCTTGACTCTGGAGGAGTAGTCTGTTAAAAAATGAATAATAGATCATATTTTTTCGGATAGATCTCTCCGAATTCTCGTGACCGGGCGTTGCGTGCTGGAGGCAAACAATGACAGACAAGAGGAAGAATACGAGGGTCCCGAAACAGAAGAGGGCGGTGGAGACAAGACGCCACATCATTCAAGTTGCCAAAGCCCTTTTTGCTCGCAAGGGCCTCCACGGGACGAACTCGAGGGAGATCGCTGCCGAGGCCGGCATATCCGTTGGCGCCTTCTATTCCTACTTCTCCGACAAGAAGGTGCTCCTGTTGGAGGTTCTGAAGTTACACCTCGAGCAATTCCTGCTTAGGGCAGTCTCTCAGGAAAAGATGGGTGTGTTTGACGGCTTGGGCAAAAAGGAAATCATAGGCAATATTGTTCGGAGCGCCATCGATGCATATGACCATTCCCCTGAGTTTCATCGAGAGACCCTCGTGTTGAGGTACAGCGATCCGGACGTGAAGAGGCTCTACGACGAAGCGAAAGCCCTGGAATTGAATTACATCCTGTCGATCCTGAATCTGTTCAGAGACGACCTGAGGATCGAGAATCTGGAAGCGGCGGCCTTTGTCGTCCACGGCGCGATGGAAAGAACCGTACATTCCACCCAGTTCCTGACCCCCGACATAAATCGGGAGCTTGTGCTGGATGAGCTCGCCGACATGATCTCAACGTACCTTTTCAAACCCTCACAAGAAGACACGGACGGTCTTTCTACGTTGTCATGATGCCTTGGAGGAATAGCGCATTATGGAGTTGAAACATCAGGCACTCCTGTTGGGATATCTGATCAGAGAGATTCTCGACCGCTCCGGCAAAGAAGGGGAGGAGGTTGTGTTGGAGGCTGTTCAAGCCTATGGGGAAGGGAGGGGCAAGAGGATGGCAAGAACGGCACTCGAAAATGGTTGCCGCAATGACTTGCTGGGCTATCTGCTCTACATCGAGGTAGATCCCGATGATACGGGAAACAAATTCCGTATCGAATCAAGAAGGCCGTACTTCAGGGTGAAGGCGACAAAGTGCGGCTGGCACGAGATATGGAGAGAACACGACATGTCGGACGTGGGTCGAATCTACTGCCGGGACATCGACAAAGCCATTCTTCGGGGATTCAACAGCGAGTTGAGATTCGATGTGCCTCGAAACCTGAATGACGGTTCGACCTTCTGCGAGTTCAACTATCTTGATTGGAGCCTCGGATTGCCGGATTTGTGCAGGTTTCTTGTGAAAAGAAGGCGGGCGAAGAAGAAGGCGCTCAAACCGTGGGATTTTCATTGTGTGGACGTTCTGCGTTCCTTCTCTCAGGTTATCTTAAAACACCTTGGTGAAGACGGCGAGAAGGCCATCCTCCAGGGTCTGGAGCAATTCTCCCGAGAATTCGGTGTGGAGGACCATCGCAGACTCTGGTCTGTCCTCGCGGCGATCGATCCTCGCAGCCCCTTGCTCAAGTTGGATGGACAGGATATGTTTCCGGCAAGAGGGCAATAGACTCAAGATACCCCCTGAAGTTGAGTCGAAAGGCTGTGTCATCCATCCCAAGAACTTGTGGCCCGTTCCCTGCATCCAAGAGGGATTGAGGCAAGAGGATGTACGATGACTCGTCCTGAAACCATACTCGACTACTGGTTCGGCGGCCTGAATGATGAGACCGCGATCGATCCCGAGTCGCCCCGTGTGAAGCGATGGTTCTCCGGTGACGAAGGCACCGACCGTGAGATTCGGGAGCTTTTCGAAGGAGATCAACTGCGGGCCGCCCGGGGTGAATACAAGGA
>JANQFG010000182.1 GCA_028277985.1 bacterium | reverse complement strand
CCCTTTCCACATAAGCGCTTGGATAATCTATCGATTCCCTTTTCAAATTCCGGGAATTCTAATTGTCGTCAGGCGGGAATTCTAATTGTCGCTGATCATTCGGGAGACCACTGGCGGATGATCGATTACAGCCGTTGCCGTCCACATAGCTCGCTCGGAGATCGGACCCCAGAGGAGTTCACGGAAGCATATCTGAAGGCCGGGTGATTCTAGTTTTTCTGTCAGTTAAAGGGGAAGGATTCAATCAAAGGGGGAACTCTTCTTTCACACTGTCTACTTAATGGGGAAGATTACGGAGGAGGCTCTTCTCTCTTGCGTTTTTACCTATATGCTTTTCCCCAACAATCTGGAATCAGACGCACTTAACTTAACATCAAACCTCGGTCGCACAAAAAGCCCGACGCTTCATATAGTTCCTTTCCCCACCTTGTAGGCCTTAGCAAGCACATCTCCCAATCTCGCATATTGCCTGACAGACGTAAGATATATCATGGGATCAATCTTCTCAGCATCCGGTTCGCCCTGTACTTGGCAATCCTCCGTCATGTAAGTTTCAACAATCTCACCCACGACGAGCTTGTGACTACCGACGTCAAGTAAGTGCACTACTTTGCACTCATGATTGATCGGACATTCCCTCACGAGAGGTGCCGCTCTTAGATCACCGTAGAAGACATCGAATAATCTTGCCTTGTCCTTATCTCTTCCGGAATAAAGCCCGCACGCGTCGACTTCCCTGACAAGCTTCGTTGACGGCACGTTAACTGAGAATGCTCCTCGTTCCTCAATCCCCTTCAAGGTGAACCTTGTCTTTTTGATTGAGACAGCGACTGCTGCTGGTTCAGAACAGGCAATACAGCACCAAGAGGCAGTCATGAAGTTCGGCCTTTTGTCGAACGTGCAGCCGATGAGCACCGCAGGTAAAGGGTAGATTAAAGTTCTGGGACCAAGTTTTACTTTCTTCATGCTTCCTATGTCCCTTCAAAAGAATCTCTGTTCCGAATCCTTGGTAACTTCCAGAAAATAGAGGCTCTCAGCGTGTCAGCAGAATCCCCCACGAATCACTAGCAATCCCAAATTCTCCCCGCCTACTGCTCAACGTCTGGCTCCTCCTGCCTCGGTACATTCCGCTTCTTTCTTCTGCCCCGCTGCCGCTTGTCAGTATTCGTCTTCCAAAACCTCAAGCATCAGACTTTAGAGTGTCCGGACACACCCAATACTTCTTTGGTATATGACCTCAGATATTCTCCCCGAATCCCATACGGCCGCTTTTCCATTTCCACAGACACGGGGTATCTGCGAACCCGTGATGGAGTCCTGTCAAGTCTGTACCCGACAGGACTACAAGAGACCCTCGTCCCCAAACTTTCCCGGACTCCTTCTGTATATATCATGTATACGGAAAATATCATGCTCAACATCACAATATCCCGAACTGACTTCTACCACCCGACAGTTAGATGCAAGTGCAATCAAGCTATGAGGTACTCCTGCCGGAATTCTCAAGCATTGATGTTTGTTGAGTTTAATGAAACGGTCCCATAGGCAAATGCAGATACGATCGTCGAGAACGACAAAAGTCTCATCCCGAAGCAAATGATAATGAAGACTTGTCCTCTGGCCGCGCTCGACAGACAGAATTCTCGTGCTGTAGTGGTCATTTTCACTCAGCACAGCAACCTCGCCCCAAGGCTTACATTGATAGCCTATCCGCGGATCCTCTCTGAACGCCTCAACATTCAAAGGGCCCAGATAGGGCCTCGCCAACTGCTCATTATCCACCTCATTTTCGGAAAGGACCGGTCCTCTAGGACGGACGAAGCCCCATGGGCACATGAACCCAATTCCTGAATGCTTGCTGTTGTAGACCACGTTCCATTTGTCATTCTCCAATTCAGACAATACTGACACCGGTATGCGTAGCAATGCAGCGACAAAGTTCTCACGCTTTGCGTGCGATTTCCTTACTAGACTCTGCCGAAGTGTCTTTAACGTGTTTCCACTAAAGGCTATATCGTCGAATATCACGAGTGTGTTGTACTGATCCAGCTCCTGATTAGGAACAAGCTTCTCCAGTTCTCTCTCCTTATAGCGGGTACTAGTAATCCTCGCTTCTAGCATGTCATAGCCTTTAACCTGTGCACTTAGAACGCCTTCTCGCTCAATAACCCTTCGGATTTCTCTGCCACCTGGAGCTTCAGGATCGTCGGCAAATATAAGGCACGTCTTTCCTTGTCGCTGGTCTGCTATCTTTCGAATCTCCTCAAGTAGGTGACGTATGCATTCTCTGATTTCTGCATCATCAAGTGAATCGCTCCTTTGATCTGCTATCACATTCTCGAGGAGGGCATCTATCGTCGATCTCGGATCTGCGATTCTCCGAGAATGTTCAAGTACCTTTCCTTCCTTGTCCATGAGCATACGCTCATCAAGCTCGTCATGTAGAACCTGATAACATAATCCCTGTATGAAGTTGTCAAACAATGCGTCGTCCCCACTAATACACCTCTGCGAATCGATTTTGTAGGTTTCGGCAATCGATTCCTGCAAAGGCATAGGGTTGACATACCAAATCCGTTCTATGGAGGGAAGAATTCGCGCAATACGGTGCTCCTCAAGTGCGTACCCCACGAAGATAACACCACGCTGCTTGAACAGTCTTTCGATCTCAGCCTCCAGACTTGCATCAAATTTGAGAAGCCGATCAGCCTCAGTTATCAGCTCGGTTCTCATGTCCCCGTGCAGCCTTAAGAGATAAACTACCGAGCCAGGTAGTTTGAGTAGGTTCTCTGAGATTTGCTCGTCATTCTCTAGGCAACGAGTTGAGATCATTAGTCGGTCAGGTGGCAGAACCAATCTCAACTGGTGCTCCAGAAGAGGATCCCAGTTTGTAGTCAGTATTATGTCGAAATACCCTCTGGCTATGAGCTGTGCGAGGTACGCATATCCTCTACTGGGGGCAGTAGGTGTAATGAAGCGACCCGTTAGCAGGCGTTGATGCTCCTTTGTAACCTGCTTCGCTAGATCCGTGTAATTCCGAATTCTTCTGTCTAGTACGCTAGAAAAGCGCTTCAAAAGCTCCTTGCTGCTGGGGCATCCAGCAGAAATAGAACATCCAGCACCCAACCATAGTATAGGCCCAGAGGTGTCACTAGCTTTGTTCTCTGAGATGTAGTTCGCCAAAGATGTACCTGCTCCGTTTTCGTTCGAAAAAGGTCTCATTCGCAGTATCCTTGGTCAATTGCTGTCAACAGACTTCTGAGCTCGTTCTTGGTCCGGGTCACTGCATATAGTTCAAAATACTACACTCACTCCTCAGAGCAAACTAGCAGCAGATTCGTCAACTATGTAGGTGCAATTCTTGTGGGTTCGAAGATATGTCGCTGGTATCTGATCTGTAGGGACTGTTGCTGAGAAGATCTGCTTAACGACATTTGACTTTTCTTCGCCTGATGCTACAAATAGGATTCTTTTCGAACTTAATATGGTTCTTATACCTACAGTGATTGCAAACCTGGTCGCATCCAATTGCACTAATCTTGTTATGGAATTCTGGTCACTCCCAGGCATGTTAAGAGCTATATTCCCTTCCTTTCCTGTGCAGCATAAGCAGAAATCTATTCCTCCCGATGTGTCAATGAATAAGTCATAAGCACCTGGGTGTCGAATATTCTGTGTATCAGGCACATGGATGCAAGTGCGCCTTAAGTCTGTCCCTCGCTGAAGACGATGCAAGATATAGAAGAAGTATCCTTCTGAATCACTAGGCGAAAACATCGAGAGTTGACCATGCTCCCTCTTACAAAGCTCATCCATGAGGAAGAGATCAAGGTATCTTAGAGTTGTGTCATTCTCTTTGTGTTCTTCGACGAGTCTTGAGTAGATTTCTTTGGGCGTGTTTCCTGTCGGCACCAAGAATCTCTTCAAATTGCCGGACGATGAATTGTGTATTTCTTGCATGATTATCTTCAGAGCTCTTTCACTCATTTCGCCATGATCTTTTGCTATGACCACGTCTCCACTGTCCATGGCAGCACCACTCTTGGCTTTTTTGAAAAGAGCGTTCGGCGTTATAAATTGATGATAAATGCGAGAATCCTATCTATAATCTATAGTTATGATTTACCCAAGAAACCCTTCTGTG
Source organism: bacterium (assembly GCA_028277985.1). Lineage (GTDB taxonomy): Bacteria > Desulfobacterota > DSWW01 > DSWW01 > DSWW01 > S015-6. The sequence continues at coordinate 20,685 of JANQFG010000182.1, read as the reverse complement.
TCAAGACGAGGTGTTTTGGAGTGAAAAAACAGTCGGGAAGAACCTGAAACCTCAAAACAAGATTAACGGGTGTGATAGGTTGGTTTGGATGGCAGAAAAAACGGGTTTCTAGTCATAATGAAACACGGCAAGAAAGAGGTGTTTCGGCTTGAGAATAACAAGAGAATCTCATGATACTGATTGCACAATAGGCAGTGCAACCATTCTTTCGCATCTTTTTCTGTCAGAGTTCCTGGATCTGCCATCCGTCCATTCAGCCTGCCACAGCCAACGGGGTAGTGCGACGAATCCTTCGCACTTTCCTTTGCAGATGTTCCTCCATCCGGGTTTACTACCTTAACCTGCGGCAACCAACGGCGCCCGGTGCTCCTCCGATCGTGTGGCAAGGGATACTTGGACGCAAACGTGGATCCGAATCTCGGCCCTGGGTGCGACTCAAGTATTCCAATAAGATCCATTTCTCAAATGATCGGAATTTTCGGCTTTCGATTGTATCGGATTCGCCGAAGAACAGAGGATTCATTATTAATTTAAACAAGTTACACTGTAGGGGTTAAATACATTATAATATTAGTATTAGGATCATCGGGTCGCCTGCTAGCCCCCGGAGATGGGGGAGAGGACGGCCAGCTCGTCGCCTTCCTGGATGAACGTCTTCTTCACTTCCGAAACATCCAGGCGATCACCGTTCAAGAGCAGCGTCACGCCCTGCCGCCCCTTCCGCACGGCTTTGAAAAAACCCTTCTCGGGCTTGCCCATCTTGTCGAGCCGGCCCAGCAGCTTATCCAGCCGGATCCCCTTGCCCGCCTCGATCTCGATCTTTTCGTTCAACATCCCGTTGTGTGTGAGCATATTGAGACGCACAAGAACCGGCACGAGAACCTCCTCAATGGTCTTCGGAGTTCGGGTTTTCACTTCCTGAACCCGGGTCGCCGTTTGTGAAGGAGAACAGGCGACCCATTTCTTTGTAGAAAAAGTCGGGCGACAGCTCTCGAGGTCGCTCATCGCCTGACCAGTGATGATAGAGCCACGTACGAATGTGCCCGCAGAGATGACAGGCCGAGACGTACCCATCTCGGTCCGATCGGTAGCCCAGACCTTCTGCAAAGCGGCGCAGGTCACCCAGAGTCCCCTGGACGAGCATCTCGAGAATGGGGTAGTCGGCGAGGAGAATCCCTTCCCTGTAAAGCCGCTCCAGGTCGAGAGCCTCCCCGTCGCCGATCTGGAGGCCTGAGCAGAATCCGGTCAAGTAGCGACCCTGCGGGTCGGCATGAGCGTGGGTCGGAGAGCCGAGTTCCCCGCTGCAGTGCTTCCTGTCAAACGCTTCGGCCGGTCGCCAACCCAGAATGGGGCCGAAGCTCGAGGCCGCCCTGCCTGCCGGGTGCAGGTAGATGATTCGTGTGAGCTGGCCTGCCATCTCCTCCCGGGTGAAGGTCCGGACATACTCCTTGAAGGGAACCGGGCGATCCGGGTCCGCGCGCTCGAGCAAAGGATAGTAGGCCGGGTGCCAGGGGAAGATCCCTTCGGGGCCGAAGACGTCCACGATCATCTCATAGGCCCTCTGGTTATCTCGACAGGAGAGGAATGCATTGTGGAAGGGAGAAATGGAGAGGAGCAGCCGTGGGCAGCCGGCACGCCGGACCCGGACGAGCCGGTCACGGGCATCCTCACAGCTCACCCAGGAACCATTCGTCTCCACGTATTCCAGGAACATCCCGCTTCGGTGAACCTGATCCACGAGTACTAGAAGGCGATCCAGGTGGATGAAGGGCTCCCCCCCACCGATGTGCAGATAGGCGTTCGGGCAGGCACGCTGGAGGGATTCAACGAGAGGGGCGAGATCGTCCTCCCGAAGCTCCTCCCCGAGCCCGGGGCGACAGGCATACAGGCAATGGGCGCACCGAAACGTGCACTCGTAGTGAAGGATGATCCCGATCGAGTCTGCTCTTTCAGGTCGAAACCGGCTCATTCGATATATCCAAAGGCACGCAGCAGCCTGCGTGTCTCTTCCTCCTCGCGTTGTGATGCGGCCGCTTCTCCGTCGGGCCGTATGGATCGTATGCCTGCCCATGCCTCTCTGAGATGCTGCACCACTCCGGGATGTCGATCGACAACGTTGACCTGCTCGAGAGGGTCCGAAGCAACATGGAAGAGCTGTTCCCCCTCCGGACTCACAAGGTATTTCCAGGACTCGCTGCGAAGGCACGAAAGACCCAGGGGCTCGTTCTCCGCGTAGGCGAGCTCCTGTCTTTCATCGTGATCGCCCCTCTGATCGAGGCCCGGAAGGGGAAGAGGTGCGCCTGAGAAGGTGTGCCCAGGCCCCTCCGCAGAGGTCTTGCCAGGATCTAAAGCCCCGCGGATCAAGGTCGGGACGATGTCCGCGGTTCTGACCAGGCCCGGCACCCGAATCCCCTTCCAGGGGGTCTGCTCGCCGAACAGGATCAAGGGAACGCGGAGAACGGCTTCGGTGAGCAGGCCGTTGTGGGTTGGAGGCATGCCCCGGACAAGATCCTCTCCATGGTCCGAGAGGACGATCAACAGGGCACTCTCGTAGCGGCCGCTTCGCACAAGCATGTCCATAACCGCGCGGACACAGCACTCGTCCGCGTATGAGATCTTGCCCTCGTAGAACTGCCACAAGGGGTCCCGGCTGAAGCGGTAGTACTCCGGGAGGTCGTATTCCTTCAGATGGTGGGTATCCAGGTAGTGAAACCAGAGGAAGACCGGAGCGTTCTGGCAGCCCAGCCACCCTTCAGCCGCACGGATCATGTCTTCCCAGCGATTCCGGTTGTTCGCCGTCATCCCCCCTTGCTCGTCCTCGGGTTCGCCTCCGAGGGCATACTCCTCGAAATACAGGTCGAAACCCTTCCCAAACCCGGAGCGGGAACCCACCAGATCGTTGCCAGGGAAGCCGGCGCACCGGTAGCCCTGCTCTTCGAGCTGGGAGGCGAGGGTGGGAGCACCAGGATCGATGCGATCGTACGGGGTCCGCAGGCCGTGAAGGGGAGGGTAGAGCCCTGTCAGAAGGCCGGCGTGCGAGACCCAGGTGTTCGGGGCCTGCGTGACGGCCTGCTCGAACACCACGCCTCTCGAGGCCATTCGGTCCAGGGCGGGCGTCTGCACGTCCTGGCAACCGTAACAGCCGAGGAAGTCCGGCCGGACACAGTCCAGCGTGATGAGAACGAGGTCCTGAAGTGCCAACGAAGCTCTCCCCGTCTTGCATGGCATAGATCAATTCGAAATAATATTATATGTATACCATGTACTTCTGACCACCCTGCGAGGCAAGCCGGTCCATGGACGATGCGAAAACAGAAGGCCGCGGCCCGAGCCCGGAACTGGCCGACAAGCTGGATCTGCTCGAGACCCGGCTCGCACCTCTCCGGAAAGTGGTGCTCGCCTTCTCCGGGGGCGTGGATTCCACACTCCTTTTGGCCGTGCTCTGCAGAGACCCGAACCGAAAGGTGCTCGCGGTGACCGCCCGGTCACCTACCCATCCCCAGAAGGAGCAGGAAGGGGCACGAAGACTCGTCCGCCCCTTCTCGGCCGAGCACCGCGAAATCATCGGAGACGAGATTGATCTGGATGGATTCCGGACCAACCCGCCGGACCGGTGCTACCACTGCAAGAAGCATCTGTTCTCCAAGTTCGAGGAGATCCGAGAACAGGAGGGCTATGAGGCAGTCCTGGACGGCTCCAATGTGGATGATCTCACGGATTTCCGACCCGGCCTCAGGGCCCTGAAGGAACTGGGGGTGCTGAGCCCCCTAAAGGAGGCGGGCCTCAGCAAGGCCGACATCCGCGCCCTGTCCCAGGAGATGGGCCTCGAAACGTGGGACAAGCCTTCCCTTGCCTGCCTGGCCTCGCGAATCCCCTACGGCACGGAGATCACCCAGGAGGCTCTCACCCGCATCGACCGTTGTGAGTCCTTCCTGCACGAGAGGGTCCAGGGATCGGTGCGGGTCCGCATCCACGGCAACCTGGCCCGCATCGAGGTCGCCCCTGCGGTCATACCTGAACTCGTTGTCCACGGAGAGGCTGTCGCCCGGTTCTTCAAGCAGCAGGGATTCGCTTACGTGACCATAGACCTGGAAGGATATCGAACCGGAAGCATGAACGAGGTGCTGCAACCATCCGAGAAGAAGGCCCTTGGCTCTGAGGAGGCCCCACAGGAATGAATGTTCAGGATTTCGTCACTTTCGAGTACACCAAGGAGGCTTCCTTTCAGCAGGCCTCCTATCGTTATGAGGGAGATGCAAAGACCGGATGGCGAATTCTTCGCGAGGGGCAGGAGCATCTGAGCCTGCCGGCAGGATACGAGCTGCTGAGGTCGATTCGCTGCGGTGTCTGCTCCACCGATCTGGCGCGCCATCATCTGCCCTATCCCCTGCCACAGATCACGGGCCATGAGGTGATCGCGGAGGACGAGTCCGGAAGAACGGTGGCCGCGGAGATCAATGCCTCCCACCATGCAACAGGCTCTGCCCTCGCCGAAGATTGCCCCTTCTGCCGGAAAGGCCTGCCCACACACTGCCCGGACCGGTTGACGCTCGGGATCGACCGGCTTCCCGGGGGATTCGCGCCCTGGATTCTCGTGCCGAAGCACAATGTCGTGGAGATACCACAGGGGGTGGATGCGAATATCTCCGTGCTGATCGAACCGTTTGCAGCCGCGGTTCACGCCACCGAACGGATCGATCTGGAGGGTGCGACGCGGGTCGCGGTCCTGGGTGCCGGAAGGCTCGGCCTGCTCATCCTGGCGGCCTTACGAGGCAAACGGGAAACGATCGGTGGCTCTTTCTCGATCGAAGCGATCGATCGTCAGGAGGAGCGCCTCAGGGTCGCAACATCCCTGGGTGCGGACCGGGTCTGGGACGACGCCGAAGCCCTAGTGGCAGGTGCGCATGACCCACCCCCTTTTGACATCGTCTTTGAATCCACAGGAAGCCCCCAAGGACTCGAAGTCGCTCTGAGCCTCGCGTCGCGGGAGGTGCATCTCAAATCGACCACTGGTCTCGCATCCATGGGACTTTCCCATGCAACCGAGATGGTCGTCGACGAGGTCTCGCTCGGCCCCCTTGTCGAGGGGAATGATTCCTTCGTCCCCTTGCCGACAGAGTCGCAGGATGCCGCGCTGGTGGTTGGCTCCAGGATCCCGACCGAAATGGTGCAAGGCATAGAGGATGCAGGGTATCGAACCGTAGTCGTCCGACAGCCGGAAGATCTGAAAACGGTTTCCGAGGAGGTCAGATCCGGAGAGGCCGGTCCGTTCTCTCTGGGGCTCGTAGAGTCGCTCGAATCGGTGGATCGCCTTCTCAGGCCCTGGCCGGATCGGGAGCAGGGACTTATCCAGCCCACCGGGAGCATACGGGTTGCCGACGTGGGCCAGGACAGGACCGGGCTACTCTCCCCGATGCTCGAAAGGGGCGTCAAAATCGGCACCTCCAGGTGCGGGGATTTTCACCGGGCCCTGCCCATTATGCAGACATTGCTCGAGAAGGGGATCGATCTCGGGGCGATCGTCACGGAAACCCTTCCTGCGACCGAGCTGCCCCGTGCCTTCGAGCGAGCCTGCTCGCCGGGAAACATCAAGGTCGTGGCGGTTCACCCCGGTTAGGCATCCTCTTGGCCATACAACAAGGGAGAAAAGACGTGAACAAGAGATGGAAAATGAACCTGTCCCCTTTTTTTTGAGAACCTGTCCCTTTTCTTCTACAGCTTGTTCGAAGGAACCATGGATTGGTGAAAGGAGTGATGCTGGACATGAGACACCTGACCCAGGAGGAGGCAAGGGAATTCGCCGGCCGCTGGCTTCCGGCGTGGACCGGAAACGATCCCGAGCGGCTTGCGAGCTTCTATTCGGAGGATGCCTTCTATTTGGACCCGGCGATTCCCCAGGGGGTCAAGGGGAAGAAGGCGCTTCTTGCCTATTTCAGCGCCCTGCTTTCCTACAATCCCGACTGGGTCTGGACCCAGATCGAAGGCATTCCGCTGGAAGACGGCTTTCTGAACAAGTGGCTTGCGAAGATACCGGTTGGCGAACGTGTACTCGAGACGGTAGGGGTCTGTTTCGTTCAGCTCGACGAAGCAGGCCTCATACGCCGCAACGAGGTCTATTTCGACCGGAGTGAGCTTCTGAAGGAGATCGCAAAGATCCGAACGGAAACAGAGGGGAGAACCGTATGAAGATTGAAGGTGGCTGCCTGTGCGGAAGTGTACGCTATGAGATTACAGGGTCGTTGGGCGACGCCGCGAACTGCCATTGCTCCATGTGCAGGAGAGAGCATGGTGCGGCCTATGGATCCTATGCAACGGTCAAGCCCGACACCTTTCGCTGGGCCACAGGCGCAGAGCTGGTGACCGTGTACGAATCCTCTCCGGGAGGTGGACGTTGCTTCTGTTCCAAGTGCGGCTCCACCCTTGGGGCCGCTCAGGAAGGCAAAGTGGGTTGGATCACCCTGGGCACGGTCAAAGGAGACCCTGGGGTGAGGCCGATGGCGCACATCTTTGCCGGCTCCAAGGCCCCCTGGCACGAGATCATCGACGACCTGCCGCAATTCGAGGAGTTTCCTCCCGGGGCATAGGGCCCCATACCACATTTGCTCAGGGACCGTGCCGTGCTCAAAGGACTGAACCATATCACGCCGCTCCAGTAAAATGCTGATTTTATTGCGCTATTGCTGTTCATGCGTATCCGTTCTGCCCGTATTCTGCCTAAGTTTTTTCTAGACCATTGATTGCAGCTGTTCGTCGCTTACCGAGTAGTATCGTTTGAGCATCGCGAGGGTCTTATGACCGCTCGCCGTCTGGACCACGAATATATTGGCTCCATTGTTCACCCAGTTGGTGATGCACGTGTGCCGAAAGTCGTGGACCCTGAAGTCTTCGATCTCCGCCTCTCTGCAAACCTTCGTGTGCCAGTACTCCAGAGCCGAGCGAAATGCTCCCTCCTCGCTAAATACCTTCTCCGTCATCCTCGTCATGGGTTCTCCCTCCACAGAAAAATGCCGAGTGCATCTATGGTCCAAGGGGACCCCCCGGCCGTCACCGACCCGCGACACTCGGCAAGTTCTATGTTGGGTAGCAACAGAAATGCTGCCATCACGGCGCAGCTCCCACCATTGGTTCTAGATACTTCCACTTTCTCAAACCTCGGAGGCCCAAGTTAAGCTTCTTTTTGACTCGAATTGGTACAACAGTGTCAACACGGGAGACAAAGGCAGGTGTGTTGTACTCGCAACCTGGCTGATCTCAACCTCGCGAGGCAGCCTTTGGAATCGCCGTTTTTCACTCAGTATTCAATGGATGGGGATGGTACCCAACGTATCCCTGTAGAACAAGGCTTGTGGCGTGCGCGCCTCAATCACTTCCGATCATTCTTCCTGGACCCGCTACGATCGCGAATACCCGTCTCCGCAAGGTTCATATTGAAGATCTCTGCCTCTGCTGCGTCGGGGCTCTCGCCAGCTATTCTTGCTGCAAGGCTCTGAAGATGAGCGACCACTTGATCGAAGCTCCAGAAACCATTTCCGTCCGGCGCCCGCCATCCACGCGCACGATTCTTCCGGTGCACGATGAGTAGTATTCCATGCCGGTGATTTCGATCCCGTAGGTAGCTCCCACAGAGCTGATTCCCGAGGGCATGTACCAAATCCCGAATTGACCATGACTCTGAGTTCTTGATCTCGATGGCCACACTTGCGTCGGTCGCTCTAGCTCTCAAACGAATGTCCGGTTCTTTCTTCTTTGCGACCTGTACCTCCCGTTCCACCGAATAGGCACGGCCCTGCATGAGCCGAAGGCGCTCCGCCATCCAGTTCTGAACAGATGATTCATCAATCAAATCGCGCACCGTTTGGCACTGATCAAAATCACCGTGCATCAAGGAGTGTTGGATATCGTCCAACCTCCTAATCGTCAGGAGTTGAAGCTCGCGGCCCGTTCGCGGCGACTCATCGAAGTCCCGTTCAAAGCTATACACAGCTTCGGGAGGCCACGGCGCGTGTTCGCTGTCTTCGATGGCCCTTTGCTCCGCCAGCTCGACGAGCCGCTTACGGCGAGATGTAAAGACAGGGTCATCTGCCAGTCGATTTAGCGTATCGAATGTCGCTCGCCCGGGCGTTTCGAAGAGTGTCTTTAGCAGGTGGTTGCGCGCACTTTCGGCATCGTCACGCTCGTCAGGAGTGAAGACTCCCCTATGAAAGCGGTCATCCTGCGGTCGGATAGCGTCGTACGCCACACGAATAAGCGGTTCGAGCACACTGAACGGCAGATTCAGAGGAGCACGTCCATGATGTCGCCACCAGCCAAAGAGCCCCGCCATAGCCCTCTGCAGAAACCTACGTCTCTCCGACTCGGGCAAGGCGGCCGCATATTCCAACATAGCCGTTGTCGTAGCGGCGGGATCGAGGGCAAATGCCGAGCCCAAATAGAGTATCCGATGATCGTCGGATTGCCCGGTTCTCATCCGATTCAACGAAACGACGGCAAGCTTCTCTCTCTCTGTACCGGCCGCCCCCAGCACCAGTGCTTCCAGCAATGCATCCAGGATAGGAGTATTGAGATCTTCGCGACTCTGCAGTATGCTCAACAAGTCAGGTGCCATTAGCTTCGCAAGTGTACGACCCCCAGAGCCTATGCAATCAAGCGTCTCCGATCGATCTTCTTCATTGGCACGCTCAACCTCGGCCCTAATTTCCTCCATCATGGCTTCGCGTACGGGCAACGGCTTGGCCAAGGCCAAACCTTCAATCCAAGGCGGCATTCCATTTAGCTCCAGCGTGGCATATTGAGCTGCCTTGCGCGCATCTGCATCACTCAACGATACCGCCCAACTCGGATTTCTCCTCGCCTCCATGGAAATTCCAGCGATCGCCATGCAGTCGAATGAATATGACAGGTTCATTTTTTCCACTTCTCGACCACTCTTCACTTTCGGCTGCCATTGCCTCCAAGCGCTGATCAAGCCGTCCTCGGCCGCGAGCGCCGCTTCCTCTCCGATAATTGGCTTAAGCGATTGAGTGCTGTCAATTCCGTACCGATTCCGCCCTTGATCCGCATTGCCCAGAAGTCGCCACAAATTATGTAGGCGCTCGTCCACCGTAGTAGCCGTAGGCGAAGTGAGCTTGCGCAGTTGGTTTGGATCGGCTCGAAGCTCATTCACGAAATATTGCCACGACGCCGTGACCTTAGCGCGTTCACGCTTGTTCTGTGCCGCTAGAGCCGCCCTGCGGCGTTGAAACCTCAGCATTTCCTCAGATGTTTCTCTCGGCGTTGTCCATTCTCTGACCTTTGCCCGCATCGCCTTATCCGTGCCAGCAACATGTTCAATTTGCTTGAGTAAATCGGCTGGCCTTCCCAATTCATGCCAGACAAGGAGAGCCCCATCAATTGCCATCGCACGTTCATGTTCCGCTCCCCGTAGAGGGCCGTCTTCGAGCAGCCAGACGATATCCTCTCGCTTCAGTCCCGCCGACCAACCGAAATGACTCATCTTCCAGACGCTGTCGAACGGTAGGGGCATATGCTTCGCGCCCTGCAAGCGTTCGGCGGCACGCCAGAAGGCTACTCTCCGCCGATTTGAACTGATGTGCAATAGATCAGCTAGGTCGCGGGCCTCGCCTCCAGACCGTGTTATGTGCCTTCTTTGTTCGCCAAAAAGGAGAGCTGCGTCAATCGCCTCCTCAGGAGCTTCCCACTCCGGCAGCATCTTCAGCAGACGCTCCGCAGCGGCAACCAACGCTGGAAAGAACTGACGATCGCTGTCTTCATCTGCTCTATCGATGTCGCCATACGGTTTTCTGACGAACGACAACATACCACGAATGTACGCCTCTAGATCTTGCACCCGTGAAAGTCGCTCTGCCAGCTTGGGGCCGCAAATATCAAGGCTGCCAACGCTGTCGCTGTCCGATATATCGATCCCTCGCAAAATCTCGAAGAGCATTGGGAGTGTCAGGTGCCTTGGAAATAGTTCCTCCACGACGTGCCAGATCGCGGCATTGGGGAGTCGTGTGAAATTGGCACGGACGAACTCGGCGTATCTTGCCTTGATCGAGTCGTCGCCAACTGCAATGATGGCCCGCCCACCGAAGATACTACGATATCGTTCCGGTGGATCGCTGAATGCGGACAACTCAGCAAGATCAGCACAGCCTGTGATCTCACCAAGCCAGATGAGCCTTAGAAGAAACCCCTGAATCTCAGCGTTCTGAGTATTCGCTTCCCACGCGCGTCTAATGTCCTCTGCAAGATCGGGGGTTGCCAAACGACGTAATGCGTCAAAATCAAAGTCAGGCGAGCGGATCTGGTCGCTGGCCAGCATATCGATGAAACTCAAAAGCGCTTGCCGCTTGAAGAGGAGCGACAGGCTACCGGGATCGCCGTAGTTCAGCAGGACGAACGGGTCCCGCCCAATCAACTCTCGGGCAACGTCGTCGTCCCATAGTGCGAGCCATGCCGCGGTCTCGCGCATGGACGGAATGACAACCTTGATGCCATAGGTTTCAGCGAAAAGAAGACTGAACGTTTCTCTCGTAGAGCAGTTTCGGGCGCGCAGGTCACGTAACCACCCGGCGGCCAGAAACCCACGAACCGCGCCCTCATTGTCATTGTGAAGGCGTGCGCGCCCGAATGTGGACGGATCAAATGCCGGCAAACGCAACAATTCCAGCCGTTCGTTAGCATTCCAGTCGGGAAGCACCTCGACTATCTGCAGCGAATCCGTCTGATCGTCCGCGGCGAGACCGCTATCTGGAATGGCGACGGCTCTTGCGTGCCCAAGGACAAGTGCAGCCCCGAGACGTCGCAATCCAGAACGAATCCTATTGGCGTTATGGCTCGAGGCGCGGGCCCGGCCGGGATCGGTTTCTTGCGACCTTTCATCGATCGCCAGCGCCAGCATTTCCGCAAACTTCCCGAACCGCCCATTTTTCCTCCAATACCCTATCAGCCATTGCAGGTCGAGCGGCCGCCGCGCCAGCGGCCACAAGTGGCCGCGCTCTAGCTCCTTTACAAATGCAACGACATCGGAAACGCCCAACGCCGACGCAAACCGCCGCACGCGCTCTTCATCCAATCCTGCCATAATCACAACAAGCGGAAGCTCCGTCTGTTGGTCGACCTCCTTTGGCTCTTCCCTATGAACGATCTGTTCCAATGCCTGTTCGGGCGCGAGTGGCTCAGAATCGCGTCGTAATTCTGGAATCGGCAAACGATACATTAAGCGGTCTAAGTCGCGTCGGAATTCCCAATCCGTGTGACGACCGGAAAGAACGACATGGCATCGGCCCAACTCGCGATCTAACGCGTTCGATAGGAGACGCAGGGCCGTATCAAGCTTAACACTATCAAGCTTTGCTTCGTCGACAGAATCCACGAAGAAGTAGCCTGGCTCCTGAGAAGCCTGCCAGTCGCGAAATAACTCCTGTTCCTGGCCGGAGAGCGCAGCTATTAGGCCATGCCTTCCGACGTCCTGAACTGTCCCGTGAAAGGCGAATCCCCCTGAGAAGCGCAGTCCTTTGGCCTTCTCTGCCAGCTCGCAGCTCTTGCCGCTACCGGCCTCAGCGAGAACTACAACACGCTTGCGCTTGAGCAACATCTCCCACGACAGGAGACCATCTGTGAGACGCATCCGTGCCCAAAGCTCCGGGTCGATGGCGTCCTCATCGCGCCACTCAACAAATCGGCGGTCAAGTTGCACAAATTTCATCTGCGTCTAACCTCCTACGCAGTTCACGCCGACCTCAGCACTAAGGAGACATTTTCTGCCATCAAGTCCTATGCTGATGGCCCGTGTATTCACCTGCAGGCCGGCCAAGCTCTGAGGCTAGTACAACAAGCTGTCGGGCAGAGGCTAGCCACCCCGCAGGAGATCTCCGATTCGGTATCCCGCATCGGTGACAAAATAGAGTTCGCCCTTTCCAGTACGGTCCTCGATAAGCCCAAGGCCTTCTAGTTCGTCAACTGCACCTCGCCACAGCGCAGCGGATCGTGCATTGCCCGTCTCGACGAAGTCCCTTCCGTTCGTCGCAACGTGGTCCCCCCCGATCGTGGCAAGGCTCATTATGGTTCCCCCAGCATCCTGTACTGCCTCCAATAGCAGATCACCTGCCGCCTCAGACAGATCTGGTCGCCCTTCCGCTGGCGGAGGCTGACCGACCTCACCGGGATCCTGACTGCTTGTGAAGCTCCTGATAACCCTCTGCGCCAGGTGTCGTGCGAACTTTTCCCTGAACGCTGTCAAATCCTCGTATTCATCGATAAGGCCTTTAGATTTCAGGTCCTTCTTGAAGGCAAGGAGTTTCTCATACTTCTCCCCATCGACACTGTCCATGCGCACAGGAACACCAGAGAAGTAGATCATCGCCGGCTTCCCGCTCGCGAGGTGTTCGTTGATCTCTTCTACCGTTCCGCTGGCCGCGACCCCCGTAGGGCTGCCCAGCCGCGTCCAGAAGACCGCTACCAGGAGGTCACAGCTCTTCAACAACTGCTTGTTAATGATTGCCTGAGGTCGGTCGCCCATGTCTGGTGCAGAATGCGTTTCCCAACCTACTGGCATCAGAACGATTCTGCGATCCTCGGCATGGACTGCATTCCACTCATGGATGACGTCCCGGATAAGTTGACGCTCCTTGGCAACGTCGCTGGGAGAGGCAATCATCACCTTCACAGCCTCAGCGGTATAGCTCATATGATGCCCCTCCTTCAGCTAACGCCCCCATCAACAGCGGCGCACAACATGACCTTCGGGTTATCGCGACTCAGCTTTCTGCACCTCCTGCCGCATGCGGATCTTCGGTGCCCACTCGTCTAAGATCAAGCGTGCACACAGGCCAAATTCTTTGGCTCTCACCGCAAGACTTGATGAATGTTCGCAACCACAGACGAACAGCACGGGCCAACGAGGAAGTCGGGCAAGGCGCCGCAACCACTCGTCCTCCCTTTTGTCATATTCATGCCGGATGTTCTTCTGCACCATCTCCTCAGTATTTCCGTGCATCAAGCCCTGCATCCTTACATATCCGTCATTCAGCACTCCTAGATCGCGACGTTCTTCCTCGGTTGGATCGCAGTCGGCATGTTCCAACTGCAATTCAAGGGCAACCAGTTCCGGAACCGTCCGAGAGATACTCCATTTATGTCTTGCGTCGGTACTCATCTCCTCAGCTACAGTCCTGACGCCAAGAGATAAGCACTGATCTCGCAGGTAAATGAAAAAGGCGTCGCACGCCTGCTCGTTGGCATCGTAGGCCTTGGATCGTCCAAATTGGTGCTGGTGGTGGGTGCCAATAATGTAAAGATCCATCATGCGCACACCGAACAGACTGCTACGAAGCTTCTGCACAGGGGAAAGACCCATATCTGGTTCTATCCATATCACGATTATATTGTTTTCTTCAAGAGAACGGCTTGTTATGGGCTGGCCTCTCAACTTTCGGCTCCGCAAATGCCTGGCATGGGAGCTCTTGTCCCACAAGCTTCGTGCAGTGCCCGGCACACACGCCCGGCCTCAGCGGCGGTGCGTAAGAGCTGTCCGCTGCAAGCTGTTGCCGGGCGGCGTGCGTATTCACCGGTTTCATGCGGCATCTTCCCACAGCCCCGCGGAAAGGGTGCCAACCACTTCTGCATTAAGCTCAAGCTGCTCGGCATTCACCTTTACTCGCTGCCCTGCAACGCTCAGTGTGCCAGACCTCATGGTGACGAATGGGGTTCCCCTCGCGAAGGCGACAACGCCGGATGTCTGAAAATCCCGGATCTCGAAGAGGCCCTCCTTAACAGTGGAGAACGTGAAGTTCGACGGACTGTCCTTCAATATTGCGGCCAAGTCACTCTCGATACCTGACAGCACAGCGGAGTAGCTCTTCGCTGTGTTGATGTACTGGGTTAGCCGGTTCTTCGCCACCATGTGGATCCGGGGTAAATCCAACTTCGCGTCCTTCATCCTTGACTGGAAGTTGTGCTGTGCGTACACGTCCGAAGGGAGCTTCAAGCCGTAGATGAGGCTCATGGCATTCTGAATACCGCGGCGGGACGAGTCATCAGCGGTGACCGGCAGGACCAACCGCTCGCAAGCCGCCAGGGCGATCTGCGTGTACATCGAGAAGCTAGGATTCATGTCGATGAAGCAGAAATCGAACTCCGTCCCACACACTTCGAGAAAGTCGCGCAACCAGCTGGCGACGTTTGACCAGCTATTGGTACCTGGGATTTGTGTGTTCGCCAAGGTCGAAATCGCGTTGACCTGCAACTCTAGCAAAGGATCCCCTGCAACAAGTCTGATGTTCGGCGGGATGGACCTGTTGAACTCCGAGGGGACCGAGATGTGCGCATGTGGCTGGATCGAAGAACTGTCAAATGGCTTTGGCAGCCGGCTCTGAAAATACCCTCCGATCGAGCATCGTCCTGCCCTTCCGTGAAGCGTCAGCAGGTTCATTCCGCCGTTGTTCTCTTGACCTCCCAGCAGCAGCTCACTCAGATTCGCCTGTGGACAGACGTCAACAACCAGGACGCGTCGATCCGGTGCTTGTGCGGCAAACGAACAGACACTCTGAAAAGCTAGGCTGGTTTTTCCTGTGCCTCCCTTGTTGTTCCAGTACCCTAGTACTCGCATAATCGACCTCCATAGGTTAATATATTACATTCTATAGTAATACTTCTACTCGTTGATGTCAACAGGGTGCTCGCCACCGAAATTGGGGCCCATGGTGGGACGAAACGGGGCCCGCAAGAGAACGGTTCAAATGAACCGAAGCCGCTAACACCTCAATCTATAACGGTAAATGGCGGAAGCAAGAGAAAAACCCACAATCAGGACGCATGGTGGGACACGAAACTGTGCAGCTGGGATTCCGAGTCAGATAGATTTCAGCTTCCACGGATCAGGGCCCCAGACTGCTCTAAAGAAAATCCCTTACAGAAACCCGATCAAATCCGATTCCTCTCTGCCCCTTACCCCTATGGCGCCAGGAGAGATCGGCCCTGAAAGTGGGCCTGGCTCGCTCCTCAGAGATCTCACGGCGGTTTCCTGCTTCGGCTAATGCCCGATCGCCGCTGGATTCTGTTCATTTAAGCATGATTGACGGGTGCTATCGCTCAGATTGCTGAGCACTTCACTGAAGGTCTTACAACCCTTCTCCAGCCTCTTCGCAAGGCCACGCAACTGGCTCAGCGTTGTAGGCTGCAAATCGCGCTGGATACGCCAAGAACCACTCCGTCTGATTTATGATAGTCTCTCGGAACTTGTCGAACCGGGAATTGTCGGGTAGATCGAGGGCTTCCTAACAAGCTTCGAAAGCTTCCTCTTCGGTCATCTGGCCTCTCGTCTGTTGCCACAATCGCGCCTTT
Source organism: bacterium (assembly GCA_028277985.1). GTDB lineage: Bacteria > Desulfobacterota > DSWW01 > DSWW01 > DSWW01 > S015-6. The sequence goes on along the minus strand of JANQFG010000182.1, from coordinate 5,340 downwards.
CGGAATGTAGCTCGGGCTCCTTCCCCTTGTCTTGCTTGTCATTTCGATTCTCCTCTGAACTAGTGGGTGAAGAAGTAACTCCCCTTCAGTCTCCTTGGATATGCCCCAATAGCAGACAGAAAGAAGTCCATTCTGCCTAGATCCTGCCCAAGAATTAGCCAAATTATCCGTGGCAACAGACTCAACAGTCGTAATTGACAGTTTGTGCCAACAGTGAAATCATTCTGAAATCACTATGTTGCCATTTTGGAAAGAAACTAGAGATTTCGCGAGGCACAATGCTCAAGGGTCTGAACCACATCACATTGGCGGTGAAAGACCTGACCAGGTCGTTGGACTACTACACGGGATTTCTGGGTTTCTCATTCCAGGCGCGATGGACCCGGGGCGCCTACCTGACCCTGGGCGATTTGTGGCTTTGTCTGAGTCTCGACGCACATGCCCGCGAAGGCCCCCTTCCGGAATACACGCACATCGCCTTCTCTGTCGACGCGCGGGACTTCGATGCGTTCGCACGCAAGGTAGAGCAAGGCGACCACCCCACGTGGAAGGAGAATACGAGCGAAGGGGATTCGGTCTATCTGCTCGACCCGGACGGGCACAAGCTGGAGGTGCATGCGGGCTCATTGGAATCCAGATTGGCTTCCTTGAGGAAGAAGCCATACGAAGGGTTGCAGCTCTTCGGGCGCGACACATGAAGAATCCGTGGCTCACCATACCCGCCGAGGACTATGAAGGACACATGGCATCTCCGGATGTCGGTCAACTTCAGGTGCTGAACCGGTTGTTCAAGGCGGCGCTCGAAGAGTGTCGCCCGGTGAGCGTGGCCATCTTCGGATGCTCCACGGGCAACGGATTCGAGCACATCGACACGGCTACGACCCTGCGGGTTGTCGGCGTCGACATCAATCCGTGCTACCTCGATGTTGCGAGACGGAGATTCCTCGATTCATTGCCCATGCTGGAGCTGCTGGAGGAGGACTTCTCGTCAGGGACCTTTGTGATTCACCCGGTGTCGCTCGTCTTTGCTGCACTCGTGTTCGAGTATGTGGACGTCGGAGAGGCGGTCCGCAATATCAGCAAGAGCCTCGAGGCGGGAGGGGTGCTGGTCGCCGCACTGCAGCTTCCGGCCCCGAAGTCTGCCCCGATCACGAAGACCCGGTTCAAGAGCCTCGAGGCTCTGGCCACCATCATGAACCTCGTTTCTCCCGAAGAGCTTTCCCTGGTATGTTCGGAAAACGGCCTGCGTGAAATGCGGCAGGACCGCGTCGCCCTGAAGCAGGGAAAGGAGCTCTATGTCGGCTTCTACAGGAAGGACGATCCCGGTGAATGACTCGTCATCAGAATCGCCCATCCTGTTTCACGATCCCACGTCTGAGCCGTGCCGGGCTGTTCACTGGTTCGCTCTCGAGGCAGGCATTCCCATTCGATTGAGATATACTTGGCTCGGTCGAGGTGAACACCGCAGTCCGGAGCTGTTGAGGGCCAACCCCTGTCATCAAGTGCCTGCCCTCGGACATGGCGAATTCTGCCTGGCAGAGGCATCGGCAATCATGCTCTATCTCGCGGATATTCACTCCTGCACGGAGAAATGGACCGGCGAGACGCCACGAGAAAGGGCCGACGTTCACAGGTACCTTTCCTGGTATCATACAAATCTGCGGCAGAAAGTGACCTACGACTACCTCCTGCCCGTGCACTTCCTGCCCTACTACCGGGGATCGCCGAGACCTCGGGATGAACGGATCGCGACACTCAGGGACCGATTCCAGGAGACGCTCGAGCAGCTTGACGGATTCCTAGAGGAAAAGGAATACATGGCGGGCAGCAGGCTCACCCTGGCCGATTTTCTCTTCGCCTCCGAACTGTATGCCCTTGCCATCGACCCGGAGCGAGATCGGATTCTTTCCCCCTTTCGCTGGATCTGCGGCTGGCTCGAACGGCTGAGCCGGTTGTCCAGCTACGCGGAATCGCATAGACAATGGAATCGGGTCGTTCCGCTTTTTCGGGAGAAGAATGCGACCCAACCGAGTGAACGGCCCGATCTGTCCTGGATAGACGATTTGATGGAATCGGAGACCTGAGGCGTGTTTCGCTCTATTCGTTTGCCCCACAGGGGAGTGTGAAGTGCCTTCGCATGAGCCCATCTCTGCCAATGTCGAAACACGTGTCATCGAGACGGCCTCTCTTCAAGAGAAGGACCTCGAAAGGGTGCATGGGCTCTTCGACCTGTCCTACAGAGAGGCGAATCATTCCTATCTGGAGAAATCTTTTTCAAAGCTCAAGTACATCGCGCTCGCCACGAGGGAGGATGATCTGGTGGGTTTCGCTCTGGCCAAGGCAATCAAGACCCATCTTCCGCGGCTGGAGGGCCTACAGACCGTAACCCTTGCCGGCATCTGCTGTGTCGATTCGAGCTGCCGCCGCATGGGGCTCTTCAAGACGCTTGAAATCCTGGCGGCGGACGTGGAAGGCCTTCTCTCTGCCGGCGGGCGTGTTCTCATGTGCGGCCGCATGGCGCATCCCGTCAGCTTTCGCACCATGAGGGGGTTTCCGTCCGTCATCCCGAAGGCGGGAGTGCCGCTGTCCGACTGGCACAAGGAAATGGGCCTCAGGGTGGCAGAGCTGTACGGAGTCTCTATAGACCCGGAGACCCTGGTCGTCAATGGGGAAGGCGCCCCGATCGGATACCCGAACCTGGATTACGAGGTAGCCGAGGAGGAGTGGGTGCCCTTCAAGAATGTGAATCGCGATCGGGGTGACGCGCTTCTCGGAATCTTCTGGGCGCCCGATGCGCCCGAAGGATGGTAGACAAGAAAGGATCGATATGACCGCAAAGGACGCGACGAGAACGCTTGGGGCAATACTCTACGAGAACTTCGAGCTTCTCGATCTGTACGGACCCCTCGAGATGTTCGGCTCCATCGGCCCGGAGATAGAGATCGTAACCGTGGCCGAGCGTCCGGGCCCCATCGGTTCAACGCAAGGTCCTCGGACGGTAGCAGACTTCGACTTCGGCGGGTGTCCGCCCTTGGACCTGATTCTGCTCCCCGGAGGGATCGGGACCCTGGAACAACTGGACAACCCGGCCATGCTCGCATTTCTCCAAGACCGATCCGCCTCAGCCGAGGTGACCATGTCGGTTTGCTCCGGCTCGGCGATTCTGGCCAAGGCGGGCCTTCTCGATGGGCGACGCGCAACCTCGAACAAGCAATTCTTCAGCCTGGCTACCGGTCAGAGCGACAAGGTGCAATGGATCGAAGAGGCCCGATGGGTGGAAGACGGCCCCTTCGTAACCGCGTCCGGCGTTTCCGCCGGCACGGACATGGCGCTTGGCATCATTTCGAGGCTATACGGGCGGGAAAGGGCCCAGACGATCGCCGATCGCACGGAGTACCTCTGGCAGGAGGATCCGAATCGAGATCCCTTCTACAAGTTCCTGAATCAGGGCATGCTCTAGGCCGGATCGACGATGCCTCCTGACCGCCGAGCCTTCACAGCCAAAGAGTGGGGAATCATCCAGCGGTACAGGACCCCCTATCAGGTGCAGCAGTTCCTCAACGCACTGCCCTACAACCACGAGGAGGGCAAGGAGACCCTTCTCTCCTTTCGGGGCGTGGTCAGACACGGCTCGGCTCACTGCCTCGAGGCGGCCCTGGCCGCGACCGTGATCCTGGAACAACACGGATATCCTGCCCTGCTGCTCGACCTCGCATCACAGGACGGGCTAGACCATGTTCTTTTCCTCTATCGGAAGAATGGGAAGTGGGGCACGGTGGCGCGTTCGCGAGATCCGGGCCTGCACGGGAGGAAGCCGGTCTTCGGACGCCTTCGCGATCTCGTGGACAGCTATGCGGATCCCTACGTCGACTTCTCGGGTCGAATCGTCGGCTTCGGCGTCTGCGACCTGGCCGATCTCGGCAGATACGATTGGAGGCTGTCGAGAAGAAACGTCTGGCGGGTGGAGCGCTTTCTGATCGAGATGCCCCATCGGCCCTTCCGGACGTCGAACCGACGGTATCGAACCTGGTACGAGAGATACGTGGCCTACCGGAAGCGGCATCCCCTTCGCAAACCCCTCTACTATCCGAACCGGAGTTGCTGGACACCAGGGTATCCGAAGAACCCTTGATACCTGTTATAGACCCAAGAGGTTGACGGCGTTCTCCCCCTTGATCTTCTTCTTGAACTCCGGGGAAATGTCCACCCCGTCCAGGGCATCCAGTGTTTCCTGGAAACCGAAGAGCGGATTGTCCGAGGCGAAAAGGACCTTGTGCTCCGAATCGAACTTGGAGTAGGCGTCCCAGGGCATGTGGTTGTACAGGTTGGGGAAGGCGGAGATGTCCACGTACACGTTCGGGTGCCGGATGACCAGCGACCAGACCTCCCATTGCCAGGGGAACCCGCAGTGCCCGAGCACGATCTTGAGATCCGGATACTTGTGAGCCACGGGCTCGACCAGCATGGGGGCACCCCACCGGGCGTCCGAGTCAGGGTGGGATCGTTGATGAGCGCAATGGGTCCAGACGACAATGCCCAGGCTGAGGGCTGCTTCCCACAAGGGATCGTGCTTCGCATCTGAGATATCGAAGTGCTGAACCGGTGGAACGAGCTTGAGCCCCCGACATCCTCCCTTTTCCACGGCAGCGATCAACCGGTCGACGGCCTCCGGCCCCAGTGAAGGGTCGACGCTTACGAAGGGGATGAATCGGTCCGGATAGAGTGCTGTCAGGGCGGGCAGGTCCTCGTCGGTGACCATCTGCACGCCGTAGTGGGTTGTAAGATCCATGCCCACGATGCAGGCCTTGTCCACCCCGGCGGCATCCATCTCCTTGACCACGTCGTGAATGCTCCGCCGGGTGAAAAGCTCAGTGATCATCGCCCTTGCCATCTCAAGGCGGGCCGGGTCCTTAAGTGTGCCCATTTGCCGGTTGATTGCTTCCTCGAGATTCGGCGTGATGGTCGCTTCCTTGCAAAAGGGGTGTACGTGCACATCTACGATCATGATGACCTCCTCAACAGCAGCTAGAGTGAGGTCGTCATTCTACAGAATGACGGGTCGCTGGACGAGTTCCTGACGGGGCGCCTTCATTTTCGATCGTGGGCCTCCCCGAGGTGGCAGTGAAGGAGAGCAAGGAACGGGTCCGGACCGCGATCATCAACGCGGGGTTTTCTTTCCCGGCGCGCCGGATCACGGTGAACCTTGCGCCGGCAAACCGCAAGAAAGAGGGCACGGCCTTCGACCTTCCCATTGCGCTCGGTATCCTCTGTGCCATGAACGAGTGGGACCATGATGCCTTGCGGGAGCTTCTCTTTGTGGGGGAGCTCTCGCTGGATGGG
>JANQFG010000123.1 GCA_028277985.1 bacterium | reverse complement strand
AAGCTTCTATCTCCCACACGGCGTGCGCCCGGGCGCCCATCATCATGAACCGTCCCCACTGTCTCAAGAATCTCATTCCCCTTTACTCCTCGTTTCTCTCTGATGTTGCTTGGGTATCCACCGCTCCTGCGTCACGATCGCTCCAAATCACTGTTCTCTTCCTCCGAGGCCACCATCGTTTCCATCCGCTCGATCTTCTGTTCCTGGAGGACCTTCTTCTGATAGGCGTCCTGCACCTTGTAGAGGAGTTCGTCGATATCCATGGGCTTCATCAGATAGTCGAAGGCACCCGACTCCATGCCCTCGATGGCTGCCTCGAGGCTGGCGTGGCCCGTGAGCAGGATGACCTGGACCAGTGGGTGTCGGCCGCGGATTTCCCTGAGCGTTTCGATTCCGTCCATACCCGGCATTCTGACGTCCATGACCACCACATCAGCGGGATGATCGGCCAAAATGGCCAGGGCCTCCGGGCCGCTACCGGCACTCGCGACGTTCAATCTCCTCTTCTTCAAGCGCTTGGTCAGCGTAGCCCTGAAATCCTCCTCGTCGTCTACGAGCAGTACGCGAAGGAGTTCCATGGGAGTCACCTCACTGTTCGCCCTGCGGCCTGCCGGATCTTATGCATCAGTTCCTCGAGTTCGCAGGGTTTGGTCAGATAGTCGAAGGCACCGGCCTCCACACCTTCACGGGCAGCCCTTTCGGAACCGTGCCCGGTGAGCATGATGACCGCCATTTCAGGCGCCATTTTCCTGAATATCTTCAGAACCTCGATGCCGTCCGTATCTTCCATCTTCAGATCGAGGACGGCCACGTCGTAGTCCTCTTTTCGGAGGGCTTGGATCGCCTCGACGCCGCTGTAAGTTTTTCGGACTTTCATTTTCCTCCGGGAAAGACGGTTGGCGAGCACATTGACATAGCCCTCCTCGTCGTCGACGAGTAGAACGCGGATGTGCCCTCTATTGATCCTTCCGTGTTCGTTCATGGAACCCCCTTTCCCCGCACTCCTCTTGGAGTCCTGCCGGGTGTGGCGGGGAACGGGTCATGCCCTGCGGTGGGCGATTTCCCGGGCGCGGGCCTCATGGATCTTCTCCTCGTGCCGTCGTTTCTTGTCTGCGGCTTCGTCCACCTTCACAAGAAGGTGATCGATGTCGCACGGCTTCATCAGGTAGTCGAAGGCACCGAGCTTCATCCCTTCGATGGCTGATTCCACCGTGGCATGCCCTGTTAGCATGACTACTTCGACTAGAGGATGGTGTCTCTTAATCTCCCGGAGCGTTTCGATTCCGTCCAAGCCCGGCATCTTCACGTCCAGGATCACAACCTCGATGGTCGAGTCCTCTTCCAGTTTTTTCAGAGCCTCCTCTCCGCTCAAGGCTCTCGCGACGTTCAACCCCCGCTTGGTGAGACGTTTGATCATTGTTTCGACGAAAGGGGCCTCGTCATCCGTGAGAAGTACTCTTATCTGTGCCATGATACCTCCTCCCTTTTTCCGGCGGGTCCCAGCTGGTGTCTACCAGGGGGGGGCCGTTCTGTGCGGACCGGGAATCCCGGCCCTCGTTTTTCCACTTCTCTTTTGGCAGGCGGACGCGAAACGTGGTCCCCACCTCCATCACACTGCGCACGTCGATCTCCCCGCCCAGCTTCTTGATGATGCCGTAGCAGATGGAGAGTCCCAGACCCGTTCCCTTGCCGACCGGCTTGGTAGTGAAGAAGGGGTCGAAGACCCTGTCCAGATTGGCCCGAGGGATGCCGGGACCCGTGTCGGCCACAAAAATGGTGACGGCGTCCTCCTCAGCCCTTGTGGCTATGTCGATGGTGCCGCCCTGCCTATCCATTGCATCTATGGCATTGTTGATCAGATTGAGAAACACCTGTTGCATCTCAGACCTAGAGATTCGCAGGGTCGGGAGGTTCTCCTCCAGGTCGGTTCGGATCGTCACGTTGCTGTACCTGGCCCGTTGGGCCGAGAGCGAAACGACTTCTTCGATGAGATCGTTGAGCCGAACTTCGTGTACGGTCGCGTCAGTCTTGCGGGCGAAGCTCAGGAGCTTGTGGGTGATCTCCTTGCAGCGCTTTCCCTGATTCCGTATCTGGTGGAGGGCGCGCTTGAATTCCTCCAGGTTTGCGCCGGACCTAAGATCCTCTTCCTCCAGCAGGTCCTCTATCCAGCCGGCCTCCTCCACCATGATGGCCACCGGGTTGTTGATTTCGTGTGCGATTCCGGCTGCAAGCTCTCCCACAGAGGCG
>JANQFG010000110.1 GCA_028277985.1 bacterium | reverse complement strand
AAATCACCCTCTCCGAGGCGCATATCGTCCGCTTGATCCAGAGGGGTGTAGAAATAGTCGTCGATCACGTTTGCCCGGGTCATGTTCGGGGCCCACCGGACGAGCCTCTCGAGAAAGCGGTCGTTGTACGTAGCCCGGATTTCCTCCCACTCTTCCCGGGTGTGGGTGCTCGCCTTGGGGAAGAAGAACCATCCGGTCAGACTGTGTTTTCCCTGGGGAGCGTAGGTCGGGTCCCAGAGTGAGTTGACCCAGATCCCGGCGCCAGGAGTCCTGGGAATCTTTCCGGTTTCAGCTTCCAGACAGTACTCGTACACCTCTTCGGGACTGTCGTATCCAACGACCGTATAGAAGGTCTTGTTGATGTCCGGGTTGTGGCGTGCGCTCTTGAAGTCGGGCGCCTCGTGGAGGGCGAGCGCGTTGGAGGCGAGAACGCACGAGGGCCCATACCGGAAATCCTTGGTTCGCTTTGCCCACAGAGGACTCAGGTTCTCTTCACCCACCATGCCGAGCAGGGTCTGTTTGAGGTCCGCACTCGATGCCACGAGCTTCCTCGCCTGCACTTCGGCCCCGTCGGCGAGCCGGATGCCTACGGCCTTTCCATCGTCGGTGAGGATGGTCTCCACTTCGCTCGTCTCATGAATATCGACCCCTTCGCGGATACATGCCATCGCCATGGCGTGCGCCAGCGTGTGGGTCCCGCCAACGCACAGGCGCCAATTCAGGCTGATATAGAAGATGGCCATCACGCCCACCCACCCGAGGTGCATCATGTCAACGGGACAACCCCACTCCACGAGCATCCGGTAGCAGAGGGCCCTGAGTTCCGGTGTTTCGAACAGGTAGTCGACCATTGTCTTCCCTGATCCCTTGGCAATGTGATGGGGCAATCCGAGAAGCTCCATGAGTTGGATTCCCATTGTATTGAGCGGGTCCGGGTCCTCCTCGGTGGGCATCTGGGGTGGGCTGTAGAAGAACTGGACGAAGGCGTCTTCTGTTTCCAGGGCTTTCTTCCGTAATTCGACAAAGGTGTCCGCATCGTGCTTCGAATAGACCGCAATCGATTTGTGCGTACGATCGAAATGCTCTCCTTTCTCGATACTATAAAGGATGACAGGCGGCCTGCCGTCCGAGAAAGTGATGCCGGACTGTGCCTCCGGGTAGATCATCCGGCCCCCCAGTTCCTCGAGCCTGAAATCATGGTAAAAGGGCATCCAGTCAATGAATTCCATGTACTGAGCATGCAGGTTGTGTATGAACCCCGGAGCTGTGCATTCCGAGGAAAAGATGCAACCACCTTCCTCGTTTCTTCGCTCGAAAATCCCCACTTCCATTCCGCTGCGTTGCAGGTACGCTGCAAGCGAGAGGCCCTGGTTGCCTGCACCGATAACAATTGCATCGTATTCTTTCTTCACCATGGTCTGTCTCCTTTTGGAGATATCCAGTCGACATCGTTCATGTAATGCGCGGGCTAGTAGCCGCGGCCCGTGTCCTCCCAGAGCTTTTTGAGGCCCAGGTCTTCTGCGATCACCTTGAAGGCGTTGTAGCCGACGGCGGCTGCCGCACCCCCGAACGGGTGCTGGCCCGAACTGCAAAGGTAGAGGCCGTCAACCTCGCTTCGATACATGGCAGCCTCAGGGAACGGGCGCATGCACCCCATTTGATCGGGGGCGATGGCCCCGTTGCAGAAATCACCCTCTCCGAGGCGCATATCGTCCGCTTGATCCAGAGGGGTGTAGAAATAGTCGTCGATCACGTTTGCCCGG
>JANQFG010000084.1 GCA_028277985.1 bacterium | reverse complement strand
TCGTAGATGGCATCCACATCCATGGGCAGTACAATGGAAACGATCGATTTGGCGCCGGACATGACAAAGGTGGGGTCCAAGGATGGCGGGCTGTGGGGAGGGGGTTGGAGACGATCCGGCCCTGCGATGCCGACACATTGAATGCCCTGGTCATGTGCGAAATCCTTTATCTTCTCTTCTACACTTCTCATGCTCGCGTCTCCTTATGGGTGTTCAGTCTCGGGGTTCTTCTCTGGTCTGCGATCCACGCGCTCGTTCAATCTCTCATGAAAACATTGAAACCGGTGGCAGCCTCCAAATCTGCGTGAACCTTTTCACAATTGCTCAACTCCTCTGCCGCAAGCTCATTGAAGGAATGGATGGCCAACTTCCCGGTGTTGAAGCTCTCCAGTATGGCGTTGCCCGCGGCTGTTCCCGAAGCCAAGGACGAGGTTATGCCTTCACCTCCTCGCAAGAAACCTCCGGCCTCGCCGGTAAGAAGTATATTCTCTTTGCCCAGGCAGTAATTCCTTCGGGCAGACATATCTGTCAGTACAATCCCATGCCTGGATGTAGTCTTGCTAACGACCATGCCGTGCCATTTTTCCAGATGCTCCCGGAAGGTCTTGAAATATGGTTTGACCGATTCCCTTTGATTAACACCCGTAACCACAATAATCTTGTCTTCTTTGAACGAAACTGTCGCAAAATATCCGGTAACACTTCTGTCCATAAAGATGTATAACCACTCCGGTTCAAGGTCGATATCCCCTGTGTAGTATTCCTCGTAACAGTGAATCTGACCGACCTTTTCATCAAACCCCGGAAAGGCTGTTCGTCGGACTCTGGAGAGGGTTCCGTCAGCGCCGACAATATATCTCGTCCGTACCTCAATATCCTTGCCCGAGCGGTTCAGATTGATAATGTATTCTTGCCCTTCCTTTCTATAGCTATTGAAACGACACTCATCGATAATAGCAGCGTCGCTTTGAGAACAGAGCCAAAGATCCACATCGGATCGCCATACGTTCAGACCTTCCTCTTCAAGGTCTTTGCCCGGGTCAAACAAAGAGAACGGTGTATCCATGATTGGGCTGTCATTGGTGGGTTTGATACGATTCCCTTTAATCATTTTGGGGGAGCACAACATATCTTCGGGTAGCTCCCCAAAATGGTCGGCAATGAATTTCCGGGAACTGGGAAAGAGAATGCCGCTGCACATCTTGTATCTGGGTAGCTTACTCCTTTCCACGATGAGAGCATCCAGCCCTGATTCGTGAAGAGCCCTCGCTGCACCAGCCCCGGCCGGACCGGAACCGACTATGAGAACATCATACCTATCCTTTAGGTCCATACTAAGTTCTCCTCTTAGAAGTATCTATGTCCAACAGTCTGGCAAGATTCCCGCCAAAGATCTTTCGACGGTCTTCTTCTGTGATCTCCGGATATCCATAGCCTTCCTGCAAGTCTTTGGGAATTTGAAAATCACGAAAGCCGAGCACGGCATTTCGAATCTGGACAGCATAGCCCGCATAATCGGTCCCCCAGATAATCTTGTCCGGGCCGACCCATCGCAGGGCTTCTCCGATGATCTTGGCGAACTTCCTAGGGGCCGTTACGGCCCAGGGTACCAGCAGACTCAGGCACACATAGAGGTTCGGATGTCCCATGGCTACCATGTTGAGTTGGTCACAAAAGGGATAGCCCATGTGGAAGGCAATAATTCTCAATTCGGGAAAATCACGACAGACATCATCCAGGAAAATGGGATTCGCATATTTGCTGGCCTGAGGAGGACACCAGGACATACCTGTATGGATATCCAGAACGATGTTCAACTCCTGGGCTCTTTCATAAAACGGCCATAAGTCGGGGTCATTGATGTAGGTGTCTTCCGTGCAGAGATACTTAAAAATCTTGGCTCCTTTTTCCTTGGCCCAGTATTCCAGTTCCCAAATGGTGTTTTTCACGCCCCGATGCTTGATAGGCGACATATTCGGCTGGTACATGAATCGATCCGGATTGCTTTCCACGATCTTTCCCATCTCGCCGTTCGTACAGAACCGTCCGCTGAACCCACAGGTATCCATGCACGATTCAGGCAGGAGACAGGCGATATCCACGCCGTATTTGTCCATTGCCCGCAACAGAATAGAAGGGTCTGCACTTTTTTGCGCTTCCCACTCTTCCACTCCTTCAAACATTTCAGGCGGTGTTTGCGAAAAGAGCGGTCTCGCAATATTGGCGATCGCCCTCCACCACATTTTATACCCCGGAAAATAGCTGTAGGGGGTGCCGTCTCCTATCAAATGAGGTTCGGGATCGATTTTGAAATAGTCATCCTTGTCTGTTACGGCTCGCTTCAAGACATTGGAGCCTTGATCTGTCTTTTTCATGAGCGTTTCTTGGCTTGCCCTGAATTCTTCCGGCATGGCCGCTCCTTTTGTTCGAATTCATATCCCCTTCAAAGCTCCACTGCCTCTTTAAACTCCTGCTCGGTATATTCCCAGATTTCAGACGGGTTTTCTTCCGTGAGATCATGGGCTTCCTGCCACACCTTCTGCTTGATTGGGAGAATCGGTCGTTTCATGTACTCCTCTATGAACTCCTCCTGTCCGGTTCGGGGGTTTCGAATGCAACGGACCGGCAGCATGGCGATGAATCGAAAGATGCAGCCTCGGTTACAACGGGTGCATTTGATGATATCGTCAAACTGTCGGTTAATGACCTTATTGACCCAGTCTGGATCACAGATTTGCTGACGGCCTTGTTGCACCATATCAGCCTTGTTGTTTCTCAATACATCCACGACATTTTGAGGATCGTGGACAGAGGGGCAGATAACAGGAATCTTGACAGCAGCCTTGACTATGGCTGCCTTATCTACCACTTGGCCCTCTTGGTTGGGCAGAAAGTCACTCATGGCCTCATAGGAGCCGTCGGACAGGCTAATGTAGTCCGCCCCTTCTTCTGCGCACCGTTTGGCAATTTTCGCCGCCACATCCGGCGCATAGCCTCCGGGTAAATCGTCCGAAGCGCTGAACCGGACACCGACAGGGTAATCCGGGCCGACCGCCTTTCGGGCGGACCGGATCAGTTCCAGCATGAACCGGATACGGTTTTCAAAACCTCCGCCATACTCATCCTTTCTCTCGTTAGAACGCTCCAAAAGAAACGTGTGGACGAGATAGCCGTGACAGGCGTGAACTTCAATGCCGTCGTAGCCGGCCATTTTGGCTATTCTTGCCCCTTTACCCATGTCCTTGACAAGTGCTCTGATTTCCTGCTTCGTTATCTCCCGTGGCGTTGCACCACAGGCGTGCAAATAGGGTATTCCTTGAATGAACTTGATGAAGGCTTCATACTCACTAGGATGGGGCACTTCGCCGTGGTAGCCCGCCAGCCTCGCGGCTGCCTTCAAATGTTTGTAACCAGCACCGTTAATCATCTTGTCGGGGAACTGCTCCCAGGGAATAGGTGAGGCGGACACGATATCTGCGGCACCGAGATCGTTGCTCCCTTGTCGGCCCGGGCCTGTGAACAATTGCGCAAAAATCTTCGCACCAAAGCTGTGAACGTGCTCGACAAAGTTGGACTGGGTGGGTAGGTACTTGTAGCTTGTGAGATAAGGATTGTTGTATTTTCGATAGGTATCAGCCACTGGATGCTCTGATACGGCCTGTGCTTCCGTAATGATCAGTCCAGTGCCGCCCTTGGCCCTGGCGCCATAATATGCCATCTGCTGGCGGCTCATGTAGTGTTCCGGATCCGTGTAATTGCAATTCATAGGCGCCATTGCGATTCGGTTCTTGATTTCCAGCCTGTTGATCGTCATGGGTTCGAGGATCGGGCTGATGTCTAGGTTCTTTCCGTTTTCGGCCATGGGAATCCTCCTTTGGTCCATCGTATGATCGTCTATCCGATCGATCGTTCTTGATCTCCCCAGAACTTCTTCTTGATATCCTTTCGCAGGATCTTGCCGACGGGCGTTGTGGGCAAAGATTCCCAGAATTCGATTGACTTCGGAACCTTGTACCCGGCAAGACGTTCTTTGCAGAAGTCGATGAGTTCCTGCTCGCTCACTGCCATGTCCGGCTTGAGCGTTATAACGGCCTGGACCCTCTCCCCCCATTTCTCATCCGGCGCAGACACCACGGCCGCCATGGAGACGGCTTCGTGTTCATAAAGCACAGATTCGGTTTCCTGGGGATAGACATTTTCGCCGCCGGTGACGATCATGTCGGATTTCCGATCCACCAGGAAGAGATACTGGTCTTCGTCAAGGTAGCCCATGTCTCCTGTGTGATACCATCCACCGCGGATGGCCTTCCTGGTGAGTTCGGGGTTCTTCCAGTATCCCATCATTACACATTGCCCACGGATGCAGACTTCCCCAATCTCATTCGGAGGGAGGGTTTGATCCTCCTCATCCATGATACAGACATCAACCATCAGGGATGCTTTCCCGGCGCTCGCCAACAGTCTCGACCTGTCGCCTTCGAGTACGTGATCCTCTTTTTTCAAGCCCGTCCCGCCGATACACTCAGTCATTCCGTATGCTTGCTGGAAGATGGGTCCGAATGCATGAATGCACTTCTTAAGAACTTCGGTAGGAAAAGGGCTTCCCGCGTAGGTCATGATGCGTAGACTTGAGAGATCATAGGCCGTGAGATCGCAACTCTCGACGATCCAGCCGTAGATGGTCGGTACAGCGTTGATGTGGGTGCATCCCTCCTTCTGTATGAGCTGGAGTATCCGGTTGAGGTCCGGCTTCCGGTTGATCACTACTTTGCCGCCGGTCATCAACAAACAGAAGGCCGGCCATATGGAAACGTGGAAGAGGGGCAACACAAAGCAAGTGGCATCCTCCTTTGTGAAGGCGAGGGGAATCAGGGCGCCCATAATCCCGGTCATGATATTCCGGTGAGATTGCATCACCCCTTTCGGTAAGCCGGTCGTGCCGCCCGTATAGAAGAGGATCGCCAGCTCATCTTCATGGACGAGGACATCCGGTTCCTCTGAAGACGCCGAAGAGAGAAGCTCATCGTAAGGTAGGAACCCCTCTGTTGGGTTGTCCATCGAAATATAGGTTTTGATTTCTTTCAATCCTTTTCGAAGGGCCTGGCCCTTCTCTTCATAGCCGTCTGCAACGAAAAGACAGGAGGACTCGCTGTCATTGAGAATATGGGTAATCTCCGGATCGGCCAGGCGAAAATTGAGTGGGGTGATACTCATGCCCAGCTTTGCAGCCGCAAAATAGATCTCCAGGTACTTGTGCGTGTTTTCCGCCAATACGGCCACCCGATCCCCTTTCTGAAAACCCTCTGAAGACAGCCCATTGGCGAGCCGGTTGACCCGTTCGTTCAGATCCCTGTATGTGAGTCGCTTGTCTTCGAATACGACCGCCGTGCGTTCAGGATTGTGCAGTGCGCCTTTGCGTGGGAGATGGGCGAGTGTGTACATCAGGTGACTCCTAACGTTGAGCTAAACAAGGAACCGCGCATCCAGGACGAAACAGCCCGTCTGCGTTACCAGGACAGGATTGAGGTCAATCTCCCGGATCTGCTCGAAATCCTGGGTCAATTGAGCCAGGCTCAACAGGTTGTCCCTCAACCCCTCTACGTCCAGAGACGGCAGGCCTCTGACTCCGGTAAGCACGGGATAGCCCCGGGTTTCTTGGATCATCTCCTCGATCTCGTTTCGATCAACCGGGAGCACCCTCAGGCTGACCTCGTCGAGAAGCTCTACAAAGATCCCACCTAAGCCAAACAAGATCGTAGGTCCGAAGGTGCTGTCCTGTCGTGAACCGAGAATCACTTCCAGGCCTTCGGAGTCGACTTGCTCCATGAGGATGGCGGCGAATGGACCGTTCGGTTTGATATGGTCTGCCAGTCGTTCTTCCATGGCATCAAGAGCGGATGCAACCGCTTCGGGTGTGTGGAGGTTCAAGACCACGCCGTCCACTTCTGATTTGTGAAGAATGGAAGGAACATCGATTTTGAGGACCATGGGAGCGGTCAATTCCTCGGCAGCCTGAGTAGCCTCCTGGGTCGTCTGTATCCTCCGGAAGGATGGGACACGCAATCCGTACATTCCCAAGATCTCGAAGCACTCGTGCTGGGCTGGATTTCGCTTCTCAGATATTGCCTTCTCCACCATGCGACGGGCTGCAGTGTTGTCCATCTCTTTGACAAAGGGCGTGGATTTCAAACGCTTCTCTCGGCTTGCATGAACCCGGCAGGATACGTCCAAGGCCTTCACCGCGTTTTCAGGGGTGTCGAAGAGCGGCAATTCCGCCTGCTGCTTGAGAGCAGCCATTTCCTGACTGTCCACAAACATGCTGATGGCAACCGGTTTTTCAAGCTCCTGGCCGCAAAGCTTCAAATTCTTGACCAGATTCAATGTCACCTTGGTCTGCGGTATTCCGTAGCCATGTATGAGAACCGCGCCATCGATCTTTGAAGAGGAGAGAACCAGTCTGGTAATGCGCTCGAGAAGCGCAACGTCGTACATATCGCCCAAATCGAGCGGATTTCGCAGGTTGATCACACCCCCTCCGAGTTCTGTCCTGATCTTCGCAATGAGCTCGGGAGCGAGTGCCGGCAGGTTGAATCCACATTTCTCTGCTATGTCGGCAGCGATCACGCCATGCCCGCCGGAACGGGTTACAATGGCAAGATTTCGACCTCTCATAGGAGGATATTCAAAGATCTTGGCATAATCGAACATCTCAACCATGGAATGAGCACGCACGACGCCGGATTGTTTGAACACTGCGTCAACGACCTTGTCGTCACCCGACAGTGCGGTTGTGTGAGATGCTGCTGAGGCAATCGCGGCGCTCGCAGTTGCAGACTTGTGTACAATGATCGGTTTTGGGCTTTGCCGGGCGATTTCCATGAAGCGCCGTCCGCTCCCGAATCCTTCCAGATACATACAAACGGTCTCCGTGCCTTCATCCTCGTTGGTCAAGTAATCCAGAAGGTCCGCCTCATCCACATTGAGCATATTGCCCACAGACATGATCTTGTTGAAACAGAGCCCTTCGGCGAAGAGGTGATCCCAGTAGGTTTTCGCGATGCCACCGGATTGCGACACAATGGAGATCTTGCCGCCCTTCAGATTCTCCCGTAGCTGTATGAAAGGGGTAACCAGGTTGTTCTCCGTATTGATGATGCCGATGCAATTCGGACCGATAAAACGAATGCCGTAGGCCTCCGAAACAGCCAGCAGCTCTTCTTCCAGCCCTTTGAGGTCGTCGCTCAGTTCGGAGAATCCGGCTGTTTCAACCACAATTCGCTGAATGCCCAATTCCCCGCATTCCCTGACGATTCCGGGTACCGTGCCGGCAGGCGTCACGACGACGGCCAAATCCACGGGGCCGGGGACGTCCTTCAAGGACGTGTAGATGGGCCGCCCCAGGGCGACGCCACCGTTCTTTCCCACGGCATGAACCTGACCGGTGTAGCCGCAGTGGACCAGATTACGCAGAATGATCCTTCCGACTGTGATGGGTCTGCGGCTGACACCGATCACCACGACACTCTCGGGATAGAAGAATCTTTTCACGACTGAGGGATCTCCTCTGCAAGAATGTGTGTACTCCAAAGCGAGTCTTCCTGGCTGAGCCGTGTGTCAGGGGGGCGGCACGCTCAACCAGGAAGATCCGGGGTGTGTTACTGTGGGCAGCCCGTAGCGCAAGTACCCTGGGAGGCATCACACAGGGTGCCTTCAAAGGTGAGGATGACCATCTGGTCCGACCCGAGTGTAATTGAGCCGATCGTGGTCCTCAAGATGGCATCGGCAGCGCTCATTGTCAGGCTATTGCCGGACAACCCTCCCGAGATCGGGTTTGAATACGTATGAAGCCCCAATTCATTTGTTACTTCCGCCGTAGCCGTTTCCGTTGTAAATTCAATCTGACCATAGGGGACCGAACCTCCCGCACACCCGGTTGCGGCAGTCGGCCTGGTGGCATCTAAGAGCGGTATCTGACCGGTTACAACCGCCCCTGGAGCTCCGCTCGAGCTGGGTGAAGTTGTGCTCCATGAGTGTAGACAGGGTACGAGTGCCGCCGCCCCGGCGCAGGATCCTCCCGTGTCCACCTCTCCCACACTCATGCTGGTCGTAGTACCGTCACCGGTGGTGCCCACGGCCAAGTTAATCTGACCGTTTCCCACGTTGGCAATCGTAACAGGCAGGACGCCCGAAATCACTCCAATATTGACCCCATAGGGTGCGGTAGCAGGTCCGGTAATCGTTTGAACCCCGCCATTCGTCTCCACGGTCAAGCCTGTAATGCAGAAGGGGACCGTTGCGGGGCACGTTTCGCCAAATTGGGTAACCGTGCAGGTATCGTTTCCATCTGCATTGCGGGGGTCAAAACTGAACGTGCCGTGCCAGTCATAGGTGCCGTCCTGGATCGCCGTTGCGGTTGAGTTCATGCCGAGGATGAGCAGGAAGGCAAGAAGCGGAATGGATAGTCTTTTCATGATGTCTCACCTCATTCTTATTGAGTTGCGTTCATGTCGAAAACAAACCTGCCATCGATCGTCTTCGTCTTCATTCACCTCCTTTCTCGACGCTTTGCAGGCGGAGGCAATTCCTGCTATCTTTCCGGGCAGAGAGATTAGCCCGGAAGCCGGACATGCCTGCACAACGTAGTCGTGGGTTGCTGCCTGGGGCCCGGTCCCCAACCTGTCCCCTGGAAGCAACGGTTTTCGGGCTTTCTTCTTCTGACGACCTCTGTCGCCTCCTTCCTCAGCTATTTGCAGTACTTCTGAAAGCCGGCCAGGGAAAAATCGTTCAGGTCCAGAACGGCGTTGAACAAGAGGATCGTGTCCGGATGCAACTGGGAAAGGACGGTCGCGTGATCCCTCCGTGTGTCTATGATGAGGTGATCGAGCCAGGATAAGAATTTTACGCTCTCGTCATCGCTCTTGTACCCCATTGTGGTGGCGGAGAGGAACTTCCAGAATTTATCCGAGCGGTCATGGACCGTTTTGTAAGCGGGCCCCCAGCTATCCGCGAAGACCCAGATATGTTGTGTTCCGTAATTGTAGTAGGGGTCCTTCGACTTTGCCTTGATCACCCAGACGGGACGCTTTACATAGACCGGGTTAAGGGGGGCCCAGGGCGCCCCCTGCCACGCCTTGTCTTGAAAACCATATCGTATCGAGAGGTTGTTGCCTGACGTGTCCCACTCCCCCTCCTTTGATATGTCTACCCGTATGGGTTCCGTCCCAGCGAAAGCAACCAGGGCTTCTCTCTTCCCGATCAATTCCCACTCGAAATGAGGGATCTTCCCGTCATAGGCAAGGACGTCATCCACCGCGAAATCGGATCCCACGAATCCATCCGACCGATTGGAGGGACTCATACGCCGCACCCTGCGGATGGCGGGTACATAGGCGAAAGCCATGTCCGGCTTTGCGGAGAGATACCGCCACATCAGCTGAGCCGTGCCGGCCAGATCATAAGGCGCTCGGACGGAGACGAGAGCGTATCGCTCTGCATCCTTTGGGTTCTTGTATTCCTTGGCTCCGGGGAACCCTGTCAAATAGGCATCCTGGAAAAGGACCTCGATCTCACGTTCAAAGTCTGAATTGCGGCCAATCCACCAGATGAAGGTCGAGAACTTCTTGAACCCAAGGATGTACGTTACGTATTGCTTGTTGTACATGATCTTGATCGCAGCTTTTGGGTCGTCCGGGTCGATCTCGGGAAAGGGAAACCCGACGATCATCCTGGCCATCTGCCCAGTTGCTGCTTCGACGATGATATCCTCTTCATTCAGGTCGTACTTGCCCACACTAGCGGTGAAACTCTCCATGGCGTAGGGGGGGAAGTACTCCGTCGTGTCGTAGTTGAGTTCACCCACCGGGAGGGTGATTTCGCCCTTCTTCACCCACTGCAGCAGGCAGTCGGGCACGAGGCCTTCGGCCTTTTCCCAGTTCGTCCGGTCGATGATCTCGCCCGGGGATACCTCCGCAACCGCCAGGGGAACCAGGCCGAGAAGCAGCCAGAGGGCAATCGATACGACGATGGCGTGTTGTCTCTTCTTCATTTTCGGTTCTCCTTCTTTCGCAGCTGAGTGAGCCGGGGGATCCCCGCTTCCGCGGGGATGACAGCTCCACTCCGTATCGCCGTCAGTTTAGTAGGTAGCTAAAGATGAAGCTGATCTGATCCCGGTCCCGGAATACGCCGAACCCGGTAAAGTTGCCCACGATCGCGCTGTACTGGATCATGAACCGGAAGGGCTCGCGGAGCAGGTTCACCGAGGGCTGGAGCAGCCAGGCACCACGGACGTCATAGGCTACCACCATCTGCGGCGTGACCCGCCCACTCAGGTAAATCGTGTTTGTGAGCAGCGTGAACGTGCCCTCCACCTCTCGCACAGCCGGGAATTCCGTTGGATTCGGATAGAGTGGCACGCCCTGCCGCATCCGCCCGTCGTAGTCGGGCACCCACTGGCCAAAGTACTGCATGGAGACCAGGAAAGTTTGGGTCTTGTTCAAGGGCCGGATCCACAAGTTCTTGTCCAGGCCGATCATCCACCTGAGGAAGTCCTTCTCCGGAATCTCCCCGTTCTGGGGAAGCCCCGGTACCCCGGGTATGGAAATCGGCAGCGGCTGAATCGGGATGTTGATGTCCGGGATCAAGACCGCCTCGTTCCAGAACCAGGCCACCTCGCCGCGGAACACCGTATCTGTCATGGACTCCCAATAGTTGAACGACCCGCCTGTGATCTGCACGTCGTCAAAGCGCAACTCCTGAAAGGGGCTGCCCAGAGGCGGCGGGTTCGGCTCGATCACAAACAGCGGGGTCGGTAGGTCCATGAAGGTCTTGTAGTGGGCGACCGAAAGGTTCATCCCCCAGAGCATGGCCATCAGCCTAACCCCCCACCGGCTGTTCGACATGGTTTTAGACGGATAGATGATCCGTTGCCGCAACGGGGGCGGCAGAAGCGGCAGAGGAGCCGAATAGGCCGTACCGTAAGGGGACAGGGGGGAGATCTTTACGTCCCAGTTGCCCGGCACCCAGAAGCCCTCGATGGTCAGCGAATCGATCGGGCCCACCACCCCCAGGTTGTAGCTCCCACGGAGCATCCAGAGCGGGATCCTCCGGTCGTCCAGATCCTCGAAGGGGCCGCCAAAGGTGTTGTCCAGGGGGTTGATCTGATCCAGGAGCCGGAACACGTCCGTCTCGCCCCAGGCCAGGTTCTGCTTGCCCAGCCGGAAGAACATGGGCCCCCGAGAGAGATCAAAGTAGAACTCCCAGAGGTCGTACTGCTGTTTGAAGCTATCGATGTTCTCCTTGTCGTTTTCCCGGGCATCCTTGAACCCCTGGGGCCCCACGTTGTAGATGGCTTCGTACATGAAACGGGCCACCAGGTGATACTTGGCCCGCAGCTTCAGCCACTCCAGAGGCTTCAGGATGTCCAGTTGCGACTGCAACCTCTCCAGGTCGTGATTGATCTCCATGTAGGCGATGTTCCGCCACTGCACCAGGTTGCCCTCGGAGATGTTCGACGGAGCCGTGAATCCCTCGGAATCCTGCAGGCGGATCGAGACCCGGCTCTGGGCCTTGCCCGTAAATTCCAGGGTACGGTTCTCATCGATGTAGACGGCACCTGCATTCGCTGCAAGAGCAAACAAAGGAAGTGTGCAAAGAAAGGCCCTCAGACCGAACGTGAGCTTCTTCAAGGTTCCCCCCTCTTCGAATAGACCGTGTTGGGTGCCCATCGGGGAGGGCACGCGGTAGCGTTTATAGAAAAAGACTAATGAGTTCTTAGATAGAATATACCTTGCTGACACGGGGGTGTCAAGCATTTTCTTTCAACCGGAGCTGGTTTAGTATTATGGTTGTATATCAATATGTTATGGTAATAATTTCGGTTGCACTTGTTTTCTTCTTGACAATTTCTTGTGAGAGGAGTACTTTACATTAGAAGAACTTATGGGTTCTAGTAATGAATATGAAAGGGTTTATCGGACATTGATTTCGCAAACCTCCACAGGAGGGTTCCTTCGGTCATGAAAAGCAAGGAGAAAGCACTGCGGCGACAGATGAAAATCTCAGAGCTTTCCCGAGAGACGGGCATAGCACCTTCTGCCATTCATTACTATTCCCATCTTGGTATTTTGCCACGTCCAGAGAAGGTCGGGCTCAATCTGCACCTCTATGACGAAACCCATCTCACCAGGCTCCGACAAATCCGCCAGCTGAAGGAAGAGAAGGGACTGCCCCCTGCCGAGATCAGGCGGGTTCTAGAGAAACGCAAGGGAAGGGCGAGATCGCAAATCCTCACCGATGGAGAAGTGGAAACCCGGAAACCTGCTGAAGCCTCTATCAGAGATGGGAAAGGGGTGTTGGAGAGAGACGAAAGGGGGAACAGGGAGAAGATCCTCGATATGGCCATCAAGCTCTTCTCGGAGAGGGGATACGAGAACACAAAGATCAGCGACATCGCCGAGGCCCTTCGCATGGGGAAGGGCACCTTCTATGCGTACTTCAAGAACAAGAGAGAACTATTCATCGAGTGCATCGATCGAGTTGGGGTCGCCATCGTTCCGAGGGAGTCCTGGGATGACATTCGGTCGGAGCAAGACTTCCGGCGCAAGAACAGGAAGAGAGCTGTGGTATTCATGAGGGCCTTTCCCGGCTATCGAGGGCTCCTCAATATGGTTCGAGGCGCTATTGGAGGAAAGGATCCTGTGCTGTCCCAGAAGGCCATCGATGCGTTTCGGGTTATGATTAGGCCGATGTTGAAAGACTTGCGGAGAGCAGTCGCCGCCGGTGCGGTCCAGATCAGACAGGACGAGGCGTTTGTCGCTTACTTGTTGCTGGTCCTTACGGAGAGCTTCGGGTACTGGCAGATGATCGATCCTCGATACTCGATCGAAGAAGGAATAGAGATCATCGGAGATATCCTTGAGAACGGAGCAATCAATATGAGCCCTTCACATCAGAGGCCTGTACGCCAACAAGGCCTACCGGGCGAGGTTGAGCACGGAAAAGGGATGAAGACCCGGGTGCGGGATATTTCCATCGATGGGGAGTATACCTTGCGGGGCCGGATGGAAGGCGCCGATGTGAATGTGAGCCTGAGCAAGCTGGCGACAGCAAGATTCCGCGAAAAGGGTGGTGGTCTCCACCAGGCAGAACTCGTTACGAGAGATAACCAGCAGCTTGAGATCGAGGTAGATGCGGATTTGCAGCTCTCCGGGGCAACACAGTTCGGATCTATTCAGATACCGGTGAAACGGATTTTGTCGGTTGCCTTTGGGGAGAACTGAGCGATCAGCAGTTTCTATCTTACACGTGAAGAAGGAAGGAACGAGCATGCCCACAAGGAAGAAATCAGGAGGTGGAAAGAAGAAGGCCGTGGCGGCCGGAAAAAAATCCGCCAGCAAAGCTGTTTCCTCAGGGAAAGACCAGCTGCCTTACCCCGAGCTGTTCGAACCGATCCGGATCGGGAACTGTGAGATCGAGAACAGGATCGTCATGGCACCGATGAACACCCTCTTCTCCTGGGACAACCAGGGTTACGTCAACGAGCAGATCCTGGCGTACTACGCCGCCCGGGCCAAAGGAGGCACGGGCCTGATCATCAGCGAGTGTATCCTCGGCACGAAGATGGCGTCCCAGTTCCCCTACACGACCAATCTCCACTGTTTCAATACAACGCATGTGCCCGGGCTTGCCGAAGCGGTCGAGACGATTCATGCCTTCGGGTCAAAGGTGTTTGCCCAGATGTCCATCGGCTTCGGCCGGCAGGGCCACCATGTTGACCACGAGCCACCCCCGGCCCCGTCAGTCGTTCCGTTGGTACCCAACGTGCGTGAAGCCGAACGCCGGGTTCCCAAAGGTTTCCTCGAATTCTCAGCCAAGAACCCTTCGTACCTGGATCGAAGAATTCCCAGCATGGCCTACGGGGATATGCCCAGGGAGATGAGCGTAGAGGAGATCAAGTCCGAGATAGCGGAATTCAGCAAGTCCTGTCTCCTCGCGGCATTGGCCGGGTTCGATGGAATCGAACTGCACGCTCCGCACGGCTACCTCGAGCACCAGTTTTTGTCTCCCCGCTGCAACAAGCGGACCGACGAGTACGGGGGTCCACTCGAGAACCGGATGCGCTTCGTGATCGAGATATTCGAATCGGTGCGGAAGATGGTTGGGGACAAATTCCCAATAGGCATCCGACTGTCCGGTGACGAACACATGCCTGAGGGAATCGAGCACGAAGAGTTGAAGCAGGTGGTCAAGAGGCTCGGCGAAATGGGAATCGACTATGTTCACCTGTCCGACGGCTCGTACGAAGCTCTGAAGCGTTTCTTTCCAGACGAGGACAACGTTCACCTCCTTGAGGAGGCCGCCGGCTTCAAATCGCAACTGCCCGACGGCGTGCCTGTCATATCCGTTTCTATTCACGACCCGGCGTTGGCCGCTCAGGCGATCGCCACCGGCAAGGCGGATATGATGTCTTTCGGACGCCAGATGCTCTGCGACCCTGAATGGGCAAATAAGGCTCGGCAAGGCAAGAAGTACAGGAGGTGTCTCCGATGCAATGACTGTCTGATACGTACCTCTATCTGCATGCCCGTCAGGTGCAGGATCAACCGGGACCTGGGCCGGGAGAAGTACATGCCGGAATACTGGCGCCCACCGCGCCCGAGGGGGCAACCAGCCGTGTCGGTTCCCGATTTGGGTGTGACGTTGAAGGATGTTCTGAAGATGGCTTAGAGGAAGATAGGGAGAAAATGAAATGCCTTACTACGGTTGGGATGAAGAGCATCTGTCGGTCGTACGATCTTCGATCCAGAAATTCTGTGAACAGGAACTGAGCCGGGAATACGTGCGATGGATGGACGAGAACTGCAACTTTCCTCCGGATGACCTGTGGAAGAAGCTGGCCGACTACGGGATCTTCGACAGGAGCCAGGCCGCATCGCCCTACGACTATCTCGTGATCTTTGAGGAATTGGCCACGGCTTCGGTGGCCGTGGCGATCTCCATAGGCGCGGCGATCTCTTTCGGACAGGGCTTCATTTCATTGATGGGGACTCCTGAACAGAGAGAGGAGTTCCTCCCGAAATTCGCCGGGGGCGAGGTGAAGATGTGCATGGCCATGACCGAGCCTGGCGGAGGAACAGACATTCTCAACGCCCTCCGGACCACGGCGGTCGAGGATGGGGACCATTACGTGCTCAACGGTCAAAAGATCTTCATCACTGCAGCACATGTGGCGGACTATATCATCACGATTGCCGTCACTGACAAGGAAGCCGCGCACAAGGCCGATTCCTGGTCGATCTTTATCGTACCCGCCGATTCCCCGGGACTGACCATCCGGCAGATCCCCAAATTGGGCATTCACGCCTGCGGATGCGCCGAGATATTCTATGAGGATGTCCGGGTACCCAAGGAGAACCTTCTCGGGCCGAAGAACATGGCATACCCGATACTGGTCGGCGGGCGCAGCCGCAAGCCCAAGGCCGCGGAAGAGAAGAATGCCGGGTCGGGCGATGCCCCTAAGGAAAAGCCTGACGGTGCAGCCATGAAGTCCGTTACCCGTGGACTCAGCATACTGAACTCAGAACGCGTGGGCACTTCCATGCTCTCCTTGGGCGTAGCCAAAGCCGCCTATCGGGACGCATACAATTATGCCCTGGAGCGCGAGGCCTTTGGTCGGCCGATCGGACAATTTCAGATCATTCAGAATTACCTGGTAGAGATGGCCATGCAGATAGAAAACGCGCGAAATCTGATCTACAGCACCGTGGGGTTGGGCCTCATGGGCAAAACAAACATTCTGCAGGCCCAGATGTCTAAGATCGTGGCTGCACGGGCATCGGAATACTGCGCAACAAAAGGGATGGAAATACTCGGTGGGTACGGCTTCAGCATGGAGTACGACATGCAACGGCACTTTCGGGACTACAAGCAGATGGTCTTCTCTCCCATCAGCGAGGAAATGGCCATCAATGTAATCGCACGGATGCTGGGCCTACCGAAAAGCTACTGAGGGATGAAGACAAAACCAACAGAACAGACTGGGAGGAGCCGAACATGAGCAAAGGCAATCTTGCAATCGTAGGGATTGGAGAGGTACCCACGGGGACCTATCCGCAGAGATCTCGGTGGGACATCATCTATGATACCTGTATCCAGGCGGTGCGGGATGCGGGCATTGACAAGAACGACATCGAGGCGGTGATCACGGTGGCCCCCCAGGCCCAGCCGAGGCTTGCCGCGGAGGTCTCCTTCGGCAAGATCCCGGAGGAACTGGGGCTGGAGAACTGCAAGGACGTCTGTGTATGCAATGCGGGCGGTGCCTCCACGTCCAATTGTCTAAGGCTGGCCGAGCATTATGTTCAGAGCGGCCTGGCGAAGATCGTACTGATTCCGCACGTCACCGTACATTCCACGATTCCAGCGGAAGACCTGATCGGGTTCTTCGCAACCGCCGGAATCGACGTCCAATGGGAGTATCCGTTCGGCACAACCTACAACGGAATCGTCGCCATGATGACGAACCGGTACATGCACACGACGGGGACCACGCCTGAGGAGATGGCCGCGATTGTGGTCTCACACAGGAAGTGGGCAGCTCTGGACCCGAACTCGATCTTCTACGGCAAGGAGCCTCCTACGATTGAAAAGGTCCTTGCCTCGTCGGAGGTGGCCACCCCTCTCCACAAGAGAGAATGCAACGTGCTCGCCGACGGCGGAGGTGCCATGGTGGTGACCTCGCCGGAACTGGCAGGGGAGATCACGAACACGGCCGCGTACAAACTGGGTGAAGGCGCCAAGTATTTCAGCGGCACCGTTGTCCTACGCGATCGCGATCTGGTGCCCGTGGGATACCGCGAAGCCGGGAAGAAGGCGCTCAGCGAGGCCGGTCTCACAAAGGAAGACATCGACATATGGAATATCTATCTCGCCTACCCCGTCGGGCATGCCTCCATGATGGAGACCATGGAGCTGTGCGAACCGGGCGGGGCCGGAAAGGTGTTCAAGGAAGGCCGAACCTGGCCGGGAGGGGACCTCCCATGGTCACCGATCGGTGACGCCATAGGCCGCGGCCATACAGGCTCGGGCGTGAGCATGGCCACCTACATCGAGACGGCGCGTCAACTGATGGGGAAAGCGGGCGAGAGGCAGGTGCCGGGCTGCAATTATGTTTTCATGAATACGTCGGGGGGTTCCGGAATGAACTGTATATCCACCGTATGGGGGAGGGAACTGTCATGAGTGAAGCCTACCAAAAGCCGATACCCATCATGCAGCCCTGGTCAGAGGGATTCTGGAAGGGGACGAAAGAGCACAAGTTGCTGATTCAGGAATGCAACGAGTGCAAGAAGAAGATATTCTATCCTCGCAAGGCTTGTCCCAAGTGTTGGTCTTCAGACCTGGGATGGGCGGAAGCGAGCGGCAAGGCCAACGTGTATACCTATACCATTATGAAGGACATGGTGGAGGCGAAATTTGCACCGGATCTTCCGTATGTGCTGGCGATCGTACGACTGGAGGAAGGTGTCAACATGATGACCCGCATCGTGGAGTGCGACCCGGAAGAGGTGACCTTCGACATGGATGTGGAAGTCGTATTCGAGGACATAACCGACGAGTGCACCCTCCCGTTTTTCAGGCCCGTGAAGAGGTGAAGAATCATGAGTGCGTATGAGACGATCCTGTATGAAATCGACGAGGCGAACCAGGCCGTTTGTAGAATCACCATGAACAGACCGGACAAGTACAATGCCATCAACCGAGAGATGTCCGAAGAGCTCCAGGACGCATTTCGAAGGGTGAAGAAAGAGGCGACGGTCGGGGTTGTGGTGTTTGCAGGGGCCGGAAAGGCGTTCTGCACCGGAGGGGATCTTTCGATATTTCCTTCCCTGGCAGAACACCGGGCATCCATGAACTGGCTGGCCCACGATGGCCTGGAGGTGCAGAGATCGATTACCGATTGCGAAAAGGTAGTTATCGGAAAGATCGACGGCTATTGCTTGGCCGGCGGATTGGAGCTGGCCCTTTGCTGCGACCTGCTCTACGCAAAGGAATCGGCAAAGCTGGGAACGACAGAGATCAACATGGGTACACTGCCCGGATGGGGCGGAACGACCCGGATGGTGAGGAGCCTGCCGATCTTCCGCGCAAGGGAGATCATCTACAGCGGGCGAAAGGATTACACCGCAAGGGAGATGTTCGAAATGGGCCTCCTGACCCGCGTCTTCGCGGATGACGAATTTGAACAGAGGTTCGAAGAGGTGGTTGCGAATCTTGCCTCGAAAAGGGTCATCACGCTCCGGATGGCCAAAGAAGTCATGGCGAGGTCGTTCGAGGGTTGCAGCATCGAGACGGGACTGACCGTGGAACGAAACGCGATCCAGTGGCTGAGCAACAGCCCGGAATCCCTGGAGGCGAGGGCTGCATTCCTGGGCAAGGGAGAAGAATTCACGAAGGCCCAGAAAGAACGAAACATAGAGACGGACGTGAGGCGATAAACAACTCGTAGGCGGGAAAATGGGACACTACAAGATCAATGAAGACGACGTGTTCTTCATTCTGAAGGACCAGCTGAACTACGGCTCTTTGTGTCAGCTGGAACGTTACAGGGACTTTGACGAAGACACCCTGGACATGCTGGTCAATGAGGGGATCAAGTTCGCGAAAGGGGAGCTCAGCCCCCTCATGGACATCGGAGAGAAGTGGGGTGTCGTCTTTGAGGACGGACAGGTGCGATGTGCGCCGGAATACAAGCGGGCATTCCAGGTCATGGGTGAGAACGGGTGGATCGGGGCTGTGAGAGATCCTGCGTTCGGGGGTCAGGGGTTCCCTCACATGATGAGGATTGTGCTCAATGACTTCATGTATGGGGCAGACCAATCCTTCAACATGGCGCCTAGCCTTACCAGCGGATCGGCGGACTTGATCTACACCTTTGGCTCCGACGAGCTGAAAGAACGTTTTGTGCGGAAGATGTTCAGCGGAGAGTGGGCCGGCACGATGGCCCTGACCGAACCGAATGCCGGGTCCGACCTTTCCGCCGTAAGGACCACAGCCGTTCCGGAGGGAGACCATTACAGGATTCGGGGGACCAAGCTCTTCATCTCATGGGGGGACCACGATCTCACGGAGAACATCGTGCACCTACTTCTGGCCCGTATCGAGGGAGCGCCGGAAGGCGTCAAGGGGATCTCCCTTTTTGTAGTGCCCAAGTACCGGGTGAACGGGGAGGGTTCGATTGGAGAATCGAACGACGTGGTCTGTACGGCGGTGGAAAAGAAAATGGGCTTGCATGCCTCGCCCACCTGTGCCCTGAACTTCGGGGACAACGACGGCTGTATCGGGTACCTGTGCGGTGAGGAAAACAAGGGGTTGGCGCACATGTTCCGCTTGATG
>JANQFG010000036.1 GCA_028277985.1 bacterium | reverse complement strand
TTCCCTGAAGCGTCGCTCGCTTTCCCGGAGAGAATCCTCGGCCCGCTTCTGTTCGGTGATGTCCGTGCAAACCCCGATCCATGTCTCCGGGCGTCCTTCCTTGTCCAGAACGGGCACACCGCGGTCCATCCAATAGAGCCAGACGCCGTCCTTGCGCTGGATTCGGTATTCCTCGTGGATCGGGCTGGTTTGCGTCCTGTGGCGTTCGACAGCGCCCTCCAGCCTCTTCTGGTCCTCCGGGTGGATGCGCCCCACCCAGGCTTCGATGGTCCTGGGCAATTCTCCCGGTTCGAATCCGAGGATCCTGTCGATATCGCCGAACCACTCCAGGCCGTCGTCAGCGATGTTCCATTCGTAGATCAAGTCGCTCGCGATCCCGGCGGCGAGTCGAAGGCGATCCTCCGAGGCATTCTGAAAATAGTCCGCGAGCGGTTCAGAAACATCGAGGCACGGAGGGTTTGTCTTCCTGGAGTCGGTCATGGATCGCCCTTCGAACAATTTGGAAGTTTTTCAACACCTTATCGTATTCTTATCGGAGAATTGCGTCCTCTACATTAAAAGAGATCACGACAACCCTCTCGATCACGGTGCGAGATTGTTCCAAAGCCGAACGGTTCGCCTTCGTCCCAAAGCCCAACGGTTCGCTTTTGTTCCGAAGCCGAACGGTTCGCCTTCGTCCCAAAGCCCAACGATTCGCTTTTGTTCCGAAGCCGAACGGTTCGCCTTCGTCCCAAAGCCGAACGGTTCGCTTTTGTTCCGAAGCCGAACGGGTTGATTTCACTTCAACCCGAGCTTCTTCATCCGGCGGCCCAGGGTGACCCTGTCCATGTCCAGCATCTCGGCCGCGCCTCCACTCCCGCTTATCCGTCCTCCGGTCTTTTGGAGAACGAAGCGGATATACCTGCGCTGCAGTTCCTCCATGGTCGGGCAGTCGGAGAAGGGGTGGTCGGAATCGGACGGGGGATCCATGGAGAGATCCAGTCTCACCTCTCCCTCGCTCGAGAGAAGGACCGCCCGTTCCATCACGTTCTTCAGCTCCCGTATGTTCCCCGGCCACTCGTAGGCCGCGAGCTTTGCCTCATCGCCCGGGGAAATCTTGAGCTCCGTATGTCCGTATTTCTTCGCAAAGGAGGCGAGGAAATGTCTGGCCAGCAGGATCACGTCCTTGCCCCTTTCCCGAAGGGGGGGGAGGGTAAGGGGAAAAACATGGATGCGATAATAGAGGTCCTGGCGAAATCGGCCTGAAGCCACCTCCTCTTCGAGGTCCCGGTTGGTAGCAGCCACGGGACGGAAGTCCGAGGTCAGGGCCCGGTTTCCTCCGAGCCGGTAAGAGGTCTTCTCGTCCAGGGCCCGCAGAAGCTTGCTCTGGATGGACAAGGGCAGCTCTCCGATCTCATCGAGAAACAGGGTGCCCCCGCCTGCCAGCTCGATGCGTCCCCGCTTCTGGCGGTCCGCTCCGGTAAAGGCCCCTTTCTCGTGGCCGAACAGTTCGCTCTCCAGCAGGTTCTCCGGGATGGTAGGCACGTCGATGACCACGTAGGGGCCTTCGCGGCGGGGGCTCTTCCGGTGAATCCACCGGGCCATGAGCTCCTTGCCGACCCCTGTCTCGCCCAGCAGAAGCACGATCGATTCCGAATTGGCGATCTTCTCAGCCTTGGCCAGTAGTCTGACCATGACGGGGCTTCGGGCCAGGATTGCCTGGTCTCCGTCGAGCTCCGGCTGTACCGCCTCCTTGGTTGCTCCCCTGGCCCTCTCCTCGATGAGACGGCCGTATTCCCAGATCCGCTCGACAAAGAGGCTGATCTGACGGACCAGCCGGACCAGCACCGGGCCCTCGAGGAAGTCGAAGCAATCGTCCAGGTAGGCGTTGTCGTGGTAGAATACACCCCTCACCCTGCCTTCCACCTCGACAGGCAGGCACAGAATCGCCATGGCATTCTTCTCATGTCGGCCCCGATCGAATTTCCGCGGACGAACCAGCATGGGCCGACGCTCTCGAAAACACTTCCTGATCAGAGCTAGGCTGGATCTGAAGTTATCGGCGTTCACCTCCCTTTCCGTCAGATTGCAGGCCGCCCAGAGGGTCGGGCCCTGTCGCTTCGACTTTTCATGAAAAAGGAACAGGCCTCCCCGTTCAGCTCCCAGAAAACGGTTCGTGGCCGCAAGGGACCGGTGCAGGATCTCTTTCAGATCATCGCTCGGGACGAGTTCCTCCATCATGTCCAGGAATCGCTGCAGCACCGACTCGGGCGTGTCGGAATTGCCGAGGTTAGGGCTGCGTTCCGGGGTCTCGAGCAGATATCTAAGATCATTCGGGAACAATTCTTCCGTATAGCCCGAGAGTCCCTGCCAGGCCTTCTGAGTGAGTTCACGGGCCCGTTTCCGGTCCCCCTTGGTGAGTTCCAGCCGGGCCATTTCCAGCCGGGTCTTTCCGAGTTCTACGGGGTCTCCCGAACGGACGAGGTTGCCCTCACTCGCCTCGAGATAGGATTGGA
>JANQFG010000017.1 GCA_028277985.1 bacterium | reverse complement strand
GATGAAGTCCATGGTGAAGACAATGGGTCTCCAACCCGCGACGGATCTGTATCCGATGCAACTGGGCGGGACAGAGTTCTGGAGATTCGACGGGGTGGACCGGGGGCAGGAACTGACTTATACGGCACACATGTCTACCCTGCGGAAAGGCTATGCATTGACCATCCAGTTGAATGCCGGAAGCAGGGCCGACATGACCCGACTCGACAGAATCTTGAAATCACTGCATTTTGAATAGACATCGGCTGAAACCTCGCCCGACATTCCCTTCAGATCAAGTCGGACCGGAAAGGCTCAGAATGCTGGAACATAGGACAGTAACATCGGTGGCCCTGCTCATACTGGCGGCGCTCTTTCTGGGGTGCGAGGCAGACGTCTGTGGGTTCTGCGAACCGAACAATGCCTTCAGGGCCTGTGCATCGGGTCTGGAGTGCGTAGGCAACCTGTGCATCCGCCCCGGGGGGAACGTGGAGGGAGAGTGCTGCGACCGGGGGTCTGCCACCTGCTCGACGGATCATTACTGTGTCTATCGAATCTGCGAAACGACCCCTATCTATCCTCCCCCGAAAGAAGAAACCGATTTCCCAGGGAACCCGTTCCTACTTGGCACCGGGACCCGGATCATCACTCCGGAGAGTCCGCAAGACACGGATGAGACATCCGCCCTGATTCTGCAAACACAGGTCGAAGAATCTCTGGGCCTGGAAATCTCGATCGAACCCTACCAGGCGGGCATGTCATTGGAAAATGTCATTGTCCTGGGAACGGATGCATCCAACCCTGCTGTAGGGACGCTGAGAGGAGCTCTGGGACTCGAGATTCCCGCGGACGGCCCGACCCCGTCCGAGAACTACGCGTTTGCCGTCTCCCCGGATCAGATCCTCGTCGCCGCTCACGAATCCGAAGGTGTCCTCAACGGCGCACAGGCTCTGAAGCAACTCATCAGGGGTGAGTCGAGGAAATCCCCCACCGGGATCCTCGGCCAGAAAGTGGTGAAGGACTACCCGGACGTGGAAATGCGCGGCTTCACTCCCCATCTTCTCATCTACTTCAACTCCCAGGACAACGACGGGGATGGCTTCAAAGATCCTTACAAGCTGATGGACGTGCCGGTAGACCTGGATGTTGCCCGCGCCTATTTCCATGCAATGAGCGAATTTCGATACAACACGGTCGTTCTTGCCCTTGGCGATATCGTGACCTGGTCGGCGCTCCCTCAGCCGGAGAACACGGCCATCTCTGTCCAGGAATTCCTGGACCTGGTCCGGGAGGCGAATCGGTACGGCCTGGAGATCATCCCTTTTCTCACGGGCTCTTCCTCCTCCAATGGATGGATCGGAACCGTTGCCCAGCCCGTGGAGTACACGCCGGACTATATCGCTGCGTACGATGCGCAGAACCTCATCACCACCAAGGCGGTTTACCAGGAAATCATCGATGCGATCGACCCGGTGCAGCCGGTTCGGTACTTCCACGTGGGGATGGACGAGGACACCAAGTTCGGCCCCAGGACCCTGGAGCAACACGAATTCTGGGTGGACGAGCTCTATGACCTTCTCTCGGCAAACGGCGTGAAGACCATGCTGTGGCACGACACCTGGATAAAGACGGATGCCTACAAATACAGCTATCCAGCGTATCCGGAGATGCACATCCTGGTGTGGAACTATGATACGCCCGTCCCGATCACGATCCGGCATATCTGGATCAACGATATCGTCTCCAAGGGGATGGAGGTGTCCCAGAGTTTTCTTCTGAACGGCGAGCCGGCGGATTTCCAGGCGTGGTTTGCCACTCCCAGCCCGTTGAAGAAGGGCTTCATCAATGTGGTCTGGAACCAGGAAGGAACGTTCTGCAAGGAAGAGCACTATGCATCTGTCGTGAACATCCATATGAGGCAGAACGCCCACAAGTGCTGGAACGCCCGAACTTACCCCTGATCGGGTGGTCTCGGTTGCGAAACGCAGCGGGCCACCTTCTCGGCCAGCCCTTCGAGTGGACGACATGGGGACATAGTCGGGTCGGACCAAGCTATGTCCCCTACATCAAAAACAAATAGGAACATATTGAGGAAAAAATCGAGCTTACAGACCGTAGCTCTCCAGGGTTTGACTCTAAGATCAGAAACAGGCCTATCGCAGGGGCTTTGTTGTTGAATTTCGGCCAGTTGGCTTGGTCCGACCCCATCATGCCAAAGCCATCGTGATGAACGGGGAATGTGCTTAGAAGAGGGCGCTCTTGGGGGTT
Source organism: bacterium (assembly GCA_028277985.1). GTDB lineage: Bacteria > Desulfobacterota > DSWW01 > DSWW01 > DSWW01 > S015-6. Next base: position 92,445 of record JANQFG010000017.1, on the reverse strand, counting down.
CTGGGGAAGGGGATCACATCCCGGATGTTGGCCATGCCCGTGACGAACTGGACGAGCCGCTCGAAGCCGAGCCCGAAACCGGCGTGAGGTACCGACCCGTATCGCCGCAAATCGAGATACCAGCCGTATTCCTCCGGGTCCACGCCCTTCTCTTCCATGCGAGCCTTTAGGACCTCGAAACGATCCTCTCTCTGGCTCCCGCCGATCAATTCGCCCGTACGGGGCACCAGCACGTCCATGGCCCGCACGGTCCTGCCGTCATCGTTCACATACATGTAGAAGGGCTTGATAGCACTCGGGTAGTTGTAAACGATCACCGGCCCCTGGAACACCTCTTCCGTGATGTATCGCTCGTGCTCGGTCTGGAGGTCGTTGCCCCAGGTCGTGGGATACTCGAACTCCTTGGACGAGTCCTCAAGCAGTCGAATCGCCTCGTCATAGGGAATCCGGCGGAACTCGCTCTCGAGGATCTGCGTCAGGGTCTCGACGATGCCGGACTGAATTCTCTGGTCGAAGAACTGCATATCTTCCTGGCCCTTCGAGAGAAGCGCATCGATCACGCTCTTCAGGAAGGCCTCTGCCAGGTCCATGTCCTGGTCCAGGTCACAGAAGGCGATCTCCGGCTCCACCATCCAGAACTCCGAAAGATGCCGGGCCGTGTTCGAGTTCTCGGCCCGAAAGGTCGGCCCGAAGGTGTAGACCCTCCCAAGCGCGCATGCGAGCGCTTCGGCCTCCAGCTGACCGCTCACCGTGAGGTAGGTCGAGCATCCGAAGAAGTCTTCGGCAAAATCCACCTTGCCGTCGCCCTTGCCCGCGATGCCCTCCACGTCGAGCGTCGTCACCCGAAAGAGCTCGCCGGCCCCCTCGCAATCCATGGGAGTGATCAGCGGCGTATGGACGTAGTGGAAGTCCCGATCCTGGAAGAAATCGTGCACGGCACGACTCAACAGATTGCGGACCCGGCACACGGCTCCGAAGGTATTCGTCCTTGCCCGAAGATGTGCAAGCTGCCTGAGAAACTCGAAGGAATGCCGCTTCTTCTGGAGGGGATAGGTCTCCGGATCCGCGCCGCCGAGCACCTGGATGCGTTCGGCGCGAAGCTCAACGGTCTGGCCTCGCCCCTGGGACTCGACGACCGGACCCACAGCCGAGATGCTGCATCCCGTGCCGAGCGCCAGCACCTCGGAGGTGTAGTTTTCCAGGCTTCCCTCGGCAACGATCTGCAGACCCTTCATGCAGGAGCCGTCATTGATCTCTATGAAGCTGAAGCCCCCTTTTGAGTCCCGCTTCGTGCGAACCCATCCCTGAACACGAACCGGGTCCGACCCTGGAGACCTCTGGAGCGCTTCCCTTACCAGAATCGTTTCCATGAGTCTTCCCCTCCGCACGGTGGGAAGGGCGGGGCCTGCCCCCTGACCCCCGACCCCTGATCCCTTTGCAGCTTCGCCTGTGAGAGAATGACTACGAGGCGTGGAGCGATTAGTGGTCTTCCCCTTCTTCCACCAGCTCGAGCATCACACCCTTGGTCCCCTTCGGATGGAGAAAAGCGATACGGGTTCCGTGCGCGCCTGCGACCGGCTCCTCGTTGATCAGCTTCACGCCGTTCGCCTTGAGCTGCGCCAGAGACTCCTCGATGTTGGATACCTTCAGGGCGATGTGATGGATTCCCTCCCCCTTGTTCGCGAGGAACTTCGCGATCGGGGAGTCGTCCTGCGTGGGCTCGAGAAGCTCGAGGCGTGTTTCTCCCACCGGAAGAAAAGCCACCCGCACCTTCTGCGCCTTCACCTCGTCGGTCGACGTTACTTCGAGTCCGATGCCCCCCTCGAAAACGGACAGGGCGTCCTGCATGCTCTTCACCGCGATTCCGATGTGACTGATCTTCTCTATACCCATGTTCCTCTCCTTTCCTCTGGTGACTCATTCGTGACTACATTGGTTCAACAGCTAGGGCAAAGCCCCTTCTCCATCTTCCTGGGCCGGGGGCGGCGTCCTGACCCCTGATCCCCGATCCCTGACCCCTTTTCCTAACGCCTGCACCCAGAGTCGCGTCAAAGCCTGCCCGACATCCTCCACGTAGGTGTAGAAGACGGGCACCACAAACAGGGTCAGCAGCGTGGCCAGGGCCAGTCCCCCCATCACCGCCTTGCCCAGGGGAGCAAACATCACTACGCCGCCGATACCCGACCCGCCGAACGCAAGGGGTACGAGCCCAAGAATCGTCGTGGCAGCCGTCATCAGCACCGGCCGGATTCTGTCCTGGCCCGCCTGAAGGATCGCCTCTTCCCGATCTCTTCCGGAACGACGCATCCGGTTCATGTGGTCCACGATGACGATCGCATTGTTCACGACGATCCCGACCATCAGGATCAGGCCGATCAGCGCGGCCACATCCAGTGCCGAACCTGTAAGGTACATCACCCAATAGGATCCGATCAAGGCCAGGGGCACGGCAACCAGAATCGTGAAGGGGTGAAGATAGGACTCGAACAGGCCCCCCAGCAGGAAATAGATGAGCAGGATGGACAGGAGCAGGGCCCCCTGAAAGGCCTTTTTCGTCTTTTCCAGATCCTCCATGCCCTGGCCGAGCTCGACACTGTATCCCTGCGGAAGCCTGATCTCCTCTACGACTTTCTCGATCCTGCCCTTCAGGATCCCCAGGGCCTGTCCGCTCGTGTGAGCCCGCACCGTGACCGTCCGTTTTCCCTCGCTTCTCCGGATGACCTGCTGCCCAGGAGATTCCACAAAACGTGCCACGACACTGATCGGGATCAGCTGCCCTTCCTCGGTCAGGAGCTGCAGGTCCTTCAGCTTGGAGAAGTCCGCCCGGTCTTCTTCCTCAAGTTGGATCTGCACGTCGATCTCGCGGTCCTCTGCCTTCATCTTCTTCAGCGCATACCCCCGCAAACCAAAGGCGATCGTCTGGGCCGCCACCATCGGACTGACCCGATGCTTCTTTGCCAACGACCGGTCCACATTCACCTGGATTTCGTCGAATCCTGGCGCCGTGTCGCTGTCGACCTGCAAAATCCCGTCAATCCGCCCGAGCCTGTCCATCACCTCGTCGACGATCTCGTCCAGAAGCGCCGGATCCTCTCCCTTGACGAGAACGCCCACCTCGTCCTGGGTCCCACCGGAAGGGCCCCCGGGCTCGGGAAGCCGATATTCCACATCCGGAATTTCCGGCAGGGCCGCGAGGATCCGTCTTCGGGCCTCGTCGGTCTTGATCCGTGCCCGCTCGTCCTCCCGCAGGAAGATGTTGATTCGACTTCGCCCACTCATGTAGCCGGACCGGGACAGGATGTGCTCGATATCCAACTCGTCTCTCTTCTCTTCGAGCGCCTCTTCGATCTCTTTCATCGGCTCCAGAAGCCTCTCCCGCTCCTGGACCCCTTTGACCCGCAGCTCGACCATGACGCGGCGGACGTCTCCGCCAGACTCCCCCTTCTGCGGCACCCTCTTCATCGGGATGAGAATCGTCAGGACGATCAGGATCAGCAGAAAGCAGGACACCTGGCTTCGATGACGGAGCACCCACGTGAGCCTGCGGCGGTACCCGGCGACCAGCGCGTCCAGAAATCGGCTGCGCTTTCTTTTCTCCTTCGGCAGCCGGGATGCGATGAGCGGGATGAACGTGAGGGCAACAAACAAGGAGGCAACAAGAGAGAGGGAGATCGCGGTTCCCACCTCCTGTGTGTAGACCTTCATCACACCCAGATCCATGAAAACGAGGGGAAGAAACACGATAATCGTGGTCAGGGTGGATGCAAGGATGGCCAAGGCAACATCCCGGCTCCCGGTTCGGGAAGCCTCCCTGCGGTCCATCCCCTTTTCCCGAAGCCTGAAGATGTTCTCCGAAACCACGATCGAGTTATCAACGAGCATGCCCACGCCCAACATGAGCCCGACCATGCTGATCACGTTCAGCGTAATGCCGCAGAAGAACATGACCGTCACCGCCACCATGATCGAGATCGGGATGGCCACGGCAACGACGGAAGTGGCAAACACCCTGCGCAGAAAGAAGTAGAGGACGCAGATCGCGAAGAAGCCGCCCCACAACCCCGCGTTCCGAAGATCACGGAAGGAGTTCCGAATGAAACGGGACTGGTCGAAGACAACCGACCCGGTCAACCGGGCATATGCCGGTTGCGCGAGCGCCCGCTCGATCTCCGCCTTGACCGCTTCGCAGACCTCGACGGTATTGGCGCTCGACTCCTTCTTGATCCCGGCCATGACCGCGCCCTTGCCGTTCATCCGGGTAATCGCCGTCTTCTCCGGATAACCGTACCGCACACGCGCCACATCCCGTAGACGCAGTCCTTCCTGATTCACGCGGAAGTTCTTCAGGTCGTCCAGGCTCCTGTACTCGTTCGTGGACCGGACAAGATACCGTGTTCGGCCCTGGAGCACCTCGCCGCTCGCAAGGTTGAAGCTGTTCCTCTCCAGGCTGAGAACCAGGTCATAGAGGCTGATCCCGTGCGCTTTGAGCAGATCCTGGTCCAGATCGATGAATACCTTCTGGGGCTCGTGTCCCCAGACCGCAACGCTGCCCACCCCTTCGACCCTCTGCAGCCTGGGCTTCAACCGCTCCGCCACGATCTCGAAGAGCTCTTCCGAAGGCCCGTCCCAGGTGAAGCTCAGGAAGAGGATCTCCATGTCGGCCGAGCTGAACCGCCAGATGGAGTACTCCTGACTCTCCCTCGGTAACTGTTCCTGCAGGCGATCCAGACGGTCCCTCACCTCGAGATAGGCGTAGTCCATATCCGTGCCCCAATCGAATTCCAGATGAAGGCTGCCGGCACTGCCCTGAGAGATCGAATCCACCCTGGCCAGGTTGGGGACCGTCCGGAGCAACTCCTCGGCCGGAATGGAGATCGTCTTCTCCACCTCGGCGGGCGTAGCGTTTCGATAGGGGATATGGATCCAGAAGTGAGGACCGGCCAGGGAAGGAAGGAACTCGAGCGGTATCTTGTACACGGCGACAGCACCCAGAATGAACAGGGTGGCATACACCATCAGCAGGGTCACCGGCCTTCGTAAGGCCAAGTCGGGCAGGCTCATTGTCTTCGACTCATCAGGGCATATACGGCCGGAATGACGAGCAGGGTGAGCAGGGTCGAGCAGAGGAGCCCCGCGATCACGGTCACGGCCATGGGGACCCGAATCTCGGCGCCTTCACCAAATCCCAGCGCCATGGGCGCGAGCCCGAGAACCGTCGTCAAGGTGGTCATCAGGATGGGCCGGAGCCTCACCTGCCCCGCCTGGACGATCGCCTCGTCCCGGGACACACCCCTTCGCCTGATCAGATTCACATAGTCGACGAACACGATGGCGTTGTTCACCATGATCCCTGCGAGCATGATCGCACCGATGAAGACCACGATGCTCAGGGGCATTTCGATGAGGTAGAGGCCATAGACCACGCCGATCAACCCGAGTGGTATGGAAAAAAGGATTACCAGGGGGTGCATCAGGGACTCGAACTGCGATGCCATGACGATGTAGACGAGGAACACCGCCAGCAACATGGCAAACCGAAGGCTCGCAAAGGAGGTCTGCATCTCTCGATTCTGCCCGCCCAGGGTGACGGTATAACCCGGGGGCAGAGAGAGGGTCTTCAACTGCTCTTCGATCTCCCGGGAAACACTTCCCAGATCCGTTCCTTTCAGGTTCGCAGAGACCACGGCCACACGACGCTGCCCTACCCGTCGGATTTCGCTCGGGCCGGGCACGATGCGCAGGTCGGCCAGGGAAGAGAGCGGCACGGAGTCGCCTGTGCCGAGATCGATTTCAAGCCTCCAGAGATCTTCCAGGCCCCGCAGGTATTTTCTGTCCGCCCTGACCCGAATATCATACCGGGTCTCACCTTCGGACAGCTGGGTGGGAATATCGCCGAGTAGCTTTGCCTGCACCACGTTCGCGGCTGTGCTCACGTCCAACCCGAAACGGGCAAGCCGGTCCCGATCGAATTCGATGCGGACTTCGGGGTTCCCGACCCTCGCACTGCGTCGGATGTCTGCCAGACCAGGAATGCTGCGCATCGCCTCTTCGACCCGGCTTGAAACCTGAAGCAACTCTTCCAGGTCGTTTCCCTCGATCTCCACTTCCACCGGGGTCTTGAAGCTGAACAGGGTGGGCAGCAGAAACTTGGTCTGGATCCCGACGAAATCCCCGAGTCCCCGGCGCAGGCGGTCGATGAGAAGGTCCTCCTCCTGAACCGCCCTTCCGATATCCTCCATCATCACCGTGAGTTCCGCAGTGTTTTCACCGCGCTGTTCTTCGAGCGCCCCCTCTGCCGAAGGTTCGGACCCGATCTCACTGAACACGGTCGCAACGAGATCCTCCCCGAGGATCATCTGCTCGATCGGGGCTGCGTCCCGGCTCGTCTCCTCCAGCGGTGTGCCGGCCGGCTGCTCGATCCGAATCGTGAACTGCCCCTGATGAATCCTGGGTATCAACTCCGTTCCGAGCCGGGGCAGGAGGTAGAGGGACTGCACAAAAAGGGCGACGCAGACAAGGATCACCCACACACGCCCCTTGAGCACCCTGCCGAGGACGGGAGGGTAGACACGGCCCGCGCCCTCGAGGATCTTCTCGAACACGAACAGAAAAGGCGACAGCAGGATCCTCGAGATTTTCGCGGCAAGCCGAAGGAGTGGAGCGAAACAGCGGCCCCCCAGCACGACGACAAGGGCAATCGCCCCCTGAAGAAGACCGAAGAGGCAGCCCATGACGAACCGGAGAGCCTCGAACACGGGGTGGAGAAGGCCATAGGGGCGAATGAGCCATCCGCTCGTGCCGGTGGTTCGCGAGGTATCGCCGGGCGCCTCGGAAGGGGTCCTTCCGGCAAGGTAGATGCCGGCCTCCCGAAACCACCGATCGGGCCGGCCATTCTCGGCCAGCCAGCGGAAAGCACTCTTCATTGCGGACCCGAACAGCTTACTCAAGCCTTCAACCTTGGGAGGACCGGACGCCTCTTTCTCCAGGACCGAACCGACAGGACCTCCCTCGACTTCTCGATGGGACTGCGCCAAAGCCTCGTCTGAACCGACCTCGCGCGATGCAAGCATGGGGATCAGGTAGAGGGCCACGAGCAGGGAGGCGAGCAGCGAGAAGGTGACGGTCAGGGCAAGGTCATTGAACAGCTGCCCTGCGATCCCCTTCACAAAGACGATAGGAAAGAAGACGGCCACTGTGGTGAACGTAGAAGCCGTGATGGCTGCGGCGACCTCTCCGGTGCCCCGGTTCGATGCATCAAGAACGTCATCCCCTTCCTCCCTGCACCGGTAGATGCTCTCCAGGACCACGATCGAGTTGTCCACCAGCATGCCGATGCCCAGGGCCAGCCCCCCGAGAGACATCAGGTTCAGGCTCACCCCGAAGAGAAACATGGGGATAAAGGTCACCAGGATCGACACCGGAATCGAGACACCGATGATTGCCGTGCTCTTCAAATCCCTAAGAAAGAAGAACAGCACCACGAGCGCCAGGACGCCCCCGACGAATGCCGTGCTCCGCACCTCCTCGATGGCGCTCTTGATGAACCGGGACGGATCGGAGATCAGCTTGAGCTCGACCCCGGGATAGTCCTGCAGAAATCGATCGAGAAAGCCGGCAGCCCGGCTACCCTTTTCACGGGAAGGCCTTCCCTCTGCAAAGCCGAGCACATCCTTCACCCTGTCGGCCACCTTGACCGTATTGCTGTCCGCCTCTTTGTAGATCTCCACCTCTACGCTCTCGAGCCCGTTGATCCGGGTGATCACGTCCTGCTCTTTCTGTCCCCAGCGAACCGTAGCCACATCCTTGAGCTTCACCTCCGCCTCCCCCGACCCGATCAGCGCCCTGGGGCCTGCCCTTCCCCCTTCACCCTGCAATCCGAAGGCTTCCGCTCCCTGCCCATCCCCATCTCCCCCCTTGCGACCGACAACCACTTCCCCGATGTCCTTCAGGTCGACAAACTCGTTCAGGGTGCGCACCAGGTACTCGGCTTTGCCTTCCTTGAGGCTTCCGCCCGCAAGATTGATGTTCTCCTGCCAGAGCCGCTGCGCAACCTGCTCCACCGTGATGTCCAGGAGGGCGAGCCGTGCCTCGTCGACCTCGACGAGCACCTCCTCCTCGAGGCCCCCCTTGACCTTTACCGAAGCCACGCCGGGGAGCCCCTCCACGTCCGGCTTCAACTCCTTCTCGGCAAGCCGGCGCAAGGTGAAGAGGTCCTGGCCCCCAAAGATCCCGAGCCTGAGTATTGGATCGAGTGCGGGGTTGTACCGGAGGATCGTGGGACGGTTGACCTCCTCGGGAAGAAAGACACGATCCATCTTTTCCCGAACGTCCAGGGAGACGAGATCCATGTCTGCGCCCCACCAGAATTCGAGAATGATCTCCGAGAGGCCGGCGCTCGATACGGAGCGGATCTCCACGAGATTGCTGACCGTGCTCAGGGCCTCCTCCAGGGGGCGGGAGACAAAGCTCTCCACCTCCTCGGGAGCGGCCTCCGGGTATTCCGAGCGCACGGTCAGCGTCGGGTAGGACAGATTCGGCATGAGATTGAGGGAGAGTTCCTGGTAGGACTTCATCCCGAAGACCACGGCCCCCATGAAGATCATGGCCACGGTAACGGGACGACGGATCGATATGCGGAGATCAGCCGTCGAGTTCTTCAATGACGCGCACCTTTGTGCCACCCTGCAGGCCGAGATGCCCCCTCACCACCACGCGATCCTCACCGGCAAGCCCATCCAGGATCTCCACGTTGTCTCCCTCCTGAAATCCTGTCTGAACCGTGACCTCACGCGCGATCCCCTGGTCGACCGTGTACACCATCTTCCTCTCGCCCTGCATAAGGATCGCCTCTCTGGGCAGGATCAGGGCCTGGGGATGGACCGCGATGACGATCTGGACGCGCACGAACATGCCGGGACGAAGAACCCCTTCGGGGTTCTCCACGGCGATCGTCGTCTCAGCGGTGCCACTCCTGGAATCGATGACCGGGCTCTTCCGCTCGACCCTGCCCGAGAACGATTTCCCAGGGAACGCATCGATCTTCAGGATGGCCTCCTGGCCGGCCTGCACCTTGGCGTAATCCTGTTCCGGGATGTGGACTTCCGCTTCGAGCGTATACAGATCCACGATCTTGAACAGAGGCTGAGTGGTGCTCACCAGGTCGCTCAACTTGACATCACGCTCGGTCACCACACCGGACAGGGGCGAAAGGATCGACGTATCGTCGAGTCGCTTCCTGGAAAGATCGTATTCGGACTTTGCGAGCCGGAACTGCACCGAGAGATCCTGGTACGCCTGGTCACTGATGAGTCCGCCCGCATGGAGCTCGACGGCGCGCTCGAAGTCGTTCTTCGCCTTGTCGAGCCTTGCCGCAGCCTGCTCGAAGGTGAGCCGGATCTCCTCGTCCTCGAGCTTGGCGAGCCGATCCCCCTCCTGGACCGGATCCCCCTCCTCCACAAAGATGCGGTCGCAGAACCCCGTCATCTTGGAGTAGACATCCGCCTCCCTCTTCGCCTCGATCGATGTGGTAGCCTGAATCGACTGGACGATGTCACCCCGGGAGGGGCGGATCACCTTGACGGGAACGATGTTCTCTTCCGCGCTTCCCTTGTCCCTTTCCCTGGCCTCGGTCGTATCCTCTCGGCCCGGACGGCTGCAGGAGCAGGTCATAGCGAGGAGAAAGAGGCAGGCGACCACTGCAATGGGGATCAAGAGCTGGGAGAATCCTGGCCTACGGCCAAAGGGCCTAGCCCGGGCACGCCTCGAACGGGAGGGCATCGCTGAACCTCGAGGTCAGGAAAAAGACATTGCATTCCAGATACTTATTTGACGTACACCCTCAGAAAAGTATGACACAAAGCTCGGGCCAACACAAGCAAACCGGCCTCTTGGCTAATTTGGAATCATTATCAATTAGTATTGACATTTTCATAGTATCCGGCTATTTTGACAGGATGGATCCAGCCGGAGGAACCGCAAGAAAGATGCCCAGCCCTGAAGAAGATGTGGTCCGGAAATCGGAGATTGCCGACCGGCTTCGCGCGACCGGGCTGAAAGCGACCCCTCAACGGATCCTGATTTTCCAGGAGCTCATGTCCAGAACGGATCATCCGACCGCGGAAGACCTTTTCTCGGCGGTGAAAAAGATCCATCCGACGATCTCTTTCAATACAGTATACCACACGCTGCAGGCCCTTACGGAAAAGGAGATGATCGGCGTAATCCGGCCTGTCGTGGACGCTGCCCGTTATGACCCGATCACGGATCTGCACGGCCACTTCATGTGTTCGAAGTGCAAGCGTATCGAGGATCAACTCATGGAAGACCCCAACCTGAAACAGATCGATTCAGAGGTGAAGGCGTCCGGCAGGTACTGGATCGTCCAGAGCCAGATCCTCTGGGTGGGGATCTGCGAGGCTTGCGGTAAGGAGGCCCATACAGACGGAAAAGAACCGAGCTAATCGTTCACGAACAGTCAAGAAACCGGATATCCAAACTCGGAGATCCAAAACAAGGAGGAGAACAGGACATGGCAGAAGAGACGAAGAAAGTGAAAAGCGTAGACGCGGCTTCCAACACGATGCTGGAGAAGGCCGAGAAAGAAGGCATCTCCACGATCTTTGATCGCGCGGACAAGATGAAGGCCTGTAACATCGGCGAGCAGGGAACCTGCTGCAAGATCTGCGCGCAGGGACCGTGCAGACTTCCGCTGCCCAAGAAGGGCATCGAGGGTGAGGACACCCGGGTCGGCCTTTGCGGCGCTACACCGAACACGATCGCTGCAAGGAACTTCGCCCGGATGGTCGCGGCAGGCTCGGCCTCCCACTCGGATCACGGGCGTGCGGTTGCAGAGGTATTCCTGGCGACCGCCCGCGGTGAGGCGAAGGACTTCAAAATCCAGGACACCAAGAAGATGGTAGCGGTGGCCAAGGACTTCGGCGTTGCGGTCACGGTCGGCGAGGGCGACGACGAGAAGCCCAGGGACATGACAGAGATCGCTATCGAGCTGGGCGAGAAGGCCCTGGCGCAGTGGGGCCAGCAGGAAGGCGAGGTTCCCCTGGCCAAGAGAGCACCCAAGGCACGCTACGATCTGTGGAAGAAGCTCGATGTCATTCCCCGCGGTATCGACCGCGAGGTGGTGGAGCTGATGCACCGCACCCACATGGGCGTGGATCAGGACTATGAGAACATCATTCTCCAGTCCACCCGGGCCGCCCTGGCGGACGGATGGGCAGGAGCCATGACCTCCACGGAGCTTCAGGACATCCTCTTCGGATCGCCTGTCCCGGTCCACGGTGAGATCAACCTGGGCGTTCTCAAGGACGATGAGGTCAATATCATCGTGCACGGTCACGAACCGCTGCTCTCCGAGATGCTCGTGGTCGCTTCCCGGACGCCTGAGATGCAGGAACTGGCCAAGGCCAAGGGCGCCAAGGGGATCAACCTGGCAGGCATGTGCTGCACCGCCAACGAGATCCTGATGCGGCACGGCATGCCGATCGCAGGCAACTACCTCCAGCAGGAGCTGGCCATCATCACGGGCGCGGTGGACGCCATGGTCGTGGACGTGCAGTGCATCATGGAGAACATCGCCAACGTGGCCAAGTGCTACCACACCAAGGTCATCACCACCAACGTGCGGGCCAAGATGGAAGAGCCGAACGTGGTTCACGTCCAGTTCGACGAGCACCATGCCCTGGACAACGCCAAGCAGATCGTGACCGAGGCGATCGATAACTATAAGAACCGCCGGTCCGAGGTTCTCATTCCGGACGAGAAGGCCACCATGGTCGCCGGCTTCACCCTTGAGTCGATCGAGTACCATCTGGGCGGAAGCTTCCGAGGCACCTACTTCACCCTGAACGACAACATCATCAACGGCCGGATTCGCGGTATTGCCGGTGTGGTGGGCTGCAACAACGCGCGGACCTCCCACGACAGCTCCCACCTGGTCCTGGTCAAGGAACTGCTCAAGAACGACGTGATCGTCCTGACCACGGGCTGCAACGCCATGGCCTGCGGCAAGGCCGGTCTCCTCACGCCGGAAGCTGCCAAGGAGTTCTGCGGTCCCGGACTGAAGGAAATCTGTGAGACCGTTGGGATTCCCCCGGTCCTCCATTTGGGATCCTGCGTGGACAACAGCCGGATCCTGACGGCGGCCACCGCCGTGGTCAACGCGGGTGGATTGGGCAATGACATCAGCGACCTGCCGGCTGCAGGCGCGGCCCCTGAGTGGATGAGCGAGAAGGCCATCGCCATCGGCCAGTACTTTGTCGCCTCCGGCGTATACACGCTCTTCGGCGTGGGCCTCCCTGTGACCGGAGCTCCGGTCTTCCAGGACTACCTCTTCAACAAGATCGAGGACACGTTCGGCGGGAAGTGGGACGTTTCGGACGACCCGATGGTGATCGCGCAGAAGATGATCGATCACATCGACAAGAAGCGCAAGGAGCTCGGCATCGACAAGGCCCGTGAGCGGGTGCTCTTCGACATGGAAGCCAGAAGGCAGATCGATGAAGACGTAGCCTAAATGGGCGGTCATTCAACCTAGTTCAACAGTAACACCTGCCGCCGGGGACGTATTTGGTCCCCGGCGGCTTTCTTTTGATCGTTGGACGGTCTGCTTGCGAAATCTTGAAACCTTTACTCCTTTCGTCTCTTCTGTATCCAGAGGAGCCGTTTCGATGAACATACACGCACTCACGTTTGAACAGATCCTTCGGTTGTGCGCCTCCATCGAGGATCCGCATGAGATTTCGAAACTGATCCAGGCCCTCGGGATACTGGAAAGAAATCTCAGCTATCGACGGAAGGAACTCATCGGCCAGCTCAAGGAAATCGAGGCTCGAGAAAAGAAAGAGAAGCAAAAGCAGCGCCGGGCCGTGAAGAGCTCATTGCGGGTGGTGCGACCTGAGGAGGAATCTTCGGGCCCCGAGAAAGACAGAAGCTAGCAGTAAAGTAGGGGTCAGGGCTACACTCTTGACACCGAGGTGTCAAGAGTGTAGCCCTGACCCCTTTATTTTGCTGACCCCTTTGTTTTGTCCCCACGTTCCCCTTCTAGATTTCTATAGATAGCATTCGTATGATGTGTTACAAAAGCCCGGGAGAGATAGGAAAACTGTTTTCCCGGGCTTCCAGTTTCTTGCTTACAGCGGAGATCCACACATGAATGAAAAGAACCCGTTACCGGAAAGCGGTGAAGTGGTTATTGATGCTGCAAAAGGCAGCATCTCAGATCTTTGGAAGAAAGAGGACTATTGGGCTATCTGGCTCGGTTTTCTGATCCTCCTATCCGGCATGGTCATATTCTTCTCAAACCCCCCTGAAAATATGGAGCAAAAGATCTCTGAAGCCAATGCGATCATGGCTTCGGAGGCTGAGAATGCGCCTTTCAAGACTGTGGTCTGGCACGAAGCAGAGGCTTCCAAGAATGAGCTCAAGGCGAATCGTGTTGGTTTTGGAAAGAAACTGAAAACTCTCGTCAACAAGCCCCATGGTTGGAAGACCAACCCCCTTGACTCATTGATCCTGGGCCAGGAAAAGGCTGATGCGAAAAAGGCTGCAGCTGCCGAGGCATACGAGTCTGGTAAAGCAAGGACCGCGGCAGCACTTGAGTCGGCGAAAGCGAGTGAGGCTGCCGCGAAACGAGCTTCCTTTCAGAATGAGACTTTGAACGAGGAGGCGATCGTTGCCATTGATGCATGGCTCAGAGAAAAAGCGAAACTGTCGAAACTCAAGAGAAAGGCTGGAATCAAACCCTACAACCAGGCTGTCCCGCTTGTGGGTCTCGGTTTCGCCATGGCCATCATGTTCGGTACGGGCTACAAGATCATGGGCGAGAGCTTCACGAAATTCGTCAAGGGATTCGGATTCGTATTTGTTCTGGCGATTCTCTCGTACATGCTTTCCGCACAGGCAACCATGAAAGCTTACGGCATCGGCTATGCGGCCTGGGCCATAGCAATCGGATTGCTGGTTTCCAACACCATCGGCACGCCCAATTGGGTCAAGGAGGCAGTTCAGACAGAATACTATATCAAGACGGGACTTGTCCTGCTGGGAGCTGAGATTCTTTTTGGGAAAATCCTGTCCATCGGTGTTCCCGGTATTTTCGTAGCCTGGGTGGTGACCCCCATCGTCTTGACCACCACGTACTGGTTCGGTCAGAAAATCATCAAGATTCCCTCGAAGACGCTCAATATAACCATTTCGGCAGATATGTCTGTGTGTGGGGTGTCCGCTGCCATTGCAACAGCATCTGCCTGCCGAGCCAAGAAAGAGGAACTCACCCTGGCAGTTGGTTTATCTCTCGTATTTACATCTATCATGATGATCGTCATGCCGGCCATCATTAAGGGTGTAGGCATGCCCTTTATCTTGGGCGGTGCCTGGATGGGCGGTACCATTGACGCAACCGGCGCCGTGGCGGCGGCAGGCGCTTTCCTGGGTGAGAAGGCGCTCTATACCGCTGCAACCATCAAAATGATCCAGAATGTTCTCATCGGAGTCATTGCTTTCTGCGTTGCGCTTTACTGGTGTGCACGTGTGGACTGTGCTCCTGGTCAACGGGTGAGCGCCATGGAAATATGGTACCGTTTTCCCAAGTTCGTACTGGGCTTTATCGGTGCATCCATTATCTTCTCCACGATTTACGGACTGTTGGGATCTGATGTCGGCTACACCATGATAGACCAGGGGGTCATTCGGGGGCTGACAAAATATCTGCGGGGCTGGTTCTTCTGCCTCGCCTTTGTCAGCATCGGTCTTGCTACCAACTTCCGAGAGCTGAAGGAACACTTCAGCGGAGGCAAGCCACTGATTCTTTATGTCTGTGGACAGTCCTTCAACCTGATACTGACTCTCACGATGGCTTATATCATGTTCTATTTGGTATTCCCGGAAATCACGGCAAGGATTTAGGGATGCATGGGCGACACGTACATAGCGTCTCCGGATCGGCAACGAGCTTGCCTTTATGCTCGGGCTGGCGGAAGGTATTCCTGGCCGTTGGCATATTGCTGATCTTCATGTATGTCATCGGCCCGCTGGGGCTCGATACTCCTGTAACAAAGCCGATTGCGGATTTCATAGAGGAGAATGATATTAACGCGAATGGCTATTACTACACGGACGTGGAAGAATTCTCCGTCGCAGAGAGGCACATGAAGAACTCATTGGAGTTCGGGCCCAGACAGTTCGGGCCTCAGTCTCCGGAAGAATAACGGTCGTAAGAAGGACTTCTCCCAACGTAACTACACGATCAGACAGATCCGTAAGTCCATCACGTTCGTATTCGTGGGCCCGGTGATCAAGAGGTCGCCCAGCGCGTCAAACAGGGGATAGCTGTCGTTTGCATCCAGGGTTTGCAGGGCATCCATGTTCAAGCCGCGCGCACGCTCCACGGTAGTGCCGTCCGCAAAGGCGCCCGCCGCATCCGTGGGTCCGTCCGTCCCGTCCGTGCCCCCGCTCAGAAAGAAGATGCGATCCTCCCCCTGGATGTGGAGAGCCACGGCAAGGGAGAACTCCTGATTTCTCCCTCCCTTCCCTTTTCCCTTGAGCGTTACCGTCGTCTCTCCACCGGAGAGGATGCAGGCCGGCGGCTTGAGCGGGAACCCGGTGGCAAGCACCTCGCGGAAGATCGCAGCATGAACGTGCGCCACTTCCCTCGTCTCTCCCTCGATGCGGGTCGACAGAACGAGAGGTGAATACCCGAGGGATTCCGCCTTGCGGCTGGCTGCGAGAACCGCCGACAGGCTGTTTCCCACGATCTCGTTCTGAACACGCTCAAAGACCTCTTCTCCTTCCTTGGGGGTCTCGGGGACGGCACCCTTCGCGCCCCCCTCGATCCGCTTCATCACCGACGCGGGGAGCTTGCCCGCGAGCTCGTACCGCTTCACGATTTCCAGGCACTCCTCGAAGCTCGAAGTATCCGGAACGGTCGGTCCGGATGCGATCACATCTAGAGGATCTCCCACCACGTCGGACAGGATCAGGGTGACGACCGTGGCCGGAGAACAGGCCCTCGCAAGTTGGCCTCCCTTGACCTTCGACATGTGCTTCCTGACCGTGTTGATCTCTTCAATGGATGCCCCGCATGCGAGGAGTTCCGAGGTAACGGCCTGCTTTTCCTGCAAGCTGATTCCCTCTGCCGGCGACACGAGCAGGGCGGATCCTCCCCCGGAGATCACACAGAAGACCAGATCCTTCTCACCCGCCTCGTTCGCGAGCTTCACGATCTCCTCGGCTCCCGCGATCCCCTGCTCATCCGGGATCGGGTGGCCGGCCTCCTTGGTCACGACCGTGTCCAGGGGAACGGTATGCCCGTACTTGACGGTTATCCTGCCGCTCTCGAGCCGGTCCCCCAGGATCTCCTCCATGGCCCTGGCCATGGGCGCGCCCGCCTTGCCCGCACCGATGACGAAGATCCTCTCATATTCGTCCAGCCGGTAGGTCTTTCCGACCACGATCAGATCGTTGTCCTTTCTGCTGACGGCGCGTGCAACCGCTTCCATCGGGTCAACCGCGTCGAGCCCGGCCTGAAAGATCGATTCGAGATGCTCTCGGTATTTCTTCCTGTCCATTTCTTACCTCATCCTATCCCAAGTTGACCTGTTGGAGGCCCGACTCTCCAGTTTTGGTGGCCGGTGGCAAGTGGCGAGTGGCAAGTGGCGGGTGGCGAGTGGCCTTCCCCAACCCCCAGAGTGCGACGGCCACTGGCCACTTGCCACTCGCCACTCGCCACTTTCTCCGCGCCCGTCGCAACCTCACAGCTGAAGCAGCTTACACGCATTCTCACCCATGATCCTCCGCTGCAACTCCTCGGACAGCCCCCCCTCTTCCATCTCCCTTCGATAACGGGAGGGCCGGATCAAGGGGAAATCGCTTCCGAACAGGATCCGCTCCGGTCCCAGGATGTCCGCCGCAATCCGGTAAACCTTGGAAGAGTAGAGAAACGGAGAGGCCGCAGTATCGTAGTAAAGAGACGTCACCCGCTTGGCCACGCTCTTCATCAGCTCATAAAAGAAGAGCCCTCCGCCCCAGTGGGCCAGGACCAGGGTCAGCCCCTCGGTCTGCTCGATGAATCTCCATAGATCCCGGAGCCGCATGTCGGTCTTGCCCGGGTAATTGTGCCCCACGGACTCGTTCGCATGCAGGAGGAGGGGAACGCCGGCTTCAATCGCGACCTCCGCGAGATCCAGAAGCTTGGACCACTGTCGCCTTCCCATCCCGGAAGTGTAGAAAGCCACTTCTCCGATACCCTGCATCCCCTCATCCAGGGAACGCGCCGCCCTTCGAACGGTTTGTTTTCCTCCTGCGAGGGAAGGCGTATAGAAGGGCACGATCCGTTCGGGGTAGCGCGCCTTTGCCTCCAGAAGATAGGCATTCGCCATCTTGCAGACTCCGGCATCCGCCCACGGAAACCCGAAGACCACCGCTTTGTCCACCCCTTCCTCGTCCATCGCCTCCACGAGTCCCTCCGCATCCACCATCCGGGCGCTCGGGCTCCCATAGATGTGCTCGAAGGCGGGATCCCGGTTCGCGAATTCCGCGCGGTCGCTGATCACTTCAGGAGGGAAGATGTGCGTATGGAAATCAACGATCATGTCGCTAACTTTTGACAATCCGTGCTCTTTTGTAATAATAGAGTCCTCTTGTCTCACCAGCAGGGTCACCCTAGGTTTACCCTTTTGGAGCAAGATTTTCCAGCCCGACACCGAAGAACAGCACTCTCCCTCTTGTCCGGAGCTGTTCGAACCCGGCCGTGCCGACCTTGTCAATCTGAAAAGGAGATTCATCCATGAGCGAACAGAAGGTCCTTCTATCCGAACTTTCCGATGGGGTCCTGACGTTGACCCTGAACCGACCCGATGCCATGAACTCCTTCAGTCGAGAACTCCTGGGAGCCCTCGGCGCCGCGATCGAGGACGCGAACTTCAACCCGGACGTCCGCGTGCTCATCCTCACGGGTGGGCCGGGGAAGAAGGCTTCCTTTTCTACGGGCGCAGACCTGAAGGAACGAGCAACCATGAGCGATGAGGAGGTGAAGCGTTTCCTCTCCAACATCCGCAGGACCTTCACCGCCGTGGAGAACATGCGGCAGCCCGTGATCGCAGCCATCAACGGATTCGCTTTTGGTGGAGGGCTGGAGCTCGCGCTTGCCTGTGACATCCGGGTTGCCGCGGAGGAAGCCCAAATGGGCCTGACCGAGACGAGTCTGGCCATCATCCCGGGCGGAGGCGGAACCCAGCGGCTTCCCCGGATCGTGGGGCTCGCAAAGGCGAAGGAATTGATCCTGACGGCTCGCCGCATCAAGGCGGAGGAGGCGGCCGCCATCGGACTCGTGAGCAAGGTCGTACCCGGGGACCAGCTTCTCTCCACCTGCCACGAACTCGCCGCGGAAATCGCCAAGAACGGCCCGATCGCGATCCAGCAGGCCAAATTCGCTGTGAGCAAGGGCATGGATGCATCCCTCGAGGTAGGCTTGAACATCGAATCCGTGGCGTACTGGCACTGCATCCCCACGGAGGATCGACTGGAAGGACTCAAGGCATTCAAGGAGAAGCGCAAGCCGGTCTACAAAGGCAAGTAGGTGCGATCTCTGTTCAGTGGCTAGTGGCAGGTGGCTAGTGGCTTTTCCAAAATCCTTTGTTGTCCTCGATTAGAAGCGCAGTTGAGTCCGCACCCTAGGGTGCACACAGCTGGTGGAGGAATGAGGAAGGCCACTCGACACTAGCCACTCGTCACTCTCTACGTGCCCGTGCCCGGAAAAAGCTGTTGGCAATTAGCAGTTAGCTCTTAGCTCCTCGCACCACCCCTTTGGTTACGTGCATCCGCATTGGGATGGAGTGGTTGGGAGCTAACAGCTGACAGCTAACGGCCGAGATCGAGGATGAGGACGACGACGAGACTGCGAATGGCAACGAAAGAGGTGTTGAATACTGAGGTCACTGAGCAGGGGAGAGAGCTCTGGCGGAGGGTGCCGTCCAGGGTGAACCTGCGAGACGTGACGCTTCGGGACGGGCTGCAATCCGAAGACATTGTCATGGCCCTGGAGGACAAGGTCGCTCTGGCGAGAGGGATGATCGACGCCGGGATTCGGGAACTGGAGGTGACCGCCTTCGTTCATCCCGGCAAGGTTCCTGCCATGGCGGATGCTGAGCGGCTCTGGCAAGCGCTACCGAAAGCGCCGGACGTCGTCTACTCTGCCATCCTCTTCAACCAGCGCGGCCTCGACAGGGCGCTGGAGGCGGGCGTCGACCGCATCGGAGTCTTTGTGTCCGCCAGCGAAGCGCACTCGAAGAACAACACGGGCAAGGGAATCGCAGAGGCCTTGAACGAGGCTCAGGAGGTGCTCTCCCGCGCTGCGAAGCAGGGTGTCGTCACACGTTCAGGCGTGATGAGCGCTTTTGGCTGCCGACTCGAAGGCGGCGTGCCTGCTAAACGTGTGAGCGAGCTGGCCCGGGCCTTGTACGAGACTAGCCCCGAAGAGATGACCCTGGCCGACACCGCGGGCACCGGAGATCCCCGTCAGGTTCTCGAGAGGGTAACGGCATGCCGGAGCATCGTTGGTGATACCAGGCTCTCCCTTCATCTCCATGATGCGACGGGTTGGGCCCTGGCCAACCTGACCGCGGCAATGCAACTCGGAGTGGAAACCTTTGACGTAACCCTGGGCGGCCTGGGCGGCTGTCCGTTCATGCCGGGCGCACCCGGCAACCTGGCCGTCCAGAGGGTCGTCCTGTTTCTCGACGCAATGGGTATTTCGACAGACGTGGATATCGACAGGCTCGAGGAGGTTCTTCGCAGCCTGGATAGGATGGTCTCGGGGATCAGGAAGGAATAGGTGAAAGGCAATGCGAGGGGTCAGGGGTCGGGGATCAGGGGTCAGGCCCAACACCCGCGCCCGGCAAGTCTCGTCCTCGTCACTGTCCTGGTTCTCTATCCTGGTTGTCAGCAATCAGCTATTGGCTTCCAACCCCTCCTCCCAACCGGATGGACGCAGAATTGGGGCGGGGTGGGCTGACTGCTGAACGCTAACAGCTTACGGCCAAACGGGGTGAGGATACCCGTGGGCTTGGCCGGCTAGTGTAGAAACGAGGCTGCCTTCTTCTCTTCGTAGGCGATGAGAAGCTCGATCTTTTCATGTACCTTCTTCAGCTTGCGCCAGGCCTCTTCGAGTTGCGCAACGTGCAGATCTCTCTTCAGGAACTCGACATACGCGTCCAGGATCAGATCGCTCACCCTGTCGGTTCCGCCAAAACTGAGGCCATACCTGAACCGGCCGGCCTGCTCCGTTTCCGGGTCCGCGTCCCTCCACACGATCCGGGCCGACAGTGTCAGGCTGTCTGCCCCGGCCGGAAGAGGCAGCTCGAAGTCGATGGCTGATTCTACTTCTCCCAGGGCCTCCCAGGCCTCCAGGAAACAGCCCGATTTGGAGACATTGAGGACTTCGTACGGAAGGGGTTTCGCCGTTCCTTGGGTCTCGATCTTTCTCACGGGAAGTCTCTCGTATTCTCTTCTCTCCATGTCCCCCTTCCTTTCTGCACGGGTCGATCAGATAGTGTGCCGCTGACTCGGTTGCACTGGACCGTTTCAATTGTTATGCCATCCGGTGTACGGTGCCGGAAATCCGGGGAGGAATCGCGGTTTCTCTTGGATTTCAGGCAATTACAGTGGCAGGGGGGCGGACCGCGTACGTCCGTCCGGAGGACTGAAGAGGGGAGAGCCGGAAACAGGTGTCTTCCATTTTCGCCAACATGGGGAATTATTTTCCATGTGTGATCCCTGTTCCGGACCAGGCTTTCTTGGCCTCCGTGTTCCGGCAACGAAGTCCCTCGTCCCTCACGGCGAGACTTGGGCGCAGAGCGCAGAGTCCTTCGATATGCACGCGGGGACTCGGGAAGCCTCCACGAGTCGTCCTGCAAAAGCCTGGTCCGGAACAGAGGATCACACCAGAGGCCCCGCGCCTCTCCACCCAGGAGTCTTGACGTGCCCGTATCCGTGCCCGACTACAGGACATTGCGAGCGAAGCGAAGCAATCTCCCAGCTCGACCGGCAAATCGGCATGAAACTGCGGATTGCCGCGTCGCCCGCAACTCCTCGCAATATCCGCGGGTCCGGAGAGGGCCCGATCCCTGACACCAACAAAGCTTCTAGGGTATTGACTTGAGTACAACCAAGGTGAGGTCGTCCTGCTGGGCCTCCTGGGGATCCTCCCCTCCGATGTGCTTCCAGGCGGCCTGCAGGAGGCTCTGAAGGATTTCTGCGGCGGGCTTGTGGCGGTTCTTGCGGATGCAGCGCTGGAGCCGCTCCATGCCGAAAGGCTTACCCTGCGGACTCTCTGCCTCTACGAGACCGTCCGTGTAGGCAACCAGCAAGTCGCCCGGGGCAAGCTCCCACCCCTTCTCTTCGAATTCCACGTCGGGCAGGAACCCGATGGCCATGCCCTCCGCGTCGAGCAACTCGGCCTTGTTGCTCCCCGCCTTCAAGAGCACGGGCGGATTGTGTCCACCGTTGGCATAGGCCAGCTGTCTGCTCTCGGGCGAATAAAGGAAGTAGGCCATCGTGATGAAGAGCTCGGAAGATACGAGATCGTTGTAAAGGATTCGGTTCACGTCCTCCAAGAGTTGGCGGGGCCGCTTGTTCTGGATCGCTTCGCTCTGAAGGAGTCCGCGGGTTATGGCCATCATGATGCCGGAGCTGATACTGTGCCCGCTCACGTCGGCCACCACGATGCCCACGTTTCCGTCCGCGTCAGGGAAGAAGTCGAAGTAGTCGCCGCCCACCTTCTTCGCCGGCACGCAATGGCCCGCGAATTCTACACCCGGGATCTCCGGCGCCTCCCTGGGGAGCAGGTTCCGCTGCACCGTCTCCGCAATCTCCATCTCCTTCTGGATGCGTTCGTTTTCCTTGAGATCCCGGATCAGGATGCTGTTGTAGATCGAAAGGGCAGCCTCAGAGCTGATGGCCGTGACCAGCTTCAGATCGCCTGCATGGTAGGCCCTCTCGCCGGGCTTGTCAGCGAGGTTGATCATCCCGATCACCTTCTCCTTGACCTTGAGAGGGCTGATCAACAGCGGAACCGAGAGGAACGATTCTGTGCGGTACTGTCCCTTTCCCGCGGTTATCTCCTCGGGTAGGTCTTCGGCCTCCTCGACGAGCAAGGGCTTTCCCGACTGGAAGACATAACCGCATACGCCTTGCTCATGGTCTACCCCCGGCTCCTCCCCGGTCCGGTTCGGAAGGCCTGCCGAAGCCATCATACGCAACTGCTCCCGTCCGGGGTCCCACAGCAGGATGGAGGCCTTCTCCGCGCCAATCACGCTCAGCGCCTTCTGAAGAACGATCTCACAGATCTCTCTCGTGTTGAATACCGATGCGATCTCCTCGCCGAGCTCGTAGAGCAGGTTCAACTCTTCGTACTTGTTCAGAATCTCGCCCGACAGGCTGTTGATATTGTATTCGGCGTTGATTCGGTCGTTGATCCACTCGGCGGCCAGCTGAACACTCCGTCTGGCCTTTCCTGCGTCAGGCTGATTCTTCAGACAGCTCCTGATCTCTCCCAGCCGCCAGTCCTGGAGCCGGATCTCCTGAACCAGACCGTACTCCTCGATCTCACGCCGGATCGCTTCACACGGACAGGGCCCTTCTCCGGTATTCACCCCCTCGGGCATGACCGCATCACACACGATACCGTTGCCGGAGAAGGCCGCCAGTGCCCTGCCCTCCGGTCCATGGAGAACGAAAGGCATGCTGCTGAGAGAAGAAAGACCTTCCAGGAACCCGGAGACCTCTTCGGACCCGAGGATCTCCTCCAGGGACACGCCGGGGGAGCTCTGGTGCATCATCGAACCCTCTCCTTCCCGCTGACGAGCCGTCTCCTCAGGGCCTCCAGCCCTTCCGGGTCATTCGGGTCAGTCGATCCTTCAGGCACCTCCCGGGCGAGTCGAAGGCAGTTCCACCGGGAACCGGTCCTGCTGTACGTGACCGAGCTCATGATGGTGTGCAATAGAAAGATGCCGTAGCCCCCTTCCCCGGATTGGCCCAGATCGGGCATGTCGGCCTTGGTTGGATCAAAGGGCACCCCTCGATCCAGGAGGAGGATTTCCACGGAATCACCGACGCGCGCCAGACCGACACCAAGCATTCCCGGTGCGGAATGCGGGTAAGCGTAGCGGATGACATTCGTGCAGGCTTCCACGACGGCGAGCTCGACCAGGTATCTCTCCCTCTCGCTGTCCTGATAGACCTCTTGCAGAGCGAGCCATTCCTGGACGAATCCGGATATCTCCGTCAGGCTCGCTACCTCGGCCCTGATCCACCTGAAGGCCCGCTTCTTCTTTCCCAAGGTGGATATACCTCACTTCGTTCGAACGATCCCGGGTGGTGACTCGTCTGTCGCCGCCTCGAACTTCCAGTTCATGTCGGCGCAATGAAGGGTCCACGTATCATTTTCGTAGGTCATTCCCTCGGGCATCCCGGGGCCTTCCTTGACGAGCCCCATCAACTCCTCACCGCTCTTGATCCAGGCCGTGCCCTGCACATAATGCTCGCCTATGTGCTCTGCCAGGGCACCGTTCAGCCCGCACATGAACTCCTGTGCGCCTGCTTCCTGGACCTCTCTCTGTATGTCGATGTATCGGGGCACAGCGACAACAGAAAGAATCACCAGAATCAGCAGGATCATCAAGAGTTCGATCAGGGTGAAACCTCGGTTCTCAAGCATCAACCTCTCCTTTTCGTCGGGTCATGGATCCCACCTATCCTATATATCGACCGATTCGGCCTTCTTGTTGACCTAAAGGTCATCAACTGTTACTCTTTTTGCCCTCTCTCATCGAAAAGGGGGTCGATGGTGCCCGGCATGGAAATCCAGGTTGATGAGCACGGCAAGATACAGGTTCTGGCGTGTGCCGGGAGGATGGATGCTCAGGTTTCCGGCCTCCTGAAGGACCGGATCCAGGAACTTCTGGAAAAGGGGACCACCCAGCTGGTCGTGGACTTGGAGGGGCTCGAATTTCTGGACAGCTCGGGGCTGGGTGCTCTTGTGTCGTGCCTCCGGCGGGTCAAGGAAAAGAAGGGCGAGATCAAGCTGGCCGGGCTGCGGCCCGAGGTCCGTTCCATCTTCGAGATCACCCGCGTCTCCCGCCTCTTTCAGATTTGCGAAACCGTGGCGGACGCGCTCGAGGCCTTCAAGAAGAAGGATTGACGCACAAGCAAGCAGGAAGAAAAGGGCCGGGTCGCCGATTCGAGAATTCGGCAACCCGGCCTTCAAGCCTTGAATCTCTTCTCAGACTCCCAGTCCGATGCTACGGGCACGTCCCCGAGCAGTCGCTGGCATCATCCGATGTGTACGAAACCAGCACGAAATCCACGTCCGCGTTCGCGAGACAGGCCGTCTTCGACGTGCTGGGGACCGTGGTGTTTCCGCACAGAACCATGAGGTATTCGGCGGTCGGGTCCACGGACCTTGCGTTGTTTACCATAGCGGTCGTGTCGGTGAGGTTGTACCCGCACTCACCCACAGCCGCGATGGCGTCCATGTCGACGACGCGACCCGTGTACGCGATGTTGTTGATCGTGGCTCCTATGATGGCGCATTGCACGGCATACACATCCACGTCCAGGGTGCCGGAGATCGCTCCCACGCCGCAGGGAGAACCTGCATACGGATCGTTGTCGAGGTTCAGGGTGATGCAGGTCCCACCTGCACCGCTGAGGCTCTCGGTCGATGCGGTTTGATAGGCCGTGATCGCAAAATCGTTGGTAGTATTGACCTGGCACGTGGTGTAGTGCGGCGCAGGCCCCAGTGAGGGGTCGGAGCCGAAATAGGAGAAGCTGTCATTGTGATCTCCGGGAACCTTTACACATTCCGTACAGGTATTCAGGAGTCCCGGGCAGCAGTCTCCGGCACCCGCACAGGAACCGGATGAGCAGTCCGCGTCGGATGTGCATGTGCCGCCCTCGGCACAGATACACGGAGCTCCTGCGGTGGGGCCACCTGACGGGTCCAGGCACGACCAGGGCAGACCCGGGGAGAACTCGATTGCAGAGAAACTGTAGCTGCCGATGGTCGGATTGCCTGCCGTCGGACAATTCGGAGCGGTGGTGAAATTGCAGCTGTTGACCTCGCCTGTCGTCGTGTCGTCGTTCGTGCCGATCACTCCGTCCGGCCCGGGCCCCTTGCCCGCAACGGACGCGTGCTCGAGAAGCGTCCAATCGATCTCGATTGCGTTGACAGCAGTCCCGCCCCAGAGCATCAGGCCGGCGACACACACGAGTGTTATCAGTCCCTTTCTCATCTGCTTCATCTCCTTTCCATTCGTTTTTTTGCCGATTCTGACGCACCTACCTACCTGGCCGCTGTCACCTCCTTTCTCCGGTCTCATGCCGGGTGTTCGCACTACAAAGCAGAGGAGGCCACGCCTCAGGGCATCACGGCCGTCTGCCTGCGACCAAACCCAAAAGGTTTGTCATACTCATGGCACGATGGATTCGGATTCACCCTGAGTGACGGGCCGCCACGTAGACGGCGGACCCGCATGACGGAAGGCGCCCCCCTGTTGCCTGTCCTGCACTCGATGCTGTTTCGCCCAAGGGCTTCGTTGCGGGATGATAATTGACAAATTATATTATATTCAATATATATTTCGACCGATATTATTCCAGCCCTAGGATCCGGTTGTCAAGCCCATCACGCATTATGAAATAAAATTTTATGCTAGCCTGGATGGGGTGTTTGTCGAAATGTTATTTGACTACAATAACTAAGAGACAGGATAGGGGAGAAATCATCCTCCTGAATGGAGGTTGAAGCAAGGTAATTCACGCCGAATACATTACGATTTTAGAACTATCTATCATAATAGATAACTCGTATTTCCTACCTTCGGGTTCGACACGGTTGATGTAATTGGGCTATAATCCTATGTATTCAGAGAAATTGGTTCATTTGGAATAACAAATGAAAAGACTCGCCTTTTTCTTCTTCATTGTCCTGGGCATGGGTGCCTGCTCTCCGAATCTGGATCCGGTGGATCCGGACCGGACCTTCTCTCATGCTGCCGAGCTGGTGGAAGTCATAGGCCCCAGGCCGGCCGGGTCGGAGGGGAGCCTCGTGGCCGGACAATACATTCTGGACGCCTTCGAGCTTTTCGGGCTGGAGGATGCGCACTTTCAGGACTTCACCGCAGGCACCCTGGCGTGCAGAAACGTGGTTGCCACCCTTGCCGGCACTTCATATCCGGATGCCGTTCTGCTGCTGGGCGCCCACTATGACTCGATCCCCCTGGGCGCGGGTTCCGCAGACAACGCGACAGGCGTAGCAACCTTACTCGAGATCGCCAGGTACTTCGGGGAGAATCCTCCGACTTACACGCTCCGTTTCGTGGCCTTCGACGCGGAGGAGATCGGGCTGCTTGGCTCAGCCTTCTACTACGAACAGTCGGTCATGAGTGGCGAACTGGCAGATACGTTCATGATGCTCAACCTGGACGTGACAGACACGAATGACTCCCTCCCTTATTGCCCACTCGTGACCTTCATCCTTACCACGCATCCACCTGCGACCCAGGCATTCGAAAGAGCAAAGGAAACGATGATGCCGAACTCCAGCCTCGTTCTGCCCGTTGCGCCGGAGCTGGTCCGGGCATTATTCGGGGGTGGGTTTCAGAGCGACATCCATCATTGGAGGGACGAGCCGATCCTGCTCGCGTGGCCCCAGGCCTTCGGCGAGACATACCACACGGTTCCAGGCGCTCTGTCGGAAATCGACAAGACGGGCCTGGCCCTTTCCACGAAGATGATTCTCGAGTTTCTGAGAGCCTTGCAGGATCTGGCCCCGGAGGAGTTACAGGTCGGCAGCCCGCTACTCGACGAGGCTCTGGTCGTAGGCTTCCGGCGGCTCCAGCCCGAGCAGACGGAAGACCGTGGCCGCGATGTTGCTCAGCCCCGCCCCCTCCAGATCGGTCCTCAAATCGTACTCTCCTGAACAGCTTGGATCGTAGATAATCAGGGGCACGGGGTTCAGCGTATGCGCCGTCTTCACGATCCGCTCTCCCCCCTTGACGGTGAACATCTCGTCCGAGTTTCCGTGGTCTGCCGTCACCAGGGCGATCCCATTCGTCTGCTCGACGACCTCAAGAACCCTCTTCAGGCTCAGATCAACCGCCTCGACGGCCATCACCGCCGCATCCAGGTTGCCGGTGTGGCCCACCATGTCCCCATTGGCAAAATTGATCCTGCCGCAACGGTATTTACCGGTCTCGAGCAATCGAATCGTCTCGTCCGCGATTTCAGCAGCCTTCATCCACGGGCGCTGATCAAAAGGAACCTTGTCCGAGGGGATTTCCCGGTAGAGCTCTCTGGCCTCATCGATGTAGCCGCTGCGGTTTCCGTTCCAGAAGTAGGTCACGTGCCCGTACTTCTGGGTCTCGGACAGCGCAAATTGGGTGATATCATTTGCGGCAAGGAATTCGCCGAGGGTCAGATCGATCGCCGGGGGATTGACCAGGTACTTCTTGGGGATTTTCAGGTCCCCGTCATATTCCATCATGCCCGCGTAGAGCACGTCGGGCCGGCGCTTCCTGTCAAAGGCCTGGAAATCCTCCTCCTCGAAGGCCCGCGAGATCTCGATGGCCCGGTCTCCCCGGAAATTGAAGAAGATGACGGCGTCTCCGTCCCGGATGGGCCCCACAGGTCGGCCCTCGCCATCTACGATCACGAAGGAGGGCATGTACTGATCGGTCATGTCCGGGTCTTCCTCCCGGATCTTGCGCACGGCCTCGGCAGCGGTCCGAAACTTGTTCGGGGACTCCCCCAGGACGTGTGCCTGCCACCCTCTCTCCACCACGTTCCAATCCGCCTCGTAGCGGTCCATGGTGGTGACCATCCGACCACCGCCGCTGGCCACCCGGTAGTCACGGTCCTTCTCACGGCAAAGCTCCGCCAGCATCTCCTCCAGAGGTTCCACATATTCCAGGGCGGATGTGGCTCCCACGTCGCGCCCGTCCAGAAGAGGGTGGACCCGCAGCCTGGTAACACCCATTTCCGCAGCCTGCCGGATCATGGCGAACAGGTGGTCGATGTGGCTGTGAACGTTCCCGTCCGAAAGGAGACCAATGAAGTGCAGGGCACCGCCGGCCCGGCAACCTTCCACGATCTGTCCCCAAAGGGGTGTCTCGAAGATCCCCCCTGAGGCGAGCTCCCGGTTTACGAGCTTGGCCCCCTGGTCGAAGACCCGGCCTGCGCCGATAGCGTTGTGCCCCACCTCGGAATTCCCCATGTCGTCCCAGCTCGGCAGCCCGACGGCGCGTCCGTGAGCCAGGAGCCGCGTGTGGGGACAGGAGCCAAGCAAACGGTCCAGGGTGGGTGTCCGTGCAAGATGAACCGCGTCCGACTCGTCCTTCCTGCCGATCCCGACGCCGTCCATGATCACGATCAGCAGGGGACCGGGCCTTCCCTGGAATTTCGGCCATGGTTTGAGCTTGAGATCTGTCATCGCACACCCCCGCCCTGTCGGCTCCCCCGGGCAGAAAACGTCAGCTCGTCAAAAGAATGACATCACCGACCGGATTCCCGGGCAGGCCCACAAAGGGACAGTCACATTCTTTTTCTTTCGTTCCAACCGTTTATAAGTCCCCTGAGGGCCCTCTCTACATTGCTCGAGGGTGGCACACCCCTTGCTCCCTGTTCCAGAATCGTAACGGGCGTCACACGCCGACCGATGTCAGTCAACTTCAGGGGGACGGGGACCATCATGAGCACACGAACAAACATCGATACGAGTTGTAGATTCACCCACACACCGGGCTGCTTCGATCAGGAAGAATACGTCGAAGCCATCCTGAAAAGGCTCGCAGATTCCTTCACCGAGGTCAACATCACAGCGGACTTTCTCCAGATGCTTGCAGACCCGGACTCGGAGCAGGGCGGACAGCAACTCACCTGTCTGATCAAGGAGCGGATCGCCGCCATCCAGGACCAGGTCACCGAGCTCTACTATGCACTGAACCACGTGCCCCCTCCTGCCCTGAAGCAGTAGCCGTCGCGTCAGGTGCCTTTTGGTTCGATTCGGTCTATAATGATTCGTTCGACCACTTGCGTGCAGCACTTCTCCTGAACGAGAGTCGATGCGGAGACCGATCCCTTGGACCTGAACATGTTGCTCTATGTTTCCCTGTTCGTCCTCCTTGTGGTGCTCTTCCTGTCCGCCCTTGTGAGACGGAAGCTTGAGGAAAGGAAGATCCCGGAGGAGCCCGCAGGGACCGACGACACAGAGCCGGCTGAAATGAGGCTGGGCGAATGAAGCCGGTTCTGATCCGCTTCGCGGACGGCTCCTATATCCACTCAGGCCACTTCTTTCTCTTTGTGGGAGGCCTGCTGGCCATCCTGTTCATCGCGTTCGAATCCGAGAGGGGCCGGGAAAGACCCGAGAAGGTCTACGGCCTGATGATTCTCCTGTTGATCTCCGCCATCTACGGTGCCCATATCTTCTACTGGATCGACTTTCGCAAGGAGTTTGGGTACGGCTTCAAGCATATGTTCATCTTCTGGAAAGGTGGGATGGCCCTTTATGGAGGCGGCATCTTCGCCTTTGTCACCTTTGCGCTCTACACTCGCTGGCAGAAGATGGACTTCTGGGCTACAGGCGATCTGCTGTCCCCGCCGGCAGCCCTTTTCGTCTTCTGTGCAAGAATCGGGTGCATTCTGTCAGGGTGTTGTCACGGCAGAGAATGCGCGATCGATTTTCCCTATGCCATGCCGGCCAGACCCCCAACGGGCCCGATTGTCCCGAATACGCCGGTTTATCCGACCCAACCCGCACTTGCCGCGGCGGCATTGCTTATCCTGGCAATTCTCCTGGTACGAAGGCGGCACAAGAAGTTCGAAGGGGAAATCGCTCTCATCGGAATGCTGCTATTCTCGGTCTCCTCCTTCGTGATCGAGGCTTACAGGGGAGATCTTCGAGTTCTCTACCAGCTTCCCGGAGTGATGCTTTCCCAGAACCAGGTCATCAGCGTGAACCTCTTCCTCGCGGCCGCAATCCTCTATGCATACAGGCTGAGGGAGACAAGAGGCCGCCCATCCACTGCCGAGGGTTAGCCCGGAGTGCCCGGGGCCAAAAAGAAAGCCGGCACCCCGAGGGGAACCGGCTTTCTCGACTCACTGTCTCTTCTTCAGAAAAGCGCGAACCGGGTTCGCTCTTTCCTCCCTGTCTATTCCACGCCTTCCGCAGTGCCCGCCATACAACCGCCGCTGGAACAGGCTTCACCGCATACCGAACCGATGGCAGTGGATGTCTTGCTGATCATCGTGGCCAACCAGGCAGCACCGGGCAAGCAACCGGCCTGGAGGTTGCTTGGCAGATTGCCGTTGCCGCACATGACGCTCAGGTAGCTTCCTGCTCCAAGGCCCGCGTCTGCAAGCATGGCTCCAATCTCCGCAATGGTGTAGCCGCAGATACCGCTGGGAACGGCAACGCCCGCATCGTAGATCTGGCCGCCGATGTTCAGCCCAGGCATCGTGCCCGCCTTGAAACCGCAGCCCGGAATCGTGCTCGTGTAGAGGTCCAGGGAAAGATTCGTGTTTACGCCACCGACCCCGCACCCGGTGTTCGCCGTTCCGGAACCCGGTGTGAGCGTCATACAGCCTCCACCGTCGGAGCCAACCACCTCGCTCGTACCGATGGAGATGTTCGTGTAATCGAATCCGCCCTCGCACGCGCTCGCGGTCATCGTCCCGAGACCCCTGGATCCACCCGAGGGATTCCTGGCGAAGTATCCGTAAGCAACGCCGCCGGTGCCCGTGTTACAGTCGATGCAGACCCCGAGCAGACCGCCGCAATCCGAGTTCTGCGTGCATGTCGAACCCTGATTGTCGCCCAGCGCACAGGAACTGGTCTGTACGAAGTTGACCCTCGTGAAGCTGTAGGCACCCGTGGTCGGGCTGCCGGTCGTCGCGCAGGCCGTCGCATCCGAGTAGTTGCACAGGTCACTGGTCCCGTCGTCGGCCGTACCGATGAGATCGTCAGCCCCCGGAGAGTGCTGCGCCATGCCTGCGGTCTCCAGCATGGTCCAGGTGATCGTCCCGGCACTCACCGAGATCGCGCCTGCCATGATGAAACCGATCGCAAGAAACGCCACCAGAATTCTCTTCATCTCGCCCCCCTTCTCTCAAGAGATCATGGACGGATCGTCCATCCCCCCGCAGGAATCTCAATGGAGTGACTCATGGATGCCCCACGGGGAGCACCGTGTTTGCTGCCTCCCTGGGCTGCCTCGATGTAGGTTCCCCAGGAAGAAGGAAAGCCGGCACCCTGACGGATACCGGCCTTCCCGAACTAACTGTCATACCTGATCGAAAAGAGCGGTTCGGATTCGCTCTTTCCGTCACGCTTACTCCACACCTTCGGCAGTACCGGCCATGCAGCCGCCTGTCGAGCATGCTTCGGCACACACGGCAGGAAGGCTGGACGACGTCTTGGAGACCATTACGGAGAGCCACGACGCCCCGGGCAGGCAGCCGGACTCAAGGTTGGTGGGCAGCGTGCCGTTGCCGCACAGGATGCTCAAGTAGTTCCCGGCGCCCAGACCCGCGTCCGCGATGATCGAGCCGATCTGCGCAATCGTGTAGCCGCACAGCGAGCCGGTGGCACCGGCCCCGGCATCGACGATGCCGCCCGACAGTGCGATACCCGGCATTACGCCGGCCTTGAAGCCGCAGTTCGGAATGGTGCTCGTGTAGAGGTCCATGGAGACGCTCGTGCTCGAAGGACCGGCCCCGCATCCGCTGTTTCCACCGCCGGAACCCGCGGTAAGCGTGATGCAGCCGCCGCCGGATCCGCCGAGGACCTCGCTCGTGCCGACCGACATGTTCGTCCAGGTGAAGCCATTGTCACAGACCGTTGCGGTCATCGTGCCGAGGCCCCTGGATCCACCCGAGGGGTTCCGGGTGAAGTAGGAATAGGCCACTCCGCCTGCTCCCGTGTTACAGTCCACGCAGACCCCGAGAAGGCCGCCGCAGTCCGAGTTCTGCGTACAGGTCGACCCCTGATTGTCCCCCAGCGCACAGGAGCTGGTCTGTACAAAACCGAGCCTGGAGAAACTGTACGCACCGACGCTCGGAGAGCCGGTTACGGAGCAGGCCGTCGCGTCGTCGTAGTTGCAGAGATCGCCGGTACCATCGTCGCCCGTACCGAGCAGATTGTCCGCTCCAGGCGTTGCTTGGGCCATGCTCGCTGTCTCGATCAGTGTCCAGGTGACCGTGCCGGCGCTCGCCGAGAAGGCGCCCGCCATGATGAATCCGATCGCAAGAAAGGCTACCAAGATTTCCTTCTTCATCTTTTCTACCTCCTCTAATGAGATTGGAAACCAGTTGGAAATCTTTCCTGTTGGAACTCCTTCCTAGCTGCTGTTGCCCGGCATCACCTCCTTTCAGATCGCCAAGAAGCATTCGATCTGCTGCAAACCCAGAAAACCAGGTTCCCTTTCCCCGGCAACCCGGCTGTCTCGTTCAAGGAGGAGACCCGAGGTTTTCCGACCCCAACTCGCGTTGGGTGTGGCTTTCTCGAGGGAAGTGCGCCTTCTCGGCACTATGTGGATTGAAAGGGCGTTGATCCTCCTCCATTTCGTCATGGGGCGCAAGGGAAATGGAGTTCCGTTGTCTCGACCTGTGGGCAGCGCTTCCGCCCTGGCATCCCGTATCCGCGGCTTGCGGGCACGGATACAAGAAGTTAGTTGCAGTAGCACAATATTTTGTCTTGAAACGATGGTACCGGAAAGTTTACACCGTTAGTAAAGCCTTGTCAAAGGAAAAAATGGGGCCTGACGAATGGATTTGGAAGGGTGAGGGAAGCGCGCACCTGCCCCGAACGGTTAGCACTCATGGAACAGAGTGATATTCCTGGGGTAGGCCGCGGGTCGGGAAGCGGATAGGATCGTTGTCGCGGACCACCGGGCACAATCGTAACGACCGGCAGCAGAGAGCCGGCACCTCGATCGGTACCGGCTCCCGCCAACCAGCTTTCTCATCCACCGAGAGGCGCGATCTACCGATCGCAACTCTCCGATTACTTCTACTTCCGTACTGCTCTACTCCACGCCTTCAGCCGTGCCGGCCATGCAGCCGCCACCACCACACGAGTCGCCGCACACGGTGGGAACAGCCGACGACGTCTTGGCGATCATCGTGGTGGCCCAGCTCGCACCCCTCAAGCAAGCGGACTGGAGGTCGCCGGGCAGCGTGCCACTACCGCAAAGCACGCTCATGTAGCTCCCTGCTCCCAGACCCGCAGACGCGATGATGCCGCCCAGTTCTGCAACAGTGTAGCCGCAGAGCGAACCGGTGGCTCCGGCCCCTGCATCGATGATGCCGCCCGCAAGGGCGAGGCCCGGCATCGAGCCAGCCGGGAAGCCGCAGTTAGGGATCGTGCTCGTGAAGAGGTTCATGGAGAAAGTGGTGCTCATAGGACCAACCGCACAACCGCTGTTGGTTCCGCCGCCACCGGTGAGCGTCATGCAGCTGCCCCCCGTACCGCCAAGGACTTCGCTCGTACCAATCGCCATGTTCGTCCAGGAGAAGCCACCTTCGCAGACATCCGCGGTCATCGTCCCAAGGCCTTTCGAGCCGCCGGCCGGATTCCTGGCGAAGAAGCTCTGGGCCGCCCCGCCTGCTCCCGTGTTGCAGTCCACGCAGATACCAATGGTACCACAGTCCGAGTTCTGCGTGCAGGGATCCCCAGGATTGAGAACGTTGGCGACCACACAGGAGCTGGTCTGCACGAAACCCAGCTGCGCATAGCTGAAGGTACCGGTGGTCGGGGCGCCGGTCACGGCGCAGGCCGTAGCATTGTCGTAGTTACAGAGCGCCCCGGTGCCGTCGTCAGCCGTTCCAAGCAGACCGTCCACCCCAGGGCTCTTTCCCGCCATGCCCGCGGTCTCGATGATCGTCCAGGTGACCGTGCCGGCGCTCGCCGAGAGGGCGCCCGCCATGATGAATCCGATCGCAAGAAAGGCTACCAAGATTTCCTTCTTCATCTTTGCTACCTCCTTATCAAGAGATTGGAAACCGGTTGGTACATCCTCCCTACGCATCTTTGTCCGGCATCACCTCCTTTCGGATCGCCAAGAAGAAATTCGTCAGCTGCAAACCGGGAAACCAGGTTCCCTTTCCCCGGCAACCCGGCAGTCTCGTTCAAGGAAGAGACCCGAGGTTTTCCGACCCCAACTCGCGTTGGGTGTGGCTTTCGCGAGGGAAGTTCGCCTTCTCGGCATTATGTGGATGGAAAGGGCGTCGATCCTCCTCCATTTCGTCGTGGGTCCTGAGGGAAATGGAGATCCGTTGTCAACTCTGTGGCTGCGCTTCCGCCCAGACATCCTGTATCCGTGCCCTGCCGGCATGGATACAAGAAGTTAGTTGCAGTAGCACAATATTTTGCCTAAAAACGATGATACTGGAAAGTTTACATCCTCAGTAAAGGCTTGTCAAAGAAAAAAATGGAGCCTGACGAATGGAACAGAGTGATATTCTCGGAGTACCTCACGGGGGTGTGACCGCGGGTCAGGAAGAGGACAGGGGCCCTGTTGTGGCCCGCCGGGCACAATCGCGCCGCCCGGCAGAAGAGAGCCGGCACCCGGATCGGCACCGGCTCCCGCAACCAGCTGTTGTGTCATCCACCGAGAGGCGCGATCTGTCGATCGCACCTCTCCGATTACTTCAACTCCAGTAATGCTCTACTCCACGCCTTCAGCCGTACCGGCCATACATCCACCCGACGAGCAAGCCTCGCCGCATGCGGCAGGGACGCTCGAGGAGGTCTTGGAGACCATGACGGACACCCAGTCCGCACCGGGCAGGCACCCGGACTCGAGGTTGGTGGGCAGCGTACCGTTGCCGCACAAGACGCTCATGTAGCTCCCCGCTCCGAGACCCGCGTCTGCGAGAATCGCACCGAGCTGCGCAACCGTGTAGCCGCATACCGAGCCACTGGCACCGGCACCCGCATCGATGATCGCACCCGAGAGGGCGACGCCCGGCATCACACCGGCCTTGAAGCCGCAGTTCGGGACAGTGCTCGTGTATAGGTCCAACGAAATGGTCGTGCTTATCGGACCGGCGCCGCATCCGCTGTTGCCGCCGCCGGAGCCGGAGGTCAGCGTGAGGCAACCGCCGCCCGATCCGCCGAGCACCTCGCTCGTACCGATGGACATGTTCGTCCAGGAGAAGCTGTTGTCACAGGCGCTCGCGGTCATCGTGCCGAGGCCCCTGGATCCGCCGGAAGGATTCCGGGTGAAGTACGAGTAGGCCACTCCGCCAGAGCTCGTGTTACAGTCCACGCAGACCCCGAGAAGGCCGCCGCAGTCCGAGTTCTGCGTACAGGTCGAACCCTGATTGTCTCCCAGTGCGCAGGAGCTGGTCTGCACGAAATCGAGCTTGGAGAAGCTGTACGCACCGGCGGTCGGAGAGCCGGTTACGGCGCAAGCCGTCGCGTCGTCGTAGTTGCAGAGATCGCTGGAGCCATCGTCGCTCGTGCCGAGCAGGTTGTCCGCTCCAGGTGATGCCTGCGCCATGCTCGCGGTCTCGATCAGCGTCCAGGTGACCGTCCCTGCGCTCGCCGAGATGGCCCCCGCACAGATGAATCCGACTACAAGAAAGGCTACCATGATTTCCTTCTTCATCTTTGCTACCTCCTTATCAAGAGATTGGAAACCGCATTGGACATCCTCCCTACGCATCTTTGCCCGGCATCACCTCCTTTCGGATAGCCAAGAAGAAATCCGTCAGTGCAAACCAGGAAACCAGGTTCCCTATCCCCGGCAACCCGGCTGTCTCGCAAAGGAAGAGACCCTAAGGTTTTCCGACCCCAGCTCGCGCTGGGTGTGGCCTTTTCGAGGGGAGTGCGCCTTCTCGGCACTTGCGGGGTGTAAGGGCGCTTATCCTCCTCCATTCCGTCCAGAGACGCAGGAAATGGAGACCGTTGTCCGAGCTCTGGGCTGCTTTCTTTCGCCCTGAAGCGTGCATCGGTGGCCGGCCGGCCACGGATACCGGAAGTTAGTTCACGTAAACCAATATTTTGTCTTTACCTAGCAATAGGGGAGAGTGTACAGGCTCGGCAAAGGGTTGTCAAAAGGTGAAATAGAGATAATCTAGATATAATTGAGAGGGGGTCCCACCAGAGAAAAGGGCCGGCACCCTTGAGGGGCCGGCCCTCTCCAACCTACTGTTTTCTAATCAGAAAAGCGCGATCTGCCACGATCGCACCCATGCGACTCTTCACTCTGCTGCTACTCTACGCCTTCTGCCGTACCCGCCATGCAACCGCCGGACGAACACGCCTCGCCGCACGCGTTGCCGACGCTCGTGGATGTCTTGGTTACCATCACGGACGCCCAGCTCGCACCGGGCAGGCAAGCCGACTGAAGGTTGGAGGGCAGAGTGCCGTTGCCGCACAGGACGCTCAGGTAGCTTCCTGCTCCAAGACCCGCGTCCGCGATAATCGCGCCGAGCTGGGCAACGGTGTAGCCGCACACCGGTGCGCCGGGGCCTGCCCCAGCGTCGATGACACTACCCGCAAGGGCGATGCCCGGCATCGTGCCTGCCTTGAAACCACAATTCGGGAGCGTGCTCGTGTAGAGGTCCAGTGACATATTCGCGCTGAGAGGACCCACGCCGCAGCCACTGTTCCCGGTTCCGGAACCAGGGGTAAGGGTCATGCAGCTGCCTCCGGAAGCGGTGATGACCTCGCTGGTACCGATCGCAATATTCGACCAGGTGAACCCATTGTCGCACGCGTTCGCGGTCAGGGTTCCGAGACCTCTCGAACCTCCCGACGGATTCCTGGCGAAGTAACCGGTAGCAGCGCCACCGGTGCCCGAATTACAGTCCACGCAGATGCCGAGAGGGCTTCCGCAGTCCGAGTTCTGTGTGCAGGTATCACCGGGGCTGTTCCCCCCGCTGGCGATCACGCAGGAGCTGGACTGTACGAATTGCAGGTTCGCCAAGCTGTAAGCACCCGTGGTCGGGTTGCCGGTCACGGCGCAGGCCGACGCATCCGAGTAGTTACAGTTCGTGCCGTTGGACACATCATCGCCGGTTCCGAGCAGGCCGTCCGGTCCTTCCGCCACTTTCGCCATGGTCGCTGTCTCGACCATGGTCCAAGTGATCGTCCCGGCGCTCGCTGCAGTTATCCCCCAAATCACGAGGCCGACCGTACACAGAGCTACCAGTAGTCCCTTCTTCATCTTCTCTACCCCCTTTTCAAGAGATTGAATCGAATCGTAGGTCACATCTCTACTCTCTGTCTTTGCCCGGCATCACCCCCTTTCCGATCGCCAAGAAGCTTTCATCCCGCTCCACAAACCAAAAACAGCCGGGTTCCCTTTCCCTGGCAACCCGGCTGTCTCGTTCAAGGAGAGACCCTAAGGTTTTCCGACCCCAGCTCGCGCTGGGTGTGGCTTTTTCTAGGGAAATGCGCCTTCTCGGCACATGCGAATGGACTGGGCGTTTCACCTCCCCCATTTCGTCGACGAACTCGAAAGAAATGGAGATCCGTTGTCTCTGCCTTGGATGGGCCCCTATTCGCCTTGGTAGGGTACGTCGTGGCCCGCAGGGCCACGAGGCCGAGATTTTACTTCACATAGTACAATATTTTATTCAGTCTCGGCATTACGGGTGAGTGTACACGGTTCGCTTCCGACTTGTCAAGCAGATTTCTCGATAACAAATTGTGTTTTATCAATTTGCGTGTCCGTTTTGCTCTTCACACACCGGCCACGATACCGGACTCTCCCCGATGACACCTTCCGAAACTTGTCCGACCTCACGCCCACCTGGCCGGGCACCCTGAAAGGTCCATCGCGCCAGACTCCCGCAGGGCGCCCGGTTGCGGCGAGAGATGTGCCTTGCCGGCAAAACGGACGGTCACGGCCTCTGACTTTGCCCGTTCGGTCGAAGGTCCCGAGGAAACCGAAGATCGGTTGTACCTTCCCGGGCGGCCTTCTCGTCCTTCGGCCTGCCGGGTGCCCGCGCCGGCCAAGAAATCAAACCCTTATTTTTGTTAGCACTTCGTTGTATTATATACCCCGGCATGGCTACCTGTCCCCGGCATGTTCTGGTTTGCAGAGCCGATTCCTCGACTACACATTCATGGTTCATCAGCGGCACATTCATTCTCGTCCACCCGTTCTTACCCGGCCCGGCCCCCTTCTGCTCGACAGCGTCCACGGAACGCCGCAACGCCGGGCAGCCGATGCGGACCCTGACACAACGTTGACGAGGTTTTCTTTCGCGCCGTATAGTAGTCCCTAGGCAGCGCCATACCCGATCTGCCCGGGTCCGCCCGGGTTCTCGACGCACCAGGATTCGTTCTCCGGCCACGGCGGCCCTCATCGGAAAGGAACCCGATTCATGAGGCGCGACCTTGCCGTATGTCTGCTGCTCCTAGTGTGCACGGCCGCCGTGTACGGCCAGACGATCGGCCACGAGTTCATCCAGTACGACGACCACGAGTACGTGTATGAAAATACACACGTACGAAGAGGCCTCACGTGGGAAGGGGCGGGCTGGGCCTTCACGACCCTCTGGGCCGGCAACTGGCACCCCTTGACGTGGTTGTCCCACATGCTGGATTGTGAGCTTTTTGGGTTGCGACCCGGGTACCACCATCTCGTCAACGTCCTCCTGCACATCCTCAACAGCATGCTGCTCTACCTCGTCCTAAGGCGGATGACCGGGGCCGTCTGGAGGAGTGCGGCCGTGGCAGCGCTGTTTGCCCTGCACCCCTTGCATGTGGAGTCGGTCGCGTGGGTGTCGGAGCGGAAGGATGTCCTGAGCACCCTCTTCTTCATGCTGACACTGTGGGCTTACGCCTTCTATGTTGCCCGCCCTTCCCCGGTCCGGATAGGACCGGTCGTTGTGGCGCTGGGGCTGGGGCTCCTGGCCAAACCGATGCTGGTAACCGCCCCCTTTGTGCTGCTCCTGCTCGACTTCTGGCCCCTGGGTCGGTTTCGTCCTAAGGAAGGAGAAGGGTTGAGCCTGAAGCGGCTCCTGGTCGAAAAGATCCCGCTCTTCGCCCTGGTTGCAGCCTCCAGCTTGGCGACGCTCGTCGCCCAGCAGCGTGGAGGCGCCACTGCGGCGATCGATGCGGTTCCGCTCGGCCATCGTGCGGCCAACGCCGCAGCCAGTTATGGGACCTATGTGGGCAAGATGCTCTGGCCCCGGAACCTGGCCTTCTTCTATCCCTACCGGGACTCTGTATCAACCGCAGAATGGTTGGTGCCGGCGCTCCTGCTGGTCGGTGTGACCGCTCTGGTCATCGGGCTGAGCTGGCGGTATCGCTACATGCCCGTCGGGTGGTTCTGGTATTTGGGAACGCTCATTCCGGTCATCGGCCTGGTCCAGGTGGGCAAGCAATCCATGGCGGACCGATATACCTATGTGCCGCTGATCGGGCTCTTCCTGATGGGCGTCTGGGGGCTGGCCGACCTGGCGTCAAACTCGCGGCGTGGCCGTGTACTGCTCACATCGGGGATCGGAGGGGTCCTCATTGCCTGTATGGTGGGCACGTGGTTTCGAGTGGGCCTCTGGCGGGATGGGGTCACCCTGTTCGGACAAGCTTTGGAGGTCACCGAAGGAAACGCCCTGGCCCATAGCAACCTCGGTCTTGCCTTGGCGGAAAGGGGAAGGACAGAAGAGGCGATCCACCATTACAGGGCAGCCCTCCGAATCGATCCCACTCTGGACACGGCACACGGCAATCTCGGAAACGCCCTGATCGAGCAAGGAGAACGAGAGGAGGGGATCCGGCATCTCGAGCAGGCCCTGGGAGCCAAGTCGGCATCGGCCAAGGCACACAACAACCTGGGAAACGAGTTCATGCTTCAGGGAGAAACAGAGAAGGCGATTGAACACTATGAGGAGGCTCTGCGTATCCACCCGGAACAGGCCGCCACACACAGCAATCTGGGCAATGCCTTGATGTCGGCGGGCAGACCGGAAGAGGGGATGGCACACTACCGGGAAGCCATCCGGATCGATCCGGAGTTCGCCCAGCCACACAACAACCTGGGCCTTGCCCTTGCCCAGCAGGGCAACCGGGACGAGGCGATCGTCCACCTTCGCGAGGCGTTGCGGCTCGACCCTAGCTACGCCGACGGTCACTTCAACCTAGGAGCTCTACTGGCACAGCTCGATAGGGTCGAGGAAGCAACCGGCCACTACCGGGAAGCCATCCGCATCGACCCGGCATATGCCAGGGCACACTATGAACTCGGCGGCTTGTCGGCAGGGAAAGGCGAACCGGGCGAGGCGATCAGCCATTTTCGCAACGCCCTGGCCGGCAATTCCGAGTATTTCGAAGCCCACGGAAGGCTGGCCGTTGTCCTGGCCGACCAGGGAAAACACAAGGAAGCTGCCTTCCACTACAGCGAAGCGATCCGGTTGCGACCGGGCGACCCGGGCGCCTACAACAACCTGGCGTGGATCCGGGCAACCCATCCGGACCCTGACCTCCGAAACGGCGCAGAGGCGGTAAGGTTGGCGGAAAAAGCCTGTTCCCTCTGGGGACAGAAGGAGCCCAACCTTCTCGACACCCTGGCGGCGGCCTATGCAGAGGCGGGTCGCTTTTCGGAGGCTGTCGCAACGCTCGAGCAGGCCCTTGTGCTCGCTCCTTCCGCCACCCCGGACCGGCGGGCATCCCAGCTGGAGGCACGGTTGCAGGGGTACAGGGCAGGACGTCCTCACCGCGAGAGCAGAGAACAGGGGCCCGGGCAATGATGCGTGCAACGAAGGAGCCATGGAATGCGGCGTAACCTTGCCGTGTGTCTGTTTCTTGTTGTGGCCACGCTCGCGGTTTACGGTCAGACGGCCCGCCACGACTTCGTCAATTTCGACGATGATCACTACGTTTACGCGAATCCCCACGTCCGGGACGGGTTGACAGGCGAGAGTCTCGGCTGGGCCTTCACGGCCGTCTGGTCGAGCAACTGGCACCCCCTGACGTGGCTTTCTCATATGCTCGACTGTGAGCTCTTCGGGCTGGAAGCCGGCTACCATCACCTCGTGAATGTTCTCCTGCACATACTGAACAGCATGCTCCTCTACCTGGTCCTGAGGCGCATGACGGGTGCTATCTGGAGGAGTGCGATGGTGGCGGCACTGTTCGCACTGCATCCGCTCCACGTAGAGTCCGTGGCATGGGTGTCGGAACGCAAGGATGTATTGAGCACCCTTTTCTTCATGCTCACCCTGTGGGCCTATGGCTGGTATGTCGAACGCCCCGGCCCGGCCCGCTACGTGCCGGTCTTCCTGTGTCTGGCCCTCGGCCTGATGGCCAAGCCGATGCTCGTGACCCTGCCCTTCGTGTTGCTCCTTCTGGACTATTGGCCCCTGAGGCGGCTTAGGTTAGCAGGGTGGATGGGGGCCGAGCAAAGCGAGGACCGGGACAGCGAGGCTCGAGATGGCCGGGAGACCAGCGCGCTGCAGCTGGTCGTCGAGAAGATCCCGCTCTTTGTCCTGGTTGCTGCATCCAGCGTGTGGACGTTCATCGCCCAACAGAGCGGGGGTTCTACGCACCTCACCCACGTGGTGCCGTTCGGCCAGCGTGCCGCCAATGCGCTGGTCAGCTACGTGGCCTACATAGGGAAGATGATCTGGCCGAGTGGCCTGGCGGCATTCTATCCCTACCGCCTGCTGTTGCCCACGGCGCTCTGGGTCGGGGCCGGTGCAATCATCGCAGCCATCAGCGTCTTCATCGTTCGGGCAGGCCGGAAACGGGGCTACCTGATCATGGGTTGGCTCTGGTACCTGGGGATCCTGGCCCCTGTGATCGGGCTGGTCCAGGTGGGCAAGCAGTCCATGGCGGACCGATACACGTACGTGTCCCTGATCGGCCTCTTCATAATCCTGGCCTGGGGGGTGGCCGACCTGACGGCACGCTGGCAGCGCCGACACGCATGGCTCGCCGGTAGCGCGTCCCTTGTGATCCTCGGCTGTATGGCGACCTCGTGGATTCAGGCGGGCTACTGGCGCGATGGGATCACTCTTTTTGAACGCGTCTTGAAGGTGACGGAGAACAACGCGCCGGCCCACAACAACCTCGGGCGCGCCCTCGAGGTGAAAGGCAAACTGGACGAGGCGGCAGAGCACTATAGGAAAGCCCTGCGGATCATCCCCGACTATGCCCTTGCTCACAGCAATCTAGGCAACGTATTGGCGGCACAGGGTGAGCTGGATGAAGCGGTGCGACACTATCAGGAAGCCATCCGGAGCAACCCGCAATTCGCGCTGGCTCATACCGAGCTGGGCATTGCTCGGGCCCGGCAGGGCAGAATCGATGAGGCGGTTGCCTTCCATCGTGAAGCACTGCGGCTCGCCCCGGAGAACCCGAACGCTCACAGTCGACTCGGGGTCGCGCTGATGGAACAGGGAAACATGGAACAGGCCCTGATGTATTGCCGGGAAGCGGTAAGGCTCAATCCAGAGAGCGCCGGACTGCGCAACAACCTGGGTTTCTTGCTGGCGCGGCAGGGCAGAGACGACGAGGCGATCGCCCAGTATCACGAAGCTCTGCTGCTCGATCCGGAATACGTGAGAGCCCACGACAACCTGGGTGTCGTGCTGGCCCGAAGAGGAAGGCTGGATGAGGCCATCGCCCAGTTGCGCAAGGCTCTGGCCCTGGATTCCGACCTGCCTGAGGCACACCGAGTCCTGGCCATCGCCTTGGGGCAGAAGGGCAATCATAGGGAGGCGCTGAAACATTATCGTGAGGCGATTCGGCTGAGACCGGACGACCCGGGCTCGCTCAACAATCTCGCGTGGATTCTGGCGACCCACCCGGATTCCATGGTCCGCAACGGGCCCGAGGCCGTCGAGCTGGCCGAACGGGCCTGCGCTCTTCTGGACCGGAGAGAAATCGACCTTCTCGATACCCTGGCGGCGGCCTACGCTGAGGCGGGTCGCTTTTCAGAGGCAATCGTAACCCTCGAGGAGGCGATCGCACTTGCCGCACCCACCGGACCCGAGGGCCGGGCAAAGATTCTCAATGAACGATTGCAGGGATACCGTGCCGGGCTTCCCTTCCGGCAGCCCCCGAACGGCACCACTCCCGGAGAATCCTAGAATCGAAGGAATCTCGGCGATGTCTTCACGTAACGACAAACAGAGCACGAACAGGGGGTCTCGATTCCCCTGGGCCCTGATCTGTTTGATGGCAATCCTGTTGCTGACGGCGGCCGTTCGCATCCGCCTCGTTGACGTGCCCCTGGAAAGAGACGAGGGAGAATATGCATACGCGGGTCAGCTCATCCTGCAGGGGGCCCCTCCCTACGGCAACGTCTACAACATGAAGCTTCCCGGAACCTATGCAGCCTACGCCTTGATCGAGGCCGTCTTCGGAGAGACGCATCGGGGCATCCACCTGGGCCTGCTCCTCTTGAATGCGGGCACCATCCTGCTCGTATTCCTTCTCGCGAACCGCTTGCTGGGGCCCGTGTGCGGG
Organism: bacterium; assembly: GCA_028277985.1. GTDB lineage: Bacteria > Desulfobacterota > DSWW01 > DSWW01 > DSWW01 > S015-6. Next base: position 48,953 of record JANQFG010000017.1, on the reverse strand, counting down.
CTCACGGCTGCGGCGGCCTTTGCCTTGCTCTGCCTTGGCCAGCCGGTTCAGGGAATCTTTGCCAACGCGGAACACTTCGTTCTCCTGCCTGCTCTGGGCGGAATCCTGCTTCTCGTGGGATCAGGAACCAGACGGGGGGCGTGGCGTACCCTGGCAGGGGCCTCGCTTCTGGGCGTCGCCTTCCTGATGAAACAGCAGGGGGTCGCCTTCATCCTGTTTGCCGGTTTGCACCTATTGCATGCCGAACTCAGGGTCCGGCCGTTTGAATGGAAGCCCCTGTCTACAAGGCTCCTTGCGTTCATTGTCGGTGTGCTCCTGCCTTTCGGCTTGACGTGTCTGATTCTATGGAGAGCAGGGGTGTTCGAAAAATTCTGGTTCTGGACCTTCGAATACGCCCGGGCATACGTCACCGGTTTGCCTCTGTCGGATGGATGGAACAACCTGAGAGGCAGAGCGGTGATGCTGTTCCTTTCCGCCCCCTTCCTCTGGATACTCGCCGGGATCGGCTTGACCGCATTGGCCTGGAACCGGGAAGCGCGGAAAAGAGCCATCTTCGTAGGCGGATTCACGATCTTTTCGTTTCTGGCGGTCTGTCCGGGCCTCTATTTCCGCCCTCACTACTTCATCCTGCTCCTGCCTGCGATCGCTCTTCTGTCGGGAGTCGCCGTGGCCGCCCTGGAAGATCTATTCACAGGGTCCCGGGCTGCCAAGCTGGGGAGGGCGCTCTCCTTCCTGGTGATCATCGGGTCGATCGTGCAGGGCGCTTACACCCAGAGGAGTTTCCTCTTCTTTTCCGATCCCCTCACGGCGTGCAGAACCACCTACGGTCTCAACCCTTTCCCGGAATCCCTGGAAATTGCCCGTTACCTGAGGGAACACACGACGGAGGAGGACCGTATCGCAGTGATCGGCTCGGAACCACAGATCTACTTCTACGCCCGCAGACGGGCGGCGACCGGATACATTTACACCTATGCCTTGATGGAAGACCACGAGTTCGCCGACGTGATGCAACAGGAGATGATCGAGGAGATCGAGACGGCTCGCCCGAAGTTCCTGGTTTTCGTCAACGTTCCCACTTCCTGGCTCGCCGGCCCCGAATCGAATACCCGCATTTTCGGATGGTCGGAACGATACCGGGATGAATTCTACGAAATAGCCGGTATAATCGATATGGTGTCATGGGACCGAATCCTGTACCGATGGGACGAGGAGGCCGTCGGGTATACCCCGAAATCAGACTTGTGGCTGGCGGTTTTCAAGAGAAAGCCGTAGATGCGAACGCGATCCATACGCACCGTGCCGAGGTGAGCATGTTCAGGGACAAGAAAGTAGTTGTCGTGATGCCGGCCTACAACGCCGCGAGGACCGTACGAAAGACCTATGAGGAACTGATGGACCAGGGGGTCGTCGACCGGGTCATCGTCGTGGATGACGCGAGCCAGGACGAGACCGTGGCCGTAGCCGGGACGCTTCCCGGTGTCCGGGTCCATGTCCATGCCGCGAATCGAGGGTATGGTGCGAACCAGAAGACCTGTTACCGACTCGCCCTGGAGGAGGGTGCGGACATCATCATCATGGTCCATCCGGACTATCAGTACACACCCAAGCTCGTTCCCGCCATGACCGCCATCATCGGAAACGAGCTGTACCCGTGTGTGCTCGGATCCCGGATTCTGGGCGGCTACGCCCTTCGCGGGGGCATGCCCCTCTGGAAATACGTGGCCAATCGTTTTCTGACCCTGGCAGGGAATCTGTTGATGAGCGCGAAGCTGTCCGAATATCATACGGGTTACCGTGCTTTTTCCCGGCCCTTGCTGGAAAGCCTGCCCATTGACGTGAATTCGGATGATTTCGTGTTCGACAACCAGATGCTGGCCCAGATCCTCTGGTCCGGGCACACGATTGCAGAGATAAGCTGCCCGACCAAGTACTTTCCGGAGGCCTCCTCCATCAACCTGAGACGCAGCATCACCTATGGCTTCGGATGCCTGGCCACTGCGCTTACCTATCGACTCGTCCGGATGGGGGTGATCTCATCCCGACTCTTCCCCCCGAGGAAGAACGACACGAACGGATCCGCCCGGGGCTGAATCCCACTGACTCGTCCCTCCCGGAGGCAGCACAGATTGCGACTCCTTGACACCTCGAAGGGAAGAGACTTAGGAAGGCTTCTGAACGGCATCCTTCTCGGTACCCTTGCGTGCATCCTTCTCTATACCGTCTTCGGCCTGATCCTTGTGCGGACGCACGCGGACTTGGTTGCGGCGAAGATGGAGTGGTTCCTGCGCAACGACATGCGTGTCGTTATTTCACCGGAGGCCCCCTACCTTCAAGCCTTTCATCACCAACTCGGAAGTGCGCTGTTCTTCGGCGTCACCTTGGGTTCAATGACGGCGCTCTTTTCCTCCGCCCTGTCGATCGTCCCGTGGGTGACAGGCACCCGGGGCAAATGGATCAATCCTGTCCTTACTTTGCTGTTGATCCCCCTCTACCTGTTCCTGATGCTCAGCAGGGAAATACCGGTTCTGTCGGTCCTGTGGGCCGCCCTTACGCCTGCCTTCTTCTGGATCCCCTGGATCTACGCTCAGAGGCGGGGGCAGACGAAGAGGAGAAATCCCGCCAGGCTTGCCCTTTTCGCCCTCCCTTTCCTGTTGGCTTTCGTTCCGCTCGGGACCGTCTCTTCCGTGACGGTGCGAAATATGCTGATGGGCCTGCCTTCGGGGACCCTGCTGAGCAACTTCTACTACGACCACACTCTTCTCGCGGCCCACGCGATCAAACCCGTCTTCTATCAGGCCCAGAAGGTCATCGCCATATCGGAAGGCATCGAGTTTTCCGAGCCTCTACCCTCCGGGACTCTCCTGCTCAGACATCCGGACCCCTGCGCCCTGCCCAGCACTTCGCTCGTAATCAGCAAGACGGAATCGGATTGTCCCTCCTTCCTGTATGCCGCTTCCGGAGCCGCGCCCATGGGACAGACGCTCGTCCGGGACGCGAGCAAGCATTTTGACCACAACAAGGCGATTCGGAAAGGAACTCGCTGGTTCTTCAAGGGAGGGTTCCTTGCGGTTCTGTTCCTCGTGTTCGCGCGAATCGTCCTGTTCCTCGAGGATGTGTATGATCGAAGCAAGGGAACGGCCCTCCTGCTGTTCGCTGTTGTCCTTGTTCTGCCTTCCCTCAGGTTCTACAATGGATACCTTGTTCGTTCATTGAATGCGGATCCGAATACGAAGGCGTACGAGTATGCCTCGGCCAAGAACGCGACCAAGCGATACTTGAGTCTGCTTCATTGCTCGACGCTACTTTCGTACGAGACCCTCGCATCGCTGTCAAGGGATCCGGACCCATCGGTACGTCACTATGCTTTCATCGCGATGAGATACCACCGAGACCCGATCGTGACGTCCGCGTTGAAGCAAGGTGTGTCCGATCCGGAACAGATCGTAAGGACCAAGGTCTATCAGGCTCTCGGTGAAATCGGGGAAGACGATACGAATCGCCTGCTCGATCAGGCGATCGCCCAAGATCCTTCCTGGTACGCCCGGGATTATGCCTACAAGGCGAGAGGCAGTATAGAGCGCATTTACAAGATCGTAGACAAGATGTGAATCATGGATCGAGCCAGGCGAGAACAGATCTTCGTGTTCCTGCTGTGCATGTTCGCGGCGGTCCGCGTGTTCGTGTACAGCGCTGCGTTTCCCTTCTTCAACAATGTGGACGAACAGATGCACTTCGATCTGGTCTACAAGTATTCCGTTGGAGACGTACCCAGGGAAGAGCTTGCGAACTACAGCAGCCGGGTTGCCGAACTCATCGTTCTCTACGGCACGCCGGAATACTTTCGTGGTCCCGAGAAATTCCCGCAGGGCCGAATCCCGGCCCCTGCCTGGAAGATCCCGAATGTGCGCTCAACGCAGGACTTCCACAGAGCGTCAGATCGTTGGTTCCGAAAGGGAAATCACGAGAGCACATCCTTTCCGGCCTATTATGCCCTCGCCGGCCTATGGTCCGCGGCCGGCAGGAGCGCCGGACTGACCGGCGGAAACTCCCTGTACTGGATCCGCTTCCTGAATGTCCCCCTCGTAGCCGCCCTCGTCTACCTAACCTATCTCATCGGACGGACCTTCGCCGCGGACAATCCCGTACAAAGGCTCGGCCTGCCCGTTCTGACCGCCTTCTTCCCGCAGGACGTATTCTATTCCATCAACAGCGACGTGCTCTCCCCCCTCCTCTTTGCCATTTCGCTCCTCATGCTTCTTCAGCTCTACTTTCATTCGAGATCCGTTCTCTACCACGCCCTGGCCGGCCTGGCGGTCGCGGGGTGCTTTCTCGTGAAGATATCGAATCTGGCAGTGCTCGTCCTGCTCGGCTTGATTGTACTCCTCAAGGTGAAGGACCTCCTTGCGGAGGGAAGACTTGCTGAGTACGTGCCGAGATTGTCGGCGCTGATCCTCGGGACCTTCATCCCCACAGGCTTATGGCTGGGGAGGAACCTTCTCCTCTTCGGCGATGTGACCGGGTCAGCGCACAAGGCGGAGTATCTCGGCTGGACCGCCAAATCTCTCGGGCAGATAGGGGATCATCCGATCTTCGGCATCACTGGACTCTTCTACTTTCTCGAGAAACTCACCGTTACCTTCTGGAGGGGAGAATTCGTCTGGAATCTCGAACACATCCGATTGCCCTGGTTGGATACTTTCTACGCAGCCTCTTCGGCGATCTTCCTGGGGATGTGTCTGGTCTTCCTCGTATGGAGGCGTGACGACACGGGCAGGGAGTATCGGTTCCTGCTCACCGTGAGTTTCCTGACGTTGGCAATCTCCGTACTCGTACTCGCCGCGCTTTCGGTTGTCTTCGATTTCGGAAAATGCTGGTACCCCTCCAGAGAGTCCCCCTACTTCACCTCGGGCCGTCTGATTCTTTGCTGTCTCGTGCCGCTGCTGCTGTTGTATGTCGATGGGGTCGGGCGGTTGCTCTCGTGGAGGAAGAGGCCGGCACTGGCGCTCGGCTTCCTTTGTCTCGTTGCCGTTGTCATCACGGTTTCCGAATGGGTGATGACCCGGCATGTATTCTCGAGCTCCTACAACTGGTTCCACTTGAAAGGGTAGAGTCCTATGGGTCATCGGCGCTTCTATCTCGTTGCCCTCATCCTCGTGACGGCCCTTCTAGGCACTTTGCTGCTCTGGAAGGGCGCCCGGGAGAAACCCGCCAACGTCCTTTTGGTCGTGGTCGACACGCTCCGCGCCGACCGGCTGGGATGCTACGGATGGCAGGAAGAGACTTCGCCGAATATCGACGCCCTTGCCTCGGGCGGCGTCCTGTTCGAAAAGATGATCTGCCCGGTCCCCCAGACCCTCCCTTCCTTCTGCACCCTTCTCACCGGCACCTACCCCCTGACCCACGGTGTCCGGGTCAACGGCATCTTCTCCCTTCCCGAAAGGGCCGTCACCATGGCGGAGATCTTCAAAGAAGGGGGCTATCAAACCGCCGCCTTCATCGCCGGCTTCCCGATAGACTCCCGTTTCGGCACGAATCAGGGGTTTGACACCTATTTCGAAGAAATGCGCTCGGAACGTCCCATGCAGGGCTTGAAAAAGGGGGAGGACGGAACCTTCAACTGGAGCGGGCATTCCACGCCGAATTTCGAGAACACCGCGGACATCGTCACAGACGAAGCACTTCGCTGGCTCGCCGACCGGGACGACCGCCCTTTCTTCATGATGGTCCACTACTTCGACCCTCACCATGACTATGCGCCACCCGAGAAGTTCAGGGCTGCGTTCCCACATCCCTACTCGGGCGAGGTCGCGTTCACAGACGATCAGCTTGGCCGTTTGATAAGCGAACTCGACAGGCTGGGGCTGTCCGACGACACTCTCGTGGTCTTCACCGCGGATCATGGCGAATGTCTGGGTGAGCACGGCCGTTACTTCCACCAGGGCCAGCTTTCGGACGCAGCCCTTCACGTGCCGTTTGTGCTTCGATTTCCAGGAAGGCTTCCGGAGAACCGGCGGATCCAGGGGAACTGCCACTCGGTGGATGTCATGCCGACCATCCTGGAGGCGGTCGGCCTGCCCCTGCCAACCACCTTCGAGGGGGAGTCCCTGGTTCCGGCGTTTGAAAAGGGTTCTACGGAATCTCCGCCCTGCTACTTCGAGTCCATGTACGGGAAACTCGAAATCAAGAACGGGCTCTCCCGTCAGGGAATGACGCACGGGGCGTGGAAGTTCGTCTACAATCGCCTGGAAGAGCCCGGAACCGGCCGTGTGCTGCAGGGCATCGAACTCTACAACCTGGCCGAGGATCCGGAGGAATTGTCAAATGTCGAGGGCAAGTACCCGGAAGTGCGATCGAGACTCCACGGCGTGCTACAGACGTTTCTCGCAGATCATCCCGAGGCCGAAGCCGATCCGTTCGTCCCGGACCAGGGAACCGTCAACAAGCTAAAATCTCTCGGCTATCTCTGAGGGCACGGCTGCTACTCCGTGTCTCGCACCGCTCCCCCTGCACCTGCCACGTCATGGCCCATCTTCTTCAGGGACAGGGATGCAGCCCTCCGCACCCCGGGGTTCCTGTCCTGCATGCATCTCTTCAACTCGGGAACCGCCGCCTCTGCCTCGATTCCCAACTCGCCGATCACCTCGGCCATCAGAGCCCGCACATTCGCGTCCGGGTGTCCCAGGCTTCTTGTCAGGTAGGGGAGTGCGGATAGGCGCCACGTCATGGCCTTTCGTTTTCGCACCCATTCGGTTACTCGCGACGGATGCCATGCGGTTCGCGGCACATAGTCGGATCTGGCACGGAACACATACACTTCGAGTCGAGAATCGTCCCGATGCTCCATCGGCACGATCCCGGAATAGAAGCAGAGCACGCTGCGGAGCTTGAAGGGATCATCGTAGGTCTCTGTGTGCAGGAAGGCCAGCTGCGAGGCCTCATACGCTATATCCTGTCTTTCGATACGATTCGGCGCCACCAGCCAGTCCCCGCGTCTTATCAGAGAGTGGTCCGGGACAACCGGCCGCATGCCGGCACGGTCCGCATAATAGGCGAAACCCCAATGCCCGACATACCAGATCCGAGCTTCCGCATCCTTCCCGCGAATCCATCTCTCCGCATCCAGCGCTGCCGACTTCGCGACAGAGGCCTCCCGAATATCGAGAACACTGATTGCGAGTCCCAGAACCGTCCCGAGAACCACCACCGCATGAACGGCGGATACCTTCTCGTGAGTCCTGCCCGACAACACGGACGAAAGCCGCCCCACGATCAGCATGATCACCATAACCATGCCCAGAATTCTACGCACCGCACAGAACGGCGAAATGAAGAAATACCCGACGATTTCGAGGGCCAGCCAGAGAGCAAGAAAGAGCTCCTCCCGTTTCGCCCCCCCTCCCCCCGTCTTCGGTGCAGGCCCCGGCTTGAAGCGAATCAGACTCCAGAATGCGGCCGATGTGCCCACAGCAACCACGACCCCAAATGTTGCGAACACCGTGTGTTCGGCGGGCGTGAAGGCAACGAGGCCGTATCCGACCAGCACCAGCCCGATCGACAAGTAGATTGCACCCCTCGGCACCTTGAGTCCGACCATGGCGACCAACGCAGCACAGACACTCGTTCCGCCCAAGGTCATGAGCAGCCCCTTGGCCAGAACGAGCTTGTCCCAGGCTTCGGGGAAGCTGTATTTCAGACTCCAGATGAACTGAGAATGCCCGTAGACAAGCAACAGAACCGACTCCCACAGGCTGAATACGGCCGCTGAGAGTACGGCCGCGATCAGCCCAAGGCCAGGACGCCCATACACGAAAGCATAGAGGAGCAGGACCGCAGGTGCGATCGCTCCGACGTATTTTGTCTGCATCGCAAGACCGGCCACCAGGCCGGAGCCGATCACCCAGGCGGGCGATCCCCCGTCGCAGGCCCTCATGAACAATACCAGCGAGGCGAGAGAGAGCGTCAGCGTCGGCATATCGAGCATCAGGTTCCAACTGGGCAAGAAGGCAGGTGTGAGCACGGTCATCACCGTCAGGGGAGCGCTCAGCCCGGACGCGAACCGGGTCATCAACGCGTGCACGCAGGCTACGAAAACAAAGACAAAGGGGGAGAACCAGAGTTTCCAAAGGAAGGGGTTCTCGCCGAGGAGCCGAATGCCCGAAGCCAGCCAGTAGGGCACCACCGGGGGCACCGTGCTTTCGGCGGCCGGCCTGGGCCACTGGAACCAGAAAATCTCAACGTCCAGGGGATCCAGGGGGTTTTCCGCGATGTGTCTGGCCTGGTAGTAGAAATACGTGTCATCGATGTGAAGGGGCTTGAGAACGTTCAGGGCCACCACCAGGAAGGTGAGAGATGAAATCAGAAACCACGAGCGGGAGGGAAGATGTCGCCACCATGCCGGCGATTCCCGGCTTGCACGTTCATGCGGCAAGAGAAGAGTCCTCTACGCTGTCTTGAGTCTTCAGCACAGATTTATCAAAGAACCTACGATTCCTTCCTCTTCAACAACAGAATCCCGTATTGATGGGTTTTGAGCGGGATGGCGCCCACTACACCCACGGGCTGGTAAGCCTCCATGATCCATGCATGCAATGCCTGCCCATAGTCCTGCCCGAAGAACCGGAACCCGAACTCCGACGTATCCTTGTGGGCAAGGGCGATCCAGTCGGGCGGGTGCTCCCGGAATGCCTCGAGCATCGCACTCTCCCCAAACAGAATCACCTCGGTGGGCATGAAGTTCGTGTAGGGTGTCGGATTCGATCTTCGCAGCAGATAGTTGAGCATGACGCCTTCCGGCAGCACCGCAAGGGTCTGCCCTTTCTCTATCATCTCCGGAAAGACTTCCAGGGCCTTGTTGACCAGTTCTCCGCGAAGCGCGTCCACTCGCATCCTGTCCCCGACCGGGCCGACCACCCATCGATCCTTGCGGGCCATGATTTGCCCCTGCATACTCAGGTACGCAAATACAAGGCCTGCCACAAGAACGAAGGCGCCTGCGCGAAAGACCAGGACGGATCCGCCATACTGCCTGAGAGCCTTCGGAATCCAATCAAAGAGGGCAACCACCAGGACAAGGGTCGCCGGCATGGCCAGGACGAAACCGTAGTGGTATATGCGGGCGTTCAAGGCCATCTTCCCGAGCAGCGCCAGAGCGAAGACGATCGTGCTGACCCTCCGAATCAGTCGCTCCCTTTCCCCTGGATCACCATCGGGCCGGAAGAATCGAACTGCAGGGATCGTACCCATGATAAGCAGGGCCGGAAGCAGACCTCTGGCGGCGTGTCTCCATGCAATACCGTCCCAGAAGACCCATAGGATGCCTGTCAAACCGACCAGCGTGACAACCGTCAGCACCCCTTCCCGCACGACGGATCTGCGTGCCGCCAGACTCAGCAAGGCGACCGTAATGATCACGGCAGCATACCGGCCCGCCCAGGCGGCCATGAGGGCAAGGTTCCCCGGAACATCGGTCAGCCCCATGCCTTGCCTGAAGAAGGCGAGGTTCGTCAGATCCTGGTTCATGACAGCGACCCAGGAGCCGATCGTCCCTGCGAGGGCTTGGTCCGAGGACATGCCGAGGCGGAGCAGCAGGAAAACGAGCACGGGGGGCACCAGGAAGCCCGTGAAGAAGCCGGCCGCTCTGGTGAGGTTCGAGGAGCCATCGGACGATCGTACGAGGAGGGTCAGGAGCAAGGCGGTGCCCGCACCGGCGGCACCTGCGACAAAGACCTCCGCCTTGGTCAAGAACGCGAGTCCCAGCAACGACCCGGCCGCTGCCAGCATGGGAAGACCGAACCTGCGGGAGTGCCAGACACATACCATGGACGAAAGCGACAGGATCAGGCCGTGGGTCATTTCGTGCGAGTAGGGACAGACGTAGTTATAGTTGCTGATCCCCACGTAGTGGCCGAAACCGAAGAGGAGAACAAAGACGAGGCAAGCCGCAAAAGCGGACAGACGACCTCCGATCATGGTCAAGGCGTGGTTCAAAAGCAGGATCAGCAGGCCCATCCAGAACAGGTTCAGGACCACGATCGTCTGCAGCCCGACACCGAACGTTTTGAGAGCAAGAGCGTTCATGTATTGAGACAGGGGACCGTTGTAGAAGGCGAGGTCGGTATACAGCACCCGGCCCTCAGCGATCTGCCAGGCCAAGTAGAGCTGTTGGCCGAAATCGACCAGAACGTCCGGCCAGGTGCCCCATGTCCACCACGCCATGACGGTTGCAGCCACCAGGAGCATCGCCGGTCCTGCTGCGCGGTCAACGCCTGCAGGCAGCGTCGGAAGCCTGATTCCGGGGGAATCTTTCCGATCGGATGTTTCCGGAGGGCGCGCCTGTTCGTCCGACTTCCTCTTCATCTTGTGCCTCGTATGCCAGGACACGGTGGATGCACGGTTGGCCGATAGGGAGAACAGACCCATCCGAAGGATCGAGACCCGATTATCTTGTGCCGTGTGGGGAACGTCAAGCTCCCTCGTTCCTTCTGTTGACACCAAAGCCTTGGTCCCCTTATCCTTCTTTTGTGCAGAAGAAACCCGGAGGTTCCACGATACCTAGCGAAACGATCGCCGCACGTTGCTCTGAGCACGCCCGAAGGTGGCTGCCGGCCGCGACCCTCCTGGTCGGGGCGGCGCTGGCGTTCCGCCGCCTGGGCAATTTCGACACCTGGTGGCACCTCGCCTCGGGACGTTGGATCGTAAACAACCGCACGATCCCCGACACCGACACGCTCTCCTTTACGGTTCCGGATCACCCATGGATCAACCTCCAGTGGCTCTACGATGTGATGATCTATCTGTTGCACGGCATCGGAGGGGCCGACCTGCTCGTCATCACCTCTGCGGCCGCCTTCACCGCGGCCGTCTGGCTGCTCATGAGGACCCTCCGTCATCGGCTCGATGAGGTTGCGGCCTCGATCCTCTGCCTCTGGGCGATCCTGATCGCGGAGGAGCGGTTCTACATCCGCCCCGAGATGGTCTCATTCATCCTGTTGCAGGCCGTGTTGTGGCTTCTCATGACGGTGCGCCGCAACGATGGCCGCGGCCTCTGGCTTCTGGTTCCGATCATGCTTCTCTGGGTGAATTGCCATTCTCTCTTCATCATCGGGCTTTTCTGCATCGGCTGCGCCGTTGGGGGCGCTCTGGCCGCGAGGCTGCCCTTCCTACCTTCAGGTTGGCGACAAGCCTCTGATCTCGGGCCGGTGGCAACCAGAAGACTGTTGATCAGTGCCGGCGCAGTTGCATTGACAACGCTGCTGAATCCCTACTTCCTGGACGGTCTGCTCTTTCCGCTCAAGCTCATGTCCCGATTCGACACCTCCAACGCAGCTTTTCAGACCATCGGAGAATTCCGCCGCCCCTTCTCCGACTATTTCCTCACCTTCTCGATCGGCGCCTTCCAGACATTCTTCTTTCTGGGCATCGGGGTCATCTGCGTGGCGGCCATAGTGGGTTGGCGCGCACCTGACAAGGGGGGGGGCTCATCGGAGGCATCGGTCCGGGGCTTTGATCTGACCTGGCTTCTCATCTTCGCCGGCCTTGCATACCTGTCGGTCATGGCACGCCGCAACACGAGCCTTTTCGCCCTCGGGGCCGCCCCGATCGTAGGGTATTGCTTTGCCCTGATCGGCGGAAGAGCGAAGAGCGGCCTGCGCGATACTTACCGGAAGCTTTCAGGGGTATTGGCGCCCGTCATGCTGGTCGCCTGCATGGGGCTCATCGGCCTGGTGGCGACCAACAACTACTACTGGAGGGACGGCACCACCCGCGAATTCGGGCTCGGCATACTGGAGGTCAATTTTCCGATCCGCGCCGCAGCATTCTCACGCGAGGCGGGTCTGAAGCCGAGACTCTACAACGACCTCACGGCCGGTGGTTATCTTACATGGGATGCGGCGGTGGACGGGGGCGTCTTCATCGACGGTCGCCTCGAGGTCTACGATACGGAGTTCTTCAGCAGATACGTCAAGGACTTCTCACACCCTCGAGGGTGGCGACAGCAACTGGACAGATACGATGTCAACACGGTCCTCTTGTTCCATCGCTGGAGCAATCGCCACGGAATGATCCGATTTCTGATGCAGGACCCGGGTTGGAGGCTTGTCTACCTCGATGAGGTTGCCGTGATCTTTGTGCGAAACCAGGGCAACGAAGAGGCAATAGCGAAAGCACGGAGGACATACCCTGCTTGGCAGGAGAAGATATCCGACGCCCTGTTCGCGCCCACCCCCCGGTGGCAGCGGCCCGTGGGTCGCGTCAAGGCCTTGAGCAGCTTCGCGGCGATCCTGCACCTGATCGGTGACGCCGACGCTGCCATGGAAGTCTATGATCAATTACTGGAATTCCGGCTCCCCTCCGAACAGGAAGGCAGGATCCGCATCATCGTCGGCTCCTACCTGGGAAACAAAGGGGAGTTGAAGAAGGCGCTCGAGCATCTCGAACGGGCCGCCGAACTCGATCCCTCAAACCAACCCCTGCGGACGTTAATTCAGAACATCAAGCAGGTCGATCCTACCTTGTAGGCCCGACGGTCTCTACAGCTTGAACTCCCCGAGCTCCACCAGTTGATCACACGAGGGTTTGTAACCCATGCCGCAGGCTGAGTAGAGCTGGTTAGCCGCAATGTCTTTGTCCCCCCTTTGGAGGTAGATCATGCCGATGCCGTGATAGGCCATTCCCAGGCTCGGGTCCAGGCTGATCGCCTTGTTGTAGTCCTCGAGAGCCAGATCGTATCTTTCCTGAGTAAAGTGGATGAAACCCCTGTTGCCGTAGGCCACGCCAAGCTTCGGATCCAGTTCGATCGCTTTCTCTATATCCTTGATCGCCAGATCGAGTTCCTGCTTTCTTCCGTACGCCGTTCCGCGGTTCACATAGGCTCTGGCGTAGTTCGCGTCCAACTCGATCGCTTTGTTGCAGTCCTGAATCGATTTGTCGTACTCCCCTCCCATGGTGTAAGCGTAGGCCCGGTTGCTGTAGGCTTTCTTGTATTTCGGATCGATCTCGATCGCCTTGGTATAATCTTCGATCGCCTCGTCGAATTCTCCCTTTCGGCCATATGCCACACCCCGGTCAAAGTAGGCGACCTTGTACTTCGGGTCGAGCTCGATTGCCTTGGAATAGTCCTCGATCTCGAGATCGTACTCCTCCTGCATGCCGTAGGTGATCCCCCGATCCTTATACGCCACAGCATTCTTCGGATCGAGCTCGATCGCCTTATTGAAGGCCTCGACCGCCATATCGAGCTCCCCATTCTTTCTGTGGTCCAAACCCTTCTTGATGGCATCCTCGACCGAAGTTGTGACCGAGTCTTTCACCGCGATGTCGGCGCCGCCGGTAGTGTCCATCTGCGAAGCGTCGGGAGCACTCCCACGATCCTCCTGAGGTTTCGTGCAGCCGAGGCACGCGACCGTTCCGATGACCAGAAGGGCAGCCGAAATCAACCAGAATCGTTTCATTTCCCACTCCTCTTTGAAAGCTGTGAATCTCTCTGGAAAAAGTCTACCCGAACCCGATCGACAAGTCTATCAACAGAGCAAACCAGGCGTGCACGATCACACAGTAGATGAAGGAATTCACCAGATAGGTGTAGTAGCCGAACAGCAATCCGAACAGGATCGATCCAAAGAGCTCGAAAGGAGGCTTACCAAGATGCAGGATGACAAAAGGGACCAGCTGGATGTAAACAGCGTAAACACCGACATATCTCTTCAAGCCGAGCAGAAGGAACCCCCGGGTGATGAACTCCCATCCCCAGAAGACAAAGAAGTAGCGCAGGAACAGCAGAGACGCTTCACGAGCTCCACGGGGACCCGCCCCGTAGAACGCCGTAATCGAGTCCAGCTGGGCGGACAGGTATGCGACCATGCCGAAGCCGAACAGAAATACGCCGAGAATCGGAAGCGCGAGCTTCATCTTTCCCAACGAAAGGCCGTAGTGCTTCGGATTCTCTCGGATCAGGACGAGGAAACCCAACGGGACGAGGAAGAGTGCGATGAAGGAATAGAGTCCGTCCGGGCTCACGCTACAGAACTCGCTCAAGGGTTGAAGTGCGGGTTTGATGAGGGAGGAGACATGCCGGTCCTTCCATCCGACCAGACAGAGCGTGGCCACCAGGAAGATCGACACGGGCAGAAGGGGGCTCCTGAGTCTCTTGACTTCTTCCAGGAAGTACTTGAGAGCGCCCGTGACAAAACTCAATGAATTCCCGAAGTTCATGCATTTCTACATAGCCTGGTTTCTGGAGAAAGGCAAGCTCGCGCCCTGTAGTCAGGCGCAGACAGAGGCCGGCCTTCACTTTGGGACCCCCAAGGGATACACTGTTTGTTGTACCCGCTGCACCCATTCACCGACAGCAGTGGCCGGACGAGTAAGGCTCAAGGACCATGAAGACGCACAAACGCCTGCCATGCCGACCCCTCATCATTCTGATCGCCCTTTTTTCGACTCTCGGGTGCGGAACCGATACGGCAACCCTCAACACGGAAGCCCCCTCCCCGCGGCCGGAGCCGCCGTACGACTGGGCCGATCCCGAGCTGCCCGTTCGCCTCGATGAGGCTCTCGAAGGATGGGCCGAGGAATTCGGGCTCTACGGGGCAGCCGCTGCTGTGTACACCCCGGGCTGGCTGGACTGGACGGGCAGCACCGGTTTGCAGAACATCCAGACGATGGAACCCTACACCACCGATACCCTTGGTCGAATCGCCAGCATCACGAAGCCGTTCACCTCGACCATCATCCTTCAGTTGATCGACCAAGGACTGCTTACCCTGGATACTACCCTGGCCCGATTCGTTCCGGCGTATCCGAACGGAGAGCACATCACGGTCGAACACCTTCTGCGACACCGCAGCGGGATTCCTGAGATCCATACGGTGGATGGTTTCTTTCTGCTGTCACTGCTTCTCAGGCCGCAGCGGTGGATCCCGCCGGAAGAGGTCCTGGAGTGGACCTACCGGCCGATTCCGATTCTCCACATCTACCAGGGGGCGTTCCTGCCTCGGGAACCGGTCGCGACACCCGGCGGTGAATTCCATTACTCCCAGTCCGGATATATCGCACTGGGGATCATCATCGAGGCGTTGACGGGCAAGCCCCTCGCCGACGTCTATCAGAAACGAGTCTTCGAACCCCTGGGCATGACGGAGGCCTATCTGCCCCGGGAGAACGCTCCTTTCGATCCGTGGGGCTACACAAACCTTCTCGGTCTCCTTGACGAGGCATTTCCAAGCAAGTACCTCGGAGGTTCCGCCAACTGGCTGAACAGCGCGGGATGGTCCGCAGCCGCTATCATCTGCACCGCCCGCGAGCTGGTGATCTTCATGTCAGGCATGCTGGAGGAACGGTTGTTCTCTTCAGAGGGGCTCGCGAACGCCACCGACTGGATGGAGATTCGACCGGGGAATCCGGCCAATCGGGATTCCTACGGGATGGGTTTGTATCGAAGCACGTACGACGACTTCTACGCCGTGGGCCATACCGGCTCGCTGCCAGGAGGCGGCGCGATCGTACAGATCATCCCCGAGCTGGATGTCTATATCGGGGCCGTTACGAACACGGATCTGGGGGCCGACGGGGCGTCCGACCTGGTGGTACGCGTACGAGGGGCTCTCCTCAACCCATAGGGCCCTCGGAGAGCGAATCGGAGGAACACCACCAGGTCGGCGGCTAGGGTCTCAAGAAGGACAGGTGTCGAACGGCAGGGATGACGGCCGATATCTTCTCCAGATCGTATTCATCCACAACATAGCGAACCACGAGAAGCCCATACACACCGCCGTAGAGACCCGCCTGGAAAAGGATTCCGAGGACGCCTCCGGGAGGGTTCTGGTGGTGGAGGGCCCCGAGTGCGATCCCGGGCAGGAGCGTCAGCACGATCTGGCCCGCAACCCGGAGGTTCAGGATACGTCCGAAGGGGATCTTGAAGATATGGGTGGAGTGCACGAGATAGATGATCCCGCCAAGGCTGTAAGCCATCGCAGAACCTGCGGCGGCCCCCAGCACACCGAAGAACTGAACCATTACGATCGACAGGGTCGAACAGAGAACGATCTGTGCCACGGCATAATACGTGTTGATGTAGGGTTTGCCGATCCCGATCATGACGTTCGACCCTGAAGAAGAGAGGGCCAGCCAGAAGTACCCTGCCAGGAGAAGCTGGAGAACGCGCGCGCTCAGTTCATAGCCCTCCCCCATCCAGAGCCGGACAACGTCCGGAGCCATGACGCTCATCACCGTGAAGATAGGCACCGCCATGAGCCCTGTGTACTTCATTCCCCGAAGGATGAGCTCGTGGACCGCATGCAGGCGGTCCTGGGCCATCAATTCAGAGGCCGCCGGCAGGGATGCCAATGCCGCGGCAGCAGGGATGCGAAAGGAAAAGCTCGCCAGTGTAAAGCCGACGGTGTACACCGTGACGTTTGCGATCGGGAGAAAGATGCTCAGAATCAGCTTGTCGAGAACCCCCACGTTTCGCGCGGCCAGCTGATTGATGAACATGGCGAAGGAGAAGTTGACGATCTGTTTGAGCTCCCGTTTCTTGAAGATGCGGGGGAAGAATCGAACCTCCGGGAGCAAGCGTCTGGTGATCCATATCTGGATCAGGAAGCTCAACACGTCCATCAGCGTGGCGAACAGCATGAAGGCAACCAGCTTGTACCCCATGGTGACGAGCAGGATGCTCCCGCTGTAAGTGATCAGCGTGTTTCCGATCGTGACCGTACGGGCGATGTCCTGACGCTGAATCCCATTGAGAAGGTTGCCGAAGATGCCGAGCGTGAGCCCGTTGAACAGGGAGAGGGCGGAGATCCAGAAGACATAACGGCCTTCCGTCCAGAGCGGGACAGGGATGTCGAACACATGTTCGACCAGCAAGCTCGAGCACCCGATGAGAACCGCCGCTCCCACGACACCGAGGCCCACGTAGAGAAGCAGGGAGGTGCTGAGCATCTCGTTCAGGCGTTTGAAGTCCCGCGTTGCGTAGTACTCGGCAACGAATTTCGTCAGGGAGATACCAATGCCCAGGTCGAGAAGACCCACATACCCGACCACACTCATCACGGTGGCATAGATACCGTACCTGTCTTGGCCGAGCCCATGAATGAGGATGGGCATGGCGACGAATCGGATGAGTGTAACGCAGATGATCGCCAGGTAATTGAACAACGTATTCCGGACGACCTTCTTGGCGGTCCCCTCTTCTCTCATGCTGGACTCTTCTCCTGATGCAGTGCGTTCGAGAGAGTATCTATCTTTTGCTGAAAGACTTCAATAGCGCGAAAACCGCTCCGATACGTGGCCGCCCGCCTTCAAGGGAAGTTCGAAAAGAGGCGAAGAATGTGGTAACGTCTCGGAGGGAAAGGGGAAAAAGACGTGGGCGCGAGCACGATTCTCGTTACCGGCGGAGCCGGATTCATCGGATCGCACCTTGTGGAGGCCCTGCTCGAAAAGGGCTACGGGGTGCATGTAATCGACGACCTCAGCATGGGAAAACGGGAGAACGTTCCCCGGGAGGCACGTTTCTACGAAGGCGATATCCAGGAAGCCGCCCTTGTCGAAAAGGCGCTTCAGGGAGTGGATGGCGTGGTTCATCTTGCCGCTCGTGTGGCCATTCGCGACTCCGTTGCCCACTTCTACGAAGATGCGCAAACGAACCTGATGGGAACCCTTCAGGTCCTGCATCAGGCCTGCAGTAGGAAGGTGAAGAAATTCGTCTTCGCCTCCTCCATGGCCGTCTACGGGGACAGTCAACATCCGAACCCGGTTTCCGAGTCGTTCCACCAGGAACCTATTTCACCGTACGGCCTCTCCAAGCTTGCTGCCGAGAAGTACGTTCTTCTTCTCGCCAGGCAGTTCGATCTGCCTGCGGTCTGCTTGAGGTATTTCAACGTCTTCGGGCCTCGTCAGACCTTCACTCCCTACGTGGGCGTGATCACCATCTTCATTCGCGCACTTCAAAAGGGGGAGACTCCCTACATCTTCGGCGACGGGGAGCAACAGAGGGATTTCGTGTATGTAGGCGACATTGCCCGGGCCACCTTGCTAGCCCTCGAATCGGATGTGCGGGGAGAGGTCTTCAACGTAGGTACCGGGAAAGGAACCTCTGTGAAAGAGATCGCGGACCTTCTCATCCGGAAGCTGCGGCCGGGTCTCGAACCACGCTTCCAACCGCCTCAACCCGGAGAAATCAGGCATTCCATCGCAGACATATCCAAGATTCAGCGAAAGCTTGGGTTCCGACCTGAAGGGAGCCTCGCGGACAAGATCGACGAAGTCATTGCATGGAACCGGGCCGCCGGAAACGACCGGGCAGGAAAAGCTTGATGTCCATACGAGTCGACAGCTACGTCTTCGGCACCATCCGGGTTGGGGGCAGGGACTATTCCTCGGACCTGATCCTTTACCCCGATCGTATCGAGCAGGACTGGTGGAGGAAGAAGGGGCATGATCTCCAGGTCGAGGACCTTTCAGGCCTGGCCGGAATCCCGGTTGACGCCCTGATCATAGGCACGGGGGCCCACGGGGCAATGCAAGTCTCAGAGGAAGCGGAAAGGTGGCTCGACGAAAAAGGAATCGTATGGGAAGCCCACCCCACCGGAACGGCTTGCGACCGGTACAACGCACTCGTGGATAAGGGAAAACGGGTAGTCGCCGCCCTACACCTCACCTGCTGATCCCTGGCCCCCTTGTTTCTTCAATCTTCCAGTCTTCCCCGTTTGACGAGTCTCGACGGATCGAGCCACTTGTCCACTTCGTCCGGAGTCAGCACCCCCATCTCCACAACCGCTTCCGCGACGGTGATATCTTTTTCGTGGGCCTTGTAGGCAACCTTCGCCGCCTCGGCGTAGCCGATCTTCGAGATGAGTGACGTTGCCAGGGCGAGACTCTGATCAAGGTTCCTCTTTACGTTGTCCTCCTGCACCTCGAGCCCCTCGACCAGCCGGGTCCGGAAGACCTCGCACGCGTTCGCCAGGATCTGCATGGATTCGAGAAGGGCAGAGGCGGTCACCGGGAACGTCACATTGAGCTCGAACTGCCCCCAGGCGGCCGCGGCCAGGGCAGTCGCATGATGCCCGGCCACCGCGAGGGATACTTGAACGATCGACTCGCAAACCACCGGGTTGACCTTACCCGGCATGATGCTCGATCCGGGCTGAAGAGAAGGCAACTGCAGCTCCCCGATGCCCAGCCTGGGGCCCGAGCCCATCATGCGTACATCATTGGCGATTCGCTGCAGTTCGGCCGCAAGGGTAGCGACGCGGCCCATAGCATCCGTAACGGCCGGCCTTCCTGCCATGTGGACGACAGGGTCCGCCGCTATCTGGATATCTTCTTTCAGGGTGGAGGAGAGAATCTCTGCGGCCCGCTCAACCAGCCCCTCCGGGGCCTGAAAGCCCGTTCCCACAGCCGTTCCGCCGAGAGGAATCTCACACAGCCGTCCGACCACCTCTTCGAGGCTCCCCTTCACGCGGTCCAGCACCCCCACATAGCCCCGAAACACATGGCCGAAAGTGATCGGCAGCGCATCCTGCAGATGGGTACGGCCCGTCTTCACGACGTTCTCGTACTGCTTCGCCTTTGCATCCCACGCATCGATCAGGCTCGAAAGCTTCGGGATCAGCTCGTTTCGCAGGAGGTCGATTCCTCCCAACTGCAGTGCGGACGGAATCGTGTCGTTGCTCGATTGCCCGAAGTTCACGTGATCGTTCGGGTTCACGTGATCATACGCACCGACCTTGCCTCCGAGCTTTCGGTTCGCCAGGTTCGCAACCACTTCGTTCACGTTCATGTTCGATGAGGTTCCGGATCCGGTCTGAAACACGTCGAGAGGAAACTGATCCTCGTACTTGCCCGCGGCTACGTCCCGGGCAGCATCCCGAATCGCCTCCGCCTTCTCCTTGTCCACGTACCCTCTCTCACCCGCAGCCTCGGCAATCGCGGCCTTTACGTTTGCCAACGCCTTGAGCAGGGCCCATGGCATCTTCCGATCTGAAATCGGCAGGTTCTGTCTTGCCCTCTCCGTATTCGCACCCCAGAGGGCCCCTTCAGGGATTTCCACATCCCCCATCGTATCCCGTTCAACCCGTGATTTGGCCTGATCCGCCATTGCCTTTCCTCCCTGCGGCTTTCAAGAAGATACCTGGAAACACTGCCCCGTGGATCCAACGCCCCGGAGCCAGAAACAACCCTTTAACATAGCTGAAAGATCGATCTTAGAAAAGGGGGGGCGGGCTCGAATCGAGCAAATGCCTGCGAATCCTCTCGTACTTGACCTTCTGCACGAGCGAGCGGATCGCTCGCTCCGGGGCCAGAAAGACCGGCACGCCGGCGCTCTGGATCTCCCCAAGCTCGGCCATGAGGTCATAGGTCGAGATGTCGGTCCCGAACAGGAGCAGCTTGCCGGGATCACGGGACGGCAGCGTTTCGAGAGCGATCGACTTCATGATGTCGGTCATCGGACCGGCCGCAGCGAGCGTGTACATGATGAGAATATCCACTTGAGGATCCTTGAGCAGGGTCTTGGCCACCTCTACAAAGACCGGTGGATGCCAGAAGAAACCCATATCCACGGGATTCTCAAGGAAGGTCTTGGGCGGAAGGAGCTCGGCGACCTTGTGCCGCGTCTCCTCACTGAACCTGGCAACCTCCAGCCCGTGGGAAACGCACAGATCGGTGAGCATGATGGCCGCACCGGCCTGGATCGACATGATGGCGACCCGTGGACCACGGATCGGTTCCTGGATGGTGAAGAGTTTGGCAGCGTCCATGAGCTCCTGGGGGCTCTCCGTCCAGAGGATGCCCGCCTGCTTGAGACCGCCCTGGTAGAGCTCGTACCTACCTGCCATGCTCCCCGTATGGGATTGGGCGGGTCCGGCGATTGCCCCGGAACCTCCCACCTTGTAGGCAAGGACCGGTTTCTTGGGTGCCACCTCCCTCGCGGCCTGGAGCAGCTCCCGGGGCTGATCCGTTCCCTCGAGATAGAGCCCGATCACCGCCGTTTCATCGTCTTCTCCAAAGAACCGTATCAGGTCCTTGAACTCCACGTTTGCCCTGTTCCCCAACCCCACGACCGAACGAAGACCGACACCCTCCCGCATCGCCTGATAACCGAGAATGTGTGCAACGCCGCCGCTCTGGCTCAGCAGGGCGATCTTGCCCGGCAAGGCCCTGGAGAAGTCCGTGCTGAAAGAACCGTTGAACCGGCCCGCAGGGGTAACGGTGCCGAAGGTGTTGGGTCCGATGATTCGGATCCCATACTGATCCGCAATCGACAACATCTCCTCATAGAGCCGGTCCCCTTCCTCCTCTTCCAGCTCGTTGAATCCTCCGGATATGATGACCGCCAGCCTCACACCCTTATCTCCGCATTGCCTCAAGCAAACGGGCACATGCTGAGCCGGAACCACGAGGACCGCCGTCTCGGCCTCCCCCGGCACTTCATCCACGGATCCGTAGGACTGTCTGTCCAGAATCCGTTCACGGTTGATGTTGACCAGGTGCATCTCCCCCTCGAAACCGATTTCCACGAGGCTCCTTACAACCATATGCCCGTACTTTGCAGGGTTGTTCGTTGCACCTACGACGATGACTGACCGGGGCCCCAGCAGAATGTCGAAGGGATCACGGGGGCACAAGGGTTCACGGGGGGATCTTGTCGGGCTCATCACTTCCTCTCTCAGCATCCGCTCGAAAGGGCAGCCCGCCCGGATAGAGTACGAAGCCTTCTGCTTCGAAGTTTCGTGCAACACGCGGGCTCGATGGGTGCCTGTTCGTACCATCTCGCGGGAAGTTTTCGGGGAGCCTAGAACCTTACTGGTCGCGGGGAAGAGTGTCAAGGGAACCCCCTTCCGAAGATCAATGTCGGGGCCTTTTCATTGCCCTCCCCTACCCCGTATGGTAGCGTTTCTGCATACCTTCGTGGGTCGGGGCTGACGATTCGGGGTCGGGGATCAGGGGTAAGGGGTCAGGCCCACCATCCTTCCAATACTTTGCAGATGAGGTGAAAGGTGAGCAACATCGAGCCGATCCACTATACGATTCGTCTGGAACCGGACATGGAAAGATTCCTCTTCACGGGTCAAACGGAGATTCTGCTCCATGCAGGCCGGCCCGTGACCGAGATACCCCTACATGCAAAAGAACTCGCTTTCTGGGAATGCAGGCTGAAGGTAGGGGAAGGATCTGCTGAGTGCCCCTTTTCTTTCGAACCTCTGAAGGAAGAGCTCACGGTTCGGCTCCCCGTTGAGATGAAGGGAGAGATTCACCTGACCCTGGACTTCATGGGCAGGATCAACGACAAGATGGCGGGCTTCTACAGGAGCAGATACGCACTGGAAGGCGAGGAGAGAAGCATCGCCGTGACCCAGTTCCAGGAGAGCGACGCCCGACGGGCCTTCCCATGCCTGGATCAGCCTCGCCACAAGGCCACCTTCGATGTGGAGATGATCGTCGACAAGGGAATGGTTGCTCTTTCCAACATGCCGGTCGCAGAGGAAGAGGAACTCGGTGGCGGCAAGAGGAGGCTTCGATTCGCCACGACCCCCAAGATGTCAACCTATCTTCTTTTTTTCGGAGTCGGGGATTTCGAAATCATCCGAGACAAGAGCGATGCCCGGGTGCGCGCCGCCACAACTCCGGGGATGTCGGAATTCGCCGGACTGGGACTCGACCTCGGACGCAAATCCCTTCTCTTCTGCGAGGAATACTTCGGGATCGGCTACCCTCTGCCCAAACTGGACCTGATCGCCGTCTCGGATTTCGCCTTCGGTGCCATGGAGAACTGGGGAGCCGTCACCTTTCGCGAGAATCTTCTGCTCCATTTTGCAGACATCACCTCCAAAGCCGGAGAGCAGCGCATCTTCGAGGTCATCGCGCACGAGATCGCTCACCAATGGTTCGGCAATCTCGTGACTCCCTCCGACTGGGAGTATCTCTGGTTGAACGAAAGCTTCGCTACCCTGTTCGGAAACCGTGTCGTAAGCCACTACCATCCGGACTGGGAGGTGTGGGCCCAGTTTCTGAACGCGGACACCAACCGGGCCCTCGATCGGGACGCCATGAAGACGACCGTACCGATCGAGATGCCTGGAGGGGAGAAGGTGGCGATCAACGAGGTTACTGCGCCGATCATTTACGACAAGGGCGCAAGCATCCTTCGCCAGATCGAGAGTTACCTTGGACAGGATGCGGTCCAGGAAGGTCTTAGAAGATATCTGCAAAAACATGCCTATGATTGTGCCGCGAGCCACCACCTCTGGGAGGCCCTCGAAGAGGCGGCGGAGAAGCCCGTGACGCAGATGATGAAGGGATGGATCGAGCAGGCGGGACATCCGGTGGTCGAGGTAAGAAGGGAGCAGGACAGACTGCTTCTCAACCAGAGGCGATTCACTTACATGGATGAAGCCTCCGAGTCGGTCTGGATGATCCCGGTCAACGTCAGACTCTTTGACGACAAGGGCGGAACGAGGGAGGTAACCACCCTGCTCGACAAGGAGAAAGGCGAACTGGACATTGGCAACGACGTGGTCGCCTACAAGGTCAATGCGGGGCAGACCGGTTTCTATCGGGTCAAGTACGATGACAAAGACAACCTGGAACAACTCGGTCGGCTGGTGTCCGAGAAAACGCTTGCCTTGGAGGATCGATGGGGCATTCAGAACGACCTGTTCGCATTCGTGAAGAGCGGCTCGATTTCAGTTCCGGAATACCTGGAGTTTCTCATCCACTACCGGGATGAAGACGCTTTTCTGCCCCTTGCCGGCATGGCCGGAAGCCTGTTCCAGACCTATCTGGTCATGGAGGGAGACAGAAAGGAGAAGGCCGCTGCCCTGGGTCGGGACTTGATCAGGCGGTTGCTCGAAAGGATCGGCTATGAGCCGGGACCCGGGGAGAGTCATACAACCTCCATGCTCCGGGATCAGGTCCTACTGCCTGCGGTTGTCTACGGCGTGGAGGAAGTCGCCGACTTCGCTATGAGCAGGTTCGACGACCTCATGCACGGCGAACCCGTTCATCCCGACATCATGAAGAGCGTGATGCAGGCGGCCGCCTGGACCGACAGGGGAGAGGCTTTCGGCTGGTTCAAACAGAGGCTCGCCAAGGCAGAGAGTGAGCATGAGCGTATGAACGTCCTGGCAGCGCTCGGCAGCTTTCAGGACAAGGCATCGATCGACCATGCGAGAGAGTTCATCCTGTCGGAGGTCCCGAACCGTAACAAATTCGTCCCTATCTGCCACATGGCGCTCAACCCTAAGGCACTCCCGGACATGTGGGAATGGTATCTCGCCCATCTGGGGGCACTGGAACAACTCCACCCGATTCATTACGAAAGGATCATTGCCGGAGTCGTTCCGCTGGGCGGCCTGGGTAGACAGAAGGAGGTCGAGGAATTCCTTGCGGACTATGTCCGAGAAAAGGGGACTGCCGAGGACACGATCCACCTGGCACTGGAAAAGCTGGCCATCTATACGAGGATGAGGGGTTCGGCACAGGAATCGTGATTACAGATATCCAAGGGACCGTAACTGATCATTCAGCTCTTTCTGCTGCTCTCTGGACGGCGCATCTCCCCTGTAACTCTCTCTTGCCTCGGCAAGCCTGTTGAATTCCGACACCAGTGGAGATTCAGCGGCCAGGTTGCGCTTCTGCAGAGGGTCCTTCGCCATGTCGTAGAGCCGCACTCCAGAGCGTTGGCGCTGAAACCAGCCATTCCCTCGAATGACAGCCATGGAGAGTGGTTCTTCCGTCGCTTCAGGCAGATCGAAGCGGCGTCCGGCTTCCCACCAGTAATAGTGCTCCATCGCGTAGATGGCACGCGAGTGCGCTTCCTCCTTGCCCCGAAGAGCAGGAGCAAAGGAACGACCATCCATCCCTCCGGGAATCGGCAGTCGGCACAGGTCGAGCACAGTAGGCATGATATCCACCAGAGAGGCCGGTGTGTCCGATCTGCCAGGACGAACGCCGGGGCCGGATACCAGCAAAGGAATACGGACTTGATCTTCGTCGAGCCTACCCCCGTGGTGAACTCGGCCTCGTGCAGGATCAAAGCCCTCTCCATGGTCCGAAAGGAAGATCAACAGGGTGGAATCGGACAGGCCCCTGTTATCCAGAGCCGTTAGGACACGATCCAGGCCGTCATCCATCCGGGAGCACTCCGCCCGGTAGAGATCCTCGAGTCTGGCCCAGTCCTCCCGTGACGCCTTCTGTTTGCCGACAAGACAAGCCAGATAGCCCTTCAATCCCTTGTCCGGATAAGGGGGCAATTGATCAACCGCCCAGGGGTGGACCCAGAAGTAGTCATGGACCACGTAGGTATGCAAGAAGAGAAAGAAGCGCTCGCCTTTTCTGTCCCGACTGTTGATGAACTCGACCCCCCTGTCGAACAGTGTGAGCCCGGAAGGAACGTTTCGCGCACCTTTGCGGGGAAGAGGCGGGCCTTCCCAGGGGTTGTCCGGGTCCACCCATTCGTCGTAACGGTCGAATCCCCGGTCGAATCCGAAGAACCGGGAAACGAACCCTCCACCGGTGAAGGCGACCGTGTCGAATCCACGCTGTTTCAGCTCGAGCGCCAGGGTGGTTATGCTTTCCGGGAGCTTGCGAGACTCGTGAACGGCTCCGTGACGGTCCGGATAGAGGCCGGTGAACAGGGAGGCGTGGGCAGGAAGGGTCCACGATGCGGATGAATAGGCTCGCTCAAAGACCCTGGATCTCTTTGCCAAGCCTTCCAGGGTGCGCAGATCGGGGGCCTGGGGATTGTGGATCCTCAGGGCGGATCGGTTCAGCGCATCGATGGAAATGACGACGATATTCTGCGGCCGATCCTGGCAGGCCGCGCTTGCCAGAACGATCAGGCCGACAGCCATGGAGTGCAGGAACCTCTGAAGCACACCTAAGGACTTCCCCTTCATCTGTGTCACCCATGATCTTCGTTCACCGCTGCCTTCAAGTATGATCGCCTGCCATTCTGGAGATCATCTCGAGGGTAGCGTCGGCGCGGCCCTTGTAGTACCGAGCTTCATCGTCCGGCTCAGAGACCTTCTCATACAGGGTGTTTGCCTTCTTCGCCGCCTTTTCGGCCTCCTCGATCTTTCCGGACATGACCAGCCAGTAGCTGCAGTTCATGAGACGCCCCTGAAGGGTTGTCCCCTCGCCCTCTGCCAGGGCCTTCTCTTCACACGCCCGGTCCGACCCGATCTGGACATCCGCGACCGCGGTGAAGTCAAAGACCTTCCACGCCTTTTGCTTCGTATCCTCATAGGCGATCAGCATGTGGGGTTTCACGAACGGCTTTCTCCCCTCTCTCGGGATGATCAGGCTGACCACCCGCTTGTAGCCTTTCACCTCCGGAATATCGGTCGGAAACATCTCCTCGGACAGGGTCGTGAGCTTCTGGAACTCCGGAAACTTCATGGTCTTTCTCCACCTTGTTTCCGCCAGCACCTTCTTCCCTTCCTGCGAATCCAGCATCGTCGCGGCCTTTAGAAAACCATCCACAGCCTTCCGGGCAGATGCATCCACAGGGGTTTTCTCCTCAGGCTGTGCGGGGGGTTGCTGCTCAACCCGGGGCTCCTTCACCTCCGCAGGCACTTTTTCCGGGGCCTTAGCAGGCTTTGGATCCGTCTTGTCCGTCTTGCAGCACGGGAACACGAGCCAAAGGCTCACCACCAGGGCCCAGCCGTAGGTCTTCTTCATGATCATCCTCACCAGGGTCTCCTTTCCAATGCTTCACCTCACTACGGACGACCCATCTAGCACGCTCGCGATCTCATCGTCAAGGTTCGATAATTTCTAAGCTTTCCCGGCCAAAAAGCCGATCTAAGACTGGACACACTGTTTCCGCGCCCTGGCCGACGAGAGCAGGGGCCGGGCGGCAAGTCACACGGAAGGCACCATGCTACGATCAATTTTATCACGATTCGGCTTCGGATCGACAAAACCACCGCCCCCAAAACCGCGTCAGGCGGTGCGCGCTGTCGAGCGCTCTGCCCCGGAAGAAACACCTTCGGAGCAGATCGGGCCGGTCATCGTCTCAGGGGACGCGGCCCGGTTCCTTCACAGCCTCGTCAGCACCCCATCCACCCCAGGCCTCCAGTCACTGCCCCCGGATGACCGCCTTTTCCTTTCTGAGATCATGAAACGGCTCCGGGAGAACACGCTGGAAGTCCCGGTCCTTCCGAGCACGGCCATCGAGGTCTCGAGGCTCCTTTCAGACCCAAAGAGCAATCTGGGCGACTTCGTAAAGGCGATCGAGTCGGACCCTGCCTTGAGCGTCAGTATCCTCCGGACCGCCAATTCCGCTTTCTACGGGCTCTCCGTCCCTACCACCAGCCTGCGGGACGCAGTATTTCGGATCGGACTCAGTCAGCTGAGGACGATCGTCATCCTTTCCCATCTGCAGGACAAGGTCCTGCGGACCGGTCTGTTCGAGGACGAGGTGCAATGGTTGTCCGACCTGTCCCTTTCGCTCGCGCATCTCGGACAGATACTGGCAATGGACCTGGGGTTGGAGCGTTCGGTCGCGTTCACGCGAGGCACCCTCTGGCACCTCGAACACTTTCTGATCATGGGGACGCTGGCCGAGGTGGCCAGACAGCACCGGGTGGAGAGACACCCTTCCGAGCAGTGCCTGCACGAGGCCTTTTTCCGGTTCGGCCGGAAGATCAGGGAGCTGGCAGCGAGGATCTGGGAACTCGAAGACCTTCTGATCGCAGGCGAAGAGGAAGACGAGGTGGCCGCTCGCTACGAGCATATCCAGCTTTCGCTCATCGCTTCGAGAACCGGTGCAGAGGCCCCGCCGGCAGTCGAATGGATCTCCCGCGAAAAACTGGCGCAAGCCCTCTTCAAGTTGGATCAGTCAGGAACGATCTGAGGCGAGCGGTGGGACGCTTTCCTAAAGGGGGTCGCACGCCGGTGCACCGGTGCACGCCGCATCCTGACAACACGGATCTTCCGGGTCGATAGCGTTGCAGTCATTCAGGCAGTCGGCCAGGGCATCACACACATCGTCGGTGCAGGCGTTCGCATCGTCACACAGGCCATGGTTCACCGGGTTTTCGCAGATGTCCCCGGCCTCGTTGCAGTTGTCATCCGTACAGGAGATCCCGTCGCTGCAGTCGGGAGCGGACCCGGCCTGACAGACATGGTCCGTACACACCTCATCCCCGTTGCACCAGAGGCCGTCATCGCAGTCTTCGGGCACGGCGCATTCATGGCACCCGCTGTCCGCCATATCCACATCGCCGTCGCAGTCGTTGTCCTCCCCGTCGCTGCAGACAGGGTCGCCATAAGGCGCCTCGGTCGCGCCCGGATGAATCTCCGGGTCCGAATCATCACAGTCACTGCCGCTGCAGGCGTCACTGATGTACAGATCCCCGTCGGCGTCGAGAGGAACCCCGTCGCATGAACCGTTCGAACAGACATCATCCATGGTGCACGGATCCCCGTCGTCGCATGGATCGGTGTTATCCGTATGAATGCACGCATGGTCCACACAATCATCGTCCGTGCACGCATTCCCGTCATCACAGTCAACGGGGAGGACGCAGTCCTGACAGCCGTGGTCTTCCGTATCGATGAGGCCGTCACAGTCGTTGTCCAACCCGTCGGTGCACATCGGGTCACCATGCGAGGTCTCGACGATGCCCGGATGAATATCAGGATCCGAGTCATCACAGTCAGGTTCGGGGTAGGTGCATGGCGGCGCCGCGGGGTCACCGTAGCCATCCGTGTCGAGATCGCTGCATGTCGGCAAGGCAAGATCGAGGATCTTCTCATGCACGAGTTCCGCAATCCTCGCGTGACCTTCAAAGATCGGATGCAGACACTCCCCTCCAAAATACAGGGGTCCCCAGCCCGGTGTGGAGATGAAATCTTCGTAGATGTCCACGAGCGGAATTCCCTGCTGTCCCGCATAGGACCTCAGCCACGCATTGTATTCTTCCGTGGTGGGGGACTCTGTGTCGCCGCAAGAGTCCACGCGAGGGGGCAGAGTGCAGAGAATCACATCCGTGTCGGTCGAGGCAGCCGCGTTGATCATGTCGATTATGCGCTGTTGAATATCGACCAGGGGGATCGTCTCTTCACCGAACAGGGGATCGCTCAGGTCATTGACCGCATGCATGAGGACCGCAAAGTCACAGTCGGAGTAGGTCAGCGCATCCTGCCAGCGAACCAGCGCCCCCGAATCCGTAACCTTCTCTCCTCTCTCGCCCTGATTCATATGGAGAGGATCGAACTGACTCAGAAACGGGTCCTCCTCCATCTTCAATCCGAGCCATGCGGCGCCCCAGTAGGTGATCGAATCCCCGAAAGACATGACACGCGGGAAGGTCTCGCCCTCGAGGACCAGGAACGCCATGCCTCCGCTTACCTGGAAACCCCTGGTAACCGTGACAAAGACCATTCCGCTGAGCCCTTGCGGAACCTCGACCCATATGTCGGTGTCGGACCATTTCATGATACCGGGCGCCGGAACGGGGCCGAATGCGACCGTCCCGCCGGTCCCGAAGGTACCGAACACCGGATCCCGAATGTCAATGACGTCACCGATCTGGCCCTCGGAAGGGGCCAGGAGCTCGATGTTCGGGCTTGGAGAACAACCAAGCAAGGCCAGAATCATCAAGAAAAGGAGTGCTCGTTTCGCCACGGCTTTCGAGTCCCATATCGCGCGGTCCATGAAGAATGGTCCGATCATACCAGATTCGATTCTTTTGTGTCAAAAGGAATTATAGTCCGTGCAAATAAAGGAGATGGGGCTCCCTGCCCTTGTCTCCGTCGGATTCTCCGGTATACTCCTCACGACCGGGAAAGGACTCATCCATGCTGGGCGCACACGTTTCCATCGCGGGCGGACTGCACAACGCCCCCTACAACGGCAAGGCGGGCACCTGCGAGGTCGTCCAAATCTTCACCCGGTCCCGAAACCGGTGGGGGGGCAGGAAGATCCTCCCCGGCGAAGTCGAGCAGTTCCTCCAGGCACAGGAGGAAACAAAGGTGCGGGTCGTATGCGCCCACGACAGCTATCTCATCAACCTCGCCTCTCCGGACAGAGCTCTCTTCCGAAAATCCTGGACTGCCCTCCTCGAAGAGACGAAAAGGTGCGATCTCCTGGAAATCCCGCTCCTGGTCGCACATCCCGGATCGCATGTCGGCTCCGGCGAGGCAAAGGGGTTGAAGAGAATCGCCGAGGCGATCAACAGGGTATTCGACCGGTCCAGCGACGGAAAGGTCTCGATCTGTCTCGAGACGACCGCCGGACAGGGGACCTCCCTGGGCCACAGGTTCGAGCATCTGGCCGAAATACTGGCCAGGGTCGAGAACCGGGACCGTATCGGCATCTGCCTGGATACGTGCCACATCTTCGCCGCCGGCTACCCGATCAGGACCCGGGAGGAATACCGGGCAACCATGAAGGCCTTCGACCAGGTCCTCGGGTTGAAACGGCTCCGCGTGATCCACATGAATGATTCGAAGAAGGGTCCCGGCAGTTGTGTCGACCGACACGAACACATCGGCCGGGGCCGGATCGGAAAGGTCCCCTTCGGCCTCTTTCTGAACGACAGGAGACTCCTCCGGGTCCCGAAGATCATCGAAACACCAAAAGCATCGGCTCGGGAGGATCGGATCAACCTGAAGAGGCTTCGTTCGCTGATCGAGGTAGGACCCGCCGGCCGGCCGAAACCGAGATCCTCGTGCAGAGGCCGCCGATAGAAGCGGCGGCGCCCGTAGCTTATCCCGCACGCATGGGGTATGCTCGGGGGAGGAGCAAATGTCCGAACCGGGAGATTCCAGGATGCTGAGAGCAGGTTTTGTCGTCGGCCTCTGGCTGATGCTCACCACGCCCACTCTTGCCACGACCCTCCTCTGGATGGACGTCCAGGAGCTCACGACACACTCGACCTCGGTCGTGATGGGGCGGACGGTTTCCCTTGAGACACTAGCGGCGGGTCCGGGGGTCCCTCTCAACCGGATCACATTCGAAATATCCAGGGCCCTCAAGGGAGACCTCGAGGGAACCATCGTTGTCAACAACCCCGGCTTCCCCGGAGCGCCTGCCTTCAACGAAGGGGACGAGGCGGTTCTGTTCCTCTATACCCGCAAGGACACCAAGACCCACGAGGACACGCACGTGATGACCGGGCTCCAGCAGGGGAGCTTCAAGATCGTCACGGATTCGTCGGGACGAAGAGTCCTCGACCGCGCCATCCCTTCGCACCAAAAGGGGATCGCCGACCATCGTTCCCTGGACCGGCTCGTCACGGAAATCCTGGAGGCTGCACAGTAGGGGAAAATCGACGATGAGCATTCTTCGTAGACTATCCGTCCTCGCCCTTCTGGTGGGCCTCTGCTCACCGACCACGGTCCAGGCCGGAGGACAGCTCTACATGCTGGCACCGGACGCGCCCTTCTGGCCCGACTCCGCCTTTCCGATAGCCTACAATCTGAATCCCGACTCCGCCTTGGGCTACATCGAAGGACCTGACCCCTCGCAGCAGTTCATCGACGCTGCAGACGCGGCTTTTCAAACCTGGGAGACGATTCCGACCTCCCGGATCATCTTTGCGAGGGGCCCAGACGTAAGCGACGTGCTCGACCTGGATGGAAACGACGGAATCAACCTGATCGTCTTTCACGACTGGGCTTCCGTACAAGGAGTGCCCATCCCCCTGCCGCCGGGCGTCCTCGGAATCACGAACACGGTATTCGATTTCGAAACAGGTGAGATGCAGGGAGCCGCCATCACCCTGGCGAGGAACCCTTTCCCCGATTCGCCCGATCCGGATTGGTCCACATCCGGAGAACCGTGGAGCCTGGACGTGGAGGCGGTCATTTTGCACGAAGCGGGTCATTTCCAGGGCATGGCACATTCGAACGTTCGCAACGATACGACGGGAGAGCTCGTGGGTCCGCCTTCGCACGCCGCCGTGATGTTCCCCTTCATCGGATTCGATGTGATGGATGGCCGCACACCCGACCAGGACGACATCGCCTGGCACGGGTTTGTCTATCCGTCTTCCTCGTACGCCACCTCTTTCGGGTCGATCGTAGGGCATGTGCCTTTCGGCGCGATGAGGATGGGATGTTCAGCACCCGCGGGCGCCAACGGCGCGCACGTGGTGGCGAGGGATTTGAACGTTCCTATCGGCGGAGAACCCCGCATGGTGGTCGGCTCCTACAGCTACCGGGCGGAGGGCCGTCTCTGCCCGTACGTGATTCCGGGGCTTCCGCCGGGAGACTACGGCATCTGGATCGAACCGATGGACGGATCCCCGGTGGCCGCCCTGCAGATCAACACCCGGATTCAGTTCACCCTGGACACGAATTTCCCGGAAGACTGGTACTCGGGCGAAGATGAATCCGGGGTCGAACCTGCACCTCACGACCCGGCCAGCGCCGTGCCGGTGACGGTCACGGCGGGCGGCGAGGTGGTAGACATCGATGTGATCATCGAAGAGATCGTGCCCGGATGGTGCATGAACGTGGTGGAAGCATCCCGAACGGGGCGGAGGGAAAAGGCGGTTGCCGTCACGTTCGGCATCCTGCTCCTTCCCTTTCTCTTTCTCTATCCGATCAGAAAAATCTCAAGAAGGGCCGCGAGAGACCGGTCCGGGTGATCAGCGGACCTCCAGCAGGATCGGTGCCGAGGGGGGCAGCTTGTCTTCCCCACCTACGGGCGGATCTTCCGGCTCGACCTCGCCCGAGGGAAATGTCACGGCAAGCTTGGTCGACATGGCACTCTCGTTGTTGTCACGATCCACCGCGCAGATCGCATAGGTGTACGTGACCTGATCATCCACGGTCGTGTCGATGAATGAGTTCCCGGTGACCGGTGTGCTGTTGACCCGATGGCGAAAAGGTCCCTCGGCACATCTCGATCTGTATACGTAGTAGCCTCCGAGATCCTGTTCCGGATTCTCATCCCACCTCAACTCAACGCTCCGCTCCGTGACCGAGGCCCACAGTCCGGTCGGCCGCCGGGGGGCTGCCTGATCCGAGCCAGCGGCCTGGAACACGAGAGCGGTGACCGAATGCTTCGGAAAGGTATAGGAGAATGGACTCCCCGACACACGTAGCGACTCCTCCCTGGTCGTGACGCAATCGCCGCCGGGGCAGTCTTCCGGCTCGTTGTTGGCGCCCGGGGAGGACCCGGTAATGGTCAGAACCGTGCATGTCGATTTCGGCTGAAACCCGTCCAGGTCGATGTCCACCGCCAGGTTCTCCGTGGGGTGCTGGTTGATCACGAAGAGCGACAGCTCGTCCCCCTGCTCGGAGACGGTCGACAGGGCGGAGATGTAGTCAAGCTCGTGGTTTCCTCTCGCGTAGCCGATCACGAAACCGCTCTGCGGCCCCGTGAGGAATGTCGGCGAGGAAACCACCTCTGTTGAGACGATCCAGTCGAACATGTTCCACCGATACGTCTTCAGCAGATGAAATGCGGGCCTCTTGTGGGGATCCAGCCTCCCCGTCTCCTTCGTCTCACCGTCGAATGCAACACCCTCGAGCAGACCGACGCCGTCCTGTTCCTGAAAGAGCAGCCAGTAGTTTGCCAGGCCGACACCGTTTCGAAGAAAGGAGAAATAGAGGCATCCGAGGCTCAGCATTTCCCGGACCGCGCACGCCTTGCCGATGTGAGGCGGGCCCTTCGCACTGTAGTACTGGGAGTTCGCCTCGGTGAAGAATACCGACTTGCCCGCACCTACCGCCTTCGCGGCGACGAGCGAGTCGTCCACGCTGACCCACCCTCCCAGCAGGGCGTGATAGAAGGCCGGATTGTTTCGAATATCGATCCAGAAGGATTCGCCGTCTCCCTCCCTGGTCAGCAGGAGTTGCTGGGGGACCGTGACGTGGTTGTTGGCGCTGAGGTTCGTAGCGACCAGCCGGAGCGTGTGCGTGCCGGCTGTCAGGTGCAGATTCTGTATCTCCAATTGATTCAGAACGGACCAGAGGGTCCAGGTGCCCTGCTCTATCCCGTCGACCGAGGCCGTGAACTGAGGGCATTGCAGGCCCAGACAGACTCCTTCCGCGGGCAATTGGAGGGTGTAGTCCCCCTCCTGCTCCACGCTGAAATCGACCGACAGGGGCGCACCGTTCTCGTGCATTTCGAGCCCCTTGACCGACCCGCTGGATCCGGGGGGGTAGGCGTGCTGGATCCAGAAATCAAAGGAATCGCCGACCTCGTCCACCATAAAAGACTGGTAGTCCAACCAGGCCTTTCTGCCGTGCAGGGCATCGAGGCCCGTGCCTGAACGGATCACGCCGATCTCAATGGTCGGGTCGATCGCCTTCATGGCGGCGGAGTACTCCCTCACACGCCGGGCATAGTCCTCGAAACCGGGATAGGTTTCTTCGTTGCCCAGCTCCCAGTACTTGACCCCGTACGGCTCCTTGTGCCCGTTCTCGGCCCGTCTTGCCGCCCAGTCGATGCCACCACCGGGGTTGGACCCGTCATTCGGGGCATTGCAGTACTCGACCCAATCGGCAGCATCCTGTACCGAGCCGGCTCTCCTCCCTCCGACCGAGACATTGACCACGAGATTCGGCTCCGCTCCCAGTTCTTCGCAGTACCTGAGGAACTCGTCCGTACCAAAGGTCTGCGGAATGTTCGTCCCGTCATAGTTCGGATTTCGTTCTTCGATCGGACCGATCCCGGGCTTCCAGTGAAAATTGTTCGCGCCCAGACCGTCCGGATAGCGCAGAGCCGTCAGGCCAATCTCATTCAAGAGCGGGAGATAGTAGTTCCATTTTGCCACCGCCTCTTCATAGTCCCTCTCATCTTTCACCCAGGCATTGTAGGCCATCGTCCCTGCCCTGTAGATCACGGCGCTTCCGAATATCTCGGGGTGGATTCTCTGTTCCAGCTGATCTGCGTCGACCCGTATCTCGATCCCGGCGGCCACGGTGGGGAAGGCCCCCAGGCCGACCAGCATTGCCGCCACAAGGAGGACCCTAGCCAATGATCGTTTTCGTTTCATCTTCGAATTCATCCCTCGTGATGAAGGTTGTGATGGAGAAAACAGGTCCGGGTTTGAGCAAGGCGAACAGCAGCCTACCCGCTTCCGTTGCAAACACCGTACCTCGAATTGTCCGTGGATTCTCAAGCGCCTAGAAAATCGGCAGTTTCGGGAGGCAACTTTAGGAAGGGCTAACCATTTGTTTTTGATGGTTTTTTGAGATGTCCCAGCCTCGCTCTCTCCACGCTCCCGGACCCTCTGACAAGGGGAGAACGGCGGCCGCCGTCAGAAAAGTGACATGCCGCCGTGGGAAACCCGTACTCTTCTAATCACCAGATGGTAACCCGACAACCACATAGGACTTGCTGAGGAGCAGAAACTTCTCTGTTTCAATCTGTTCTTCGGGGAAGAGCTTTCGGAGGCTCTTCTTGCTCAGAAGATGGATATCGCCGGGATCGAACCCATAGAGGGAGCGATGAATGGAGCGTTTGACCTTCTGGGGAAGGTACTGCACGAAAGGCAGAAGGAAGTGCGGCTCCACAGGGAAATGCTTTGCCGGAACCTGCAGGATATAGAAGTTTCGGGCCACCCTTCGTATTTCATCGGCCAGGGCCTGCTGGGCGTCGAATCCACCCACGTGCTCGATGACCGAATTGCAGATCACGCAATCGAAGCTGCCATCCTTGAAGGGCATCCTGAGGCCGCTTCCCCGCACGAAACTGCCGTAGGGGAAGGAATCCGGAGTCTTGACGTCCAGGCCGATGACGTAGAGTGAACCGGACTGCTCGAAGATCGTCTTCCAGAACCAGCCTCCTGCCGATCCCACATCCAGCACTACCTCGACACCCTGGCTCTGGAGCATCTCAAGGATGCGCTCTACCCTTCTCTGCCTGAACCCTGCGACCAGCCGGTTCAGCGACACAAAAACCTTCTGCGCCCCCGCCTGAAACCCTGTCGGTCCCTGGCGGCGCTGAGGCGAATTCTCGTGTTTCGCACTTCCGGAGGAAGGAGCCACAGGTTTCTTCCCTGCTGGGGATACGGGTCAGAGGACAGGCCTCGAACGAAGAAGAACGGGACGACAGGAATCACGTCTCAAGGTGAGCACAGAATATAGGAGGCCAGGATTGGGTGTCAACGAGGACGGCAAGCCTCCGATTGGTCATCGCAATCCGGGCGAACCGTGCGGCATTTCCCGTCGATCCCTCAGCAGGGCCTCCTTCGCATGAAACAAATGGAGGATGATTGGGGCAGAACGCCGCAAATGCCCTGCCCCAACGCTTATCATAGAGTCCTCAGCAGGCCAGATCTGATCAGAAATGCCTGCAGGGCCGGCGATTACGGCGTCGTATGCACGTACAACCGATTCTGTCCGTCATTCGCTGTGAGGATGGCCGGTTTTTGGAGATCATTGAACGATTCCACGATCAAGGCATTCAGGCCGCCATCGCGGTTGAATTCTCCTTCATACCCGTCGTGGTTCAATTCCTTTGAGAAGACCTCGGCCGTCACATCATCGAAGATGCCGGCTCCTGAAGCTCCCCGGTTGAAATAGACCTGACGCTCATAAACCGGGATGCCGTCCGGGAAGTTACAGGTGGTAATGTCGTCATATCCATCAGCGTTCAGATCACCTACGGCGGCGCCCCATGTGTCCGCCCTGAGTCCGGATATGTTCTCAGAGACATTCTGAAATGTCCTCGGCGCTGTCCGTTTCAACAATAGGTTGCGGCCATTCTGTGTACACACGAAGAAATCCGGTCTCTCTGTAGGATACGGCGTTTCCAGATTGATGGGGACGATGAACTCGACCACGTAGAAAAGGACGTCCGGAGGAACAGGGGCACCGTTTTGCCACAAGGGGACCGAACCCGTCAGTGCGAACGATCCTCCCAGGTTGGTGTATATGTCAATCTTGTTGAGGCTGCCCGCGATTAGGTCCGGCAGGGTGGGCGGTGGGTACTCGATGAACGACACACTGTGATATCCGCTGCTCTGTTGGATAGAAGAATAGGTGAAACTCCCCGATCCATTGTTGAGAGCAAGGTCGAGGTTGGCGTCGGTGTTCGCGAAGACCAAGTCAAGGCCAGAGACACCATCCACGTCTGCAGCATCCACACCCCGCGTTATGTGAGCATCCGCGGGCAAAGCACCCTCATGGTAGAGGAACTTCTGCTGGCCGGCGTGCCAGCTGTACAGCCAGTTGGCACTCGGGCCACCCCCACGGCCTGCGGCGATGACCAGCTCAGGCCCCTCGATCCCATCGAAGTTCTCCAGCACACCATCATAGCCCCCCCTGTACAGCGGATTGGCTCCCCAATCCCACTTCTCATAGCTCCAGTCGTAAATCTCCCCATTGTCTCGGTCTATCCCGTAAATGGTCGGCGAAAACACCAGGTTGACGGCCACCGCGATGTCATGGTCCCCGACCAGGTCATATCCCAGCATCCTGCCGCTCAGGTCGCCATCTGCGACCAGCGCCGTGTCTGTTTCATCCTGCACGTCGATCAGTGTGTCTTGTTCGTCGAAGGAAAGCCGCCACAGCCTGCACTGCTCAACCTGGCCCGAAAAAATGACCTCGTTCTCAAGTCCGTCGTTGTCGATATCGCCCGCATAGACACCCAGGGCGCTGTACTCGCTGAATAGAGGTCCTCCTTTGTAGTCTTGTGAGTGGTCGAGTTCCTCCCGGAACTCCCTGAGTGCGATGTCTTGGCCTTGTGTCGTGTCGTTGATGAGAAGGTACGGGACGCTACCGGACACGGCGATATACTCCACTCGCCCGGTTCTCACAATTGGGACCCCGTCATAGGATCTCTTGTACCACGCGGCACGATCTGTGCTCCAGGTTATGGTCCCGTTACTCTCGAATGTTCCACTGACACTGCTGTATTTGTAGGCAGTGATGTCTTTGGCTTTTCCCTGGCAATGATTGTCGTACGCGCAGGAGAAGAGGATGAATTCGTCCCTTCCCGTCTGGTCAAGGTCGGCAACGGCCGCGCCCAATATCCCTTTGCCTTGTGTTTCATTCTGTGGCAGGAGACCGCTGGAGACAAATGAGGGATAGGGATCCGTCGATAGCGTATTGTTGGTAAGGATCTGAGTGTAACGTCCCGCCGCGTCAGACCAGACAGTAACGAGCAGATCATCCGGGCCTACGTTGTCTGCATTTATAACATCCACATCGGTCATGACAGCCTCAGGCATCGGGATGTTCACTGCAGGGACGCGGACCATCTTCTCAATCTGACCGCCTGCATCGATGTCTACACGCAGAATCTCCAGGGTGCCTGTAGCGATTCCCGACATGGTTTGCTTGTTCGGGTAAGAGCCGCCTGCGATGATGATATAGAGATTGCCGTCTTGATCGAGATTTCTGGAGGTGATGACCGTGCTGCTCCGATGGGTATCAAGCGACTGGTCCTCCATGGGGTACGGTGTTGTTGGAACTGAGGATGTCACCTCGCTGAGTGTCCTGTTCGGATAGTCGATACTGAAGAGGCGGTTTCGCCGAAAATCGTCGCCGTCCGCGTCATCATTGGCGGCCACCGAGATGTACAGATAATCGTGTATGTTGTCCAGGGGGACGGAGGTATCCAGGAAGGCCCCGTCCCTGGCAAAGCCGTATTCAAACTTGTTGCCCCAGCCCAGTCCATTGACAGCCGGATTGAACTGGAAGCTCCCTGCGGTTGATTCATTCCATATGATGAGTGGTTCTTCCGGGTTCACAACTGCGAAGACTTCAGGTGCTTGCGGATCGGACAGGGGGGAGCCTTCCACAATCATGTTGCCCCCGCGCACGTTGTGGCTATCGCTGAGGGTGGCCGGAAAGACCTGCCCCTCCAGTACAAACCTGTCCGAGACCGGTTGACTTGCAGTATAGGCAAGAAGATTGTCCTTGGGGTCCGACCAGGGGTTCGTGTCCGAACCGTTGTGGACTCTTATCCCAACAGGGCCTACCGGTCCTTCCGGGGCGATAACCTGTACCCAGTTTTCGTTCGTGTCGTAGCCTCGGGCAGTACACAGGACCTCGTTGAAATAGACCTTGGTCTGCGGCCCTGCAACGTTCTCCCCATAGATTCTCACTTCACGGCTCGTGCCACCGCTCGCCGGCATGGTCTCTATTCTCTCCCAGACCATTCCTACCTTCATCGCTACATGCCAGGGCACAGGCTTGCAGGCTGCGAGGAACAAGACTGCGAACACTGTGACTGACACCAAGCAGCTACCCATTCTCTTAGAAGAAGCCATGGCCATTCCCCCTTTCGTTTACAGACGAGTGTGACTACCCCATCCAAGGACCAGCCTCAGGCAAGAGAAGCGGACCCTCCTTCGCTGACACTCGGAGCTGTCAGCAATCACATCCACCCCAGAACTACGCGGGTCCGCCCTGTGGCAGGGCGTTCAGCTGTGCAATCGGCAGGCTCAAAG
Source organism: bacterium (assembly GCA_028277985.1). GTDB lineage: Bacteria > Desulfobacterota > DSWW01 > DSWW01 > DSWW01 > S015-6. The sequence continues at coordinate 9,585 of JANQFG010000017.1, read as the reverse complement.
GTATCGCGATACTATGTCTGGGAGGTGGTATCTGTCAAGTGTTTTATCTATATCAGGGCATTGTTATGAAATTGCTATAGAAAAGCGTGCATCATTTGATTCTGGGGAGAATTGCGCCCACTCACACGACGACAGTGTTCTTGCTACCTATCCTGGTTTTCCTGTATCTAATCAGGAAGATTGCTGCCGGGATCGTAGACTCCGTACCCACGCGACTCACCTTCGTAGCCCTTCCCGACAAACAGCGAAACCTCAAGGAGGATGTTCCATGAAGTCCGGCGAAATCGTGGTGAACAGAACGTCCGTCAAGGTCTGCACATTCTTCTTCTTTCTGTTCCTGGGAATTCTTCTGTCGATTCCGGCCCGGGCGGCGAGGCCCATACCGTACGAGAATCTGAAACTTCCCGCCCTGACCAAGCAGAAATCCCCCACCAAGGCTGCAATGTCCTATTCGGGTGCGCCTGTCGTGAACTCCGTGACCCCGGACTACGGGCCGCGTCACGGCTGGACCCGGGTGGATATCAGGGGGAAGAATTTCAGAAAGGGCCTCAAGGTCCTGGTCGGGGGGAAAGAGGCCACTCGCGTCAAGGTCGTTTCGAGCACTCGGATTCTCGCAAGAACCCCGGAGAACACCTTCCTCGGCAGCGGTGATGTGGTCGTTCGGAACCCGGACGGCAGGGCCGGCGGCCTTCTGAACGGATTCCTCTACGAGGGCGGTATCTTCGAGGCCCCCGGCTACAACGTGCCGCCCGACTGGCACTGGGCAACGGATATACAACTCGTGGACATGAACAAGGACGGAAAAAGGGACTTCCTCATCATCAAGCCCTGGAAGCCTCTGGATCCTGCGGAGATGGGCAATCTGGTGATCTACCTGCAGGGTCCTGACCGCGACGGCGACGGGGTGCCGAATTTCGAGCCCGTGCGGCGAAGCAAGGCACTGAATGACACGAAGAACCATTATACGGCCGTGGAGACCTTCGACCTGGACAAGGATGGGGACATGGACTTCGTGGCCACAGGCCGGGTGGAATACTTCCAGGGGACCATGAGAAACCAGATCAACCGAGTCTTCCTGAACGACGGCAAGTGCAACTTCACGGTAAAGGATCTTCCGGGAAACGCGTTCAGCAAGGGCGTGGACATCGGTGATGTGAACCGCGACGGGAACCCGGACATCATCATCGCGAACATGGGGGCCCAGAACCAGCTGTTCTTCGGAGACGGAAAAGGAAACTTCAAGAACGTCACACAGAGCCACATGCCGAAGGCATCCATGCACACGGGGGACATCCACCTCGTCGACGTGGACGGCGATCGGGACCTGGACGCGGTGGTGGCCAACATGTCTCCACCGAAACAGAAAGAGGGCGGAGCCCCCAATCACCTCTACATCAACGACGGGAAGGGGCGTTTCACCAACAAGACAGGCGAAAAGCAATTCCCCACAGGCAACCAGAAGACCTACCGGATCGATTCCGCGGACATCGACAAAGACGGCGACATGGATCTGGCCCTTGCGAACAAGGGGACGAGTCAGTGGCTGGTCAACAACGGCAAGGGGAGGTTTCAGGTGAGGCCGCTCCCCGCATACCGCATGCCGGGAAAACAGAACGACCTGTCAAAGGCGTTCAATCTGGACGTACAGCTGACGGATATCAACGGGGACGGGTACCCGGATCTGGTTCTCTGCTCGAAGGCCTGCTCGGTCATGTTCTACATGAACGTTGCGGGCGGAAAAGGGGGACGATCCTTCAAGGCAAAGCCGGATGCCATCGATCCCATACCCATGGGGCACGGGGCGGAGAGCATTCATCTCGCGGATGTGACGGGCAACGGCAAGCCGGACCTGACCATTGGGAGCGGTCACGAGCAGACCCCCCTGTTCGTCAATCAATGGCCGAAACCGTTCCGGTTCGCCACCGCGAACGTGAAGCTGAACCTTCCCTACACGGACTGGGTTGCCAGAAGCTGCAGCGGCGGGGATATGAACGGGGACGGAAAGCCGGATATCGCCATGGGCCAGTGGCGCGAAACAGAAGTCATGCTCTTCCTGCAGGGAAAGAACGGCTGGTACACCAAGAAATTCCATGACCCCTCCATCCTCCAGGCGGGCAAGAGCATTGTGGAAGACGTGGCCCTCGTGGATGTGGACGGTGACAAGGACCGCGACTTGATTCTGGGGATCTCCGGCAAGGGCGTTCCGGGACGCGCACTCCTGCTGAACGATGGAAAGGCGAATTTCAAGAGGGTCAAGGGTTTCCCTACCAAGACCCCGTCCACGACTGAAACCCTTCCGGTCGATGTGGACCTGGACGGGGACATGGACCTCGTGATGTGCAACTGGAACCGCGGACTCATCGCCGCCGGATCGCAGAAGAACATGCTGCTCATCAACGACGGCAAAGGCAGGTTCGTCGATAAATCGAATGAGTATCTTCCCAGAGTGAAATCTACGGCAAGAGGGGGCGACGTAGGAGACGTCAACGGGGACGGGTATCCGGACATCGTCCTCGCATGCGTCAAGACAACCGTGCTGGCCGGCCCGATGAAGAACCAGCTCTACCTGAACCAGGGGAAGAAGGCCCCGGGACGATTCGTCAACGCCTCCCATCTTCTTCCTTCCAAGAGCGGAAGATCCACGGACGCCGCCTTTCTCGACGCGGACGGCGACGGCAGACTGGACATCGTTGTCGTCAACGAAGTGGATATGAAGGGCAAGGGCGGCGAAGACGAGCTCTACGGCCAGAAGAAGGACGGCACCTTCGAGGACTGGAGCAACCGCATACCGAGGATCAGCCGGTTCTCCTGGGACGTACGGATTCTGGATTTCAACCTGGACAAGGCTCCCGACATCTTCTCGACACGATCCTACTGGAACTACGGAGGCCTTTTCGGCCCGAGGGGGGAGCACGGGCGGCTCCTGCTGCTCGCGAACGACGGCACGGGCCGTTTCGCCTACCCGAAGATCCGTCAGTTTCAATACATCGACAAGGAGCTCGATTCCTGGACGGGGTCCTGCACGTACGATCTGAACCAGGACGGACAGGACGAGATCATCGAGTGCGTCGACGGCCAGGTCCGCTTTTTCCGGACCTTCCTCAGGACGAAGGCGGTGGTCCATCCGGTCTACGCGGAGATCAAGACCGGGCAGACGATTTCGTTCGACGCTTCCTCAACCCGCTACCCCTGGGGTTTGCGGGGAAAGTCCTTTTCCTGGTCTTTTGGGGACGGCGGGAAGGGGACCGGAGAGAAGGTGTCCCATCGGTACAAGAAGCGGGGGACCTACACCGTGAAGCTTACCGTGACCGACAACTCCGATCGGAAGGATTCGGATCGAATCACGGTGATCGTCAAGTGAGGCGATCGTAGAGTTTGAGCGCCGGCATGGCGACGCGCATGAAGCTGGCCGCCGAGAGCCAGGCGATGGAGCAGATTTCCACGAACTCGACAATGGTTCCATCCGGATCGCGCACGTACGCCACCTTTCCCTTGGATCCGGAACCCATACCGATCTCGCACGGCGCCAGATAGACGGGTGCACCCTTCGCCTTCGCATCCTCGACGGCGGCTTCCAGGTTGGAAACGTCCATGCAGAACTCCATACATCCGATGTCGCCCCACCTTCGCCCCTTGTAGATGTGCTCCCCTTTCTGGTCCGTCACGGCTATGAGCTTGACCGTGCCGGCAGGCAACTCGCTGATCGGGCCGGTGTTCGGGGCGGACCTTTCCAGGATCACCATGCTCAGGTTCGTCGCCCCGCCCGACACCGGATCCAGATCCGGATTGTGACCGTCAAAGGCGTATACCTGACGGTCGAATCCCAGGACGTTCCTGTAGAAGGCCGTGGACCTCTGGACATCCGTGACCCCGATACCCACATGGAAGGCTCCTCGCACCGCAGGCTTCTTTGCCTGCGGTTCCCCGGGCCGAATTTCCTCGACCAGCTGGACCTTCAGACCGTCCGGATCTTCCAGATACGCATAGCGCCAGCGCCGACCGTCGACAAGCTCAACCTCGCAGATCGGTGTCAGGAAGGTCACGCCCTTGGCCCGAAAGTCATCGACGACTCTGTCGATTCCACGAACGCCGAAGCCGATCTCCAATACACCGCAGGAACCGTATCCGGCCTCTTCCGGAAAGGGCCGGATCGGGCTCGACTTGTGCTCGATAAACTCGAGGATTCCTCCCCCGGCCACATTCATGGACATGGCCATACGCATCGTCTCGAGGCTGCCGACGACGGGCTCCATCTCTTTGGAGGCGGCAGTGAGGTCGTTGAGCTTGACCTTGTAACCGAACAACCTCTTGTAGAAACCGGCGGTCTTGTCCACATCCCAGACACCCATTCCGATATGCTGAAAGGCGTTGATCATCTGAATTCTCCTCTTCACGGCGAGCGGTCGTTCGATGCCCCTTTCTAGCAGATCCCCTTCTCCTTTGCCAAGCGGCTTCTCTTGCGCAGGAATCCGTGGTACCCTGCCTGCCCATGTCTTCCGAAGAGAAGAGATTCTTCCGCAGGAAGGTCATTGCCGGTGTGGAACACCGCCGGGATCCCCTGTTCGGATCCTGGACGCGCATCAACCCGGATCGTGCTCGGCGCGTGAAGCACACCGGGGAAACATCCCGCGGAACGGAGTTGGCGAAGCTGATCGAATCGTCCCGGGAGACCTGCCCCTTCTGCCCGGGAAAGCGGGATCAGGAGACCCCGGTCTTCCATGCAGACCTGATCTCCTCGAAAAGGCTCAAGAGGAACGAGAGCGTCCTCTTTCCGAACAAGAGCCCCTTCGGGGAGTATCATGGCGTGGGGATCCTCACCAACGCCCACTACGTCCCGATGGAGGAGTACAAGGAACAGACCATCGAGGACAGCCTCCTGTTGACCCAGGAGTATTTCCACGCCGTACACCGCAAGGACTCGTCGGCCTGCTTTCCCGTATATGTCTGGAACTTCCTGCCACCCTCGGCGGGCAGCATCGTGCATCCCCACATCCAGGTTCTCCTCGAGAGCCGACCGGCCCCCATCATCGAAGTGCTCACCAGGAAATGTCGGAGATGGCACGAAGAGCGGGGCGAGGAGTTCTGGACGACCCTGGTCCGAGAGGAAAGAGAGCAGGATGACCGGGTCATATGCGAAAGGGAGGATGCGGTCGTCGTTGCCTCCTTTGCCCCGCGAGGTTTTCGTGAAATCCTCCTGCTACTGCCGGGCTCCGGTTCCCTGGCGGATCTCGATGGTGGACAGGTCAAGGCCTTTTCCCGGGCTCTGGTTCGGCTCCTCGAGGCGTACCAGGCAATGGGCGTAGGCAGCTTCAACCTCGTCAGCTATTCCGCCCCTCTTGAGACCGCGTCCCCCGCCTTCCCGTTCCACGCCAGGATCATCTCTCGCCCCTACCCCAGGGGAATCTACACGAACGACACGGGCTTCTTCGAGAGGATGTACGACCTCTGGATCATCGACACCCTGCCGGAAGAGATCGCCCGGGAGGCACGCCCCTTCTTTTCGGCCCCCTCGAGTTCTTGACATCTCGCGTCACGTGTTGATAGAATGACCCATACGTTGTGTCGGTTATAACGACATAATCGAAAAAAGGGAGGGTAAAATCATGAGAGAGAAGGGAGGGTTACTCAGCGTACTTCTGGCATTTCTTTTGGTTGTCTTTCTCTGCGGGCCGGTCGCCGCCATTGAGATCGACTTCGGTTTCGAGTCGTGCGAGGGATGGGTAAACTGCAGCACCGAGAGCCCCAACTACACGGGCATCTGTTGCCGTCCTTGCCGGGTCTCCGAGGGGAGAAGCATCTGGGACTGCCGAAGGGTTGGCGCGGAGAGGCAGAGTCTTGACGCAGCCGAGGCAGGCCGACTTCCCGCCGGGGAGGCGACCCTTACCGGAATCATGACCAAGGAAGGGCTCCTCCAGGCCGACCTGGGCCCGTCCTACGCGGTCGCCGGTGACAAGGCGGTCGAGTTGCAGCACAACATGGGGAAGAAGATCGAGATCAAGGGAACCGTCCAGGAGGCGGAGGGAAAGGTTTCGATCGATGTGGATGCGTATGAGCTGCTGGGACAGGGAGCTGCGACGATCGAAGGAGCTGCTTCCTGCGCCGAGTGGAAAAACTGCGACTCGAGGGCTCCGACCTTCACCGGCACGTGCTGCCGCGAGTGCGCGAATCAGACGGGGGAGAAGCTCTGGGACTGCAAGGTCTTCTCCGAGGGTGAGCATTTCGATCTGGCCGAGTGGACCAGGTAGCCCCCATGCGGCCCCACCCGGCCCGATGTGAAAGGGTAAAGGTCAAAGGGTCAAGGGGCGGTTGAAGTATTCATCCACCCCTTTCGCCTTTCGCCTTTGCCCTTTTACCTATTTGTGCGTATTTCCACATGTGCGCCAGCACGCGTACGCCCATGTCCGGGAACAGATAGAAGGGAATCCTGTTCTCCTCGATCAGCTGCTTGCAGGACTCCACATCCGTCTTTCTCCCCAGGAGTGAGAAGAAGACCGGTTTCGTTCTCCTCTCCTGAATCAGATCCACCACGGCCCTGTACTGTTCGCTCCCTTCGGTCGCGAAACAGATGAAGAAGACCGCATCGACATCGTCGTCCTCCAGCAGGGCCTTGACGGTCTCGACCGAGATCTTCTCGAATCCGTGAACCATCATGTCCGGGAAGATGTCGATCGGATTCCTCGCTTTCGGAAGCGTGGCGATCACTTGGGAGAGCTTCTGCTGTGTCTCTCCGGCAAACCGTGCGATTCGAAGGCCCTGCCGCATGGCCGCATCGATACTCATGATCGCCTGCGCGCCGCTGTAGGTGACCAGGGCGATCCGGTCCCCTTTCGGAAGAGGCATCCACTGAAAGCCTTTCAAGGTGGCGATGAGTTCGTCGATCCCGCCCATGCGTAGAACACCCGCCTGCCGCAAGGCGCCCTCCAACACCACATCGTCCACGGCCAGGCTGGCGGTGTGGGAGGCGATCGCCCGGGCGCCCTCATCGGTACGCCCGCCCTTGAGGAGGAGAACCGGCTTTCGCTTGACCGTCTCCCTGGCTTCTTCCACGAAGCGTCGACCGTCCCGGATGTCCTCCAGGTACATCCCGACGATTCGTGTCTGCTCGTCCTCTCTCAGATAGGCGAGGGCATCGGATTCATCCACGTCCACCTTGTTGCCGAGACCCATGCCCTTGGAGATATGGAGTCCGTCGAGGGAGCTCAAATACCGCAGCAGGGCTCCCACAAAGATGCCGGACTGGGCGACGAAACCGATCGACCCCGGAGCGAGCATACGGGAATCGGAGAAATAGGAGGTGGTCAGGCCGGTCTCCGTGTTCACGATTCCCAGTGTGTTGGGGCCGAATCCCCGTATCCCCGTGGACCGCAGGGCAGCGCGAAGCTGTTCCTGGTATTCTCGGCCTTCCTCCCCCGCCTCGGCGAACCCTTCGGCACTGATGACGACACCCCTGACGCCCACCTTTGCGCAAGCCAGAACCGCTTCGGCAACGAACTTGGGAGGGATCAGAAGGACGGCAAGATCGATCTGAAAGGGGACTTCCTCCAAGCTCTTGTACAAGGGCTGGCCATAAACTTCTCCTCCCTGCGGATTGACCCCGGCCACCTGCCCCTTGAACCCCACATCCTGCAGAACCTTCAGGATCAGTGCGCCCGGTTTGAAGACATCCCGGGACGCGCCGATGACGGCCATGTTTCTGGAATCGAGAACATCTCTGACGGAAACCATATGAAAATCCCCTCTTCTCGGCCATCTTGTCGAATCAATTGGGAAAACAATCCCGATGACGGATTGGGTCTCGACCTGCCCCCGACGGTGGGAGCGCTCGAGCTTTCCAATTGCAGGAGGAAGAATATAGAGTTTCCCAGCCAAAAACGCCAGTCCTCGTGTTGAGTATCCTGGTGAACGTGCTATATTTGGAAGCTCACTCGTCGCTCACCCCAGCGGCAGGAAGCCTCACCTATGCACCAGCAGATCGAAGCGGAAACCCGTCCGAATTCGAGGCCTTGCCTCAACCGTTGCGACCCTTCAAGACCGATCCAGCCCCGAATCAACTTCCAATAAAAAAGGAGAACGGCCATGGGACTGAGGGAGCTGAATGTAGACCTCACAAAAGACCACGTCGCCCTCTGGGATTCGACCAAGAAGTTCCTGAAACAGGTCTGGCGACCTGCTGCCATCGAGCTGGACAAACTTCAAGACCCGGAGGATGTGATCAAGGAAGATTCGCCTCTCTGGGACGTGCTGCGACAGAGCTTCGAGATGGGTTACCACAGCATGTTCTTTCCGGAAGAATTCGGGGGCATGAACATGGATCCGCTCAGCGTGGCCCTGGTCGCAGAACTGCAGGGCTGGGCTGCGCCGGACCTGGCGGTCAGCGTGGGTGTGTGCACCACGCCCTTCCTGTGGAACATGCTCTCCCCCCACGAGGAAATGCATGAGCTCACGAGGAAATTCTGCGCAGACACGAGCGGCACGATGACCGGTTGCTGGGCCATCACCGAGCCGGACCATGGTTCCGACTGGATCCTCTTCGACGCGGACGGCCCTCGAGACGAGTCGGTCGCCCCATCGGTGCGAGCCGTGCTGGACGGTGACCACTACGTCATCAACGGCACCAAGGCGGCATGGGTCAGCAACGGCACGATCGCAAAGTATGCGGCCCTGTTCCTGTCCCTGGATCCCTCCATGGGTATGGAAGGCGGCGGGGTCGCCTGCGTTCCCCTCGACCTTCCGGGAATCAGCCGCGGAAAGCCCTTGAACAAGATCGGACAGAGAGCGCTGAACCAGGGAGAGATCTACTTCGACAACGTTCGCGTACCCAAGAACATGATGATCGCGCCGGACCCTGTCACGTTCAAGCTTCTTGCCAACAGCCAGCTGGGCCTGGCGAACGGCTTCATGGGCCTGATCTTCACCGGGTGTGCCCAGTCTGCCCTCGAAGAGGCCCTCGAGTACGCGCAGACCCGGGTACAGGGAGGAACCACGCTCTATGATCATCAGAACGTGAAGCTCAAGCTCTTTGACATGTTCGCCTCTGTGGAGGCGGCACGCTCACTGGCCAGGCGGGTCGGCCTCTACAACAAGGTGCAGGCGGACAACATGCAGCCCGTCGCGGTCCACTACGCCATGGCCTCCAAGGTGATGGCCACCGAGACCGCCTTCAATGTGGCCAACCAGGCAGTGCAGATCTTCGGCGGCTCCGGCCTTTCGAAAGAGTACTTCATCGAGAAGGTCTTCCGGGATGCCCGGGCGGCCCTGATCGAGGACGGCTCGAACGACGTGCTGGCCCTGGATGCGGTGGACAGGATCCGAAGGGGCCGGTCACAGTGGGTCGTACAAGAAGGGCTGGCCCAGCCCGGCGCGGCCGCCGATGCAGCGGCGGAGACAACCTGGGAAGATCTGGAGCCGATCATGCGGCCGGAGCAGGGAACGGTTCACATGGGCAAGATGAAGGCGGATCCGGACAAGTGCACGCAGTGCGGGCTTTGCCTTCTGAATTGCCCCTTCCGGGCCTGGGAGACGGATGAAAACGAAGTCCCGAGGATGAAGGAAGAGTACGAGTGCTTCAGCTGCTTCAACTGCATG
>JANQFG010000016.1 GCA_028277985.1 bacterium | reverse complement strand
CCCGGGAGATCGCTTTGCCGTCGTGGGCTCAAACCGGGGTCATCCTCCCGCGAAGAAATGACTTGACTGTGTTATGACAGACACGGGGGGGCGACGGAGTCCATGCAAATCGGAAATGAATACCAGGACAGCACCTCACCGCGAGGTTCTCCGGCGATACCTCCAAGTCACCCTGCTACAAGATCGGTGAGAAGAGGCGCGCGAACCTGACCCCGAAATCGAAGACGAGACCGCGGGTCAGCCCTTCCTCTGCCGGGACCTGCCTGCATCTGGAGAAGTCCGTTTCGAGCATCTGCGCGACCTGCTGGACGAAGCCCTGCGTGACACCCAGGGCAGAGATCTCGAAGTTCAGCCGAAAGGACCGGTTGTCCGCGTTGGCGGTCCCGACCATGGCGAGTCGCTCGTCGACCACGAAAGCCTTCTGGTGCAGGAAGCCCGGCTCGTAGCGGAAGAAGCGGATGTTCGGTGTGGCCAGCTGCGCCATGTAGGAAAACCCGGCCAGGTACACGATCAAATGGTCCGGTTTGAGGGGAAGCATGATACGCACGTCCACTCCACGGAGGGCCGCGGTCTGGAGCGCGGCAATGACCGCTTCGTTTGGAATGAAGTAGGGGCTCGAAATCCAGATTCTGCTTTCCGCTGCGTGGATGGCCAGGACAAACATCAAGGAACACGTGTCCATGGGATCGGCGGGCCCGCTGCCGAGGATCAGCAGGTCCGTCCCATCCGGATGCGTTGCTGCTGTGTCCCAGTCCATTCGGATCGTACTGCGAACCGCGAAGTACCAGTCTGCAAAAAAGGACATCTGGACGTGTCGAACCGCGGGGCCGTCGATCCGGAGATGGGTGTCCCGCCAATGGCCGAATTTCCGGCTTCGGCCCATGTATTCATCCCCTACGTTGTGTCCTCCGAGATAGGCAATCTCCCCGTCCACGACCGTGATCTTTCGGTGGTTTCTGAAATTGAGCTGGAAACGATTGCCCCTTCCCTGTGTGGTTCCGAAAGGATGAATATGGACACCTGCCTTGCTGAGGTCGACGATGTAGGGTCTCGGCAGTTTACGGCACCCCATCTCATCGTAAAGGAAATAGACCCGAACGCCTTCTTCCGCCTTTGCAATCAACCTGGACTTGAGCTCGCGGCCGACTTCGTCGTCGTGCACGATGAAGTACTGTAACAGGATATAGTCACGCGCGTGGTCGATATCCTCAAACATACGGGAAAAAGTATTCTGGCCGTCTACCAGGATCTCTACCGAATTGCCGCCGAGGAAAGGGAAACCGCGATTCAGGTTCTCGAAGACCTTCAAGTCCTCGTCGATCCGCCCGCTGTCGGACCGATGCTCGGCTTGCAGCCGACCTATGATCTCGTCCACCTGTTTGGCATGTTCGTCGTGACCCTGCCGGAGTGTCTCCACGTATCCGCTGAATTTTCGGCGACCGAATACCCAGTAGAGGGGAAGGGCGAGAAACGGGAAGGTGACGAGGGAGACGGCCCACGCGATCGAAGCTTGAGAGCTGCGAACCGTTCGGATGGCGCGAACAGCCGTTATGATGCCGAGAAGCTCGACGAAGGGAAGAAAGATGCCGAGAAGAACGATCTCTATGTGTTCAATCATTCTTTCGCACGATGTACGGAGGCGTTGATAGGTTGTCCCGGAACGGGCCGGTACAAACTATCACACCGACGGGCGGAAGAAAAGAGAAGATCGCGATCGGCTCACTCGGACGGCAGTTTTCCGTTGCTCTCCAGTTGATACAGGTTTCTCAGGCTTTGGATGACCCCCCGCTCAAAGGCCGCAAACCTGAGATCAGGAATCTTGCCTAGGGGATACTCCGGGGGAGAGATCATCTGCGCGCCGTGTTGGGAGAAGGCGATCCCGAAGAGAAGCTTGCAGTGCCTGTGTTGTGAGAACGGGTCGAATCGTACGACAGAGCCCTCGCCCTGTTGTACTTCTCGCATTGCCTCGTAGAAAGGTTCGTATCTGAGCGCGAAGAATTCGAGATCTTCCCTCGTGAAGTAGTAGTCAAAACATCGGACCGCCCATTGGAAGCCGGACTTCTCGATCCGTCGTAGATACTTGCCCTGAGTCCGTGTCCAGTCCTTGTTTCTGCGCTTTTCCTTGGCCGTGTTTGCTTCCATGTTTTCCTATCCCTTGTTCCACCGGTCGCGAGCGCTATTCATCTCGTTTTGCATACCTGTTGGCTTCATAATGTTGGACGAGCCTCAGGCCGGAATGGTTCCAGAGTGGACCGCAGACTTCGGGCATTCGGATTACGAATCAAAGGGTTGTACCAGGCTACGGAATGGGCTGTCGTGCCCCCCAACCCGTATCTTGGCAGGGATCCTCGATGGCATTGCCGATGATCGAGATCCACGCCACGGTCTTCTTGTGGGTCGTCGATCTAGGGCGGTCCCTGAGAGGCTCCTTCGCGTTAGCTGGTAGCCCCTGATTGAATTCAGCGCAAGTATGGATGCAACAGCAGGGGGGGCGGACGATAGAGGATCCTATTTGTTCTTCCATTTGAACTGAAATTCGACTTCCTCTGATTTGCCCTCACGCTCGTGCTCGATATTGAATACGGCATTTGAAGGAATACGGATTCTCTCGTTCGCAATTTGAATCTGAAAGCGCTTCCCGCTTTCCAGACAGTCGGCCAATCGTCGTAGTTTGGCAACCATCTGATCGACTGTATAGCCTCTTTCGATGTCCCTCGGCTTCTTCCTTCGTCTGGTCATCTCTTCCTCTCTTCCTCCGAAGATCCGGCGGAATAACACAAGGGGTCAGGCCGAAACTATCAACTATAAGCGACAATATCCGTCACTTGTGGTTGATAGTTTCGGCCTGACCCCTTATGCCTCCGCAATCCGAATTCGTTATCACCAGGTGTCGACGAAACGGAGGCGTTTTCCGTGAGCCATCTTCGGTTCCGGAGCGGAGGAAAGGGCTCGTAAAATCACTTTGCGCGTGTCGCCCGGGTCGATGACCGCATCGATTTCCAGGTGTGCCGCAGCTTCGGTTGCCTTGCCCATGTCGTAGGCCATGGTGAGCAGTTTCTCGTACAGTTTCTCGCGTTCCGCCTCATCTTGTACCGCGTCCAGTTCCTTCTTGAATCCGAGCCTCACGGCGCCTTCCAGACCCATGCCCCCGAACTCGCCGGTGGGCCAGGCGGCCGAGTAGACCGTTGCATGGAAGCTCCCTCCTACCATGGCCATGGCGCCCAGGCCATATCCCCTGCGAAGGAAGATGCCCACGATGGGGACGGTGGCGTTCGCCGCGGCCACGAACAGTCTCGACATGCGGCGAACCGCAGCCTCCTTCTCGCTTTCCGGTCCCACCATGAATCCGGGCGTGTCGGTCAATGAGACAATCGGCAATTCATAAGCGTCGCACAGTTGAACAAAACGTGCAGCCTTGTCCGCTGATTCGGAATCCACGGCGCCGGCCTTGTGCATGCAGTCATTGGCGAGCAATCCCATAGGTCTCCCCTCGAGCCGTATGAAACCGGTCACCACGCACTTACCGAAAGCGGGTCGCAACTCGAGAAAGGAGCCCTCGTCTGCCAGCGTCTCGATGATCCGCCGTACGGGGTAGGACCTCCGGCGATTCTCCGGCACCATGTCCCGCAGGGCATTCTGATCCGCACAGCTCCAGGTGTCCAGGTTGCCCTGGAAGTAGCCCATGCACTTCTTCGCCAAGGCGGTCGCATGGGCTTCGTCTTCGGCCACGATGTCCACCACACCGTTGTTTGCCTGCACTTCGATGGGTCCGATTTCGGTCGGCTTGAACACACCGAGGCCTCCGCCTTCGATCATGGCGGGGCCTGCCATGCCAATCCAGGATGCGCGGGTGGCAATGGTAATGTCCGCGCAACCGAACAGGGCGGCATTGCCGGCAAAGCAATAGCCGTTGTTGATGGCAATACGGGGGACCCGACCGCTGAGTCTGGCCCAAACCAGAAAAGACGTGATATGGAGCCCTGCGATGGCCGTCGTGACATCTGTGTCGCCGGGCCGCCCGCCTCCACCCTCGGTGTACATGACCACCGGCAGCTTCCAGTCCTCGGCCAGTTCCAGGATGCGGTCCAGCTTCTTGTGATGGAAGAAGCCCTGGGTGCCCGCGAGCACTGAATAGTCGTATACGACCACGGCCGCGCGCGACGCATCTTCTCCGAATTGGTCCCGATTGATCGTTGCGACACCCGTAATCACTCCGTCGGCCGCAGTGTTGATCTGCAGATCCTCGTACTCGCGCCGTTTGCGCTGTGCGGCTACGGCCAACTGCCCGTGTTCCACAAAGGAGTCCGGGTCAACCAGGTCCGTGAGGTTTTCGCGAGCGGTTCGGTAGCCTTTCGCGTGGCGCTTGGCCTTCGCTTCTGCACGCACCTCATCCCTTGTCCGCGCCAACCTCTCCTCGAGAGCGGCCAGATCCGGCCTGAATTCTTTGCTCATTTGAACACTCCTTTAGTCCACATCCACTCCGACCCTGCGCAGCCCCTCCACCATGCGCTCGAGGATATCCTCGAACTTTGAAAAGTGACCGATCAGAACGCGGCCGCGACTTGGGAAGTCAGGTTTGAGCTTCAGCAGTAGCTCGGCGGGCTTGCGTCCTTCTTCAATCCTTCCCAGATGACCGAGGGTGGTGGCCTGGGCAAGGGGTTCCCAGAAGTTGCCGGTCATCCGGAAGTTGAGAGATTCCGTATAGGCCTGTTCGTATTCCTTTCTTCGGAAATAGTCTCCCCATAACCCGTAGTGAACGTAGGGGCGATAGTAGGGATTGAGCCGGATCGCCTTTCTGAGCAGAGCGGGTCCCCGTTCCCACTCTCCGAGCAGACTCAGCAGGTACCCGAGAATATCCATGAAGAAGAGAGAGTATGGGTTCAGGGCCAATGCCCGCTCCGCCTCGGCCCGGGCCGCAGGGACCTGGTTGCAGAGCATTCGTGCGAAGGCGAGCCAGGTTCTCGCCCGCTGACTCGCCGGGTTCAAGAGCACCCCCTTTTCCGTATATGCGACTGCCTTGTCGAGGGGGGTATCGACGTCACAGTGCTCCAGGCTGATGTTTGCCGTGTAAAGGCGCCCAAGCATGGTCCAGACCTGGCCGCACTCGGGCTCGGTCTTTACGGCGGCCTCCAGCGCCTCGAAGGCCCGAAGAAACGTGTCCAGAGAAACAGCCATGTCGTATTGGTAATACCTCAGGATCGCTTCATGGGTCGTCAGATCGGACGGTGGCTTGTCTCGGGACTCGGAGGACAGGGCCTCGGCGATGATCCCGTGCTCGCCGGCCACTTTGACGGCAACCACCCGGGCCATCTCCTCCTGGAAGGCGTTGAGTGCGGATGCTCCGGCTTCGGAACGGTGCATGTCTCCCAGAATTTGTGTGCCGGATGTCGTATCTATCAGATGCACCGCCACCTTGATGCCTGCCGTGTCCCTGTGCACACTTCCATCGATCACGAATCGGGGGATGCTGTCCGAATCACTCCCGCTCCGCCCACCGACGTGCATCCATACACGGATGTCCTGGTATCGGCTCAATTCGATGGCCAGCTCAGAGGCCAGGCCTGCCGCGATGTAATCCTGTTCAGGATCGCCGGTCAGGTTCCGGAAGGGTCGGACCAGCACCGTGGGCCAGGGCTCTCTGTCGAAAGAGGTTTCGGGCTCTCGCGGACGCGTCGCTTCAACCGAAACCGGAGGCTTCTGTACGTGAAAAACCGGAACATAGGTACCCTTCGGTATTTCGATGCGAATCGGATCTCGACTCCCTGCAACCAGGGAATAACGCTCCAGTGCCTTGCGCAGGCGGCTTGCCTGGATGCTCACGACCGGGTCACTCTTCGGGTCGAAATCCGGATTCCTCCCCAGGGCCTGGGTTGCCACCGTATATCCCTTGATCTGGTGTTCTCTGCCTTCGAGGGTTTCGCTGACCACGAAACGCAGAAGATCCCGCTGCTGAGGGGTGGCCTGGAACTCGGGATGGGAAAGAACCCGGTTCAACTGCTCCAGGATCGCGTCCCGGGAGGCAGCCGGGTCAAGGCGATCTGCTTTCCGCGGTTCTTTGGATGGCTTAGTGGGCACGGTGCTTCCGTCTGGTGCTCGGCGAAGGCGTTGCGTATTTCAGAGGTTTCCTGCTGTCGGCAGGCTCCGTTTAGGCTTAGACTAACCTAAACTAGCACACAAGTATTTAAAAATAAAGGATAATAGCCTTTTCCGGCGCCACGGAACGGAAGAAGCTCCATGATCAGGACCGGAGAAGCCTAGGAAGAGCGGATGCACGACCGAACAGGGCTGCCCAGACAAAGACCCGGGGAGACCCGTCTCAAGGGGATGTGCAGTATGCACGACACGTCGGGACGAAGGATCGAATCGATGCCCTGAGCAAACACCCTTACCTTTGAGGAAGGAGATGATCCATGGGACTGAGAGAACTGAACGTAGACCTCACAAGTGAACACGTTGCCCTCTGGGATTCGACCAAGAAGTTCATGCAAAAGGTCTGGAGGCCCGCCGCGGTAGAGTTGGACAAGCTCCAGGATCCGGAGGATGTGATCCGGGAAGACTCCCCCTTGTGGGACGTGATGCGGCAGAGCTTCGAGCTTGGGTACCACGCCACGTTCTTCCCTGAAGAGTTCGGTGGTATGAATATGGATCCTCTGAGCATCGCGCTGGTTGCTGAGTTGCAGGGTTGGGCTGCGCCGGACCTTGCGGTCAGCCTCGCCGTGAACACGACCCCCTTCCTCTGGAACATGCTCTCTCCCCACGAGGAGATGCACGAACTGACGAGGAAGTTCTGCGCTGACACCAAGGCCGAGATGACCGGCTGCTGGGCCATCACCGAGCCGGATCACGGTTCGGATTGGATCCTCTTCGATGCGGACGGGCCGCGCGACGAGTCTGTTGCCCCCTCGGTGCGAGCCGTCCCGGACGGGGACCACTACGTGATCAACGGCACCAAGGCGGCCTGGGTGAGCAACGGCACGATCGCAAAATACGCGGCCGTGTTCCTGTCCCTGGATCCCTCCATGGGCATGGAAGGTGGTGGGGTGGCCAGCATTCCCCTCGACCTTCCGGGAGTCTCCCGTGGCAAGCCTCTCAACAAGATCGGACAGCGGGCCCTGAACCAGGGCGAGATCTATTTCGACAACGTTCGGGTCCCGAAGTACATGATGATCGCGCCGGACCCGGTTACGTTCAAGCTCATGGCCAACAGCCAGCTCGGCCTGGCGAACGGCTTCATGGGACTGGTCTTCACGGGATGTGCCCAGTCCGCCTTTGAAGAGGCTCTCGAGCATGCGCAGACCCGTGTCCAGGGGGGAACAGCGTTGTACGACCACCAGAACGTGAAGCTCAAGCTCTTTGACATGTTCGCCTCCGTGGAGGCCGCTCGCTCGCTGGCAAGGCGAGTTGGCGTGTACAACACGGTGCAGGCGAACAACATGCAGCCCGTGGCAGTCCACTACGCTATGGCCTCCAAGGTCATGGCAACGGAAACGGCATTCAATGTGGCGAACCAGGCCGTACAGATCTTCGGCGGTAACGGCCTTTCCAAAGAGTATTTGATCGAAAAGATCTTCCGCGATGCCCGGGCAGCCCTGATCGAGGACGGCTCGAACGATGTGCTGGCCCTGGACGCGGTGGACAGGATCCGAAGGGGCCGGACCCAGTGGGTCGTTCAGGAAGGGCTGGACCAGCCGGGTGAGGCTGCTGCAGCCGGCGCGGAGATGACCTGGGAAGATCTCGAACCGATCATGCGGCCGGAGCAAGGAACGGTTCACATGGGCAAGATGAAGGCGGACTCGGACAAGTGCACGCAGTGCGGGCTCTGCCTTCTGAATTGCCCCTTCCGGGCCTGGGAGACGGATGAAAACGAAGTCCCGAGGATGAAGGAAGAGTACGAGTGCTTCAGCTGCTTCAACTGCATG
>JANQFG010000014.1 GCA_028277985.1 bacterium | reverse complement strand
AAATCAGACAGCGGAACCAGGACGCCTTGATTGCACTTCTGGCACTTCGGGAATTCCATGGGCTTGATCCCTCCTTCCATTGCTCGCCTCCCCTCCTTCTCTTGCTTGCCTGATCGTCCTTCCAATCGGTCAGTTATATGAAAACAGGAGTCCCTGTCAAGGTTCCCGTTTCAGCCGATCGCCTCCTTTGCGAGCTTCAATTTTCAGGCAGGACCGAGTAGCCTTTTCCCCGCAGGAGCGACCTCAGCTTCTTCAGGTTCGCATCCTTGATGCGGAAAGAGAATACGGTTCGTTTCAGGTCGCTGTAGGGCGTGATACCCGTGCTGACGACCGAGACCTTCTGGCTCTTGAGAAGCTTCAAAACATCGTCGTACTCTTTTGCGTCCATGACTACGTCGATTCTCTGGATTCCACCCAGGATTTCCCTGAGCTCTAGGAATGCCTTCAATATGTCGGTCGACGTGAGGATGCCTACGAGCTTTCCCTTCTTGTCCTTTACCGGCAAGCAGTCGATTCGTCTGTCGAAGAAGATCTGTGCGGCTTGATCCACAGGCGAATCCGGCCCGATGGTGATCGGGTTCGGGGTCATGATCTCCTTCGCCTTGATATTTTTTACCGTATGATACATGCTTCGGTGCGTGTGGCCGGGGTCTGAGGGAATCACGGCCTCGTGCAAGTCGCGATCGGTGATGATGCCCACGAGCTTCGTCCGGGAAAGGACCGGTAGATGGCGGATGTCGTTCGTCAGCAGGAGTTCGAAGGCAAGCGACACGGGATCGGCCTGGTTGATCGTGATTACGTTGCGGGACATCCATCTGGCAACGGTCAAGGCCTGGCCTCCCTTCCGGTGACTCCTCCCGGCCGCGGCGTTCTCAACAGTTGCATTCATAACCGATTTTCCTTTTGAATGCAATGCGGATCCAGAGGGGTATGAAGCGGGTTGGTCGGCACAAGAAGATGGGCTCGGAAACGGCGGCAGGAGGCCTCCAGGGACCTGGCCTGCTGAGGCGAGGCGAAGTGCCCGAAGGGCCCGGACGCTTCCGAAGGCGAGCCGGGCTCGCATGTCTCGTGGCGGCCGTTGTCCTGCTCCAGTGCAGCCGACCCGTGGAAGTGGGGCAGAAGGCCCCGGAATTCTCCCTTCCGAACCTGAAGGGCGGCTCGGTCTCGCTCAGCCAACTCCGCGGCAAGGTCGTCTTCCTCCATTTCTGGGCGACCTGGTGCCCTCCCTGCCTCATCGAGCTTCCCGGTCTCGTGCGTTTCGTCGAAGGCCTCCAAAAAGGCGTCGAGGGGCCGGATAAAGGGCAGTTCGTTATGCTCGCGGTCTGCGTGGACAGCGAGCGGCCCGCAAGAATCGACGAATTCATGAAATCCTGGGGGGTGGACATCCCGGTGTACCTGGATCCGGGCGGATCCCTGGCGAGGCGGTTCGGGACCTTTCGATTCCCGGAGACCTATGTGCTGGACCACGAGGGGGCCGTATGCAGCAAGGTGATCGGGCCGGGCGACTGGGAAATGTCGAAATGGGCACGTATTTTGCATGCTTGCGCCGGTAAGCCGGATGCGGTTAAAAGGGGCGTGAAGGAGGATTCGTAGCTTCCCCCTTTTGCCGTTCTCTGCTACGATTTCTGTTTAGGATTCGGTGCTTTTTTCCGAACAAGTAGGAAGGCACTTCATCGAATCAGACTGAACCATCCTAAGGAAAAAGAAAGGGTGTACGAAAATGAACCCGAGTAGAAGAAACACTCTCTCTTCCCTCACGACCGCATTCATCCTTTGTGTCTGCGTGCTCGGTCTCGTGGCCCTGGAGAAAGTGATCGCCAAAGAGGGCCTGTCCGAGGCGAGCGCCTACTACATCGTCCGTCAAGGAGACACGCTCTGGGACATCACGGAACAGTTCTACGAGGATCCCTATCTGTGGCCTGTCGTGTGGGGCTATAACGACCACATTCCGAACCCACACTGGATCTACCCGGGAGATCCGATCTACCTCGCGTCGATCGCCGGGCGATACCTTTCGGATGCCGCCCTTGAGGGGGAGCCCGTGGTGCCACCGCCGATCGCTTCTGCGATCCTCCCGGATGTTTCCACCATGTTCATTTCGAGACGAATAGCGGACACCGCGCTCCTGACGGCAGACACCGCCGCGGGTGCGGGCAGCGTGCTCGCCGCCCGGGACCACAAGGTCCTGCTTGCCCAGGGGGATGAAATCTTTCTCCAGTTGCCGGAGTCAGCGGACCCTTCATACGGCGGCCCTTATCAGGTGTTGAGAGGGCTGAGGGAAATTCGGCACCCGGAAACCAAGAAGAAGATGGGAACCCTCTACGGTATCCTGGGGTATGTAGAGGCCGTAGGCCGGCCGCAGGACGGGATCTCGCGGGGTATCGTCCTGACTTCGCAGGATGCGATCGAGGCGGGAGATATCATCCGCAAGGGTTCACCCCCGCCGAAAGAAATCCTTTCGAACCCCTCTACGCGAGAGCTCGACGGCTGGGTCGTAGCCGGCCTGGGATCGGATGAGCTGCTGTCCGAGTACGACGTGGTCTTCATCGATAAGGGGGTCGGGGAAGGCGTAGAAGTGGGAGACACCTTCTGGGTGCTCGAGCCGGTAAGGAAGGTGAAGGATCCCACCGGAAATGGAACGATTACCCTGCCGGACACTCGGCTGGCTCTGTTGGTCGTCATTCATGCGGAGAAGGAGACATCCACGGCCCTGGTGACGAACAGCCAGGGCGCCTTCTCGGCCGGCGACCGAGTCCGGTCCCGGACGGAGTAGAAAAGGCCAAAGAGCAGGTTCATTGACCCCCGGGATTGCTCGTCTCAAGCTTGCGGGACTCGCCATCGGCTGTAACCGGTTTCCAACACGGGCCCTGTTTCAGGCCTTCGGAACGCCGGTAGCGATTCTTGAAGCCTGCCCCAATCAGCTCCGAAGCGTTTCCGGCCTCCAACCCGAAATCATGGGCAGACTGGTTGCTTTGCGGCAGGACCCGTCCGCCGGGAAGCAACTCGCCTCGGTGGAGGCGAAGGGGGTGCGCCTCCTGTCTTTCGAAGACGAGGAGTACCCTGGGAATCTTCGGGAGATTCCCGATCCTCCGCCCGTACTCTTCGTGCGCGGCCGGATTCTGCCCGAGGACGAGCGGGCCATCGCCGTCATCGGCTCTCGAAAGGCGAGCGCGTACGGGGTTGCTGCCTGCCACCGGCTCGTTCGGGCGCTGGTGGACCAGGGCTTCAGCATTGTGAGTGGGATGGCGAAAGGGGTGGACGCTGCGGCCCACTGGGAAGCTCTGGAACGGGACGGCCGCACCCTCGCCGTGCTCGGGACAGGTGTGGATGTTGTGTATCCGAAGGCGAACAGGCCGCTCTTCGAGAGCATCCTCGAGCGTGGCGCCCTCCTGTCCGAGTTCCTGCCGGGAACCGAGCCTTTTGCCAAGAACTTTCCTCGGAGGAATCGCATCATAAGCGGCATGGCCCTCGGGGTCCTGGTCGTGGAGGCCGCGGAGCGGAGCGGTACCATGATCACCGTGCGGACCGCGCTCGAGCAGGGAAGAGAGGTGTTTGCCGTGCCTGGAGACATCCGCTCCCCTGTGAGCCGGGGAACGCATCGGTTGATCAAGGACGGGGCAAAACTCGTGGAGAAGGTTGAAGATATCCTCGAGGAGTTCCCTTTTCAGGGGATCGTCGACTCCCCCTGGAAACCGGCGGAGCGTTCCGGAGAATCGGCGGGCCCGGAGCCGGAAGATCAGGGAGCGAGTGAGAAAGGTGCAGGGGAGGGTGAAATGCTCATCCGGCACCTGAGCGACGAGGGCACCCCGGTTGAAGTTCTCATCGAGCGCACCGGGTGGTCGAGCGAAAAGATGGCCACGCTATTGACAGAACTCGAGCTTTTGGGAAGAGTGAGGAGGCTGCCGGGCAGCCGGTACCTCCGTACGGAATAGGACAGTGCGGATCCGGGGCCGGATCGCAAGCCGGCAGGGCGAGGAGCGCTGACGTTCGGGCAGAGGAACCTTTTCATCGAAAACAAGCTCAAAGCTTGCATGACAAACGACTACGGCACGTTCTGAGGAAACACCATGGGAAAATCGCTTCTGGTTGTGGAGTCCCCTGCGAAGGCGAGGACCTTGTCTCGCTATGTGGACCCATCCTTTTCTGTTGTTGCCACGGTAGGGCATATCAAGGACCTCCCCCCAAGGGAGCTGGGCGTGGACATCGAAGACGGGTTCAAGCCCAAGTACAGCGTCATTTCCGGAAAATGGAAGGTCATCAAGGAGTTGAAGTCGGCCACGGAAAAGGTGGACGCCGTGTACCTGGCCCCGGACCCGGACCGGGAAGGGGAGGCGATCGCCTGGCACGTTGCGGACGAGGTGGCGGGGGAAAAGAAGGCCTTTCGGGTCATGTTTCACGAAATCACGAAGAAGGCGGTCCAGAGTGCGCTCAAGAACCCGATCGTTCTGGACCGGAACAAGTATGATGCCCAGCAGGCGCGCCGAATCCTGGACCGGCTGGTGGGCTATTTGATCAGTCCCCTGCTCTGGAAGAAGGTCCGCAGGGGCCTGAGCGCAGGCAGGGTACAGTCGGTAGCTGTCCGCCTGATCTGCGAGAGAGAGGAGGAGATCCGCCGGTTCGAGTCGAAGGAGTACTGGACCGTGCACGTCCTGCTCGAAGGTGGTGAGCCTCCGCCTTTTGCCGCCACGCTCCTTCGAATCAAGGGTAAGAAGGCGAATGTTCCGGACGGGGACAAGGCTTCCGAGATCAAGAAGGTGCTGGAAGCCGAGACGTTCCGGATCAAGAAGATCGAGAAGAAGCGGACGAAACGAAACCCGCTCCCGCCGTTTATCACGAGCACCCTCCAGCAGGAGGCTTCCCGGGCTTACCGGTTCACTCCGAAGAGGACCATGAAGATCGCCCAGAAGCTCTACGAAGGGATTCCCCTGGGGGACGAGGGTCCCGAGGGGCTGATCACGTACATGCGAACCGATTCGACCCGGATTTCCCAGGAGGCGATCCAGGAGGCCCGATCGTTTATCAAGGGGAACCTGGGGTCCGACTATCTGCCCGCGTCTCCCCGGATGTACAAGTCGAAGAAGAAGAACGTACAGGACGCCCACGAGGCGATCCGGCCCACGGCGGTGGCCCGGGAGCCCTCGAAGATCAAGTCGTTTCTCACGCCCGAACAATTCAAGCTGTATGAGCTGATCTGGAAGCGTTTCGTGGCGTGCCAGATGAAACCCGCAGAGCTGGACCAGACCCGGGTCGACATCGAGGCGGGAGACTACCTGTTTCGGGCGACCGGTTCGGTGCTCCGGTTCGACGGGTACCGAAAACTCTACGAAGAGACGTCTGAAGCCGAGGCGAAGGGCAAGGCGGACGACAGCCTGTTGCCGGAGCTCAAGGAAGGGGAGGAGCTCGAAAGGAAGAAGATCGATCTGGAGCAGCATTTCACGCAGCCGCCGCCCCGATACACGGAGAGCACTCTCATCAAGGCGATGGAAGAGAAGGGTATCGGCCGGCCCTCCACGTATGCCGCGATTCTCAGCAACATCCGGGACCGGCAGTACGTGGACCTGGTGGAACGGAGGCTGATGCCTTCGGAGCTCGGCGAATTGGTGAACAGGCTGCTCGTCGACAACTTCCCGGACATACTCAACGTGGAATTCACCGCCAACATGGAGTCTTCCCTCGACGCGATCGAGCTGGGACAGCAGGATTGGCTGAAAGTGCTCGATGCTTTCTACAAAGCGTTTGAGAAGGATCTGGAGCGGGCCAAGAGCGAGATGCTCGATGTGAGGAAGGAAGGCACGCCCACCGAGATTAAGTGCGATCAGTGCAAGAAGCCGATGGTCATCCGATTCAGCGCCGGCGGGCCTTTCCTCGCCTGTTCCGGTTTTCCCGAATGCAAGAATGCCAAGTCTTTTGATCGGGACGAGAGCGGCAAGATCCGGATACGGGAGGAAGAAACGGTCGAGGACCAGAGTTGCCCCCAGTGCGACAAGCCCCTCCAGGTCAAGCACGGCAGGTACGGTCCTTTTCTTGCGTGCACCGGCTATCCCGAATGCCGCTACACCCGACCGTTGGATCGTCCGGGGGAGGCCCCGGTCGAGGAGACGGAAGGGCAGGAGCAGCCCTGTGAGAAATGCGGGGGCAAGCTGATCGTGAAACGGGCGAGGTCCGGAAACCGTTTCTGGGCCTGCTCGAACTACCCGAAATGCAAAGAGGCGAAACCGTTTCAAGTGGGTGTTGCCTGCGACCGTTGCGAAGAGGGGCAGTTTGTGGAGAGGGCAGGGCGGAACGGCCGTCTCTTCTATTGCTGCGACCAGTATCCGAAGTGCAAAAACTCCGTGCCGAATCGTCCGGTTCCAAACGCCTGCGAGGCGTGCGGAGCCCCCTACCTGCTGAGCCGCTTCGACAAGGAAGGCAACCCGGTCCTTTACTGCAGCCGCAAGGACTGCTCTGCCCGAAAGGGCGTCAAGTCGGAGCCGAAACCGGAAGCCGCAGAACAGGCGTGAGGGGCCTCTGAGAGAGGTCCCTTGCCGCCTGAATCAATCCCCCGAGAAAGAGAATCGAAGGGTCAGCAGATGGAGAAATCCGTCTCCTTTCCTTGAATGGGAATTCGTGAAGGAGACTCGATATGGAAAATCGAAAACCGGGGTGGAAGATCGGCTTGCCCCTGGCCGGAATCATGGCGGTTCTCGTCTTCATCGGCGGCTGCCACTGGTTTGCAGAGCCGATGTTCTGAAACGCCTCCAAAGCATGCACCGTGAAGGAAGCCGCTTCGCCGTCGCGTTGCGGCTTCTTCTGTTTCTTTCCCTGCTCGCCTGCTCTTCGGATCTTCCTGAGCAACCCTCTTCAATTATTTATTGACATAGAAAAGTCGTTTTCGTACATTCACTTTTACAGTCGTACGAAGATTCGTCTGCCCTCATCCAAACCCTCGAACAAGGCCCCAGGAAATGAAAAACGAGAAAGAGTCCAAGACCAGGGTATTCTCAGGCGGGCGACAGAGCGAGCCCTTCTCGAATCTCAGTCGCCGGGACTTCCTGAAGACGACCGGTACGGTGATGGCGGGTGCAACCGTCGTGCCTGCCTTGTCCGGATGCGGCGAAGCCCCTGATCCAGGCCCACACTACATCGATCAGGCCCTCTGTGTGGGTTGTGGTCAGTGCGTGCCTCTCTGTCCTGTGGGTGCCATCAGCCTCGATCAGGGGAAGTCCTCCATCGAAACGGACGAGTGTACGGAATGTGGTACATGCAACCGCTCGATGATATGTCCTGTCGATGCAATTAAAGGCTACGGGGGGCTCGAATGGCCCCGGGTGCTCCGCGAAATATACAGCAACCCTCTGTCTGAAAATGATATCACGGGAGTACCGGGCCGCGGGGAAGAGGGCATCAAGACCAACGACAGCAGAAACCGATTCAAGTCGGATGAAATCGGGGTTTTCGTGGAGCTGGGTCGACCCGTGCTCGGGGCCCGATTTCGGGATGTGGAGAAGGCGGTCATGGCCTTCAAGTCCCACGGGTATGACCTCATCGAGCACAACCCAGTGGTGAGCCTGCTCGACAATCCGGAAACCGGAAGCCTCAAACCGGAAATTCTGAACGAGAAGGTCATATCCTGTCTGCTCAGCTTTGTGATTCCCGCGACCGCCGCGCAGGAGCTCCTGGGTATCGTCCAGGAACTGTCGAGCCAGGTGGAGAGTTGTTTCAACGTGTGCGTCGCCCTGAGAGCGAACCAGGATGGGCTTTCACCCTTCGATGCGCTTTTCGGCTCCGAGACGTTCCGGCTGCCGTGGGTGAAGATCAACCTTGGCCTGGCCGAAGGGATCGGCGAACCGGATGCATAGCCACAAGGAGGACGAAGAGGATGTCCCATACTTCACAGCGTCGCGGACTGAATCCTGCCCAGCCGAACGAAGAATTCATCGTCTTGGCCATGTCCCGCAGCGATTACAAGGAGCTGGAAGGTGTGAAGGAGGCCATGTCCGAGGTTGCCGTGGCGATGCTCCGACACGAACCGGTCAATATCATGTCGAAAAACTTCACTTCCCTCGACATCCCCGAACTGCCGGTTCCGCGGGAATTCTTCCAATTCCTGGAAGCCCTGTTCGGTGATCTCGGAAAAGAAATCATCATGCAGCTCGTCGGGCAGGAGTCCCAGGTCGTCACCGCCGTCTACGCGGACCGGACCCGGGTGGTGAACCTGATCAATGAGATCCGAGGAGACTGGCTGGCCCGGAACGTGCTGAAGGGGTATCCGATTTCCATCGTGCTCTCCACCATGGCGGAAGATGGTCATTCGTGCTGTCAGGAAATCGGACTGACCGAGCACTCCTACCTCCACAGCCTCGGGTTCTTCGGGAATATTCAGGACATGCCCTCCGAGGACGAGCTGGCCCTCGCCACCATGTGCGGCCACGGCCTGATTTCGATTCATCGCATTCGCGACCTGGTGGGCAAGATCCGGGCCGGCCAGATCACCGCGGCACAGGCAGGGGAGAACATCGCGAAGCCGTGTGTATGCGGAATCGTGAATCCCGTCCGTGCCGGTGTCGCATTCCAGGGGATGGCCGACGCCTGACCCCAAAAACCTTCCGATCCTCCTGGCCCGTTTTCGCGGAAGGTTCGTCACGACGCGCCTTACGGTTGAAGACCAAATTTTCGCTGCCTGCCAAAACGATTCGGTCGATCCTATTGTACCCGATATGCCCCTCTAGATTTCGATTGACACGACGTCCTTTCTAGTCTGCGAGATGCCGCTTCAGCCATTGACGAACCGGCCGAAGAAGTCATGCAGATTCGGCCTGGGTTCCCCGTTGATCCATGCACCGGATACAGCGAATTGATGACCGAGGACGAAGCCCGCGACATGGGGATCCAAGGGTTCATCATGAAGCTCATGAACTGCAAGGCTCTACACAGAGCGGCCGACGGATCTGATCGCTACCGAACTAGGCTCATTCATAACTGCCAAGCCGCGCTCAGACGGTGTTGCCAAGCCTCGGGGCAACCGGTACTCTTCACGTAGTCAAGGATTGCCGAGAGAATGCACGTCTCGTTGCTGGGAGCATATGAGAGCAAACCATGCCTTCTGAAGAGATCCTGATCATCGGTGGGGGACTGGCGGGCGCCGAGGCCGCGTGGCAGGCCCGTCGCGCGGGCGTGGGTGTGACGATCATGGAGATGAAGCCGAACCGGTTCTCTCCGGCCCACCGGTCTGCGTCACTTGCAGAGTTGGTCTGCTCCAATTCCTTTCGGTCGAGTTCCCTCGAGACCGCGGCCGGGGTCCTGAAGGAAGAGATGCGAAGGCTCGATTCGCTGATCATGTCGGTGGCAGAAGAGACGGCCGTGCCCGCAGGTTCAGCCCTCGCCGTGGACCGGGATGGTTTCGCTTCGCGGATCACGCAGACTCTCGAGGAGGAGGGTGTGCGGATCGTCCGGGAGGAGGCGACGAGCATTCCGGCCGCGCCGCAGACGGTGCTCATCTGTACCGGACCGCTCCCGTCGGATGCGATGGCAGGGGCGCTCCAGGAGTTGACCGATGCGGATGCCCTGTATTTCTACGATGCGATTGCGCCGATCGTGGCCGCCGATTCGATCGATTACGAAAAGACATACTGGGCGTCCCGTTACGACAAAGGAGGGGCCGACTACCTGAACTGTCCTATGGATGACGAGACCTACCACGGGTTCGTTGCGGAAATCCTGGAGGCAGAAAAGGTCTCTCCCAGGGAGTTCGAGCAGATTCCGCCTTTCGAGGGGTGTATGCCTGTCGAGGATCTTGCTTCCCGGGGCACCGAAACCCTGGCGCACGGGCCGATGAAGCCGGTCGGTCTGATCGACCCGAGGACGGGCAAGAGGCCCTACGCGGTCGTCCAGCTGAGAAAGGATAACGCAGCCGGCAGTCTGTTGAACATGGTCGGCTTTCAGACAAAGATGACGCAGACCGAGCAGAAGAGGATCTTCCGGATGATTCCGGGGCTCGAGGATGCGCATTTCTTCCGGTTCGGGAGCGTCCACCGGAATGCCTTTCTGAACGCTCCCCGCCTGTTTCTACCTACTCTCCAGCTGAAGAAGGATCCGAGGATCTTCTTCGCCGGCCAGCTCACCGGTGTGGAGGGTTACATCGAATCTGCGGCCACCGGTTTGATCGTGGGGAGGAACGCTGCCAGGTGGTCCAGGGAAGAAGAACTTGTTCTGCCGCCGCCCACTACGAGTCTGGGCGCCCTTGTCCGCTACATTGTCGATGCGGATCCGGAGACCTTTCAGCCCATGCACGTCAATTTCGGCATCTTCCCCACCCTGCCGGACGAGGGACGCCGTCTCTCCCGTAAGGACCGCCGAAAGGCCCAGGCCGAACGTGCCCTCCAAGATCTGGACGCGTGGATAGGGCTGACTTGAGGTAGGATTCTGTGTCGGACGCCTTGCTGTTAGGTATCAGGTATTACCTAACAGCTAATGCCTAACTGCTGCTTTCCTGATTCTCCGGCAAGGCCAGCAGCAGGAAGATGACAAGCACGCCGAAGGGAAGGGTGACGAAGAACCACGGAAGGGGCTTGCGATGCTTCTTCCGGGCGAGAATCATGCTCAGAATGCCGACGCAGAAGTTGCAGAAAAGCAGGGTGACCCACCACATGGGATTGAGACTCCTCGAGAACGGTTTCTGGTTCAAACCACTACCACAACGTACTCGTCATATCAAGGTGACGAAGGGAAGAGGTAGGCAATCATCTTCAGGAGGCCGTCCATGTCGAAGACGTCCTCGTCAAAGACCGGGACCGTGAGGATCGGGACCTTGCCGGGCGATCTTCGAGCAAACCCCTCGAGGACCCTCCGGTCTCTCTGGGCGAGCCGGCAGTACCGGTCGAAATTCTCCACGAGCCGGACGGCTACCGATGGGGAGAGTCCGCGGACTTCGCTGAGGTAGGCGATGCCTTCCTCCCGGGCCGTATCCTCGTCCGGGGCCCGCCCCGCCGGCTCTTCAAACGGAGAGGCGTGAAAGCGGTTGGCGATGACGCCCCCGAAGGGCAGCGAAGCCTCCCGAATCCGATCGAAGAAATAGGCCGCCTCCTCGAGGGCGCTCCGGTCCGTGGCCGTCACGAGCAGAAAGGAGGTTTCCCTTCCTCGAAGCACATGCATCACCTCCTCGGCTCGACTCCGAAAGATGTCGAACGAATCTGCGAGCCCCGTCACGAATTCGGATACGTCGTGGAGGAACTCGGCGCCGGTGAAGCGCTCCACCAGACGCAGGACCGTGCCGGCGGTCCGGTTGAACAGATTGAGGCTCAGCCGGCCCATGGTCAGATAAGGTTTGAGAAACCATTGGCTGATGCTTCGGTCGAAGAAGGCACGCACCCGGCCCGGCGCCTCCAGAAAATCGAGGGCATGTTTGGTGGGGGGCGTATCCAGGACGATCAGGTCGTAGCGGCCTTCGAGATGGATCTGGTAGAGCTTCTCCATGGCAAGATACTCGTGGGATCCTGTCATGGCGGAAGAAAGGTGCTGGTAGAACTGATTGTGCATGATGTTGCGCGCCACCTCTTCGTTGGGCGCGTATCGTTCGATCAATTCGTCAAAGGTGCGCTTCGTGTCGAGCATCATGGCGTGAAGGCTTCCGGTCGGCTTCTTCCCATACTTGAGGAACCGCTCTTCAGGTACCGGGGCTTCCCGGTTTCCGAGTTCGGACAGACCCAGGGAGTCTGCGAGCCGCTTCGCCGGGTCCACGGTCAGGGCAAGCACCCTCTTGCCGAGCAGGGCGGCCTGAACGCCCAGGGCAGCGGACACCGTGGTCTTTCCGACCCCGCCGCTTCCACAGCATATGATGATCTTCTTGCCCTGAAGCAACCTTTCAAGATCCAAGCCCGGCACTCGCCATTCCTTTCATCGTTTCGTCCGGCTCTTCGATCGACCGCGCGAGCGCACGGACCATGTCGAGAGAGGCGCGTGGGAGTGCGACAAAGGGGAGGAGGCTTGTTCGGTCTCCAAAGTCCCTGAACAGCCGGTCCAGATAACCGTCCTGTACCGCCCTGGCGTTCTTCCATGACTCGGCACAGGCGAGCACGGCCTTCTCCTTTTCCGCCCAGCGACTCTTCTGCGCAGAACCGGTCTCGGCCCCTGCGTCCAGGTCTTCCTTCCAGCGTTGGTAGCTTTCAGCGTCCACATCACCGAAAAAGGGCGGATAGACCTGGTTCACGAAGAGGCGGCCGATCGGCAGTCCGAGCCTGGAACGGGCCTTGTCGTAGAGATCCTGGGCCTCGTTGACCGGCATTTCGGCCGGTGTCGTGACGATGTGAAAAGCGGTCCTGCGAGGGTCCTGGAGCAGATCCGCGACCTTCCGTGCCTCTCTCCGGACAAAGCCCTTGGCCGTGTCGGCAGCGGTCATGGGCATCTGGAGGTACGGAACGACGTGGCCTGTGGCCGGAGTGTCCACGACGATGAGATCATAGTAGGGGCGGTCCGTGCCGCGGATTCGTTTCTGCTCCAGGTCCCAGAGCTTGCCGACCGCCATCAGTTCCTTCAGCCCGGGGGCCACGTTGACAAAGTACTGATAGATAGGGCTGCGGACGATCCCGCGGACAAAGGTTCTGCTCTTCAGGACCAGGTAGAGGTACTCCTCCAGCCCGGATTTCCCCTCGACGTAGAAACAGGACAGGTTCTCTACAAGGGGTGTCTCCTGATACCCGTCTCCCTTCGGCTTCCCAAAGATCCGGGCGACAGACGCGACGGTGTCCAATTCCACGAGGAGCGTTCGTTTGCCCCTTTGGGCCGCCATCCAGGCCAATGTCGAAGCGACCACGCTCTTTCCGACGCCTCCTTTGCCGGAGACGATCAGCAACCTTTTGTCCAGGAGCCCGGAGGTTTCCATTGGAGGGGCCGATAGCCTTTCTGGATGAGATTCGTGAAAGGGTCAACGAGAGCAGAAGAACATCCCTAGCAGAGAGAAAATCCCCTTGTCAATCGATCGGGTCGCCAGGGTTTGGTCAGGCGGGATTCCCGTCTCATCCGCCGTGCCGGGACAGCTTTTCCTCCAGATGACCGAGCTGTCCTTCCAGTTTCTGGAGCTGCTTCTCCAGTTCGTCCAGGCCGGTCAAATGGTAGAAGAAGAACCGAATACGATCATCGATCTTCTTCTGGATGAGATCGAGGGTCTTCTGCGGGTTGTTGAACCAGTCCTTCAGGAGGTGCGCGCCCTCCATCTTGTGGTCGTGTCCCTTTTCGATCAGCCTTCCGATGTGTTCTTCGGCTTCCACCCGCATTGTGTTCAGGGACTCTCTGCCCTTGTGCAACAAGTCCGAAAGGCAATCGCCCCCCTCCTGGATCAGGTTCTTGCACAGGGATAGGGGGAGGATGTTGTTCTTGTTCTTCTGCTCCTCGAGCATGATCTGCGTGAGCGTGACGGCCGTCATGTCTTCCTGGGTTCGGTTGTCGATCACACGGATATCTTCTCCCTTGCGCACCATCTGGGAGATCTCGTCCAGCGTGACGTAGCGGCTCTGCTGCGTGTCGTAGAGCTTCCGATTTCCGTATCGTTTGATCAGTTTTCCCGATCCCGGGTCTGTGTTTTCTTTCTTCCTTCTTGCCACGGTGGCTTTCTCCTGTTTTGCCGTCTGTCTCGACCTAAGGCTCGTTGCCCCTCACGAGTTGGACATGGAGCCGCCTGGTTCGGGGACCGTCAAACTCACAGAAAAAGATCGCCTGCCAGGTTCCCAGCACCACCTTGCCGTCTTCCACGGCGAGCACTTGCGATACGCCCACCAGCGTGCTCTTGATGTGGGCGTCGGAGTTTCCCTCCATGTGTCGATAGGGTCCCCGGTGAGGCACTCGGTCGGCAAGGTACGCAAGTATGTCGGATTGAACATCCGGATCCGCCCCTTCGTTCACGGTGACCGCTGCAGTCGTGTGGGGAACGTGGAGGAGACAGACGCCGGTCCGGATCCCCGAGGCAGCGACGATCTCCTGTACCTGGGATGTGATGTCTATGAAATCTTCGCGGCTCTTCGATTTGACTGTACAGGTCTTCATCGTTGTCGCATCCGGCAGGAAAAACGTTATGCATTGGCGAATCCATTGATTTGAAGCTACCATAGCGATTACGTAGGGTCAAGGCGGAAGCCTCAGGAGCCCTTGATTGACAATCCCGACAGCCATTTGTCATATAGGTGCTGGAGGCGAGTGTATCGAATGCATATGCCGGACAGGGAAACGGAACTGATTCTCGCCTCCGGCTCCCCACGCAGGGCGAGACTTCTGAAAGAGATCCTGGGTTCCTTTCGAATCGTGCCGAGCGATATCGAGGAAGAGCAGCAAGAGGGTGAGACGCCGGAAGCGTTTGCCCTCAGAGTGTCGAGGGAGAAGGCAGAGGCGGTCTCGGAATCTCCGGAACACCGGTCCGATGCGGGCTGGATCCTCGCCGGAGATACGATTGTTGTTCTGGGCCGCAAAGTCCTCGGAAAACCGAGGGACGCCGGGCATGCGCGAAGGATGCTCGAGCTGCTTCAGGGTCGGCAGCACGAGGTGATCACCGGGATTTGCCTCTTGAACCGCGGGCGGCAGGTGTGCCGTGTCGAGGCGGTTCGGACGCGGGTGTGGATGCGAAGGATCGAACCGGAAGAACTCGACGCCTACATAGAGACGGGAGAGCCCTTTGACAAGGCAGGGGCGTATGCGATTCAAGGGCATGCGCGTCGTTTCATAGAAAAGATCGAGGGATCCTATTCCAACGTGGTAGGCCTTCCCACGGAGCGACTCGGGGAGTTGCTCCACGAATACGACATTGCATAGGTTGGGAGGAACACATGGGCCTCACGGTCCGGGAGCGACTCGAGAGTATCCGGGCGCGGGTAGCCGCCGCCGCCCTCAGGTCCGGGCGCGATCCGTCCGATGTCCGTCTGGTCGCGGCGGTGAAGCGCGTACCGGTGGAGCGGATTCTGGAAGCGGTGGAGGCAGGCGTGGAGATGCTGGGGGAGAACTATGTTCAGGAGGCCCGAAGCCTGAAGGAGAAGATCCGGGCGCCTGTCCACTGGCACATGATCGGGAATCTCCAGAGCAACAAGGCAAGACAGGCGGTCCGCATCTTCGATGTCATCGAGACCGTGGATCGCGAGAAGATTATCCACGAGCTGCAGCGCTGCGCCCAGCAGGAGGGCAAGCGGCTGGATGTCATGATGCAGGTGGATCTCGCCGAAGAGGAAACCAAGTCCGGGGCCGACCCGGAGGAGACCCGGGGCCTGATCGAAGCCGTGGCAGGCTGCGAGAATCTTCGTTGTGTGGGGCTCATGACCATGCCGCCGTTCTTCGACGACCCGGAGGGGGCGAGGCCGTATTTTGCGGAGCTGCGAAGGCTGCGGGATCGACTTCAACCTTTGGTGCCACAGGGTGCGGTTTTGAGGGAGCTGTCCATGGGCATGTCCGGTGACTTCGAAGTGGCGGTGGAGGAAGGGGCCACACTGGTGCGAATCGGAACGGCCTTGTTGGGGCCGAGGAATGCCTGATCGTTGAGAGGGAAGATATGGCCAAGAAGAAGAACGGGTCACTCCGCCTGGCCTTTATCGGCGGCGGAAAAATGGCAGAGGCCCTGGTAAGAGGTCTGCTCGATTCCGGGGCTTACAAGCGCGGACAGATCGACATAGGTGAGCCGGATGGACGGCGCAGGGCCGCTCTTCGCAAAACCTATGGCGTCCGGGTCAACAAGGCGAACGTGCCGCTCGTCTCGAGCGCGGACGTCTGTCTTCTTGCCGTCAAGCCCCAGGAGATCGCACCGGTGCTGGAGGAGATCGGCCCGCATTTCTCTGCCGACACGCTCGTCATCAGCGTCGCCGCCGGGATTACGACGAGCTGGATCCGGGAGCGTTCAGGCAAGGCGCGCAAGATTGTTCGCGCCATGCCGAACGCGGCTGCCCTTGTCGGAGAGAGCGCAACGGGCCTGTATTTCCGCCCTAGAATCGGAGAGGAGGCAAAGAGGATCGCCCTCAAGATCTTCGATTCGGTCGGGGAGACCGTCGTGGTGGGCAAAGAGGATCACCTGAACATCGTGACGGGCCTGAGCGGCAGCGGGCCTGCCTACGTGTTCCTCTTCCTGGAAGCCTTGACCGATGCAGGGGTCTACCTCGGGTTGTCCCGAGATGTGGCTGCCCGCCTGGCCTTGCAGACCGTCCGGGGCAGCTCGGGGATGGCGGCCGAGCTCGACAAACCTTTTGCGCTCCTCAGAGAAATCATCAGCTCTCCGGGAGGGACCACGGTGGCGGGCCTGAAGGTTCTCGAGGAGGGTGCGGTTCGCGCGGCTTTCACAAAGGCAGTGGAGATGGCGACTCGAAGATCCGAAGAACTGTCCCTCTAGCGGGGCGGAACCTCGAGGCAGGATCGATGCGGGTGCGCCCGAAAGTGAACAAGAACCCGGCTCGAGACGCTTTCATCGTCTGGGTACGGGTGAAGCCGAAATCCCGGAAGGATGAGATCCTGGGTTGGGGCAGAGAAGGATTGCTGGAAATGCAGGTGAGGGCGGTACCGGAGCGGGGGGAGGCAAACCGGCACTGTTGCCGCCTGCTTGCCCGGTTGCTGGAGATCCCGGCCTCGCGGGTTTCCGTCGAAAAGGGGCAGGCCTCGGTCCGAAAGAAGTTCCGCGTCGAGGGTCTGACCCAGCAGGAGGGCGACAATCTCCTCTGCAAGGCCGTGGGTCCCCGTGTGGCGGGATAAACGTTTTGCAAATCAGGCCAGGCCTTACTACAATTGAGGTTAGATAGAGATCTACGCTGTACCCATCCGATGGATAAAAGGGAGAAAGGAATGCTTGGCGGAGTCGGGCCAACAGAGCTTGTCATCATCCTGTTCATCATCCTGGTGATCTTCGGTGCGGGGAAGCTTCCCGAAATCGGAGGTGCGCTCGGAAAGGGGATCAAGAACTTCAAGAAGGCGACGCGGGAGCCGGACGAGATCGATATTACGCCTTCGAGCAAGGAAATCGAGGAGAAGAACACCCCTTCCGAGGAAAAAACCAAGACTGGCTGAACCCTGAGGCCCTCTACACCCAGGTCACCCGCCACTCTGGTCCTGAAGGGTGTACTCGTGGACCTCGAGGCTGAATTCCGAAAGCTTGGCAGGCGGATCGAAAAAGATGAGCATGAAGGGGACCGATTTCCCCGGCTCGATGTTGAAGTTGGAGAGCGTTGACCCATAGGCATTCTGTAGGCTCTGCTCGATCTTCTTTCTCGAAGTGGACTTGATTTCCGAGGCCGTCAGCACGTTTCCGCAATAGACGACCTTCTCCGCGGCAGGATTACCCCTCTCATCGAAGAGAATCCCCTTCACCTGAATCGAATGGCAGGGGCCCTTGTAGCGATTCGTCACCTTCCCCTCGATGACGAAGACGGAAGGCTCCTTCCTTGCCCGATCCTGAAAACGCCCCTCCAAATCGGAGATCTGGATCTTGCCGGACTCGAGCTTGTTCAGGGGAAGGATGGAGAGCGCCCCCCGGCCGAGCTTCTTCACATCCTGCCATGACACACGGGTCGCGCACCTTGCCGCAAGAAAGGCCAGCGCGACGACGAGGACCGCGACGAGGCCGCCCCCGATCCAGAGACGAAGCCTTCGTTTCGGCCGCTTCTTCCCGACCACCATGTCCTGGCCCAGCGGGTAGGGCGTCGAGAAGTACTCGTCCCCACCGATCGCTCCCATCTCGAGGGTGTCATCCAACTCGCCCGAGTCGAGGAGCACATCATGGGCTTCATCATCAAGGGGTTCGTCCATTTCCGGTGGGGACCACGTGTCCTCCGGCGGTTCCATGGGAGTCGGGTCCGGGACCTGTGCCTGGACGGCTGCAGGCGTCGGGGTCCCGCCGATCTCCTCGTAGGCCTGTACGATGGCGTATGGAATCTCGTCCCTCAGGAGAAACAGGGATGGATCGAAATCCGTGCGGGTCTCCGTCTCAACCGGAGAGAGGGCGGATGGTTCCTGCTCTGTGGCGATGGGTGGGGGAGGGGGCGGAGAGGGTTGATCTGTCGGCGTTGCTGCGGGCTTCTGTGCCCCGTGGGGGCGGATCAGAAAGGTCCTGTTGCAGTTCTTGCAATGAATCTCCACTCCGTCGGGAGCGACAGAGGGCATGTCGACCGTGTAGGTTTCGTGACATCCTGGGCATTCAATGACCATAGTGCAGCCTGAGCTCTACATTGCCTGTGAGAGGCCCTCTGATTGACGTTTGAAAGGGGCCTCGGTATCCTGAATCCTAGTTAGTACCACAAACCGAGACAATTTTAAACTTGGCTGCGTGACAAGGTCTTGCGTGTTTGAAGACGAGCGGAGATCGACCCGGAGCGCCTTAAGGGGGAGGAGCTGAGCCTATGGCCAGAGCGAAGGTTGCGGTCCTGAAGACCCACCCGGAAACGGTGATCGAAGACTATAAGAAACTGATGGATATGGCGGACTACGACCAGCACCTCGACATGAACAAGAAGATCTGTCTTAAGATCAACGTTTCGTGGCAGATCTTCTATCCCGGCTGTTCCACCACGCCCTGGCAGCTGGAAGGGGTGATCCAGAAGCTCCTGGGGGACGGGGTTCCGAAGGAGAATCTCTACGGGTGCCACAACCGGACGGTCGTCGTGGACGGCAAGATCGGGGAGGTCAACAACAAGCAGAAACAGATCGTCGTGGGGAAGCACGGGCTCGAGAACGTGCACCTTCAGCCGGAGAAGCTGAGCGAGTTTCAGCAACTGATCCAGAGGGGCGAATGGATCCGGTACGAGCCGAAGGGAGAAATGCTCACCCTGAACGACGTGTTTCCCGAAGGGATCTACATCCCGAAGCGGTTCCTCGATGAGAACATCCTCCATTTCCCCACGGTCAAGACACACGTCTTCACGACCATGACCGGAGCGATGAAGAACGCCTTCGGCGCTCTCCTGCACCACGAACGGCACTGGGCCCATGCCACGATCCACGAAACCCTGGTGGATCTCCTGACGATTCAGAAGGAGATCTTCTCCGGCCTCTTCGCGGTGATGGATGGGACCTTTGTCGGCGACGGGGCCGGCCCGCGGGCCATGATTCCGTACGAGAAGGACCTGATCCTGGCGAGCGGCGACATGGTCGCCATCGATGCGGTGGCCGCCCACATGATGGGCTTCGACCCGCTCTCCCTGGACTTCATCCGGCTTGCCCATGAAAAGGGGCTGGGCTGCGGGGATTTCCGGGAGATCGAGATCGTTGGGGAGGACATCTCGGAGGTGAACTGGCGGTTCAAGAGCACCGATAACTTTGCGAGTCGCGGTCAGAAGATGATCTACCACGGCCTGCTCAAGCCCTTCGAGAAGGCCCTGCTGCGCACCCCGATCGTTCCCTGGTCTTACCTCGCCTCCCGGACCTACTATGACGGGATCTGGTATCCCTTTGTAGGGAAGCAGCGGGTGGAGCAGATGATGGGCACCAAGTGGGGTAAGCTCTTCCAGGAGATCGCCTGACCTCTGCGAAGCGGTGCTAGGATGCGCCGCGGCCGAGGAGCACTGCCGGAAGGGTCCGCAGGATAATGATGAAGTCGAGCTTCAGGGACCAGTTGTCGATGTACTGAAGATCCAGCTTCATCCACTTCTCGAAATCCAGCTCATTCCTCCCGCTCACCTGCCACAGACCGCTGATGCCGGGCTTCATGCTCAATCTTCTGTACTGCCACGGCTCGTATTGCGTGATCTCCGAGGGAAGCGGCGGTCGCGGGCCGACGAAGCTCATCTCTCCCTTCAGGACGTTGATCAACTGAGGGAGCTCGTCCAGACTCGTCTTTCGAAGAAGCCTTCCTACAAAGGTGCAGCGAGGGTCATCCTTGATCTTGAAGACCGGGCCGGAGAGCTCGTTCTGCTCTTCCAGGGATTCTCTGAGCTCCTCGGCGTTCTGCACCATGGTCCGAAACTTGTAAATCAGAAACCTTCGCTTGTGGAGCCCCACCCGTTCCTGGACGAAGAAGATCGGGCCCTTGGACGTGACCTTGATGCAGAGCGAAAGGAAGAGGAACAGAGGGAACAGGAGCAGAATCATCGAAAAGGACCCGACACGGTCGATCGTCTCCTTGAGCACCATCTCCCACGTTTCCATCGGGGAAGCGGTGAAGGTCAGCATGGGGGTCCCGCGAAAATCCTCCAGATGCACTTGCGAGATGGTCGGGGAATAGAGATCCATCATGACGCGCGTGCGGATTCCCTGCTCCTCACAGATCTCGAGCATCGACGTGATGGTGTCCAGATTGAGGAGCGGCAACGCGATGTGCACCTCATCGATCGGGTTGGTGGAGATCACCTCCTGAAGATCCTGAAGTGAGCCGATCACGCGGGCCTCGTCGAGCTGTTTTCCCACCTCCTCCGGGGTCTGGGAAAGAAAGCCGTAGACGACCATTCCCCACTCTCGGTGGGCGTGCAGCTTCTTGGCCACGGATCTGGCCCGGTTGCCCGTTCCGACGATCAGGATTCTGCGAAAGTTGTACCCCTTGGCTCGCAGATTGTGGAGGGATTCCTTCAGGACGATTCTTACGAGGACAACGAGCACAACGTTGATGACGCCGAAGAAGACCACGAAGAGACGGCTGATCTCGGTGATCCTCAGGAAGTAGCTGATCAGGATCAGCAGTGTGATCCCCTCGCCGACCGACCACATGGCGGTCCATGCCACACGCGGAACCGTGTCCAGCCGGCGGGATTCGTACATCCCGTTGATGCGGAAGAGGATGTACCAGACAGGCAGGACAAAGTAGAGGGCCGGGATGTGCCGGTTGAGTAGATCCAGGAACGGCGAGGCAGGAGAGAAGACCGCATTGTAGACGAGAACGGCCGCAACCAGCGAAAGGCAGGTCACGATAAGATCTAGGATGACGTTGACTCGTCTGAAAACCGTTGCTTTTTGCTTTAACATAGTGTGC
Organism: bacterium; assembly: GCA_028277985.1. Taxonomy (GTDB): domain Bacteria; phylum Desulfobacterota; class DSWW01; order DSWW01; family DSWW01; genus S015-6. The sequence continues at coordinate 3,926 of JANQFG010000014.1, read as the reverse complement.
TTGCGGCCTGGAGGCCCTCGGTCTTCGTAGACGCTATAGGGTAAGAAACGTGTCCCGGGTTCGCCGTGAGCATCTGTCCGCTAGGGCCCTTTGCCCAGCAGAGTGATCGCTTCGAAAAAGATTCTGAGAGACAGGTATGCCGAGCCGATCCCGCAGAGCAAACCGAAGATGCCCCACCAGTTCACTTTCCGGGCACCCGGGTTTCTTTCTTCCTGTTCCTGCTCTGCGCCTTTCGGGTGCGTTTCGTCCATGTCCGAACTTCTCCCGGAATCCGACATGTCCAGGGCCCTCGAAGCCTCCAGCCCCTCCTACACAAGGACGTTAGCAGCCGGCGAGAGCACTGTCAAAACAGCAGGGTTTCAAAACTGTACTCGGAAGACCCCCTTCAGGAGATAGCCGGCGAGCAGGCTCAGGACCAGGAACGGCCAGACCCAGTGCACCGTGCGGCCGAAGAGTCGGAAGTCCCGCCGGGGATAGGCGATCTCCGCTGCAAGCAGATCCCCGTCTGGGGGCAACGGCAGGCCGGCCGGGTACCAGAGCAGGTCGAGAGCACCCTCCGGCACTTGTCTTGGAGACACGGGCAGCATCTTCTCCGATACGACCACCTGGAGAGGGACCGGATCGCCCTTCGTGGCGAGGAAGAACTCCGCGGTTCCCATCCGGTTCACCCGGATCTTCCAATCGACCTCCGTCCCGTCGCCGATCCGCACGGGCGGACTCTCGAGCGATATGCCTTCTCCGGGCAGGAGGGTGGGGGTGGTCCGGGCTGCCCCGGGGGGTGCGGGCCTCCAGAAGGTGCGCAACACGGCCGACTCTTCCGGATGGAGAGGACGATATCCAAATCGCGCCTCCATCTGCACGAGCAACAGGAAGATGGGCAGGAAAACGATCAGGAAGGGCTTCAGGTTGAGCGCCAGGTATTTCAGGTTCGCCATGAGCACGGCGCGCACCGCCCTTCCCATCAGAACCGGGTCTTCCTGAAAGAGCCTGATCTCGAGGATGTGGGCCTTGACGCGGTTCTTCACCTCCCGGATCGCTTCCTGGGAGGAGAGATACTTGTAGACCAGAAGAACCACCACGGCGGTCAGCACGGAAACCCACAGCATGGGCCAGATCGGGTCGCTGCCCTCGAAGGGAGAGAACAGGACCGCATAGGCGCTGTTTAGAATCTGCTGGAAGCGTACCACCTTTGTCCGGTCCCCTTTCGGTCTTCAGTCATTTTTGGGGTTAGGCGGTGCGGCCTGATCCCTGACCCCTGATCCCCGACCCCTGTGATCTTGCGGCGCAGGCAGAATCAAGAAATGTAGCCTAACCCCTGGAGCTTCTTCTTGACCTCTTCCTCCGAGTCCGACTCGTCCAGCTGGGCCATCGCCTTCTCCAGGGTATGGACGATGAATTCGTCTTCAGAGGAGTAGCCGGCGATCTTCGCGTACGCCTTGATCTTCTTCATCAGCTCCTTGTCGATCTTGATCTTGGGCATGTTTCCTTTTCGCTCCTCATCGGTTCTTCCCGATCCGCCCCTGCCGGGTCTCCCGATTTCAGGATTCCTTCAAGGGCAAGGCCTTGCCGTCCATGTATTCCGGGGGATCCACACCGAAGGCGCTCAGGATCGTGGGGGCCATGTCCACGATGCGGGGGTCGTCGGCCGCGAAGCTCAAGTTGGAGAAGAAGACCCCGGGCACCCGGGCCGGAGACAGGCAGTGGTCCCCGCTCCACCTCTTCGTGTTGTCATAAAAGACGTTCGGGCCCGCTTTGCCGGTCGCCGACTCCCAGGCGGTCCGGTATCCCTCGTTGTACCCGATGATCAGGTCCTGGGCGTTTTCCTTGTAAGGCCCTTTGTAGGCCTCTCGAGTGTCGGTTACGTCCAGGATCGCAGTCTCCCCGGTGTCCGGGTCCTCGAGGCCTCTCAACCTGGTGATGATTTCCGCCTTGACCTGCGCCGCTTCCTCCCCCGGCGCTACGATGCCTTTCCGCTCCCTGCCTTTCTGGTTGATGTAGATTCCGGCGAGGCCCACGGCGAATGCCTTGGTCCGGGACCAGTCGACCCCGTCGAACCACTCGCCCGGTTCCCTGTCCGGCAGGAAACAGAGGTATCCGTTTTCTCGGAGCCAGGTATTCACATTGAAACATCTTCGAAAAGAACGGAATCCATGATCCGACATCACGACCAGCAGGGTATCCGAATCGACGCGATCCAGTACCTGGCCGACCAGCTCGTCCGCCCTCTGATAGACCTTCCGGAAGATGTCCCTGAGAGGTTCGGGGGGATCCGGGACGTGTCCGGGATGACGGTTGTCCTCGTATCGCCAGAACATGTGCTGGGTCCGGTCCGTGATATCGAACACACATACCATGAGGCCCTTGCGGAGGTGATTCATGGCGTCCCAGAACATCTCTTCCCGTTCCTGGTGGATCTGGTAGCACTGGTCCAGGAAAGAGCTGTCGTCGAGGACCCCCTCGTTCAGGGCCCACGTGTCCTCGGCAAGTCCCAGGGTAGCGTAGTGGCCGAACCTCTTTGCCAGATACACCGAATAGGTGTTCGGGTGCGAGATGGGCAGGGAGGGGTTCGCCGGGTCGATGTTCACCGGGGTCATATAGAGGTCCAGGTGAGGCCCGATCGATCGCAGGTAGAACCGTACGATGCCCCTGATCTTCAAGGGACCGGCCCGGAACACCACCTGAATCCACGGGCTGTGCTGGCCGGGTCGCAGGTCGTGGCCCGTCCCGTTCGTTTCGAGGCGAATCGACTCTTCGGAAAGGCGGACGAGAAGCGGAGCCCGCAGGACGGTATCCTGGTTTCGGAAGGGATGCATCGGTCCGGTGATCCATGTCCGGACGCTCCCGTTCTTCGGCTCCAGCGGAATCACCTGTCCACCGGTCTTCAGGCCCTCTTCCTGTGAGCGGGTCGTGTAGTAGCTGAACGTCCCCTGGGTGCCCCGCAGGTCCGGGACGCACATGGCGGAAAGGCTGATCCCATTGAACCGCTCGGGCGGGAAGGTGATGGGAACGCGCAGGATCATGCTCTGAATACCCTCTTCACCCAGGAGCTTCCAGAAGGGCTGCGACCGCCTCAGTCCCCGAATCGTCGGCTTTCCAAGGGGCAGCTGGAAGTTGCCGAACCGGAGGGCCTTCTTGCTGGACTGGATCTGGGCGGAGGACAGCTCGCCCAGGTAGTTCTTCGGGTTCCGGTGGAGAAAGTCGAAGATGGAATGTTTGCCCGGTTCCACTCCGGTCTGGAAGGTGGACCATGCAACCGGCGACAGGGGAGGCAGGGTGCTTTCGAGGGGGCGATAGGTTCCCTCGGACCGCAGACGGGCAAGGTTGGGCAGGTGACCCTCCTCCATGAACCTCTCCACGAGCGAGGGCTCCATACCGTCGAATCCGATCACGATCGCCTTTTCGACCCCGGCCGTCTTGCCGCGGCGGGCCCAGGTTCTTCGGAGGCGAAGGAGAAAACGGACGGGCCAGGAGAGCACGGCGACGAAGGCGAAGAAGAATGCGAGAAAGAAGACGAAGAAGGATCCGATAAAGGCGAATCCGGCCCCCGGCCCTATGTAGGCGTCGGCGACGTCCGGGAGGAGGGCCGACAGCAAGGAGGATGAACAAAGGATTCCGACGTATTTTGCTCTTCTTCTCATGAGGCTATCGGGTATCACTCATCATCTGCGTCGCTGCCGGAACGAGGGCAGGAGACCAGGGATTGCGGAAAATCAGTTGTGGGTCGCGCGTGCCTTTTTTTTTCGTTGGGGATGCGTTGATCTGTGACAAGAAATCAAATAAAAATGGTAGCATACGGTATCTTGGTGGGTCAATCCAAACGAGATTCGGTGTGGTAGCAACGGGAAAATGTCCTAGTTAACGGCAAAGGTAAAATGTCCTCCATTATGAGAGAGACAATTGCCTTGAGCCAGAGACAGTTGAGACGA
>JANQFG010000288.1 GCA_028277985.1 bacterium | reverse complement strand
CATCGTAGCCAAGCTTCTCGATCGTCTGCTTATACATTCGTACGAGAGGAGGCTCATCGTCCACAAAGAGAATTCGACCTTGTCCTCCGCATGGTTCAGTTTTTGGCATCTCGTCGGGTTGCTCAACCGATCCACTCTCCACCATTGGCAGATAGACTTCGAATGTCGTTCCTTTTCCTGGTTCGGTCTTAACATCGATGGCTCCTTCGAGAGTCCTCACGATCCCATGAATCATGGCGAGGCCCATGCCGGTTCCTCGGCCCGGTAGTTTCGTGCTGAAAAAGGGTTCGAAGATCCGTTCTTGGATCGAACGGTCCATACCGCAACCGTTGTCGCTCACCGTTAGTTTGAGGTAGCTGCCCGGTTTCAGATTGAGGTGTGGTGGATCGCCATCGGTATCCAGCGTGACTTCGGTTATGCTGATCTGGACAACTCCCTTCGCCCCTTCAAACGCGTCCCTGGCATTCGTGCAGAGGTTGAGAACGATCTGTTGTATTTGTGTAGGATCGGCAAGCGTGACAGAGTTCTCGACAAAGATGTCTTGTCGAATCTCGATGGAGGAAGGAAACGAGGCTCGAATGAGATCTACGGTCTCCCGCACAATCGCGCCCAGGCAGACGGGTTTGCGTTCTGGTTCGTCCTGACGGCTGAAGGCAAGAATCTGCTTGATCAGATTCCTCGCCCGATCTCCTGCCACCAGGACCTCCTCGATGTTGTCCCGCAGGGTGCTGGGTTCTGGGGATTGCTGACGCACCAACTCGGCAAAACCGATCATAGCCGCAAGGATGTTGTTGAAATCATGGGCAATCCCTCCTGCCAGTGTTCCAATGGCCTCCATCTTCTGCGCCTGGCGAAGCTGGGCCCGGATCTTCTCCCTCTCCTTCTCCGCCCGCTTGCGCATCAAGGCTTCCACAAATGAGATGGAGAGGGTCTCGACCGCCTCGAGGTCGGTAGGCAGGAAACCCTGCTCCTTGTTCGCAAGGCCGATTACTCCTATCGTTTGGCCCTGGTGTTTCAGGGGTGCCCCCAATAAAGATTTCAATGGTGGATGGCCTTCAGGAACCCCGACAGAGTCGGCATGGGAGGCTGGATCATTCGTGATCATCGATTTCCCGTCCTTGATGATCCGCCCCCAGATACCTCGGATCTCCATGTCCCGGATCATCGCAACGGAATTCGATTTGGGGATTCTGCATGCGTCCCAACCGGGGTCACTGAGCGCGATGCTGTCCACCAGGCCCTTTTCGTTCACCATACCGATGATCCCGAATGTGCTCCCGGTCAGCGTTTCGGCTACACTGAGGCACTTACCGGCGACTTCCTCTTCGCTGTCACAGACCAGCGTCTCTTCCAACACGTGCTTGACACCGGTCAGGAGGGCGTTTTGCCACAGAATGCGTGCCTCGGCCTGTTTGTTTTCCGTAATGTCTTGAACCGTGCCTACCATCCTAATCGGATTGCCGGCCTCGTCGCAGGTGATTTCCGCCTCTTCGTGGACGATTCGCTCAGAGCCGTCGGGGCGAAGAATACGGTGGTCAATCGAATAGATGTCTTCTCCTCTCAGAGCTCGGTCAACTGAATTCTTGACAAACCCCCTATCTTCGGGATGAACGGAGGAGAGGAACGCTTGATAGTCTGCACCAAATCGATCCGAGGTCAGACCGAAGATGCGGTAGATCTCATCGGACCAGTAGATTTCATTCGTCCTTAGATTCCAATCCCAGTTGCCCAGGTGAGCGATTCGCTGTGCTTTGGCCAAACGTGCTTCGCTTCTGAGCAATCGTTCTTGTGCCAGCTTGCGCTCTGTGATGTTGCGGGTAATACCCATAATAGCGTTGGGGTGATCGTTCTCGTTGAATAGGATGTTCAACCGAGTCTCTGTCCAGACGGTCGTACCATCTTTGCGGGTCATCTCCAGTTCAAAGGTTGGAGACCAGTCCGGACCGACTCGTTGGGTAGCGCCTCGGGAGGTCTCTTCTGACATGATCTGCTTGGCGGTCTCTAACGAAGCGGGGGTAAGGATATCCTCCAGCCGCTGGTTCATCACTTCTTCGGGAGTGTAACCCCGCAGGGCAAGAATGGAAGGACTGACATAGGTTTGCTTGAGTTTCAGGCCCGAGGTCCAGATGACGTCGGAGGTGGTCTCTGTCAGAAGGCGGTATCGGCGCTCGCTTTCCCGCAGGGCTTCGGCTATCTTCTGCCTCTCGGTTATATCTTCGCCGGAACTCAACGCTCCCGTTATATTGCCGTCTTCGTCCTTGAGCACCACATTGTGCCAGGCAATGATCCTCTCAGAGCCGGATCGTGTCAGAACCGGGTTTTCAAAGTACTCATGCGGTACAATACCGTCGGCTATGAGTCTATGAAAGG
>JANQFG010000251.1 GCA_028277985.1 bacterium | reverse complement strand
TCGCTTTGCCGTCGTGGGCTCAAACCGGGGTCATCCTCCCGCGAAGAAATGACTTGACTGTGTTATGACAGACACGGGGGGGCGACGGAGCCCAAGCCGATTGAGACGCTGGAAGGGAAATCACCGTGTTGACATGGATTCTTTCTTCCTGTTACGGTTTTTCCGGTGCAGAGGCCCGGCCGACCCCCTTTTTCCCGGCGGTCGAAACGACCCGTCCCGGCTCAGCTTTCGTCACTGCGAGACTCTCCCACGATGAAGAAGATCTCAGCCGTTCTGTTGACCAAGAACGAAGAGAAGAACATCGATCGGTGCTTTCGATCGCTGGAGTGGGTCGATGAGATCGTGGTGATCGATACGGGCTCCACAGACGGGACACTTCCTCTCGTACGGAAGTACACGGACAGGATCGAGACGGGGGACATAGGCAAGGGGTTTGCGTACAACCGAAACCTGGGAAACGAACTGGCCAGCAACCGCTGGGTGCTGAAGGTGGACCCGGACGAGGTGATTTCCGAGGCGTTGCGAAACGAGATCCAGGGGGTCCTGTCTCAGGAAAACGGCGTGGACGGTTATTACGCTGCCACCAGGTCGCATTTCGGGGGCACATGGATCCGGGGGTGCGGGTGGTATCCCATGTACCAGGTCCGGCTGTTCGACAAGACCCGGGCGAGGTGGGAGAACCTGGTCCATGAACGTCTGGTACTGGAAGGGAGGACGGAAACCCTGAAGAACGACATCCTGCACTACAGCTATGAGGGGATCGAGCACTACTTCCAGAAATTCAACCTGTACACATCCCTGGATGCGCGACGACTGAGGGAGGACGGGCGCGTGGTTCGGCCGGGTAACATGCCGAGCCTGTTCTTGATTCGGCCCATGGGTTTCTTTCTGAAGAGCTATCTCTTCCAGAAGGGATGGCGGGATGGCTTTTTCGGATTCGCGGTGAGTCTCTACTCGGCCCTCTATGTGCTGGTCAAGTACATGAAGTTGTACGAAATGCAGCGAGCCTCTTCTACAGAGGAATCCGAAAGATCGATCGGGGACGCGCCGGACGGGTGACGCCCTCGAGGGGAGACAGCAAGAGATGCAAGGATCGCCGCCGCGCGGGATGCGGGACTTCTACCCGGAACAGATGCGTATACAGAACTGGCTTTTCTCCCATTGGCGTGAAAGCGCGCACCGGTACGGTTTCGAGGAGTACAACAGTTCGGTCGTGGAGCAGGAAGAGCTCTTTGTCCTGAAGTCGGGCGAGGAGATCGTGAGCCAGCTCTTCAACTTCGAGGACAAGGGCGGACGTCGTGTGACCCTCCGCCCGGAGATGACCCCCACTTTCGCGCGGATGATCGCGGCGAAAGGCGGTGCCCTGGCCAAGCCGTTGAAATGGTTTTCCGTTGCCCAGTGCTTTCGGTATGAGCGCATGTCGAGAGGACGGAAGCGGGAGCACTACCAGTGGAACCTCGATGTGGTGGGGGTTCCGGAGGTAACGGCGGAGGCGGAGCTTCTGGCAGTCGCTCTGGATGCCCTGGAAGGGTTGGGCCTCACAGCCAAGGATGTGGCGGTGCGAATCAGCCATCGTGGTTTGATGGGAGCCGTGCTCGAAGCCTTGGGCGTCCCACCGGAGAGGTGGGCCGGCGTTTTCGGCGTGATCGACAAGCGCGGCAAGGAATCGGAGGGCCAACTCTGGAAGCTCATGGAGGCGCAGGAGGTGCCGGAGACAACGATCCGAACCCTCTTCTCGATGCTCGACGAGAAGACGATCGACCCCTTCTCCGCCCTCCTCGAGGAGAAGGGGCTTTCCACCGAGCCGGTGGAAGACCTGCGTACCCTGTTCGGGTACCTGGAGGCGTATGGAATCCAGGAATACTGCGAATTCGCCCCCTCCATCGTTCGAGGTCTGCCTTATTACACCGGAATCGTTTTCGAATGCTTTGACCGGGGAGGTAAGTTTCGCGCCGTTTTCGGTGGCGGGCGTTACGACAACCTTCTGGAACGGTTCGGGGCGGGCGCGCTCCCGTCCGCGGGGCTCGGATTCGGGGATGTGGTGATTCAGGAAATTCTTCAGGACAAGGGCCTGTTGCCCGGGCTTCCCAGGAGGGTCGATTTCTTCCTGGTGCCTTACTCACGGGACGAAAGGGGACAGGCTTTCCGTACGGTTCAGCATTTGCGGAAGAAGGGTTTCTGCTCCGACCTGATGTTGAACGCGAAGAAGCTCAAGGGTGCCCTGCGCGAGGGGGCCCGGCTGGGAGCGAAAAGGGTCGTCCTGCTGCTCCCCGAGGAGCTGGAACAAGGCCTTCTGGTGCTTCGAGACCTCGAGGCCGGCGAAGAGGAGAGGATTGCCGAGAGGGAGTTCCTCGCGGATCCGGGTCGTTTCCTGTAAGGCCCAACTACCTGAACGGGGACGGTAGTCAGTGCCTGGTAAGCGGAAATCCAGACGGAGGGCCGACCCCATGCCGGAGGAAGCGGAAAAGACTTTCCTTTCAAGAGAGTGGGTGGGCGACAGGTTTCGCACCCGCACCCAAGAGATGGAAGGTTTTTTCCGAAGGGTGGCCGACAAAGCCCCCAGGCGCGAGTACATTGTGTGGGGTCTTTTCCTGGGGTTGTCATGCCTCTTCTTGTGGAGTGCATTCTTCGGGCCTCAGGGTGTGGTCGAGTTTCTCAGGCTCAGGGGTTCCCTGGAGCAGCTGGAGGCGGAAAACAGGGTTTTGTTAATCCGGAACCAGGCCCTGGAGAAGGAGGTCTATCTGCTGCGGAACAGCCCGTCCTATCAGGAGAAGGTCGCCAGAGAGGAATACGGTTACGCCTACGAGGGAGAGAAGGTCTATACCTTTTCCGCACCGGATCCAGCCGCAGGCGTCGAGGCAGGAGCAGGGACGTCCCACGAGAAGAGTGCTGCCTCTCCCTGACCCGAGCCGGCTTCCCTGGGGACAGGAAAATCTTCACTTGATTTTTTTCTCTCAACCCATTATAAAATAAGCTGATTATTTCCGCCTCTGGGAAAGTGGGCACCGCCCGCTTTTTTTGTATGAG
>JANQFG010000174.1 GCA_028277985.1 bacterium | reverse complement strand
CGCGAGAAACTGCCGGGGTGGGTCGGGTGGATCTTCGACGGAGCCGTCGCGATCGGCGTCCTGTTCATCGCGTGGGGCGCGACGCAGATCTCCGCCCTGAACGTTGCGCAAGGAAAGGACGAAGAGCGGAACATCGCCATCGACCGCAGGTTGACCGGGATCGAGGGCCGGATGAAGGAAGCGGAGGACTCGAACAAGCGGATCGAGGAGAACCAGAAGCAGTTTCACGGAGAGATGAAGGTCGGCCGTCAGATCGACTGCATGATCCTGCACGAGATCAAGCCAGGGGCACCGTGCCCGGAGGTGGAGGATAGCGACTGATGCCTTGTGGTAAGGGGTATAAAGGTAAGAAAAAGGGTAAGGGAAAGAAGGGGAGGTAATGCCTATCTTCGGTCGTCGCTCCCTCTCGCGGCTCGATACTGTCGACAAGCGGTTGGTCGAAGTCCTGAAGGATGCTATCAGGGTATATGACTTCACCATCATCTGCGGACACCGTAACGAGGCGGCACAGAACGAAGCCTTTGCGACGGGAACTAGCAAAAAGCGCTTCCCCGAGAGTAAGCACAACGAGTTCCCGTCTAGGGCCGTGGACGTCGCGCCGTGGCCTATCGACTGGCACGATGAGCTGGCCTTTGCCCGCCTCTGGGGCATCATCGAGGCCTGTGCCTTTAGGCGAGGCCTCCGACTACGATGGGGTGGAGACTGGGATAGCGATGGCAGTTCAACCGACCAATCCTTCATGGATATTGGTCACTTGGAGATAGTGGAATGAGTAGATTCTTCGGCGACAAGGGCGTGTTTAGCAGCATGACCGCGTGGGGCGTATTCGTCCTCGCCATGGGCAACGGGATGGTAGATGGGGCTACCCAGGCTGGGTTCCTAACCCCAGAGGGCACGACCTTCATGGGGCAGGTCCTACAGTTCGGTGGGACCATCTTGGCTGGCTTCGGAGCTCGACGGGCAATCGGGAACTCGGGTCCCCCGCAGGGGTAGCATGTGGCAGGCAACTCTCGCAGGGATTGTCATTTTAATAGCGGGGTTTGGGATAGCGCTATTGGTGGCGAGCAAGAAGGGCGAGTGGAAGGCTAAGGCGGAGCAGTGGGCCAATGAGTCTAAGAAGGACAAGGCATCAGTGGGGGCCTACAAGAGGGCTCGTGGTCGCCTTGCCGCTCGTGCTCGTCGCTGGCTGCGGGACAACCCCGAAGAGTGAGTGTGCCTTCCGCTGGAACCGCCAAGCGTTAGAAGAGCTGTCCAAAATTTGGACGAGCCACCCTAATCTGGCCGATGCGGTAGATGAGTTGAACGCCGAGTGTTGCGCAAATCGAGGAGATGCAAAGGATGACCCCCTCTGCGACGACTCGTAGTAAGGAGGGGTTCCTTGTTGAGCACCTACTGAGGATCCCCAATAAGGAAGGGGTTGACGTGGACTTCCGCCTAAACGAGGCGCAGGCCTTGGTCGACGCCAACCTAACAGGGCGGGATATCATCCCCAAAGCTCGACAAGAAGGTGTCAGCTCATACTTCCTAGCCCGCTACCTCGTAGCTTGCCTAGCCTACCGCAATACAAAGGCTGTCGTGATCTCCCACGATATGGAGTCGACGCAGCGTCTGCTGACTCGGGTGGCCTACTACATCGAGAACATCAAGGGGCCGAAGCCCGTCGTTAGGAATCAGAGTAAGGACTTAATTACCTTCCCCAAGATGGGCAGCATGTTCTTCATCGGCACCGCCGGCAGCCGCAAGTTCGGTCGAGGCGACACTATTACTCACCTCCACTGTTCTGAATATGCCTTCTGGCCTAATGCCAAGGAGATCATGGTGGGCCTCATGCAGGCCGTTCCTAAGACGGGGGAGATCTGCCTTGAGTCGACGGGCAACGGCTATAACGACTACTATAGACGCTGCATGAGGGCAGCGGAGGGTAAAAGCATATGGCGGCTCCACTTCCTGCCGTGGCACACCTTTTCTGAGTACCAAATGGAGTTGACGGGTATCGAAAAGCGCTACCTTAAAGCCAACCTCAATGAGGACTGGGAGGAGAGGCAGCTGATCGCTCAGGGGATTAGCCTTGAGAAGCTAGCCTGGAGACGGCTGAAGCTCGATGAGCTGGACTACGACCTAGGGGCCTTCAAACAGGAGTATCCCTCGACGCTGGATGAGTGCTTCCAGATGTCGTCGGAGAGCATCTTCGTCAATGTCCTCTATGAGCCGACTAGCCGTTGGCAAGAGGTTAGCCGCGGCTACTGGGTCCTCGAGGACCATCCGCAGCAGGGGCTAACCTACACCGCGGGGGTTGACGTCGCAGCCGGTGTCGGCCAGGATAGCTCAGTAATCGAGATCTTCTGCCTCGAGACGGGCGAGCAAGTCGCCGAGTACACCAACAACCGGATCGACCCTGAAGCATTCGCGGGGAAGGTTGAGGCGGTTTGCCAGGGGTGGCAGGCCTACGTAACGGTTGAGCAGAACAACCATGGCATCCTCACCCTCGCCACCCTCAAGAAGAGCTACCCCAATCACCTCCTCCACAGCGACCCTGCTACCGCGACTAACAAGGAGGAGAACAGGCTGTTCAACCTCGGCTACAAAACAACGGTGAGGAACAAGCCGCTGATGATTGGTCGTCTAAGGACGTTGTTGGCGAAGGAGTGGACAATCCACTCCCCGCTGTTGAAGAGTCAACTCTCGACGTTCATCGAACACGAGAATGGCAAACTCGAGGCACAGGAGGGATGTGAAGATGACCTTGTGATGGCGGCTGCCTGTGCGGGTGTCGGTTCTAATAGAGCTGCACTACTCGCGTCCCCTGGAGCCGCCGTCACTCGGTCTTCTCCCACCGACCCCTTTATCCTCGAGGGCCTTCTAGAAGAGCTGCGGGGGGCTGGTGAGAGGTTCCCCATCCGGCCACAGCACGCGACAGCGGAGTGGAACTGATGTCGATCGACCGAGGTGGGGTAGTCAAAGGGCCGGATATTATCCAGCAGATCCCGACAGGCGATCTAGCTAGGGCACATATTGTAAGGAGTTATGATGTCAACCTCTCTGCCGGAACAACAACTCCCCAAACAATCGTCACTCCCCCCTCTAGCAAAGTATGGTTGGTGTACGACTACCTCCTCATGGAGACCGCAGGTGTGGCAGAGCCAAACTTCCAATTCCAGTCAGCCTCTACTGTCGTGGGCCGCCTACGAATATCTGCCAATGGCGACCGGGCTCCTGGATCACCTAACAGCCTCCCTCTCTTGGTGGGACTTGTTGGAGGAGATGCACTGAACATCCAGAAGCCGTCAGCCGCCGCGCTGGTGGGCTATATCACCCTGGGGTATAGGAACGCATGAAGATTCTAGTCCTATCAGCTGATGATAATGACCAGTTGGCCGTCCTTAATCGGCTAGAGGAATTCGCCGTCGAGATGGATACCAACCCCGGCGATTGGCGGAAGCGTCTCGAGGAGTACAGCCTAGCTGTGGTTGACAGTCCTGAGAGGCTGTTCAAGCTACAGGCGGCCCTTGGGGATGAGAAGCTACTAACCCTCTTCCACGACCGCCGCTCGCGGGAGACCCTTGATAGACTGCTGCGGGGCCTCAGCCCGGTGGTCGCCAACACCCTGGGGGCGATGATCGAGGAAGAGGCTGTGCTCGAGGTGCCGATCACCACCACGGCTAATGGGGCTAAGAAGCGGAGGTGGTGGCACCGTGCCTGAGGGTTATCTATCAGCTGGGGGGAGGCCGGACGTCGCCTGGTGGCTCGAGCAGATCCACAAAGGTGAGGAATACCGTAAGAAGGTCGCCTGCCAGGAGCGGTGGCCTGTCTGGAGGGAGTATATTCGAGGCGACTGGCGGGGGGACGTCCTACCTGTCAACAAGACGCACTCAATCCTCCGCCAGATGGTGCCTCGGGTCTACTTCCGCAACCCTGCCGTCTCGGTGATGCCCGCCCAGGGGGGCTTTCTCAACATGGCCTTTGCCCAGCTCCTGGGGAGGATTGATAACAAACTCCTACGGCAGATGAAGGTTAAGAAGGCTATCAAGGCCCAGGTGAGAGATGCCTTTGCCTTTGGGACGGGCCTCGGTAAGCTAGGTTATGGCGGGCTCTTTAGCCCGGATCCTAGCGGTGTGGGAGCCCCAGTGGGGGGAGGGGGAGAGGCCTTCGAGTACTCGACGGGGGTGGTTAGTGGGCATCCTTGGTACAAGCGGGTGAAGCCCGATAGCATCGTCACCCCCGATGGGCTGGATGACTTTGAGGAGAGTCGATGGCTAGCCCACAAAGTGACCAGGCCGGTAGATGACGTTAGGCGGGATCCCCGCTTCAAGAACACCAAGGGGCTTAGGGGCTCCTTCGCTAGCGGCACCTCCCCTTCAATGCCCCATGAGAAGGAGAGGGCGGTAGAGGAGGTGGAGCTCTACGAGATCCGAGACCGGAAGTTCGGTAGGGTGATAGTGTTGGCACCCAACCAAGACTCAGGGATTGTTATATATGACAACGAAGACGCCTTGAGCACACGCCGCCTACCGATCTTCGATATAGTCTTCAACGACGACGATGAGTATTGTTGGGGCATCAGTGACATCAAGATCCTCGAGCCCTCGCAGCTCGAGTTGAATGAGATCCGCACCTTGGCGATGAAGCACCGCAGGATCGCGATGGCTAAGCTCCTTTATAAGAAGGGGGCTATTACGCCAGCCCAGCTGTCTAATCTGTTGTCGGAAGACGTGGGGGCAGGGGTCGAGATCGTAACCGATCTAACCGACGTTAAGTTCGACCAGAACACACAAATCCCCACTGACCTAATCCCACACGAGGGGCAAGTAGAACACTCGGTGAGGGAGGCAGTGGGGTTCAGCCGTAACCAGTTGGGGGAGTTCCAAACGAGGCGGGGCGACACCAGCGCGTTTGAGGCGGCAAAGGTGTCAGAGGGCTCCGAGATTCGGGTCGATGAACGGAGAGACATCGTCGCTGACATGGTGACGGAGATCGTCAAGGAGATGAACGAGATCATCTTCGACAACTGGACGGTTGAGCAGGTGGTTGAGGTAACGGGCCCTGGAGGTATGCCCATCTGGGTCCAGGTCAACCCTTCAATGCTGCGGTCCGGCTCCTACTCAATTAGGATAGATCCCGACTCCGCCCAGACTCGTACTAGGCAACAGAGAGAGGCGAAGGCCGTGGGGGTCTATAATCTCCTCAAACAGAACCCCTTAATCGACCCCTTGAAGCTAACCCAATACCTTATAACGGAGATCGAGGGGGTCGAGTTCGACGATATTATGAGAATGATGCCGCCTGTTACTAATGGCCAGGCGGGAGGGGTACTCAACCCCGGCCAGTTCGCGGGACTCCTCGCCAATGGGGCACGGGAGCTCGCGGCAAATCCTGGTGCTCTTCGAGGCTCCGAAGGATAGCTAGAATGCCGCTCTACTGCTATGTCTGTGAGAGGTGCGACGTCGAATTCGAGTCGCTAGCCCGGATAGACGAGCGCCACTCTCAGCGATGTGAGAAGTGCGGCGAGAAGGCTAAGCTAGTGCTACCTCGAAGGGCACCAGGTCTAACCCTCTTCCGACCCGGGTGGTGGAGGGATCTAGACTACAACCCTGTCTACATCAACAACCCGCAGGAGCTGAGAGACTATTGTGACAGAGGCAACAAGCGAGTCCCATACCTCGAAGATGGGATCTTCAAAACTAGCCCAGGACCGGATGCGTCTCAAGAAGGCGCTAGAGAACTCCTCGAGGGTCGAGGAGGAAAAGCCCCAAGCGACGGTGGTAGTTAAGTTCTTTCGAGAGCGCACCCCTGTTATCGAAATCGAGGGAGCTAACATTCCGTCACCTGCCAAGTTTCAACGGCAGTTGACTAATATCTACAGGGCTATGGGTAAAGCCAGAAGAGAGGCCCTGAAAGAGAAGGGAGAGTGGTAATGGCTGATGGTGATGACAAGGACAAGCAGCAGAACAAGGATAAGGATAAGGACAAAGATAAAGGGAAAGAGAAGGAAGTAACAATGACCCAAGTCGTCGATGCCCTCGGCGCCTTGGTCAAGCAGAATCAGGCTCTAGCCCAGAGACTCGAGGCCGTAGAGAAACGCCCTAAGGAAGTCATTGTCACTCCTAAAAAGGAAGAGGAGAAAGACCTCGAGCGGATGGATCGGGCGGAGTTCGCCAAGTACATCGTCTCAGCGGTTAAGGACGAACTTGTCACTCCGCTAGCCGAGGAACAGCGGACGAAGGAAGAGGAGCAGACTAAGGCGGACCTCAAAGAGCAGGTCGACGCCGCCGCGAAGAAGTACGACGATTTCTATGAATTCAAAGACGAGATCCAGGACGTAATCAAAGAATTCCCCATGATGAATATCGAGGAGGCCTATGCACTTGCCCGCAAGCGGGGTGCTGGGAAGGCCGAGGCGATTGATGCCAAGGCTGCTGAGGCCGCAAAGGCAGCCGAGGCTGAAAAGGCAAAGAAGGAAGCAGAGGAGAGGGCTAAGGAGTTTGGTGGGCTCTACCCCACCAGCGGCGTCACTCATCAAAGTGACAAGATGTCCCCACAGGACGCAGCAGAGGCAGCCTGGGAGTCTAGCGGAATGTCCGAGAGGCTGGGTGCCTAAACCAGAAGGAGAAGGTAAGTGCCTGTTCGTACTCTTACCGAAGATATCGATAATCTGTACACCACGACGTGGCAGAATATGAAGGGGAAGGTCGCAGATCAGATCTTCGATGCTACACCCTTCTGGTTCTGGCTACGTCAGAATGATGGGCTCGAAAGCATCCGTGGCGGCCGCTTCCTGAGTGAGCCGTTGCGCTACGCAAAGAGCGATCACGTCCAGTTCGTCAAGCGTGGAAGTTCCATGCCGCTGTCGGATAAGGAGTTCCTGACCAACAGCCAGGATGATTGGCGTTACCTGGCGGATAGCATCATCCGCTTTGGTATCGACGATCAGCAGAACAGCGGTAAGGGTCAGATCATCAGCTACATGAACGCTAAGCTGGAGAACTCGAGGGATAGCCTTATCGATAAGATGGAGGAGACCATCGCTGGAGGGACTCAGTCCGGTCTGTCGTTCAATGGGCTGCGGGACTTGGTGGCTGACGACCCGACTTCTGGAACGGTCCAAGGGATTGATGCCTCCACCTATACGTGGTGGCGGAATAAGACCAAGGACCTGACTGGCGTCTCGTTCGGCACTTCGGGCGTGAAGTGGATGAACAAGATGGTCAACGATTGCTCGAAGAATCAGCGTCAGGATTCTCCCAATATCATCATGACGGGACAACAGCCCTTCGAGATGTATTGGGAGGAGACGCTGGAGCAGCGCCGCGTCGTAAACAAGACGATGGGCGATAGCGGGTTCCAGAACATCGAGTTCCGTGGGATCCCGATGGTCTGGAGTCCTCAAATCGCCAGCGCCGACATCACCGCGACGGCGGGTCGTATGTACTTCCTGAATACACGGTTCCTGAAGTTCAAGTACGATCCGCAGGTCTTCTTCGACATGACCTCTTGGAAGGAGATCCCGTCGCAGATCAACGATCGGGCTGCGCAGATTATCACGGCGGGGAACCTGATGACCAGTCGCAGGCTGGTCCATGGCGTCATTCACACTATCGACACTGTATAGGTCGGCGTAGCCGAAGGGGAAAGGAGAAAAGGAGAATGGCTGGTTTCACTCAGTCCTTCGCACAGGGCCTCACTGAGGTCTCGACTACGGAGAAGGCCATCCTTGGGACGATCCGT
>JANQFG010000079.1 GCA_028277985.1 bacterium | reverse complement strand
CCAGCAGAAGGGCACACGGCTGAACGGCCAGGTGAAGGTGGAGGAGATCGGCTCCATCTGGCTCGTGTCCGGGCCCTTTCATCGGTTGGACAATCATTCCATCCAGGTGTTCGACCGGAAAGGTGATCCCCTCCTGTCCAGATACGTGGGCCGGGACAAAGAGAACCGGCTGCTGGAGAACGTGAAGCAGGCGTTCGAGGACCTGAGGTTTCACTATCGTCACATTCAAGACAGGAGGTCATGAAATGAGAGCTTCCGTATTCCTTCTGGTTCTTGCCTCGTTGCTCTCCGCGCCACCCTCCGGGGCAGCGGAACAGCATACGATGCTTCCAACGGTTGTCCTGAAAGAAGAAGACGGGGGTAGGGTGACCGGGGAGGCGTGGGACAGCAGGCGCCTGATGGGGAAGTCGAACTTGCTCCTGTACCTGGATCCGGGGAAGAGGAAGCAGGCAATGCCTCTGATCGAGAGGATCGATTCGCTGGGCTACTCCCCGGAAGCCCTGGGGGTCACGTTTGTGGTCAACACGCGCGCCACGTCCATGCCCGGTTTCATGATCCGGATGATGATCAAGCAGCGGGAAAAGGTGAATCCGAGAATCCACTACGTCCTCGATGAGAAGGAAGTACTGATTCGGGAGTGGGATCTCACGGACAAATATGTGAACGCGGTTGTCCTGGGCCCATCCGGGGAAGTCCTGCACAGGTACGCAGGCGAGATCACCGAGGCGTACGTCGATCAGCTGATGGGCATCGTTGATCTTGCCCTGCGGGAAAGGGCCTCGCCCCAGGTACCATGAGGCAGGATTGAGCGATGTCCCCCCTTGTTCGTTTGACTCTCCCATTGCTAATGCTGGTTGTCCTCCTTGCGAGGCCTTCTGTTTCGGCGGGCAATCCTCTAGAGACCTACGGTTACGGCTCCAGGGCAACCAGCCTGGGCGGAGCCTACAGTGCCGTTGCGGATGACTTTGCCGCCATCTTCTACAATCCGGCGGGCCTTCCCCAGATTGGGGACGTGGACCTGGGCTTCGGCATGACCTTCTTCAACGCCGACTTTCACTCCATCCGGAACGTGGTGGTGGGGGAGACGCCCCGCGGAGAGCCCATCGTCGGCGATGTGAATACGAGCATGAGCGACAACGGCGGCTTCCTGGGTGGCGTAGCGGTCGGTCTGACGGACGATATCGCGGTGGGGGTCGGGCTTTTTGTGCCGTCCACGCACTATCTGGCCAGGCTGCAGACCCAGAACCAGCAGGAACCGAACTTCATATGGTACGAGAAGCGATCCAAGCGGTTTGCCCTCCTCGTTTCCGTTGGGGCCAGGGTCTACAAGGGACTTCACATCGGCGCTGGAATCGACGTCCTCTTCGGGCCCGAAGGTATGATCAATCTGCGGATCCCCGCAGGGGGGGAAGGAACGGCGGATCTCGCCCTGACCTTCAGGCCAAGGATCGCCCCTTATGCCGGGCTTCTGTACAAGATGAAAAACGACATGCGTTTTGCCGTCGTCTACAAGGACAAGAAGAACCAGGGAGAAGTCGACCTCACCCTGAACGGCGAAATCGATTCCGAAGCGCTCACGATCCCCATATCGGGAAAGCTGCAAAGCATGATCTTCTACAGCCCGCGCCAGGTCGTCTTCGGTTGGGCCTGGAAGCCCGGTGAGAGGGTCAACCTGAGCCTGGACCTGGCATGGCTTCAATGGTCTCTTTTCAAAGATGCAACAATGGACGTGGACCTGAAGGTCGGCCCGACCGGGACGGCTGTACCCTTCCAACAGGTCACGGACCCCGGGTTCAGTGACACCTTCCTGCCGCGAGCAGGGATCGAGTACATTGCCAAACGATGGAGTCTCTTCCCCTTGTCGGACCGGGCCGAACTCGCATTGCGAGGCGGCTACTACTTTGTCAAGTCACCCGTGCCGGAACAGACAGGGGTGACCAACTACCTGGACAGCGACTCCCACGTGTTCTCCGCCGGACTCGGGCTCGCCCTTCGGAGCCTGTTCGGCTCCACCCGGGCCCTGAAGCTGGGTTTCCATTTTCAATTCCATCAGCTCATGGACAGGGAACACCGCAAGGCCGGGGGCAGGGCCGACCTGGACGGCGACGGGATCCAGGAGACCGTGGTGATCGGCTATCCCGGCTATGTGACCGGAGGGAACATCTTTGCAGGAGGATTCACGCTTGGTATGAGTTTCTAACGAGGGCTAACGCGGGTCGGGTTGAGGCATCTGCATCACGAACGAGGGCGCACGCCTCCGATGGGGGCTTCATTTCCGCGCCTCGAACACCACAATCGACTTGACCCGCGTCTTCTTCACAGAGGCAAGGACTTCCCCCAATACCATCATCAACTGCTCTTCGGAGAAGAAGGGCCGGGTGAACCAGCCCTTCCTCGAGTAGAACCTGTTGACGACGGCATCCGTGATGCTGCGAATTCCCTTCACGTAGGTGCATCCCATGAACCGCCCCCCCTCCTTCAAGGCTCCGCTCATCTGATGAATTGCGGCCACCTTCCTCGGGAAGGCGTGAATACCGTTCATAGAGATCACCGCATCCATGGATGAACCGACCAGGGGCAGCTTTTCCACATCCGCACGGATGAGCGCAACGTTTCGCATGTGCCTAGCTTCGAACCTGGCCTTCGCCTGCCTCAGCATGCCCATGGAATAGTCAACAGCCAGAACGATTGCGCCCGTCAGCCGGCTGTATTTCTCTTCCGTGAATACGCCGGTGCCGACGGGAACATCCAGAATCGCGCCCCGAAAGTCGTCGGGAATGCAATCCACAATGATCTTCGCATAGCGGGTATCATCCGCAATGCCCCACACGAATAGATTGTACAATCGAGTCAGCAGGTTCGAATTCGTCAGAAAGGAATCATAGGACCCCGCGGCTGCGTCGTAGGCCTCACCGATACGGTCCGCCTGTTCCGGCAGGAAATCAACAATGCCATCCACGATCGGATAGACTTGCTCGGAATCCTTGACGCGATAGTGGGAGGCCCCTTCATCGAGGACGAGATCGCCCCCGGTCACCGGGCATCGAAGGATCCTCTCCAGCTCTTTGAGCATGACGCAAGCCCCTGGGAAAGATGTTTTTTGCACCCCAAATAATTTACGTGCTACCAAAAAACTTGTCAACCTGTCTTCTTCTCTCCTCCCTGTCGAAACGCGTCGGGTGCATGGCTGCGGAGGCCGGTTGACATAAAGTTAGGCATATCGTAAACTTACAAGATATCCAAACTTAATTAGACGAACCTAAACCTACCGTTCCCCTGAAAGACAAACGATGATCCGCGTAGGCATGGATCTGGGGTCCTCCGCCGTCAAGACAATCGTCCTCAAGGACGGCGGAGCAAAGCAACACGCGAACAGCGAGCGCCACTACGGCGATATTTCCGGTGCTCTGCTCAATGCTCTTGCGGGGGTCAAGGAGTGCGTGGCCGGAGAGGCCGTGCGCTTTGCCCTCACCGGCGGCCAGGCGAAGCTCTTCGAAGGACTCTCTTCCCGTTTCCTGCCTGAAATCCCTGCTGCGGTGGCAGGAGCTCTACTGCTCGATCCCAAGGTCTGCTCCATCGTGGAAATCGGGTCCCAGCAGGCGAAGTACATCACCGGCTTTTCTCCGCCGGAACAGAAGAACATACGCTTCTTCACGAACAGCAGCTGCTCAGCCGGCACCGGCTCCTTTCTGGAAGAGCAGGCATCCCGCCTCGAGATTTCACTGGAAGAACTGTCCGAAATTGCCGACAGAGCCCGGCACATCCCCAGAATCGCGGGCCGCTGCAGCGTCTTTTCCAAGACCGACATGATCCATCACCAGCAGGAGGGCGCCGGCGTAGAAGACATTCTCATGGGCCTCGTCTTCGCCATGGTGCGCAACTACAAGGCGAACGTGCTGCAGAAGCGCCGGATCGAGCGCCCGGTGATGCTCACAGGCGGCGTGATGCGCATCGCGGGCGTTGTGAGGGCGCTGAAAGAGATCTTCACCCTGTCGGATGAGGATGTGCTGCTGCCGGAGGATTTCCTCTATGTCGGTGCGCTGGGCGCTGCCGTGACGGCAGGTCGCGACCCTCGCGCCGTGGACGTGGAGGAGTTGATTCGCATCGTGGACACGAGCCAGCCCAACAGGACAACCGTCTCCACATATACTTGCCTGCAGGAATTTGGAGAGGGCGATACCCGGGAAAGACATACCTGCACTCCGGCCTCGGGCGCTGTACGCGGAACACTGGGAATCGATGTGGGCTCCACCAGCATCAATCTGGTGCTGATCGACGAAGACGAAAACGTTCTGGCCTACAGATACCTGCGAACCAGAGGGCAGCCCACGGAGGTCGTGGAGGCAGGGTTGCAGGAGATACGCGACGAGTTCGGGTCCCGTCTCGAGATCATCGGAACAGCAACCACCGGTTCCGGAAGAAGCCTTATCGGCAAGAGACTCGATGCGGACGTCATCATCGATGAAATCACCGCACAGGCCAGGGGGGCATACCAGGTCGACGCCAGGGTCGACACGGTTTTCGAGATCGGCGGCCAGGACTCCAAGTACATCCGGATCGACAAAGGAACCGTGGTCGACTTCGAAATGAACAAGATCTGCGCCGCCGGCACGGGCTCCTTTCTCGAAGCGCAGGCAGAGAAGATCGGAGTCCCTCTGGATCAATTCAGCTCGAAGGCACTGGCTGGAGAGAATCCGGTGGATCTCGGCGACCGATGCACCGTGTTCATCGAGGGCAGCATTGCCAACGCCCTGGCCAGGGGAGAGCGCACCGAAGACGTTGTTTCGGGACTGAGCTATGCAATCGTCCACAACTATCTGAACCGGGTGGTCGGCAACCGGCCCGTGGGCGACCGGATCCTCCTGCAGGGCGGCATTGCTTACAATCAGGCGGTGGTGAACGCCTTCCGGGCCGTCCTGGGAAAGCCGGTCCAGGTGCCTCCCTTTTTCAGCACTACCGGCGCGCTCGGGGCTGCCGTCATCGCCCTGGAGAAGAGCCGGGAGCGCGGGGCCGAAAAGGAAAGACCGCCGGTCGTGCAGGACTTCTGGGAAGAGTCGAAGCGGCTCTTCCTGGAGGGATACACAGGGGAAGTAGATCCGAACAGGAAGACCGTGGGCATTCCCCGGGTGCTCTTCATGCACAAGCTGTTCGTCCTGTTCAACGAGTACTTCAAGACCCTCGGGTTCAACGTCATCCTTTCCGACGAAACCGACAGCCATATCGTTTCACTCAGCCAGAAGCACGCCCTGGAAGAAACCTGTTACGCGGTGAAACTCGTGAACGGCCACGTCGCCTCCCTGATCGACAAGGGGGTGGACTACATCTTCCTGCCGAGCCTGTTCACCATGAAACATGAGGTCTCTAAGGTGCGCAAGGATTACGCCTGTGCCTACATGCAGCAGGTGTCCGCCCTGATGGACCACGGCATGGACCTAGAGAAGAGGGGCATCAAGCTCCTTTCCCCACGCATCTCCTTCAAGTTCGGCAAGCGCTACATGGCGAAGACCATCTTTGGGCTGGGTCGAAGCATGGGAAAGGGCCGTCTGCAGACCGCCCGCGCCATGAAGAACGGCTTTCTGCGGCTGAAGGAATTCAACCGCCAGCTGGAGGAGCTCGGGAAGCGGTCGATCGACAGCCTCGCCGACGACGAGATCGCCTTTGTCATGATCACGAGGCCCTACGGCGTGAACGATCCGGAACTGAACATGGGCATCCCCCAGAAGCTCATGGCCATGGGTTACAAGGTGCTGAGCATCTCCGCACTGCCCGTATTGCACTACGACACCTTCGCTGATTATCCGAATATGTTCTGGCCCTTCGGGCAGCACATCCTGGCGGCCGCCCAGATCATCCGGAACCACCCGAAACTCTATGCCATCTACCTGACGAATCACGGGTGCGGGCCGGACCTGATGCTCAACCACTATTTCGAGAAGGAGATGGAGGGAAAACCCTATCTGCACCTGGAAGTGGACGAGCATTCCTCCGAGGTCGGAATCGCCACACGGCTGGAGGCGTTCGCAAGCAGTTTCCGGAAGGGCGAGCACAAACCCCCGGCTTCGCGAAAGGCGGCAACGGTAGAGACGAGTGACGGAAAGCTATTCATCCCCCATCTGTTTCCGTACAGCCATCTGTTCAGTGAACTGCTGAAGCGGAAGGGAATCGACGCACAGGTGATGCCCCTCACCTCCGAAGAGAGCTTCGAAAAGGGCAGGCGTCTTTCGCGATCGAAGGAGTATCTCTCCCATGTGTCGCTCGTGGGTGACGTGCTCCATCAAGCGGAAAAGAGCAACGGAGAGCGAATCCGCTTCTGGCTTCCGAAGACGGAAGGAACCGAGAACTTCGGTCAGTACGAGAACCTGATCCGGACACTGCTCGATACCCACGGATACAATGCGAGCGTGGAGAGCCCCTTCCAGGAGGATCTGCTGGCGGACTCGGACTACGGGTCCGCCTTCGTCCATACCACGCTGGCAGGGGACATCCTCATGGCGTCGGATCCGGTGGACAGGGAACCGCTGCTTCAGGAAATGATCTCGGCCCTTCGACAGGGCGAGCTTACGGAGGCAGAACTCCTCACATTCGCCTCCAGGGTGCAGGGCCGAAGCCGTACCCTGGACGGCCGAAAACGGGTATTGATCATCGGAGAGCCCCTGGTCGTGTTCAACGCCTTCAACCATCGCTCCATGGTGGAGCAACTGGAGAAGGAAAGTAGGCTGTTCTTCTCCCCTCTCACCGAATCGCTCTACTTCATGTGGAGCGACTATGTACGAACGGGCAAAGACAGGGAGACAAGGCGAAGGCTGCCCGAACTTCAGCGGCTGCTTACTGACGTCTCACAGAAGCTCGGGGACCACGGTCCCTTCGATGCGAATCCGGAAGTCTTGCTGGAGGCCGCCGACGGGAGGCTCCCCCTGTTCAGCGGCGGCAATGGAAGGTATCGACTCGCCAAGATCCTACGATGCGGCTCCGCCATCGACGGGATCATCTCCATGGAGTCCATGTACATGAACAGCGGGATCGTGGTCATGCAACTGGCCGAAAGAAACGGCGACCCCGGGCAGAAGCCGCTCCTGTCCCTGACCTTCGACGGAAGTGCTCACAACCGGCACGAGGACTTGGTGGGCAGCTTTCTCCATTGCCTGTAGACCTCCATCAGAGGTTGACATTAAATTTGGAATTCCGTAACAATATAGGGACTCCAAACATCATATCGGAATCGACATGAAAAACCTTACCGGAGGTCTTCTGGCTGTCCTTCTCCGGGGACGGGCAAATCGAGAACATGCTCTCAGGAGCACCGGTGTTCGGGGGCTTCTCCTGATCGTCCCGCTCCTTGCCCTTCCATGCCCGGCGCCGGCCGCGGAATTCCGCGACCCCTCGGGCGGAATCGCTCTCATGCGCTATGCGGAGGGCCATCTCAGCCTGGAAGCAAAGGATGCCTCCCTGGACCGGTTGCTTGCCGAATTGTCGCGGATCGCGATACTTACCATCATCGCTGACGGGCCCCTTACGGAACAGCTTACCGTCTCCATCAATCACCTCCCTCTGGACAAGGCGATTCGGAAGATCTTGCGGGGAAAAGACACGAGCTTCATTTACACCGCCGAGGCCGAGGTCCCCCCGGAAGAGTACCCGCTCAAGGAAGTCCGGATCCATCTGCCCAAGGGACAAAAAGGGGAAACACGTCGCTACACCAATGAGCGAGCCGAGAAGGGACGGCCTTCAGGGACCACCAGCACAGCACGCCCTGCCCTCCTGCCCGACATCTCCTCGCTGCCTGATGCAGACCGGCTCCTTTCCGAGCTCACGGCAGGGAACCTGGAAGCCCTGGACGACATCGTCGAACGGCTGAAAGCAGAGAACCCGCACGTCCAGGATCAGATCAACAAGTTCATGCAGAGCCTGCATGAGAAGTGGGTCGAGTCGACGGCCTCCGGCCAGCCCCGTTCGCCGTCCGAGGCAAAGGAAGAGCTCGGAAGGCTCATGCAGGAGATGCTCGAGGGAGGCTCCTGAAGTGGGGAGCCTCCTACGGAATCTGAAGCGAACCGCACCTGTTGTCGTCTTCCTCACGATGGTTTCGGCGACATGCAAGACGGAATCAGGCGAGCGCCGGGAGCAGAAGGTGCCGGAGAGCCAAGGAGACGTCTGGATCGAGCTGACGGTGACCTGTGAGCGGTGCACCCCGGGAGGGGTCTTCGCGCTCTACGGGAAGCCGGGGGATTCGGCAGGGGGTATGCCCTCGCTTTATTACGAGCGTCAGAATCCCGCCTTTCCACTGTCCGTACGGGTGGAGGAGAGCTCCATACTGGGGAAAACGGCGCCTTTCCCCCAGGGACGGGTTACACTCAGGGGGTTCCACGATGCCAACGGGGAAGGGATGGGCCCCGAACCTGGTGAGCCCGTGAGCGAGCCCGTGACGCTGGAACTGAGGGCGGGGGCACCGAACAAACTCCACCTGCAACTCAAGTAACGTCGTCTCTCCTTAGCCCGCATATTGCACGAACCCCTCTCCTGCGAGCGGCGCAAAGCACGAAGAATCAGCTTCGCCCTCAAGACCCGAACCTTCCGCCCCCCAACCGTTCTCGCCAAGAAGTTTCGTGCAATATGCGGGCTCGGGAAGAACCCGATCGATCCATTCGTCAAGGACCCTGGGGTCAGGTCGTCATTCTACATTTTGCGGCGAGAAGAAGTTCGAACAAACCTGAGTAAAATGTAGAATGACGACCTGACCCCGATTACCCGCTCAGAGCCGTAGAAATGAAACACCCACCGCCCAGGTCCGCCGGCACCTCGGGAGGAGGTGCGGGAAAGGCCTCTCCTTCCGGTCGAAGCCCGAATGTGCTCAGTTGATCCTCGCTGAATCTCACCCACCCGTCGATGTAGTTCACGTTCAAGATACGGTCCGCCGGGACAGTGTCTTTCGGGTCTACCTCTTCGGCAGTGAAAAACTTGCCCGTGTCCTCCGCGTGTACGATCGAGGTGCTGCCGTCCGTCAGTTGCCCTTGCTGCACCACCTCTGTATTGAAGCTCAGAGTTACGATGACCTCGTCGATCGATGTGGCGTCGAGCCTCTGCCCGCCCTCACTGCAAAGCCGCAGGTCATAGATTCGAGAGGTATTCATCCACGAGTTGATCCCGGTGTCCGTTACCGTCACGTAGATCTTCTCTGCGGCTCCCTGAGGGATACCCCCCACAGGGATCTCGATTGCACAAAGCGTGCTGCCCCCTCCATCGACAAGTGCATTCACATGAGCCTGGAAGGGCTCTTCGACTATCGAAATGGATGTCCTGGCCGCGCACGCCGTGCCCGTTCCTCCGATCCGCCGCCCTTCCCCATTTGCGTCCACGAGAACAACCTCTCCCAGCATGCCGGACGTGCCCATATCATGGACGAGTTCCCGGCAGATATGAAAGACGGCCTCCTGCTCCGAAGCGCCCAGTCCACTCTCCATAAAGAGGGGAAAGAGCTCCTGAGACAGCACTTGGGTCTCTTCGTCCGGTACATAGGCGGCTCCGTCCCTCACCCCCACGAAAAGACCGTCCGTATCCGAACCGGCAGACAAAATGATCTGGTACAGACCCGCCCTCGCAGGTGCCACAAAGGTGGTCACATCGCCGGTCGCTACGGAAAGCGCTTCTTCTTGAATATCCGTCCGGTCCGGCGCTACTGCCCGCCAGGAATAGCTCGAACCTTCTCCGCCTTCCGCATGGAGAGTGAGAGTCTCCCCAAACTCAAGAACAGGCAGCGCACCGGGCTTCTCTCTGATCCTTGCACGCTCTACCGCATTCACCTCAACGGAGAGGTAGGGAGCGTTCGCACTTGCCTCACGGGAAGCAATATGCCAGCTATAGCCGTCTCCGTATTCGGAATCTGGGGTTGTGCGGTCGTCATGGTCCTTTATCTCGATGCCGTTGTTCGGGTACTCTCCCCGTATCCACCCCTTGACGATTTCCGTGATATCGATCGAGCCGTTCGTCTCAGGGCCGGTATCGTGCGTGACGAGGATCATCGGCGTGCCGCGCACATACCCCGGTTTGTTCTTCCAATCCACGTAATTCGCGCCCCCTACTTTGTTCTCGCCCCACAAGTGAGTTTCGGTTGGATGGGGCAGGCTCCCCTCTCGATTCAACTCGGTGTATTCATAGGTAGTCGTATTCAGCGCACGGACAAAGCCGTACATGGGAGTTCCCGCAGGGGCCGGATCGGACATTTCCATTTCCCCCTGCCCGGCCTCGAGCATGTGGTACCGGAATTCCGCCTTGACCACATCACCTGGGCTTATGTTTCCGAGTGCGGACAGGTCGAATCGAAACAGCCCGCGGGCGTCCACGATGCTGACTGCCCCGGCCTTCACGGCAAACCGGCCGCTCGCATCTCCCTTGGGGTACCCCTTGCCGCCTCCCATGCCGCCGAAAAGAACATATGTGTCCGCCTCTACCGGACAGGTGACCGTGGTGGGCCCCACATAGGCAGTGAATGACCATTTCTGGTCTGCAGGGAGCCGGTTGCCGGCCGCATCGGCGGCGGATTCACGTATCGTGACTTCATAGGTGGCATCCGGTGTGAGAGCGTCGTCAGGCAGGAAAGTCATTGCCGTCCCGCTCCAGGTGATGGTTCCTCCAACCTGCGGCTCGATTTCAAATGCGTTTCTCACGCTGTCTTTGTCCATCGGTTCGCTGAATGTCACAACAATGGACGTGTTCGCAGGGGCCGTCCCCCCGTCCTCGGGAACCGTGCCCAGCACGGCAGGCGGCGCCATCACGCTCCAGCTCAACGGAGCCGATTCGGTCCATTGCATCCTGGCGTCTTCAAGCCGGATGTACAGGGAATGCTCGCGGTCCGAAAGGCCGGAAAGCATGATATCCTCGTTCAGCCCGACAGGTTCGCCCCATTCGCCTTCGTCCAGTCTGTAGGCATACCGGTAGATCCCTGACCCGCCGACGCTGATTCGCGCCTCGTCGGTATCCACCGTGCCCTCCGGTACTCCCAGGAAGACCGGATCGGGCTCGGTGTAAGGTTCGGTTGTAAAGGTGAATGCGTACTCCTCTTCCAGATGGATTCCTGCCGCGTCCCTGGCGTCGGCGGAAAGGGTAGCCGTGTAGGTCTCTCCGCAGGCCAGGTATTCCGGATCCGAATCGCTGCCGGGAGTGAAAGTCATCGTCTTGTCGAGGTTTGTCCACGTGAAAACGCCATTCACGGGCGGAGCGACGGTGAATGCGTCTTCGGTTGCACCGGTGTCCATGGGTGTGCTCAGGGTAACAGAGACGGTAGTGTCGACGCGTACATCGACAGCACTCTCATCCGGGTCCGTATCCGACACTTCCGGGACGATCACCTCTTCTACACAGCGGGTATCGACGACAACCCGGTCGATCAACACAGCGGCGCCTTCCGTCCTGCCGGAGATCTTTGCATACAGTGCTGAGGGGACGTCCTCGAACCTCCAGACCTGCGTGATCCGGTGCCATTCCGTTGGCTGTGTAGGCCTCACCTCATCCGTAATGCGCTCATCTTCTTCGCTGATCAGCAAGACACCTTTCGATTCTGTAACCAGGACCCGATCAAGCGGGTCGGGTTCCTCCGGGTATTCCTCGTAGCTTCTCCCTATCTCGCACCGCCACATTTCGCCCGGCCCGGTGGCGTAGAACGTCCACTCCACCAACACTTCCGTGTGAAGCCCCTCCGAGACCCCGGGATTCGGTATCTCGAAGAGCAATGCAACATCGCCCATGCCTCCGTATTGTCCGCAGAACATCCACGGGCCTGCCATGGCATTGTAGATCCACCCCCCCACATCCCCGTCCTGTGGCAGTGCCTTACGCAAATTGGGCGTTCCGTACGGGTTGATCACGGATTCCCCCAGGGCATCCGGTTCCAGGGGCGGATCTCCGTCGCGGCCGGGTACTCCCGGGGAATCGGGATCCGGGTCGCCCTCATCCGGCGGACAACTGAGTACGTCCTGGTTCAGCGCGTTGAACTCCCAACTCTGGTGGGTGTAGTAGGAATTCGTTCTCCAATCCGGAGCAGCCGTGGCCGAAGAAGCAAGGATGAGCAATGAGGAAAGGGAGATTGCAGCGAACAGCCTTTTCATGGGGGAGAACTCCTCTCTTCTGTCGTGCGGGTAGGATTCCGCATCACAGCTTCTCTTTGAAGAACTTCAGGCGAAGGCCGGCATAGTAGAACGCACCGAGGCCGGAATCGATCATGCCCTGCATGTGCCCTGTCTCATACCTTTCTAAATCCACAGGGGGAAATTCGTCGAGGATGTTGCGGGCACCGAGAAAAATGATTATGTTTTCGGTGATTGCATAGTTGGCCTGAGCACTGATGATATCAAAGGGCTCGACTCTCTCATTGAGATCGCTGATGTACTTCCCGCGATAGCTGTACCGAAAATTTGCCCAAACCCTGTCTCTCCAGTTGTAGCGAAGCACGGCGAGAAGCCCGGATCTGGGCCGGTTCTTCAGGTCAGATCCATCCGGGTCCTTTGCATCGAGATAGTTCGCAATCACATCGAGTCCGAATCCGTAAAGCAGGTCCGTGGAAAAATCGACTTCCACCCCCTTGAACTCCGAAGTTCCCGGTAAGTTCTCGTATGTAGCCACGGCTTTTTCGGTAGGGGTTGCCTCCTCGATCATCACTGTCTCGATTAAGTTGTCCACGCGGTTGTAGAAGAAGTCGAGGGCAAGCCTCGTTTGGTATTTCCTCGCGATCTTGCAGACGAGGCCGACGTTGGTGCTGAGACCATCGGACGGGGACAGATCCGGATTGCCGTACAGGTCCAGCCACCCCATGGCACCGCTGAATGCATCGTGCAATTGAAAGAGGGTGGGCACCTGGAAGGAGTCGGCTATGGAGGCCCGAATGGACAGGTCAGGGAAGATCTCATAGCGCGCTGCAAACTTTGGGGCGAAGTTGTCTCCAAAGTCGGAGTAGTGCTCGAACCGGCCGGAAAGCTGTAGTCTTAGACCGCGGAGGGGAGTGATCCCTGCCTCGGCAAAGACGGCATTCACGCTGCGGGTATTCGAGAAATCCCGCTCCTGCGAATCAATCTTCTCTTCCATCCAGGAGGAACCGAAAAACAGGGACAACCAGGGTTTCACGTTCCACGTCACGTTCCCGTTGTAGTATTCGAAAACATCCCACTCCAGGTCGCCGTAATAGTCCGGCTCCTCGGTATGAAAATGATCCTCGTCCTCAGTCGTGTAGCTGCTTCCCAACTGGTATTTCCACCGAGCGGACTCTCCCTTCCACAGAAGCGATGCGTGCAGATCCTCCTTTTCCATATTCCGTGATGCAAACTCCTCCTTCCTAAACGAGGAGTTGGTCTGCGAGTATCGGACATCGAGATCCAGGGCCTGCTGATTGGTGATGTCGAAGGAGACGCCGCCGAAAGCCCCGGTCTGCTCCACGTCCGGTGAATCCCATCGCTCGCTCGTCGTGCGGTCGTAGTGGTCCCGTTTGTTGTAGAAAGCCCCCATATCGAAATGGAACCTACCGACCGGAAACCCTCCGGAGGCATCTATGTTCTGCTCCTGGCCGTCGCCTCTGGAGGAAATGCCGTACTGCCCGTTGACCGCAGCACCCCACAGATTCTTCTTCGTGACGATGTTGATCACACCCGCCAGGGCGTCGGACCCGTATTGCGCGGAAGCGCCGTCCCGCAGGACCTCGATCCGCTCGATCATGGGGACGCTGATGGCACCGATATTCGAAAACGAGTATCCCTGGTTTGTCGGCCTGGACCCGGGGAGTCTCTTGCCGTCGACCAGCACCAGGACCTGGTTGATGTCCATTCCGCGCATGCGCGCGGTTTGAAATCCGGGAGACGTGTTCAGATCCGGCGAACTCACCAGATCGACCCCCAAGGTGACCTCCAGGATCTGCCCTAGACTGATCGCTCCGATGTTCTGGATCTCCTTCTGCGTGACGACCTGCACGGGGACCGGCAGCTTATCCGGATCGTCCACGGCCTCTCTTGACCCGACCACGACCATCTCGGACAGCGCCACGCCCTCCTCCGGTATGCTCTCCACTGCCTCCAGGTCTTCCTCTTGCTCTCCCTCCAGACTATCCTCCTGGTCCGCCCATGCGGGCGAGAGCCCCATGAGGAAGACCAGGGCGACCAGGAAGAGGCCTAGCATGAATCTGCCAATCATTCGTGCTCCTGAAAAACCGCTCCGTCTTGTCCGGACGGTTCTTTCTCGGTACATGTGTGCGCTGGGACAGGGATCAGGGGCTACGGTCCGCCGCCCTTCGTCGTCTCAACCGACAACCAGACAAGGGGCCTCAATCCGGCCCTGACGATCGCCTTGGCGAGTTCCTTGTCCTGGATGAATTCCGCTACCGGCGGACTGACCCCGTAGTAAAACCTGACAAAGGCCTCCCCCGCTTCATGGGCGAGCAGGGTTCGGTCCCGGAAGGTTCGCAAGGCCTCGATTTCTTCCGCCATGGGCGTGCCAAAGGCTGCCATGGCGATGAAACATGCCGTGGTGGTGATGCTGAGTTCCCGGCTGTCCGTATCATCCAGGGCATCCCTCACCTCCACGGTGAACGCTTGCGTGCCTTCCGCGGAAGGAGTGCCCGATATGACCCCGGTCGTCGACTCCAGACTCAATCCCGCAGGAAGCTCCCCTGCCGTGATCTCCCAGAAACAGGGGGGCATCCCGCCTCGTGCCTCTAAGGCAGCATGGTACGAAACTCCAACTTTGCCGTTCTCCAGGGAAGACGTGGTGACTTCGAGGGGACCTGGAATCGTGACCAGAAAGATGTCCTGGAACCCGTTTCCGTCTGCCGGGACCAGATTCGGGGCCATCGACTCGAAGGCCACGCTCCGGCCATCCGTGCTAATGCTCGGCAGAAAGCTCGCATCGTCCGCCTCCGCGCCGTCGTGACCCATGCTGATCCTGTCCAGCTTACGTTCGAGCCGGTCACGAACGAAGATGTCGTACGCGTTGTTCGTATCACCGGGCACGAGATTGGAGGCATAGGATTGAAAAGCGACGTATCGACCATCCGCGCAGATGCTCGGCGCTCCACTCAAGGAAAGCCCCTGGCCTCCGTCATCTGCCACACTGACCCGGTCGATAGTGGCCGTGGTTCGGTCAAAGACGAAGACATCCGTTTTCCCGTTGGTATCACCCGACACCAGGTTGGAGGCCGAGGATTCGAAGGCGACGTATCGGCCGTCTGCACTGATGCTCGGTTTCAGGCTGGCGGAGTTCCCCTGCCCGCCGCCATCGGCCACACTGACCCGGTCGATGGTGGCCGAGGTTCGATCAAAGACGAATACATCCGCCTGCCCATTGGTATCCCCGGGCACTAGGTTTCCTGCGGACGACTCGAAGGCAACGTATCGGCCGTTCCCGCTGATCGAGCAATTCGAACTGTACCCGTCTCCTTCGATCCCCCCACTGGATACGCTCACCCGCTCCAGCGAGTCGGTCTGGGTATCGAAAACGAACACGTCCAGGTTCCAGTTCGTGTCGCCGGGAACGAGGTCGGCGGCAAAGGATTCGAACCCCACGAATCGCCCGTCTGCGCTGATGCAGGGACTCGAACTGGTGCCCGCTCCCTCGGTGCCTGCACTGGAAACGCTTACCCGTTTCATCACGTAGGCATGCAGATCGATAAGGAAGACATCTCTCTTGCCGTTCGTATCGGAAGGAATCAGGTTGGTGGCGTACGAGTCAAAGGCTATGAAACGGCCGTCCTCGTTGACACGGGGTCTGTTGCTGTCCTGGTCGGCCTGGGTCCCGTCATGCGCCATGCTCAAGCGCTCGATGGAGTCGGAACCGGAATCATAGAGGAAGATATCCGACCTCTGGTTGGTGTCTCCGGGCACAAGACTCGATGCCGAGGATTCGAAAGCCACAAGGGTACCGTCCCCGCTCACGCTCGAAACGCTGCTCGCATCATCTCCCTCCGTACCGTCGTTGGCCTGGCTGGCGCGCTCTATGAGCGGCCTGGCAAGGGGCACGGCGCTCAGCTCGATCATGTTGTCGTCCTCGTTGCCTGCCCCATCCAGGGCGCGAACGACATAGAAATAGGTCTCGCCTGCGATGACACCATAATCTCGGTATCCAAGGCCGGAAGCCGATTGGGCAAGCTGTCCGATCTCTCCTCCCGTCTGGCTGCGGTAGACATTGTATTTGATCGGATCGGACGGATCGCTCGCAGCATCCCATGCCAGGGCTACATAGCCGTTCCCCGGCTCGGCCGAGAGGAGGCCGCCAAAGACAGGGGAGGCGCAATCCACATAGGCAGAGTAGGTCTTCGTGACGTCTATGCCACCCCGGCCGTCATCGGCATCTACATAGGTCACCGTGAGGGTCTCTCCATCCGACACCTGAAGAATTCCATCGCCGGGTGTCACCGCACTGCCGGAGGCTTCAACCGCAGCCCCGAAAGAACCGGGACCATAGATTTCGCCCAGGAAAATCTGCTCCGCGTCGCCCCCGGTGGTGGTCAAGATCACGAGTTGCGTTCCTGCCCCAATGAGGTCCCTGTCTCGCACGATGACCCCGATGTCCGACGTGCACGAGTATGCGTCATCATCCAGGTAAACAAGTCCGTTGGAAGTGAGGGCCCCGCCTCTGTAGACCACATAGCTTGGATCGGAGCCGATGGAGTTGCATTCGTATTGGATACGCATGAAGCCCGCTTCGCCCCAGTCCGTGCCCCAGGAGTTCTTCATGTACCAGATACCGTTCTCACCCTGGGTGTCGTCCCAGCCTACCAGCGTGATGGCATGGTTGGTGCCCCCGCTCACGCAACGGTCGAACACACCGCCGGTGTATGCCTGGAAATAGGGCTCGGCCATTACGGCCGCGTATACAGGACCGTAGTCAAAGATCGCCTGCTTGATGTTGTCTGCCGGTGGAAGCTCCCCCGGCCCCACATAGGCCCAGGAATCGATGCAGTCGATACGGGGCAGAGGGTTCGCGGGCGTCCCTGCACAGGATGGGGTGTCCGGTATCTGGCCGTCGTAGTCGGGACACAGATAGGGATAATCGACTTCGAGTACGGCACCCACCTCTCCGTCCTGGGCAAACTCGCCGGGGGGAACAGAGCAACTGTGATACCTGTGCGCTTCCCATCCGCCGGTGTTGCATCCCATGCCCTCTTGATTACAGGAGACGAGATACTGCTCGGACAGCTCTACTTCGGACTGCTCATGGATCATGATGTTGGATTCTATGGCCCCCACCGTGGCAAAGGCCCAGCAGGTTCCGGACGGATGCTGCTCCTTGATGGAAGATACGCCGTTGTGGTCCATCCAGTTCCAACGTTTCGGAAGGCTGGGGCTGGGGCCCCTTCGATCCGACATGGCCCGGGCGCGAACTTCCTCCGGGGCGCGCCGGTAGCCTGTGAGTTGTTCGAGTGTGTAGTTCATCGCCTCATTGTATCCCGCAGTGAAGCCGTGCCCCTTCGTGTCGATTTCCTTGCGCATCTTCTCGATGCGGGCACTCATTGCGGGCTTCACTCCCTCTTCCTGCGCCGCAAGAGTGCCTGACAGCAGGAAGGCCAACAACAGGAAGACCAGGAGGCAGGTGAAGGACGCCCCTCTCATCATGTCCATGTGCCTGAACATATATGTCCCTTTCTCCAACCCTCCCCTCATGGAGGGGAGGGTTGGATTCGGCAATCAATCAAGTCATCACACACAAAGGCTCACGTCGTGAGCCTCATCGTGGCGCGTCTACTGGGCCAACACCGATCCTACGAAGCAGCCCCCATAGACCGAGATGCTCAGCACCACTTCGTCCGTGTTGCTGAGCCCGTCCGTCACCTCGACCGTGAAGACTTCAGTCCCCGCGGCCGTGGGCGTACCGGAGATCTCGCCTGTCGAAGGGTTCAGGCTCAAGCCGTCCGGAAGAAGGCCCAGCGAGATCGACCAGGTGTAGGGCGCTACTCCGCCCTGTGCCGCAAGCGTCTGGCTGTAGGCTGCACCCAACTCGGCGTCCGGCAGGGAGGCTGTCGTGATTTCCAGCGTATTGTCCACGTTGACGTTCAGATACGGATGGTTCCCCGTTTCCTCCTTCGTGCTCCAGTACCAGGCGTAGTCGTCACTGATCCCGTCATAGATCTCGATCCCGTTGTTGGCAAAATCGCCGTCCAGCCACCCCTTGACGATGTCGGTGATGTCCACCGAAACCCAGGTGTTCGGACCGGCGTCGTGAGGCTGATTTACCGTGGTTCCGGCTACGTACCCGGGAACCGAGCCACCTACGTACGTCTCGTCCAGCAGTAGCGTGTCATCATACGCATTGATGGTGAACTGTCCCTCTGTGCCGCTCGGATATTCTGCCGGGCCCATGCCCTGGAGTGGCGTTACATAGAGGAAAAGAGATGCAGAGACGATGTCATCACCGGATACGCCGGCAAGGGGGCTCAAATCGAACTTGGAGAACCCATAACAGAACATTCCCATGAAGTTGTTGTAGGACTTGGCGTAAGCCCTGTCCCAGTACCAGTTG
This sequence comes from bacterium, assembly GCA_028277985.1. Lineage (GTDB taxonomy): Bacteria > Desulfobacterota > DSWW01 > DSWW01 > DSWW01 > S015-6. The sequence goes on along the minus strand of JANQFG010000079.1, from coordinate 13,269 downwards.
CCCATGCCTACGGGCAGGTATCCGTCGTCCGAAACGCTGAGCGTGACCGCATTCAGGGTCCCGGGAAGCAGGAGTGCCAGAAGGCAAACGGTGACGAGGGCCGATCCTTTCACGTTCCTGTGCATGATCTGTCCTTTCCCCGGCCCTCCCGGTTGCCTGGAGAGGGCCGGCGCTGTTGAGAACCTCATGATGGTGAGAGACTTCACCCGATGATTCTGTCAAGGATCGGCCTATTCGTTGAGGGCCGTCCCGACGAAACAACCTCCTGCCGTGACCGCGATGCTCAGCTGCTTGCTGTCCGTATTCATGGCCGCATCCGTCACCTCCACCGTGAAGACCAGGGTCTCCTCTGAAGTCGGAGTACCGGAGATCTCGCCGGTCGATGAGTTCAGGCTCAACCCGCTCGGAAGCGATCCTGCCGTGATCGCCCAGCTGAAGGGCGGTGTGCCGCCCTGTGCCTGCAGCGTCTGGCTGTAAGGCGTTCCGACCGTTCCGCCTGCCAGAGACGGGGTCGTGATTTCAAGCGGGTCCGGAAGGATACACCGGGTATCGATGTCCACCTGGTCAAACAGGCACGCAGCCCCTGTCCCATTGTCTGCAAAGATCCTTACGATCTCGCACGCGGGCTGTGGGTCGACCTCCCAGAGTTCTGTTACGATCCACCAATAGCCCGTGCCTCCGCCTCCGGTTGTCTGTACGAATTCCTTGCTGATCATGGTGGCCCTCTCGCTGTCGCACCCCGTGACGGTGGTTGTCGTGTTGGTGGCTGGGTTATAGGCCGTGGGCAGATACACGACGTACTGGATCCACATCTCCTTGATCCGGTCCGGCTGGTCGGCATTGCAGATCATGAATTCCACCCATCCGGACTCCATCCCGCCGTACATGCCGCTGCGAGTCCAGGGGCCGCCCATGGGCACATCGGTCCATTGCCAGACGCCTCCGGGCGGTTCAGAGTCGGTACCGATCAACTCCGTGGAGCAGGACGGACCCTGGTACGGGTTCACCATGGGAACCTCTCCATCCGGCACCAGAGGGATGACCGGCGGGATCGGTTCGGGCGGATTGCCGGTCCATCCCGTCTCATTGAAATCCCAGCTCTGGTGCGTGTAGTACGGGTTGGCCGACCAGTCAGGCGGATCTACATAATCGGCCAAAGCGAGACCGCTCACACCCAACACAATCAGTCCTGCCAGCAGCAGCAAGGGGAACACTCTTTTCATCTCTTTCACCTCCTGTCCCAAGACAATTCATATGATGAGGAACACTTCGTCCATGCCTGCAAACCTGTCGTTCACCGCTGCCCATTCATATCCCACCCCCTTTCAGGTAACGTGTTCACGCTTCACGCCGATGCCACAACCACAGGGATTCCTTTCGCCTGGCGGCCCCAAGGACGGTATGAAGCCGTGATGGTTAACAAGTCCAAATAGTTTTTGCTTTATACAACTTTTTTTGGTATAACGAATATAAAAGCCAAAAAAATATTTCTGTTCAAGAAAGAGCACTTAGTGCTCTAGCTGTCGTTCTATTATGCAGAAATTTTGGTACAGCAAAAAAGATACGGCATTCCATCAGGAGTTGTCAAGACCTTTTCGGAGATTATTCTTAGAAACCGTGTGGCCACCGGGGTCGGTACACATGACGGGATCCGGCATACGAAGCATTCGAATCAGAGGAGGCAAAGAAGGGGAGGGGCTTCCAGCAGGCTACTTCTCAATGAGACGATACAGGGGCTTCATCTTGGAGCCCAGCCCAGACAGGTAGAGATTCAGCAGCCCGTCCATCATCCTGCGACGACATTTCTCACGGGGCTTTGACACGACTTCAGGCAGCGGAAAGACGCACCCGACGATCGCGTCCGGGTCCGGTGATCCCACCGGATCGGCATTCGCGTTCAGGCTTTCTATTTCGAAACCCGCAATTGCTGTACTGCGGCTACGACTCTCGGCGAAACGGTCCATGTCGAAGGAGCCCATGCTGTCGAAGGCCAGCAGAACGAAATCCGCCTCGAGGGGGGGACGCTCTCTCTTGGCCCGCATCGTGCGGCTCATGGGAAAGGCAACGAGGCAGTCGTACCGCGTCTCAACGGCCGATAGAGCCTGTTTCAGCTTGGAAGAAGAGGCGAGCCTCTTCGCTAGATCGCGCCAGAAGGAATCGAAGTCCTCCACCTCACGGGTTCCCTCGATCTGGTGAGCGAATCCGGACAGGAGGAAGAGATCCACCGGCTTGTAGGGCGCAAGGAGCACCCGTGCTGTCGCGTGAGGAGGGGCATCCATATGACCCAGGCGCCACTGCACAGCGCCCAGGGCAAGCGCGGTCCCCAACCCCATCCAGATCAGGAAGCCGAGCAACAACCTCAGGGCCTTCGGCCGGACGACTGCCGCCGCGAAGCGGCCCGGCCCTCGAAGGATGCGGTCTCCGGGAACGAGAAAGGCCACGGAACGGGCATACTCCTCGTACTCCAGCCCGAAGCGTGCAAGGCAGTCGGCCTCTTCATTGCGAGCGAGTAAATAGTAGGCAAAGGTCATCAGAAAGAGCAGGATCACCACGAACACCCGGCCCCAGATGAGAATGATACCCACGCTCACGAGGGTAAGGGCCAGGTATTGAGGATTCCTCGATAAACGGTACATCCCACCCTTGACTAGGCCACCCTTCGTCATCTTGCCGCGATAGATCTGGATAGCAGCAAGGATGAAGAATCCAAGACCGTGAGCGATCAGCCCGACCGCAAGGGGACGGGCGGACTGCACCGGAAAGACGAAGTAGAGAAGCCACACCGTGGCGGGGTGGGACCGAAGGAGATCGAGGTCCAGCACACTCCCGTAGAGGAACTCTGCAAAGGGCAGCAGCATCCAGACAGGTTCGAGAAGAAAGAGAAAGAAGAGGAGGCCTCCCAGAATCTTCCCTCCCTTGGAAAGGCTTGCCGCAGGCATTTCTTCCTCCCCGGCCCGCCGCTGCTCCCGGGCCTCTCGAAGGCTGACTCCAAGACCCCACGCCCCATGGGTCATACCGGAATCAGTTAACGAAGACAACCTTCCTGTCCTGCGGTTCGCCGATTCGATGCTGCATGACCGCTCTCCACAGGAGCCTTTTCACCTCCCCCAGCTCCTCCAGGTTCAACGCAAATCGAAGGTGACACCCGGAAACGGGCACGTGGATCTTCCTTCGATAAACCGTATCCGAGCAGGTCTCCTCCCAATGGTCACCGTCCAACCCCAGAACCCACTCAGCGAATTCGCGCAGTTGCTCTTCGCTGAAGGCGAGGACGACATTTCCGAACTCAAAATGGTACTTGTCGCATTTGTTGCAGATGAAGATCTGGCCCCTCTCTGTCCTGTGGATCATCGTGCTTTCCATGCTTTGCTCCTTAGCGCTCTAGTGGAGAATGCTCGTGATGAAGCAGGACGGCTCATCCTCATCCACCAGGCCGTCGCAGTCATCGTCGATACCGTTGCCCGCGACTTCCGGACTCCCCGGGTTGACCCCGGAATCGGTGTCGTCGCAATCGTTGCATTCCGCGTAGTATCCGTCCCCGTCCCCGTCGGTTTCCACCTCGCAAGTGGACGAGCAACCGTCGCAGTCACCGAAGCGCCCGTCATCGCACGTCTCGCCCGCATCCTGGTTGCCGTCCCCGCAATACGGCACTGTTGCCACGAGCTCGAGATAGGGATGCTCAGAAGCATGCTCCTTGGAGTGGGGCCCGATGGAAGAGTCTTCTAGTGCAGAGAGATGAATCCCATGGTTGTCCAGGCTGCCGTCCAGCCAATCCTTGACCAGATCCGTTACGTCCAGAGAGAACCATTGCTCCCACCCGCTCACGTTCGTTGTGTCCAGGACAGTAGAATCGACCGACGGTTTGGTGTCCCACGTCACCGTCGCCTCGACCCAGGAGCCCAGGACCGCCCGGGCCTCAACCTGCATCGGATCCGCAGGGGTCGGCGCACCCCCATGGCCCGGGTCATTCGAGTAGAGGTACAGGGTGGCGGAAACAACCTCTCCCGCGTCAATGGGCGGCAGATCGAACCGCATCAGGGTTTCGCCTCTGAATCCGGCAAGACCGGTTATGCCGAGCTGGTCGTGGGTCCCGAAGTTCCTGGTCGACAGCAACTCGGTGATGAAGTTGTCCGCTACGGGCGGAATCTGCTGGGCTGTCACCGCAGCGGGACCTGCGATAGAGACGAGGAGCATCAGCGCTACGATTACGGTTGCTTTCTTCATGGTGGACGTTCTCCTTGCCTTGGGGGGGGTCGCTTGCTTTGGCTATGAATGAATTGTGGAAACATGGGCTGGATTGACGATAAGTTTGGTTCGACGTAAAATATAAGCTCCTTCTAAGTTTAAGACCGCATGCCGTGTGCTGTCGATCTGAGGCGGCGCGAGTAAGCGGCAGACCGGTGAGAACCCGGGAAACGTTGAGGAGATCGCCTTGTCTCGAGAACATCCCAGAATGGAGCGGGAACGGAAGACCATCGAGGCAATGATACGCCTTCACTGCCGGAATTCGCACGTCAGCAAAAGGAATCTCTGTCGGGAATGCAGCGAGTTGGCGGAGTATGCACGGACTCGCATCGGCAGCTGCCCCTTTCAGGAAGAGAAGACGACTTGCGCCAAATGCCCGGTGCACTGCTTCAAACCGACCATGAGAGAAAAGGTCCGGGCGGTGATGCGGTACGCCGGGCCACGGATGCTTTACAGGCACCCGGTTCTGGCAATTCTCCACTTCGCTGACGGCTTTCGGAAAGGGCCTGAAGGCAGATGATGCCGGATTGTACCTGTCTGTTATCACAGCAGCTTCTTCACCTCCTTCAGTTCTTCCAGCATCGCCAATCCATGCTGGTCTCGGGGGCCCTCTTGCCGCTGAACCTGCCGCCCCTACCCATGAGCCTGACGACCACAGCCTGGAGCAGCTGGTTGTGGAAGTGCGGGTTCAGAAGTACCCAGGGCCGATGATTTGATAGTGCTGCACAGCCCTGAGGAGCGAGAAATGGAGAAAACCGTAGAGACCCAGAACAAGCAGGCCAAGAACGATCCCCACAAGATTCTCGTGGTTGAACCTCTTTACGATCCGCTCCCATGAATCACTCATGGCGCGCATGAGGTCATGGGACTGCCCCGTCGTACCCGTGCTCGTATGCATGTCCACCTCCGTTTCTGTTCTTTCTTCGAGTCGGAGCTACAGGCCGTCCTACAGTTGAGCGGCATGAACGGCGCCCGCCTTGCAGGCGCAGTGCGTGCACCTACCGTCACATTTGCAGGTTCCGCCCTCTCCGCATGCGCTCATCGTTACTCGCGCCACTTCCTCTTCTCCCGCCAGGCCCTGAAGCACAACCTTGTCCTTCAGGTAACCGCAATGAGCCAACAAATTTTTCAGGGCCTGTGCGCCGAAGGAAGTTATGTCCTCAACCTTCTCAACATTGACCACCACCATACTCTCGCCGTCGCACTCTCGCAGAGCGACATTGATGAGGTCCCATACAAGATTGCCGTCGAGGACACCCTTTGCTTCCAGATGCACGGTGCCGTTGTTCCTTCGGATTTCCATTCGCGGATGCACTCTCATTCTTTTCCTCCTTCTGAGGTTCCGTGGGGTCATATGGGGGAAGAAGCACCTTCTTAGTTTGGTCTTCCTAATTTCTTTTTCCGTAGCAAATATTTGGTACAAAAAAAGAAGGTCCCCGCATTCCGCCTCGGCTTGCGTCTAGAGCCCACAAGATTTGGCATACCAAATATAATACGGTGCAACAAACTTTCTGTCAAGTTCTTTTTCGGACATTCATGTTTTTCTTCGGCTTTGTCTGTTCCCGACGACCTCTCTTCTCGGTTCATACCCGCACTCGACGCCTCCCAGGATGCTCGCGTCGGACACTGCACGAATGTTCTGACCGGAGGAGTGGATCGTGGAGGAATTGCGGCAAGGCCCCTTGCACAAAGGGGCGGCTCGTCGCCGGATGCATGCACGCCCGGGCGAAGGATTTGACATAGAATTCGGTTTGCCGTAAAAAGATAGTGTATGGGAAACTTTTAGGGTGCGACAAAAACATGGGGTCGCGGGGGGTGCGCATTGATCCCATAGGACCCAAGCGCTTCCCCCTCCCCCCCGCGCTCCTATTCCTTGCTGCGAAGGACTGAAGAGAATCGCGAACATCGACATGACCAGGTCTCTGCCAACCTTCCTTCTCGCAGTGATCCAACTCTTCGCTTTGTCCGTCGTCTCGGCTCAGGAAGAGGAGAGCACCGGCGAGTTTCAGTTGAGCGATGTGGTGGTCACTGCAACCAAGACCGATAAAGCCATCGCCGATGTCCCCTCCTCGATCACGGTAGTGGGACCCGAACAGATCGAGCGAAGGGGCGCATCGAACATAGCCGACCTTGTGCGGGATGTTCCCGGCGTAGAAGTCCTCCTGAACGGTGCGCCGGGCGCCCAGCGCATCATGATCCGGGGCGAAGATTCGGAACGGTCCCTGATTCTGATTGACGGGCAGAAGATCGCAGAGAACAAATCCATGGACGGCGCCCCCCTGCTGATCGATCCGAACATCATCGAACGGATCGAAGTGCTGAAGGGCCCGGCGTCGGTTCTGTACGGATCCGAGGCGATCGGCGGCGTCGTGAACATCATCACGAAGAAGGGGGGTGCGAAACCCCTGGAGGCTGCCTTCAGCGGCACCTACGATTCCTCTACCGACGGCTACCAGGGGTCCGGCTCAGTGTTCGGGCTCTACAAAGGGTTCGGATACAGGATCTCAGGGACCTATTCGGATCAAGGAAACAGGCGTTCAGCCGCCGGGGTCCTTGGGAACTCCGCCTATCAGTTCGACAATGTGCACGCCTACATGGACTATTCCTGGAGGACCCTTTCCGTCGGGGCGGCTTATACCAACTATGACAGCGATATCAACAGCTATACGCCGCCCGAGGAGATCGAGTTCCCCATAACGCGCTTTCAACTCGATCTGCCGAAATGGTCAAGGGAAAAGATCTCCGGATTCATCGAGATTGCAGATGTGAGCGGTTTTCTGGCCAAGGTACGGGCGGAGGCCTACTACCAGAAGACGTTGAAGGACTTCAGGCAGGAGATGGATCTGGATCCCGTATCGTTTCTCCATCTGGCCATGAACATCAACACGAACAACGACCAGAGCACCACAGGCACGAGGGTGCAACTCGACTGGCTTCCCTTCCGGAAGAACTATCTGGTGACCGGCTTCGACTACATGGGGGATGCACTCGATGCCGACTCTTGGCAGACCATGGCCATAGGACTGCCACCGATCAACGTTTCCTTTCCGCCCCTGACGCTGAGCGACCATTTCACCAAGGCGAAAATGGACACCTTTGCTCTGTATATTCAGGATGAATGGACCTTTCTGGAGGATTTCACCTTCACGGCCGGCTTTCGCCAGACATGGGTCGCGTCGGAGTTGTCCGCCACCAACGACCCGGACCTTCAGACCGCGGACACTTCGGATGCACAGCCGGTCTTCAGCGCCGGCCTCGTCTATTCCGGCATCGAGAACCTCTCCTTTCGTGCGCACTTCGGGCAGGGGTACAAATTCCCGGACCTGCTGAAGCTGTTCATCGGAACCGTGCACAGTGATGACCTGCTTCCGACCCTGCCCAACCCGGACCTCTCACCTGAGACTTCCGACAGCTTCGAGGTGGGCGCCCGGTATTCGAGCAAGACCCTCTACGTCGACGTAGGGGCGTTCATAAGCTTCGCCGATGACTACATCACCGAGCTGCTGCTGCCTGGCGGCCGCGAGCGCCAGTACACCAACGTGAACAGCGCCACCACCTACGGCATCGAACTGGCGGCCGGATACACGATCCGACCTCTCCACCTCACGCCTTATCTCACCGGCGCCTGGCTGATGCAGAAGTTCGAGTACGAGTCCTTCTCGACCTGGGATACGGGACGACCCGAGATTTCCGGCCGCTTCGGCATCAGGTTCGAGAGAGACTTTCCACAGCCCGGCCTCTTCCTCTTTGCAGACCTGTACGGTCGGGCAGCCGCGAGCGCGACGGAAGAGACCTCCTCCGGAATCGTCCATACCTACCCGGCATGGGAAACGGCCAATCTGACCCTCAGCGCTTCCTTCGGAAAGAAAAGACAGTACTCGGTCGATTTCAACCTCCTCAATATCTTGGACAAGTTCTACACAGTGGCCATGGGCAATGTGCCGGAGGCGGGAATCCACTCTGTGGTGAGGGCACGGGTCGCCTTCTAATAAGGCTCACCTGATCTTCAGATGCGCGCACACGAATGTCGCACGGATCAAGAACCTCTCTGGCTATCCATTGAGGAGAATCTTCTCAGGCTCGATCCTCGCGCAACGGTGATCGAGCGGCAGCCCTTTGTCGGACCTACTTCCTGATGGTCGGCAAACGCACGAGGCAGATCGATACGGCCGCCGCGATGACCAGCAAGAGACCCCGCAACCACATGTTCTTCAGCAGGAAGACCGTGCAATAGCCGATGCTGATCCAGATCATTGAGATGGCTGCTATTTTGGTCCTCGAGCTTACTCCACCCTTCTCCAGGTAGTCGCGGATGTAAGGCCCCAGCAGTCGGTTGTGCAACAGCCAACGGTGGAATCGTTCCGAACTGTTGGCAAAGCAGAACGCCGCAAGCAGCAGCAGGGGAGTGGTGGGAAGCACGGGGAGAAAGATCCCCAAGAATCCCAATCCCACGGACAGAAATCCTACAATGATCAGAAGTTTCTTCCTGATGGTCACAAGATCTAACTCGTTCCCGCCTAAAACCGTCTTTCCCATCAGGTTGCATGGGAACAGAACCGGAACTCCATGATCACGGCACGCTTCTAGACGCCCTGCGACTGCCGACGATCCCCTTTTACGGGGATTTGTATCAACTTGAGGGTGCAGGTGCAAGGTCCCCACCCCTTATGTCTCCGGCGCCTGAACGGGCCTCTTCGAAATCCAACGATCTGTCTGATATGATTTCAAAACAAGGAGGCCTGGCGGATCTATGGAAAACGGTCATCCGCAGGATTACCGGCTTGCCATCATTCGACCGAATGAGACGCATCGATTCGATGGTCGCGGCGACTGGCAGGCGATCCTCCTTCTGGGTAAAAGACCGAAAACCGGACACTTCATGTGCTACAAGAACCGGACAACTTGACGTGCTCCCAACAGGCCGGGGGACAAAGAGTTTGACACGCCAAATCTTATGAAGTGTTCTATAGGCGTTTTGTTGCCAAACTCTTGCACAAGGAAACGGCTCCATACATTTACGGGAGGCAAGCAGTGAGTTCGGACTCCTATATTCAGCGAGCTTTGGAAACCAATGCACTCAGAGCGCAAATCGTTCGTGCAGCCGTTGAGACATTGCAGCTTCCTTCCGGCAGTTGTGGTTTGGATGCCGGATGTGGAATCGGTCTTCAATGTGTTCAACTGGCCGAGGAGGTGGGACCCTCCGGCCATGTTACGGGTCTGGATCGCTCTTCGGATTTTCTGGATCATGCTCAGGAAATCGGAGCGAAGGCCGGTCTGTCAGAGCGCATTTCTTTCCGCAAGGGAGATATATTCAACCTGCCCTTCGACGGCAATGCTTTTGACTGGGCGTGGAGTACCGACTGTGTCGGATATGGTCCCTGGGAACCGTTACCTCCATTGAGAGAGCTGACACGGGTGGTGAAGCCTGGCGGTACGGTAGCTATCCTGGCCTGGTCTTCCGAGAACTTGCTTCCCGGATATCCTAAGCTGGAGGCCCGTTTAGGCACCACATCGGCCGGTCTGGCTCCATTCGTAAACGGGAACGAGCCAGAGTCGCACTTCCTGCGTGCGCTGGGTTGGTTTCGTGAATTGGGGTTGAGGAAACCGAAGGCAAAGGTCCTTGCAGACAGTTTCCATGCCCCCCTCAGCCGAGAGATACACAGAGCTTTGAGGAGTCTATTTGAGATGCGTTGGCCGGGCGTAGAGAGCGAGCTGTCATCCGGCGACAGAGCAGAATTCCGCCGGTTGTGCCTTGCTGGTTCGGAGGATTTCATTCTGAATCTCCCGGATTACTACATGCATTTCACCTATACGCTGTTCTGGGGTGAGGCCGCACAATGATTCAAAGGAAAAGAATGGGCGCTTTCCGATTCCTTCAAGAATAGCCAGTTTGTTCAAGCGATCTCCTCTCTCCGTTCTTCTGCACGTCTCGTCTGATCCTCAGGATTCATCGCCCGCCCCCCCTGCGGATGGGCTGGGACGACATAGATTTTGACATACCGTAATAAGTTTGGTATTCTTAAATCTCATGGCTAGACGAAAGCGCCAGGGGCTGAACCATCCGTTCCTTCTGTTGTCCGAAAGGGAATGCACATCGAGGAGAATGACCATGAACAAGGAGTCATTGGGAGACAAGCTGTCAGGCAAGGGCAGGGAAGAAATACCGAACATAGCCTTCCATATCATGACCGCAATCATGAGGTTGATGGATGTCTTCGGAAAGCATGCAGACAAGAATTTCAGCAGGCTTGATCTGAGAGCGGGACAAACCGTCATCGACTACGGGTGCGGTCCTGCTCGATACATCGAGAGCGCTTCCAGAGCCGTCGGCAAGTCAGGCAAGGTAATCGCGGTTGACATTCACCCACTTGCCATCAAAAAAGTGAAAGAGAAGATCGAGAAGCACGAACTGGGCAATGTGGAGGCCGTTCTGGCGGACGGATACAACACGTCCATCCCGAGCGAGGCTGCTGATGTGGTCTACGCTCTGGACATGTTTCACATGATCAAGGAACCGAAGGCGTTCCTGTCGGAATTGAGCAGACTGGTGAAATCGGATGGGACGGTAATCATCGAGGACGGACATCAATCTCGCTCGGAAACCGTACAAAAGATCGGAGAATCCGAGGTCTTGGAGATCATTCAACAAGCCAAGTCTCATGTGAGATGCAAGAAGAGTGCGCCCTGCAATTAGCACCCCCAGAAGCCGGCCGGCCAAGGGCGTCCGTTCATGTTTTCCGTAAGTGTCAGGCAAGATATACCGTTACCGAAGAGCGAAGAGGATCCCAAGGGTTGTCTTCTCGCAGTCCTCAACTCGCTGGGCTATCGCCACTATCAGGATGAAGGCCTGTATGCCTTTGCTTCCATGCCCGGGTCCTGGTATCACCTGAATCCCAATCGGTTGAAGCACTGCCTGGAGTACACACACTCCCCTGGGGAGGCCTGCGTGCACCTGCAGGCCCACTCCACCTGCCTTCCCTGGACTCGGAAGAGGGTCGAACGCCTTCTTGGGGGACACATAGACCGGATCGAGCAGCGCTTGTCAGAGCACGCGGCACCGGGAGGGAAACGGACGGAGAGACTTCTCCTCCTTCCCCCTGTGGGCGGGCACGGATTCTTTCCTTCCCTTGGATCGGTCTTTCTCTCCCTCCTTCTCGGCACCCTGTTCGCATGTCTCGTTCATCTCGCCTTCGGCTACGGCCTGATGCAGGATACCCTCGATTCTCTCATCGCCAAGAGCGTCCTGCTCACTGGATTCTCTCCCCTGCCCTTGCCGGGCCATGAGTTCCTCGGCGGGCTTCCGGATTCCTTTCTGTGGGCCTGCGCCTTGTTCTTCGCCATCCCGCTCGGGATGCTGACAGGCTTTGGCGGTTCCCTCCTACTGCTGCTGGGAGAAGTCTGGTGCGGTTTGAGCCGGCTTGCGATTCCCCTTCTTTTCCTCTCCTGCCTCGCACTCTGTGCATACGCCTACCCTTCGGCACCAGGATTATTGAGCGTCGCGTGTGCACTTTTCCTCCCCTGTGCCATCCTCACCGGATACACCCTGGGTTGGGGCATCCGGGGGGCCACGCCTTCCCGGTCATTTCTGCCTGTGAGAAGATCGACGTTCCTTCTGCTGGCCGTTCTGTTGTTGATCCAGGGATGGGTAGAGCTCAACAGGGCGCTACCGGCTTTTGCAGGAGGACGGGCCGCAAACTTCCTGGAGTTCCGCGACCGCCATCTGCTCCAGTCCAGTGTAGGGGCATGGCTCACCGACTTCTACTACACGTACACCCTCTATCCTGCCGAGGCGATCAAGCCCCCGATGCACAAAACAGCGAAGGCAGCTCTTCTCTACGCCAAGGGCAAGACACTTCGTGTGCAAATTCGAGATTTTCTTGCAAGCAAGGGGGTCCGGGTCATTTCCGTGGACGAGGCCGAAAACTTTTCCCGGCTCGTTGGAAAGGGGGGATTCGACTTCCTCTTCCTCGACCCGGCGGCCGCCGGCGTTCTGGAGTGCCTTCCTGAGGCCGGTCAGAACCAGGGTGAACGGGCGATCCAAGATGCCACCGCGCTTGTTGGTGCTCCGGAAGACATCGAAGCCCTCTGCCGGAGGGGTGGCTCGAGGTGCCGCCCTGCACTCGTTTCCACGCCCCTGACCCCGGAGAAGCTCGGTGCGGCACTAGCCTCCGTGGCGGAGCGTCTGGACCGCAACCAGAATCTGAGGCGCGCCATCCGCCTTTCTCTCTATTTCACCCTTGCAGGCCTTTGGGCCATGTCCGCGCTGACGAAGATGATCCTCGTGTTGTTGCCGGCCCTTATCGCCCTTCATGTAGGCCTGCGGCGATTGCCGGGCTCCGGGCTGCTCGATCGGATCGGGGTGCTCGTGCCTGCTCTCCTTGCCTCAGGGATGATCGGCTGGATGCTCTATGCAAACGGGCCGGAGTCATCGGAGATCACGGATATCCGGTCCCTTGGAACCAGGACGGATTCCGTCGAGAGGCTGTGCAGCTACATGGACCACCCGAGTCCCGACGTCCGGTACGAGGCCGTATACGGTCTGTGGAGGCTCACGCAGAAAGAGCCCGGACTCCAGGTTCGCGGCCCTGCGCGAATCCGCGGGATCGAGGATCCGGACCCGCGGGTGAGGGCCTGGTCTTTCCTTCTTCTCGGAAGAGAAGAAGGAAAGACCGTACAGGGCGCCCTGATACGGGCCCTCGAGGACCCTGCCCTGTTTGTGCGCACCAAGGCGGCGGCTGCCCTTGGAAGAACAGGTGACGCCTTCGCCCTCGAGGCACTGGAGAGAAGAATCGATGATGAAGAAGTGTGGTATGTCCGGCAGCACCTGCTCTCCGCACGGCGGGCTCTGATAATCAGCCTCCGCACAACCTAGCCTGCCAGGTAAAGGCCCTGCAGGTTGAACAATATGTGGACAACGATGGCGCTTGTCAGGTTGCCTCTCCACAAGACCAGCAGCGAGCAGCAGAAGCCTCCGAAGGTGGAGACCGCGAAAAGCCACGGGCCGGCGCGGAGGTGAAGGAGCCC
>JANQFG010000076.1 GCA_028277985.1 bacterium | reverse complement strand
ATGTAGGGCTTCACTTCGGGCTTGCGCTTTCGCTCGCTACGCATAGGACACCTCGATGACGAAGAAGAAAAAGGCCGAGGAATTGACGGACCTGGAGGTAGCTCGCCGGCTCTTCCCGAAGAAGGTACGAGAGGCTATCCGCAAGGAAGTCAGAGAACCTGAACCGACTGAGAAATCAAGAGTTAAGCGTGCTAGCCGTCCCACCAAGAGCTAGGCTAACAGGAAGGGAGCCTTGTGTCAAGTGTATAACCCCGGAACAGTACTGGACCGTCACCAAGGCCGACGGGAGCCGGGGGCGGCTGCTCTACGGCGACCCAGTGACCATCGTGAGCAACTACTACCCGGGCCAGGGGCTGGTGCCGAACGGCCAGTACCTCACCACCGAGAGCGGCCCCGAGCTACTCTGGACCCTGATGCCAGCCCCGAACGTCTACGGCTCCTGCGCTGCGACGGCAGACGAGGAGGACGAGGATGGGCGGCCCGGGTTCTTGCGGCTCCTCTGGAAATGGCTGGCCATGCTGAAGCGGTGGCTCGGCTTGGCATGAAGGGAGGCGAGCCTGGATCCTGCCCCCGAGCATCGTCCCCGAGAGACAGGCTGCCTGCGAGACCTCAGGGGGAGGTCAGCCGAGAATGCCCGCGACGATCCGGATCATGGCGAGGGCGTTCAGCGTTCCGTGGGAGATCACGAAGATCCAGGTGTTTCTCTCTCGTTGAACGATCCAGGAGACCCACAGAGCTCCGGGGAGAACCATCACTGCGTTATAAGGGGCGAAGAGGTGGAACCCCGTCCAAAGCAGGCCGTGGACGAGCCAAGTCCGCTGACCGTGAGTCAACTCCTGCCGGGGGAAGATGTAACCGCGCCACCAGAGCTCCTCACCCATGACGTTGAAGAAGTAGACAAAGAAGAAGACGGCGAGGAGCCAGGCGTTGCCGGCGAGCGGGAAGCCGGCGAAGCTCTCGGCGTCGCCCAAGATCTCACCGAGAACCTCGGGATCGGGGAAGGCATCGTGGAGCCACTGGACGAGAGGCCTGGCGAAGATGTAGACCGCCAGATAGGAGCCGACATTGCCGATGACCGCCGCGATCGCCCACAGGACGCCTCGGCGATCGAGGGCGCGGAACCGGAAGCGAGCCGCCAGGTCGTCCAGGCGCCAGAGCCGACCCTCTCGTCGGTAGGCGTACAGAGCACCGAAGAAGAACAGTAGATGGGGCGAGCCGAGGACGAGGAAGCTCGCGAGGTGCGGGACGCCCGCCGCCGCCATCGACGGCACGACCCATCTCTGGAGAACGAGAAACAGCAGGCAGGGCAGGCCGAACAGGGCCACCGACAACG
>JANQFG010000047.1 GCA_028277985.1 bacterium | reverse complement strand
CCGATTTATGAATTTCAATGTGATGCGTGCGCGGTTTTCACGGATGTCCTGGTCGACCGAAGCAAGAAGGAGCATGTACGGCCAGTCTGCCCGCTTTGCGAAGGTGTGATGATCGCCTCGGAGGTGTCTAGGTTCAGCGTATTGACGAGCCCCGGCGGTTTGCCGCGGGAGCGACAGCGACACAATTCGCATGGTGCAGAATCATGCAGTCACACCACCACGTGCGGATGTGCGGTGCGGAGGCGTCGCCCGAATCCGTTTCAGAAGCAGATCGACGCGGCTTTACAGCGCGGCCAAGAGAGCACGGCAAGATGAAGCCGGTCTTCCAGTTCTCTCGATAGAAGGTCTTCGGGTCAGACTACGGCTTCTTCGCCACGATGCCGAGCTTCCGCATGCGGTGGCGTAGAGTGCTCGGGTTCATGTCGAGCAGTTCGGCAGCGCCGCCGGAGCCATGAATCTTGCCGTCCGTCTGGTCGAGCACCCGGCGGATGTGCTCCGCGACCACGAAATCCAGCTCGAGTGTATCCTTGGTGGGCGTGTGCAGCGCCGACTGACTGCCAGCGGCCGGAGTGGGCTCAAGCCCATCAAAGCGGAGCGGATCTCCCCGGTGCAAGATCATTGCACGTTCGACCACGTTTTCCAGCTCGCGGACGTTGCCGGGCCAGGAGTAAGCCATGAGAGCGTCAATTGCACCAGGGACGAGCGCCGGGGTGGGGCCGAGCTTCAGGTCCCGCGCCTTGCGCTCGATGAAATGCTGCACCAGGGCGGCGATGTCCACCTTGCGCTCGCGTAGCGGTGGCACAACGATGGGGAACACGTTGAGCCGGTAGTAAAGGTCTTCCCGAAACCGGCCATCCGTCACCATCTCCTTCAGATCCTTGTTCGTAGCGGCGATGATCCGGATGTCCACCGGAATGCTTGTCGTGCCGCCGACGCGCTCGATCTCGCGCTGCTGGAGCACCCGCAGGAGGCGCACCTGGGCTTCCAGGGGCATCTCGCCGATCTCGTCGAGCAGGATGGTCCCCTTGTCCGCGCGTTCGAAGCGCCCGCGTTTGTTCGCCATCGCCCCGGTGAAAGCTCCCTTCTCGTGGCCGAAGAGCTCGCTATCGATCAGCGAATCCGGGATGGCGCCGCAGTTGACCGGGATGAAGGGGCCGTCGTGACGCGGCGAGCTGCGGTGGATGGCGTTGGCGATGACGTCCTTTCCCACCCCGGTCTCGCCGAGCAGTAGCACGGGCGTTTCCGTGGACGCGACCTTGTGCACCTGCTGCATAGTGTCGCGCAGCCCAAAATCGGCGCCAATGATCTCGTCGCCCATCATGCGCTGCAGATCCTGGTGGAGCTGGCGGTTGTCATCTCGGAGCCGGTCTCGCAGCCGAACCACCTCGCGGTGCTTGAGCGCATTGGACATGGCGACCATCAGGGGTTCCTTGAGCGAGTCGATGAGGTCCAGATCCTCTTCCGAGAATTTCGGTTCACCGAAGGAATGCAGGACGAAGTTGCCAAGATACCGTTCCTTCGTCCTCAAGAACATGAAGATCACTGAGGACATCGTCATGTTGAGCGTCTTCATCATGTGACGGGAGAATGGGAACACCTCCGGTTCGTCGATGAGCAGCACATCCCTATCATCGGGGCTGTATTTCCCGATCTCCATCACGCCGCTCGACAAAGGCACCACATAATCGAGCTTTTTACCGCTGTCGCCTTCCGCCCAAGCGATCACCCGCATCGACTTCAACTCTTCATCGTAGTAGTGCAGAAAGACTCTTGAAACGGGAATAAACCCTCCCAAGTACACGAGCAGTGAATGCAGGGCGTCTTCGATCTCCAGGTTCCCGCAAATCCGAAGGGTTGCGTTCTTGAAGAAATCCGTGTCGTCCATGCTATCGGCTCTCCCTTCGTGGCTTGAGACTAGGCAGGGTCTATGACGGTTCTTGCTCCGGGGATTGATGTTGGATCCCGTCTCTTTCGGCGAATATGCCCGGTTCCTCCGGCTGACCGAGCTACTGCTCGAAGACCCCGTCGCGCGTTTCCTGCGGTTCAAAAAGGAGCCCCGTGCGGACAATGTCGGAGCCTAGCTTCAGGGAACAGGCCGAGGTCAACGCCATCGTATCGAGAACCGAGTGGCCAAGCAGCATCCCATCCGGCCGGCCGGGGAGCACCTTGCGCTGGATCCCGGTCAGGGTGGTGGTACCGATATCGACAGGCGGGGCGACGTCAACGGCACCTTGCATGAGGTCGCTCAGCCGCTGGCGACCCAGACCCCCTCGGGCCCGGCTGAAGTATGAACATCTGCCACGGGGAGTGTGTCTCCGGCAGCGAATGGCCATACAGCGCTAAGAAATCCATTTCGTTGGAGTCCGTGTTGACCGTCATATTTGACGATCTAGGATGGTTTTACACCACGCACATTCAGCGAGTCAACTCTATCTGTCTGCAATTGAAAGGGTTGTCGGCGGGCACACATTCTGTTTTGCCAAGTTCGCCCAGGAGGTTCCCCATGTTCAGGTTGCCACATATTCTGGAAGTTGCCTCTTTGAAAAACTCATTGCCATCCATTCTTTTTCCCCGATATTTCTTTGATATGTTTGTCAAATAGGACAAACGCAAATTGGATTGTCAAACAAGGCAACAAGAGTTGTCTAATATGACAATCTTAAGACAACTGATTGATTTGAACTGTTGATTTTATTGGAAAAATCATTTTGGCATGGCCTTCGCAGTGTCAGGTCACAAATAACAACATATGGACCAGAGCTCCTGCATTTGAATAAGAGGAATTAACCATCAATAGAAAAGAGTGAAAAAAAGGAAGGAGGAGACAAAATGCCACAGAATTCTTGTACCCAGCAAAAAGATGCGTGCTCCGAAACAATCAATCTACCCATCATTCGTAATGAGGACCTCATTCGATGCACAAGTTGTGGTGATTGCATCAAAGCATGTTTCCCCGGTGTATTGAAGATGCACAAGCGGGAAGTAACATTAGGAGATATCAAGGCGGTTATTAGAGTTCCGGTCATAGCTCATCCTGAGAAATGCCATAGTTTTGGGCATTGTCTTGTAGCATGTTCGCAAAAAGTTCTCCCGTTACTCTATCCTCAGAACGTTGATGAAGTAAGGAATGAAGCCGCTGCGATAATCGCAAGATCGGAAACGTTCTAGAAACCACCTCTGATACTGATGGATGTGTTGAATATACAAAACAGGATCCAGAGAGATACCAAATGAGCTATGCAACGACGGCAAGAGACTCGATGGCTGGTGTGAGAGAGCATGATGCGGATATTGATAGCAAAGGAGAACAAGAAAGCCTCATTGACTGGAAGAGCATCTGGAAGCCGCTTGCCGTTATCGTGGGCGGATTTCTGATCCTTTTCTGGCTTCCCGTCGGGAGCAGCCGGTTTACCAATGCCATCATTGAATCGTTGGCTCTTGCCCGGTGGTACGCTCAGGAACACGTGATCCTCTGCCTGGTCCCGGCTTTCTTTATCGCTGGAGCGATTGCCTGTTTTGTATCTCAGGCAGCGGTCATGAAATATCTTGGCGCCGGCGCCAAGAAAGTGCTGGCCTATGGCGTCGCATCCGTGTCCGGTTCCATCCTAGCCGTTTGTTCCTGCACCGTTCTGCCGCTTTTTGCTGGTATCTGGAAACGGGGCGCCGGGTTAGGTCCGGCCATTGCCTTTTTGTATTCGGGCCCGGCCATTAATGTCCTGGCCATTGTGCTGACCGCCCGTGTATTAGGGCTTTCTATGGGTGTCGCACGCGCGGTAGGCGCTATCTTTTTCAGCATTGTTATCGGGCTGATCATGCATTTTCTTTTCAGAGAAGAAGAGGAAAACAAGGTGCAGGCGGCTATGCACATGCCCCAAGTCCAAGTCGAACGTCCCCTTTGGCAAAATGCGATCTATTTTTTGACCATGGTGCTTATTCTCATTTGTGCCACCTGGGGCAAACCAACCGAATCCAGCGGCTTGTGGCATGCTTTTTACAGTGTCAAATGGGTGATGACCGGGCTTTTTGCAGGGCTTCTTGGAATCATTCTCATCATCTGGTTTCAGGTAAAGGCCTACAAAGTCGGGTTAGCAGGCGCATCGGTTCTGTTTCTGGCCCAACTATTCTCCCATGAACCACTGATTGCCTTTTCAGCAGGGATCATCGGATTGGTATGGATGATCACCACCACCCGCGGAGAAACCGAAAACTGGTTCCTTGCAACCTGGGACTTTAGCAAGCAGATCATGCCGCTGCTTTTCGCCGGGGTGCTGGCTGCCGGGCTTCTTCTGGGACGACCGGGTTCAGCAGGGCTCATTCCATCTCACTGGGTGAGCAGCCTCGTAGGAGGCAATTCCTTGGGAGCCAACCTTTTCGCTTCGGTGTCAGGAGCCTTTATGTACTTTGCCACGCTTACGGAAGTCCCCATCCTACAGGGTCTGATCAGCGAAGGCATGGGCAAAGGACCTGCTTTGGCGCTGCTTTTGGCCGGGCCAGCCCTGAGCCTCCCAAACATGCTGGTGATCCGAAGTGTATTGGGCATCAAGAAGACCATTGTTTTCATTACCTTGGTCGTCATCATGGCCACCATCAGCGGGATGATCTTCGGCCATTTTTGTGCCTAAACAATGCCAGAGAGGTTTTCGCCCTATCCAGAAAAAGAAGAGAAAGGAGAAAAACATGGATATTCAAGTGCTGGGCCCTGGGTGTTCCAAATGCAGGCGGACCGAACAACACCTAAAGGATGCTGTAACGGAAACAGGCGTGAACGCCACGATTGAAAAGGTAACCGATGTCATGGAGATTGCCGGTTGCGGTGTGTTCGGTACACCTGCGGTCGTTATTGACGGGGACGTAAAAAGTGTCGGCAAGATTCCGTCCAAAGAAGAAATCAGAAGTTGGATCGAGAAATAAGAAAGGAGGGAATGAAAATGGCTGAAGAATGCTGTGAAACCGGTGGAAACATCATGATTTTGGCCTGCTCAGGCGGATCGAATGTCGGTCAATTGAGTAACCAGGCGGCCATCGAACTGACCCAGGAAGGATTCGGCAAGATGTTTTGCCTGGCCGGTATCGGCGGTCATTTAGGCGGATTTGTCCAATCTGCCAGAGACGTTCCTGCTATGGTGGCCATTGACGGCTGTGAGGTAGGTTGTGTCAAGGCGATTCTGGAGCATGCCGAAATCCCGATAAGAAACTACTTGGTACTAACCGAGCGGGGCATTGAGAAGAACAAAGATCTCAATTTGAAAGGCGAGGATATCCAGAAAGTCAAAGCGGCGGTTCAATCCGCATGCGGATAAGGAGCCTTGCGCTCTGTAGAACCGCAGAACCGAGTCCTGCCAGCAATTGATCGATGGGGAAATGGAGCGTCCCCCGCGGTGACTTCCCGGTTGTCATGGGTGCCCACTCCTCCTTCCGCTCAACTTCTTTCAGGTTTCCAATGGGTTGTAGCCTACGAAGGGGCACGAGGTAAAGGCGAAGCGCTGGTTTGCCCTTTTTTCCCTTTTCCCCGGCCTTCTCCCCCAAATGGGTGATGTGCTTCTGAACCGTGTCTGCTAGTCTAGCATCAACCGGCAGAAATCCCCAGGAGAAGGACGTTCTTCAATGACTAGGATGTCTTGAGGGTCTTGGCCTTAAGGAGAAGAATATGAAACAAGATGTGCATAAACGGCTTCGCGAACAACTGGATCAGTATTCCAACGGGTTTCCGGAGACAGCCTCGGGCGTGGAACTGCAGATTTTGAAAAAGCTCTTCACAGAGGAAGAAGCGGAAATGTATCTGATCATGACCATGATGCCGGAAACCGCCGAACAGGCGGCTCAGCGCACTGGTCGCGATCCCGAACAGACCAAGGTCCTGCTCGACCAAATGGCGGAGAAAGGGCTGATATTTCGCACGACCATGAAAGGCGAAACCGTCTATATGGTCTTCGGCTTCACCGTTGGCATCTATGAGTTTCAGCTAAAGGATTTTGACGAGGAATTCGCCCGGATGTACGAGGAGTATTACCAGGAAGCGTACTTTGAGAATTTCAGAATCAATCCGATGCAGCACGTGACGATCCCGGTCAACCGTGTGGTCCAGGCGCTCCACCCCCGGCCGTCGTATGAGGATTCTCGGGAGATCGTAAAAGCCCAGAAACGGATCGCCGTGGTCGACTGCGTCTGCCGGGTGCAACGGGGTCTGGCCGGCGGTGACTGCAACAAGCCGGTCGAAGTCTGCCTCATGTTCGGGCTGCACGCCAATTACTACATCCAGCGCGGCATCGGCCGGGAAGTGTCCCCCGAGGAAGCGCTGGACATCCTGGACCAGTGCGAAAAAGCCGGCTTGGTCACTCAGCCCCACAACAGCCAGACGCCGGGCAACATCTGCAACTGTTGTTCGGACTGTTGCATGTATTTGCGCTCGCTTAAACAGCACCCCCGGCCAGCCGAAGTGATCCAGGCCAACTACTTGGCTGCGATCGACGCCGGTGTTTGCGAGGCTTGCGAAACGTGTCTGGACAGATGCCAGATGGACGCGACAAGCATGAATGAGGCCGGCTTCGCCCAAGTCGAAGCCGAACGCTGTATCGGCTGTGGTTTGTGCACCACGACCTGCCCGGTCGAAGCGATTTCGCTCCAGGCCAAACCGGAAGCCGAGCGGCGCACTCCGCCGAAAACGCCTCAGGATTTGTACATGGAGCTTTCCCAAGAACGGGGTACGTCGCTGACCCCCCTGTCCTTGAAGAAGTGAAGAACAGCCTGTTTCTACCAGGTGGCCTGGATGAAATCCCAGGTAGACATGCGCGAGATAGATTCTTGGTGGAAATATGACCCAACAGGGAGTCCTGCCAAGAAAAAGGGGTCACGGCATTCCCGTGACCCTTTGATTTCGCTGGAGCCTGCGGGCGGGATCGAACCGTCGTCCTGGTGATTATGAATCATTACCTCGGCAAAAAGGCAAAAGCAAAAGTGGAGAGAAGTATTTTTCTTGATCAGTTAATTCAACTTTGACCATCCATATTTCCGCTGGTTGTTCACCATGAATCCCGATTTCTACCGTTGTCTGAGCCCGACCCTTGAATCGTATTTTTCCGTCGTACTTGGAGTTGACCCGGTCGGTGAGTCGGTAGGGGAGTCCTCGTGCACTCCTTTAAGCTGCATGGAACACTCTCGCCTGTCTCGGCTGCCCCCTGACGACTCAGTGCGATGCCATCTCATGCGCTCGCCGGCCCCGGCAGCTGCCCAACGTACAGGTTATCCCAGAACTTGAGTGTGGAAAAGAACCTTGACAAACGAATTCTAGCAGACTAAAAAAGGACTACTGGGTCAGTTTGGATCGCGTCAGCCTGTATGGATAGGAATGGATGGGATGAGACACGTTTGTCCTTTGTCGTTTCTGCCGGGATCTCTACTCATAGAAAAAACTGGGGCAGATGCTCCATCGGGCCACCGGAATGAACGCGGGGAAAGAGGATTTTCGAGCAAAGGCAGCATCCATTACCACACAGGTACGGATCTTCAACATCAGGGAGGGCCTGACGCATGCAGACGATCTGTTACCCGAACACTCCATCGAAAACTCCCCAAGACCGGACAGGTTCTGACAAGAAAAGAACCCGGGGTCATGCTCACGGACTTCTATCGTCTCCGGGATTGGGATGAGAGCGGCCAGCCCTTTTCCCGACATGAACAAGAAAGGGCCCCTCATGATTGATAGAAGCAGGTACGACGAAAACAACCCGTTGGATATGCACAACCTGCAGTTCGATATCGCTGCCCAACGACTCGATCTGGAGCCATGGATTGCCGAGAAGATCAAGCACCCGAGAAGGGAATTCGTCGTCAGGTTTCCACTCAGGCGCGATGACGGCCGTATCGAATTGCTCTCCGGCTACCGGGTGCAGCACAACACATTACGAGGGCCTGCCAAGGGGGGGCTCCGCTATCATCCCAATGTGGACCTGAACGAGGTACGGGCCCTGGCCGGCTGGATGACCTGGAAATGTGCAGTGGTGAATATCCCCTTCGGCGGCGCAAAGGGCGGAGTGACCTGTGATCCGTCGACCATGTCCCAACACGAGATCGAACGGCTCACGAGACGCTACATCTGGGAGCTCTCGCCTATCATAGGGCCGGATTCGGACATCCCGGCTCCGGACGTGAATACGAATCCGCAGGTCATGGCCTGGATCGTGGACACCTACAGTGTCTTCAAGGGCTATACCTGCCCCAGTGTCGTGACGGGAAAACCGATCGAGATCGGAGGCTCACTGGGAAGGCTCAAGGCCACATCGAGAGGTGCGATCTTCACTTTGCGGGAGGCAGCAAAGGTCTTGAATATTGATTTGGCGTCTTCCACGGCGGTGATTCAAGGATATGGGAATGTGGGATACCATGCTGCACAGTTGATGGAGGAGCTTGGCGTCAAGATCATTGCGATGTCAGATTCTAAGGGAGGGATCCTGAGTCATAAAGGCCTAAATTCGTCAGAAGCATACGAGCATCGACAGAGGACCGGATCGGTCTCCGACTTCCGTGAAGCGGATAACATCACCAATGCCGAACTCCTTGAACTCCCCTGCGATATCCTTGTTCCGGCAGCCCTTGAAGGAGCGATTACCCGTGAGAACGCTGCGAAGATCGAGGCAAAGGTGATTGTCGAAGGGGCAAACGGCCCAACCAGCCCGTTTGCCGATGATATTCTCTATGATAATGGTTCATTTGTCATTCCGGATATCCTGGCGAATGCCGGAGGCGTTACGGTTTCCTATTTTGAATGGGTGCAGAACGGTCAAAAGCTTTTCTGGACAGAAGAGGACGTCTACAAGCGCCTTGACAAGATCATGAAAACGGCATTCCAGGAAGTCTATGATATCTCCGCGAGAGAAAGGGTGAATATGCGCACCGCGGCCTATTTGCTCGGTGTTGGCCGCGTGGCAAAAGCAAAGAGGCTGCGGGGCATCTTTCCCTGATGCGGCTTACGGCGCAAGGTTGTCTTCAATGCGCAGGAGGCAGTATCGTAGTAGGGTGGAAGGCTGGCGTTTCGAACGGAGAATATGGACATCGGCGGGCGATTCCCCGTCGGATTTGGGTTTTGTGTCCGGTTCGTATGTGATGCTGATGACGTCGAGCATAGGACGAGGGAGTGATCGTCTACAGGTTAAACGATTTGGGCAGACTTCCAGCGAATGCCTGTACGTCGGAACAGGGGGACACCTTTAGCTCCACGGGAACACCTCCATGAGTAAATACACGAAGGTCCCGGAAGAGTCGCTCATTCGTATCTTTGTCAATGGCGAGTTCTTTTCCGCTTTACTATGCTCGCCTCGTCAGACTGAGGAACTCACGGTCGGCTGGCTGTTCAACCAAGGCTACATTGAGTCGATTGAAGAAGTGGTCTCTATTCAGACATGTGATGATTCAAAGGATGTGAAGATCAGTCTTGCCAGCCGTTCGTATGAGACTATCGGCCAAGACAAATTGATTCGAACCGTCGCCTGTATGGGCGGAGAGATCTCTTACAGCCAATTCTTCGCCAACCGCCGCAAACTGAAAGATGGTCCTCGATCATCTCTGCAGGCGCTCCAGTGCTTGATGAAAGAAACCACGACAAAGGCCTCTTTTTACCGGGAGAAAGGCGGCACTCATTGGGCGAGTGTGGTTTCGATCACACAAGACCGAGTTTTGGAATGCTTTGAAGACGTGGGCCGCCACAATGCCGTAGATAAGATCGTGGGCCGTATGATGCTCACCCGTCAATCCTTTGATGATAAAGCACTCCTTACCAGCGGCCGCATCTCATCGGAGATGGCCCTAAAAGCCGCAAAAGCACAGATACCCCTCATTGCAACCATCACGTCTTGTACCGACCTGGCCGTTCAAATTGCTGAAGATGCCGGGCTTACCGTTGTCTGCCGTGCATTGAGTACATCTCCGATGATCTGGTGTGGGCCGCAACGAATCATAGATCATTGAATTAAGAGTGGGAAAAAAAGACTTGACAAACGAATTCTATTTGGCTACGAAAGGACTGACGAGTCAGTTGGTTTGGTGTCAAGCTGCGGAACTGGATAGGGTGTGTTCCCCACTGCTCGAAAGCATTAGACATTATTGAGGCCGTAAGCGGTGCGTCCTCCCTTATACTGGTTCGGTTTTCATGACTTTGGTAGTTGCTGGTTACGTGAATTACTCAATTCGTATGTGCAGAAAAGAGCAAGGTATTCGCGTTAGCAATGCAGACAAGAAATGCAGTAGAGAGAGAGGGGAAATTGGCGGTGATGATTGAACCTTAGAGCAAGGAGAAACATAAAATGGGCGAAAGTTTTACATGGACAGGGGTATTGCATGCCGGAATAGCCAGTTTTCTGCAGGCGCCAATTGTAAAACCTAAAGCAGAAGATCTGAAGGCAGTCGGTGCGACGCATGCAATTTATGGATTTCCATTTGATCATACGACTCTTACGCGGCCAGGATCTTCTCACGGCCCTCGGGCGGTAAGGGACGCATCCTCTCAATACCTTCCTTACCATTTTGATTTTGACCTTGATATTTCAGAATACATAACACTCGTCGATTGTGGAGATGTCAGAGCAATACCTGGGAGTGCGGCTAAGACGTTTGCTGCCGTCGAAAGCGATCTCGAGGAGATCTACAAAGCGGGTGCTGTGCCTATCGTTGTCGGAGGTGAGCATTCAACCACTATACCGGGGGCAGCGGCGCTTGCCCGCGCCTCAGAGGGACCATTAGGCCTTGTAATGTTTGATACGCACATTGACACAGCCCCCGAGATGGGCGGCGAGACCCTTACCCACGCTGCTCCTATAACGCGTACATTGGAAAATGAAAAGTACTCTTCACAGAATACGGTCATTATTGGGATGCACGGACCGGCCAATCCTCGTGAAGAGCGGCAATGGGTCGAGGAGCACGGTGTGCGTATGTATACGATGGATGAAGTGACGGACCGCGGCATAAAGGATGTAACTCGGGAAGCCATGGAGAGAGCTTGGGATGGCACAACGGGAGTCTATCTGACTGTCGATTTAGACTGCCTTGACGCTTCATACGTACCGGGTACCTGCTGTCCAGAGCCTGGGGGCCTCACCGGAAGAGAACTGTTGCAAGCATTAAGAATTGTGGGAGAAATTGGATATACGGCGTTTGATATTGCGGAAGTCGCTCCGCAGTACGATCTTGGAGGTATTACGGCTCGAATGGGATGTCGTATCATTCTGGACCTGCTTGCGTCCCGCATTAAGGCCACGAAAATGGAGTGATATTCTCGGCGGCGGTTCGCCCCCTTGGCCACAAGGTAGATTTGGGCAATCTGCCGGGTATTCTCTAACCTCTTGAAGAAAAGGTAAATAGCCAAAATGAAAGACCTTACCGTTCAAATAGGCAAGCTTCCATTGAAGTGCCCGGTCTTCCTAGCCGCAGGCCCCCTGACCATCAACGTGGAGAATTTACAGAAAGCACAGGAGCTAGGCTTGGGCGCAGTTGATACCAAGGCGACTATTCCAAGTAGGTATCCAAACACCAAGAGTTATCAACGAACATTTTGGGATCAAGAGTCGAGGGCATTCAGCTGGGTGCTGGGATCGTGGGGCAAGGAATTCAGTTATATAGAAGACGGGGTAGAATTCCTACGAAATGCAAAGGAAAAGCTGAGTATCCCGGTATTTGGAAATTTCAAAGGTCTTACAGGGGAAAGTGAGCAATGGGTTTCGCTTGCCACGCAATTGGAAGAAGCGGGTGCAGACGCGCTGGTAACGTTCTTCACCTTTATTCAGGAATTTGCCGGGAATGAAATAGAGATGATCGAGAGCATTATGACCCGGGTATGCTCTTCGGTAAGTATACCCGTTATCTTAAAGCTTCAACCGGAAACCTGTTTTGCCGTAGATACGGCAGAGATTGTCAAAGCAATAGAGAATGCCGGTCTTGCAGCGATCCAAATCTCTGATGGGATCGCCGGCTATCCGGGTTTGTTCACGGACAAACCGCCTTATCATCCGTTTCAGAGCATTGAGTTTCAGGCTCGGGATGCATTCATTACAGGGCCGTACCTGAGACCGATTATTTACAGAATAGTAAGTGAATTCTATCGAGAGACGACGCTGCCGATAATCTGCTCCGGGGGAATCTGGGATGGAAAATCAGCAATCGAGGCGATTCTCTATGGCGCTACGGTCATCGCCTCATCATCCGGCCCTTGTGTCAAAGGGTGGAGTATGTTCGATGAAATGCGTCAAGCAATCGAGGAGTATATGACTGAAAACAACTTCTCTTCCATCGCTGATTTCAGGGGATTAGCGAATGAATATATTAAAGAAAACGACGAAATAGACTTTGCGGATTGCTGCGCTGTTGTGAATGAGGATGAGTGTGTGGGATGTGAGGAGTGCTTGGTCCCGGCTCATTGTAATGCGATTGAAATGCACGGTGAAGCAGCAGAAGTGAATAAGGAGCTTTGTTATGGATGCTGCATTTGCAGTCACTTATGTCCAGCCGAGGCCATCACTATGCAAATGGCATAGGCTTTGAGGGGTTTTTGATATGAAAAGGCCCGAAATACATCGAGAGATCGGTGGAGACTATAGGATCGCTGTATGCCAGTTCGAGCCTGTTTTCCTCGACAAACAAAGCAATTTGGGAAGAATGGAGGACCTGGCACAACGAGCGGTGCTGGGAGGCGCACGGTTGGTCATTTTTCCTGAATGTTGTGTGACAGGATACGCAGAGGGAGAGTCGGTTGTAGAAATGGCCAGACAGGCCGAAAGCGTAAAAGGTTCCGATAAGGGCGTGTCTGTCCAAAGACTTGAAAAACTATCAAAAGATCTTGAGGCCCAGCTCATCGTTGGCATTCCTACATTCGTAAACGGCTCGGTCTATAATTCGGCCCTTCACATTCTTCCCGATCGCGGTGTCGTCTCTTCCTATAGCAAGACACACCTGTGGGGAACAGAAGGGAAAGTGTTTGCAGGGGGAGAAGAGTTCAGCGTACGCCAAGGGCCTGCGGGCCTGTTGGGATTCCTGATTTGCTACGATCTGGAATTTCCGGAAGTTGCTCGGGTCCTTAGTCTTATGGGTGCACAATTGCTTGTAGTCTGTACGGCCAATATGCGGCCATGGGAAGAATCTCAGCGCGTATATGCCCGGGCGAGGGCAATGGAAAATTGCGTTTACGTTGCGATTGCGAATTGCATTGGAATGTTCGGTTCCATGAACTTTTTCGGAGGGAGCATTATAGTGGATCCCTATGGGAACGTCTTAGCGGAGGCAGGAACAAGAGAAGCTGTGTTGGTTGCCGACATTGATTTGGAACTTGTTAAAAGGGCGGCTAATGAAACCGATTATTTCAACAAGCGCAGAACGGAGCTCTATGACGCGCTCAGTGAACTCAGACATTTGTAGATTAGCTTAGAATCGGAGATTCCCTTTTTTTGTCTGTAAACAGACTGACCAGTCAGTTCTGCAATGGTTGAAACTGCCGGTTTGGGAATCAGGAAAAGATGAAAACACTCAAGTTAGGTATCCAGCATCACTCTAATCCTCTTCATATTTACTGCCGCCTCTTAAGGATGGGATTCGACAGGAGGGCAGGGCTTCGTTTGAGTAGGTATTATGAAGCAACAGTCTTTAGAGTCATTCAGAGATTCATTGTGTGTTGAGGGTAAGCTCATGAGATGTATTTCCTGCAAGCAAGCAATCGAAGTGCTGTGAATCGGATTCTAGTCATTCATAGAGATTCTATCTAAAAAGTAAAATACTGAAAGAGGACAGAATGAATACCTGTAAATTGTCAAGCAAAGAAGAGCCGCATGGTGAGTACTATCGGAGAATAAAGGAACACCCATGTTTTGATCCGAAAGCAGCGCATATTTTCTGCAGGATGCATCTTGCTGTGGCTCCCCAATGCAATATTCAGTGCAACTACTGTGTGCGGGAATTCGACTGTGTCAATGAAAGTCGGCCGGGTATTACCAGTAAGGTCTTAAGTCCTGAAGAGGCTATTGCTAAGGTTAGAGAGGTAATTGAAAAGCTTCCCAATATAAAAGTAGTTGGAGTCGCAGGCCCCGGAGAGCCGCTTTTCAATGATGAGACCTTTGCCGCCCTCTCGATGATTAAGAAGGAATTTCCAGATTTGATTCTATGCCTTAGCACAAACGGCCTTCTTCTGCCCGAGAAGATGGATACGCTTGTTGATCTCAACGTGAGCAACCTAACAGTAACAATGAATACAACGGATCCTGAAATAGGAGCGGAAATCTATTCATATGTTGATCATAAGGGAGTAATGCTCAAAGGAAGGGATGGTGCGGAACAGCTCCTAAGAAACCAAGTGAATGGTATACATAGCGCGGTGAAAGCTGGGATTGTTGTGAAGGTGAATTCAGTCCTGATTCCCACGGTTAACGGGGAGGATATAGTTAATGTAGCCAGAACGGCGAAAGAATTAGGAGCCTATGTCCAGAACACCATCCCCTTGATATCCCAGCACAGGTTTTCTCATGTCGCCCCTCCCTCGTCCAAGGTGCTGGGTGCGGTTCGTAAGAGATGCGAGAGAGAAATAAGACAAATGCGCCACTGTCGGCAGTGCAGGGCGGATGCAATTGGAAAGTTGGGAAAAGATCTCTCCTCGCAATTCTACCAATCAGAGCAAAAGGGTTGCTCATCGTCCCTGGAGAAACAGGAGGAAATGGTGGATTCATTGCAGAGAACGAGGTCCGCCGTCTGTAGGAATACTGTGGAGGGCGAGCAAAGGGGTTGATTCTGATTTCGGGAATACAAGTGAATATTGAATATTCGGTCCACGAGTATGAGGCAAAAACGACTGTACTCTACTAATTTGTCGAAGCATCCGGGAGGTTCGCCGAGAATGGTCGGAAGATTCCGGGATGCGGGTGATATAAGACTGCGAACGTACTGGAATATGAAGAGGAGAAGCTCTGTGCAAAGAGCAGGAAGGAGGGAAGCATAAATCCACGAAGAAAGAAGAGAAAGGCTACTTGAGAGTACCGGAAAATCAGAAAAGGGTTGACAAGTGAATCGAAATAGACCAAAAAGGACTGACTGGTCAGGTCAATTATTGCAGGAATCGCGGAATGATTTATGAGGAAGGTACTGTATAGAACAACGGGAATAAAGTGGAGGCTAGCGGCCAATATTACGTGTTGTTGAACTAGGGAGAAAAGAAGATGAAAAGACAGATAAAGGACTTTGGAGGACCGTTGCCCAGAGAAGCTTCGTTAGGAAGTGTTGTGGCCTTTTCGGGCACTGTAGGAAAGCTATATGAGCGGACAGAGAAGGAAGACCTGGAAATTTGTGAAAAACTATTTCAGTGCGGAAGTGCATGTACTGGAAATGAGATTGCGCAATATTTTTTCGGTCTTCGGGACACGGTCATGGTGTACCACTCGCCCGCGGGATGTCCGCAGTGGTTGACATTTCTTAATGTGATTGCGGCGAGTAGCCAGGCATATGAGGGACTTGCACCCGAAGGTCTGAAGTATGTTTCTACTGATTTGACTACGAATGAAGTTGTGTACGGGGGAGAGGAGCGACTGAGAGAGGTGCTCTTGTGGGTGGATAAGACGTATAAACCCAAACTGATGCCCATTTTTTCGACGTGCGCGGCAGGGACGGTGGGTGACGACATTGAAGGGGTAATCAGCGATATTGAGAATCAAGTAAACGCGAAAATGCTGCCATTGCATTGTGGTGGTTTTCGTTCCCAATGTTGGGCCTCGGCCTTTGACTTTGGGTCCTATGCTCTAGTCTCGGAGGTAATGGAAGAGCCGCAGAAAAAAGAGCAGGATCTACTTAACATTCCCGTTCCATGGACCTGTATGGCTGTTGAGTTGGAGGAAATGAGGCGGGTAATAGCAAGACTGGGGATAAGGGTTCGTTTCTATCCTCGTAATGCGACGATAGAAGACGTGAGGAAAGCGCCGGAGGCCGCAGGGAACTTGATGTATTGCGTGACTTTTGGGTTTCCGTGGTGTGCTTACATGCAAGACAGATTCGGAACTCCCTATGAGGAAGTGGTTACCCAAAATATTGGCATCGAGGTTGGGGGAGATTGGTTGCGAGCGGCTGCGAAACTGACCGGAATCGGGAAGGATGTTGCGGAAGAGATTATTGGAGAAGAGGAAGAGCTTTTGATGAAGAGGCTGAAGCCCCTGAAGGAAAGGCTGAAAGGGAAGAAAGTCTATGTAACCGCCAGTCACGCGAGAGGGCCTGCTATCGCCAGACTATGCGCTGATTTGGGGATGGAGGTTGTGGCACTGCATTTCTATCATTGGGACAAATTGAGTCTTCCTATACTGAAAGGGTTTGTTGATGTTGCTGGTCCTGACGTACCTGTTGTGATTGGCGATACGAATGCGCACGATATACCACTCGCCATTGAGCAGTACAAACCCGATCTATATTTTGGAGACGGCGCATCGATGGAGCTGGCCCTGAAGATGGGAGTCCCGGCAATGCCCATCCAGACCAATCCAAGCAGGGGGGCACATAGTCTCTTTACCGGTGCGTACAATCTTGCAAAGGAGATGGTCATGCTGCTGGACTATCCTCAATTTGCGCGGAAGCTATGGAAACACTCGGAACGCACTTTCAGAAAGGACTTCCTGGGTAACAAGAAGAATCTTTACGAAACAACACCGAAGTGTAATGTCTCATACTAAGGGTAGCTACCAATCAGAATCGGGAGAAAGGACGATAGTTATGGAAAAGGCAACAAGTGCCAAAGTGCAAGAAGGTGAGAGAGAAGAGAATTCTCTTAGCAGACAGGTGCTCGTTTATCCTTGTTCGGATATATGTGCGCTGCAAGGTGCATTGACGATAACTCACTATATAGATGGCATGATACCAGTCGTGCACGCAAGCAAAGGATGCAATTTTGTATTCGTAAACCCTGTTGTTAGTTGTAGTGGAAATCAGGGTGCTTCCCGGTACGGCGGGTATATAACTCCATCAACTAATTTGCTGGAAAAAGATGTCATCATGGGCGGCGAGGAAAAGATTTACACAACTTTGGAAGCCATCCCGGATATTTATGACGGTGTTGAGGCGGCATTCGTGATGACGGGATGTACGGGAGATATCATCGGAGATGATCTCGAAAGAGCTATCCGGAGGGCTAAGCCTAAACTTGACGCCGCAGGGATCGAGACCACCCTGTTTGCAGACGTAGGAGGTTTTAAGGGCAGAAGTTCATATGGCAGTAATTTGGTACTCAACAAGATCTGTAAGGAAGTAGTCGAAGCACCAAAGAAGAAGCTGAAGAACACCGTTAACGTACTCGGAGGCTGGCCTCATTTCAAGCCTTTTTGGCGGGGCGAAATGGCCGAAGTAAAGCGAATACTAGAGTTATTGGGGATAAGCATTAATGTGATTCTCCCGGGCGAATGCGACCTTGAGGGGATCAAGAGAATGGCCGAAGTAGCCCTGAATGTAGTGATTTCGGACCACATTGGGGTAGAGGCAGCTGCTATTCTTGAGGAAAAATACGGTACTCCCTACGTAACTCTGAACAAGGGGACTCCAATAGGGGCGGAGGCTAGTGGAGAAGTGTTTACGGAGATTGCGAAAAGACTGTCCCTGGATATGGATGAAGTGAAGAAGAAGTTGGATGAGGAGGAAAGAACGTTCTATCGACAGTTGGAGGGTATAGCGGAGCTCTGGTCGATCTTTACGAGTCAGTCATATGCCCTAATAGGTGATTGCGACTATGTACTGGGAATTCTCCGCTTCATGACCGGAACGCTTGGTTTCTGTCCCAGTCTGATTGCTTTCACCTCGTACGGAGAGGGCACGAAGGAAGCCGTTGACGAAATGTTGAAGGAATTGGTGCCGTGGAAGGACGTTTTGCCAGAAGGTGAGGTCTCGGTGTTGTATGACCCAAACTTGCCTGAGCTCCAGGAGAAATTGGATGAGGTGCAGCCCAATATAATACTTGGCAGAAGCGTTGACAAGGCATATGCCATGAAGAATAGGCTCGCTTCGATGGTCGCATTCTATCCTATTGTGGAGAGGGTAATTATCGACCGGAACTACTTTGGCTATCGAGGGGGGCTCACATTCGCCGAGGATTTTCTCACGGCTGCCGCCGGCGGTGGTCTGTGGGGATAGTCGGTAACCTTCTACACAATCGATATGAATCTCATACTGCAGTATGGAAGGAGACAGGTCATGACTGAAAAGGAAACCCGAACGATGGCCTTCTATGGAAAGGGAGGGATTGGAAAATCTACCGTCTGTTCGAATTTGGCGATTACGTTCTCAGAAATGGACAACAAGGTGTTCCAGATAGGCTGTTCACCCAAGATAGATTCGACGAGCTATCTAAACGGAGGTGAAGTGCTGGACTTGAACATTCTAGAGCACACCCGTGATAACGGTCAGAGTGTGGACGTGGTGAAGGAGTGTATCTGCGAGGGGTATAAGGGAATCCTGTGCGCTGAGTCCGGAGGCCCTGAGCCAGCCAAAGGGTGTGCGGGGAAAGGAGTCAAGATAGCAATAGAGCTCTTGTCGGAATACAACTTGTTTGAATGGACGAGAGCGAATGTTGTGCTGTTCGATGTTATTGGTGATGTTGTCTGTGGTGGTTTTGCGCAACCGATTCGAGCCGGATTTGCAAAAGAACTCTATATAGTAAGCAGTGGAGAGCTGATGTCCCTGTATTCCGCCAACAATATCTGCATTGCTATAAAGGCAGCGATAGAAGAGGGATCAGATATTCGTATTGGTGGAATTATAGGCAATATGCGGGGTGTTCCCATGGAAGAGGAAGTTCTGGAACAGTTCGGGAAGACCCTTGGCTTACCGATCCTTTCTTATATACCGAGGGATAGCATTGTTCAGGCTGCTGAGGGTGAGGGAGGAACAGTTCTGGAAAAGAGGCCTGATTCAGAGCAGGGTCGGTGTTACAGGGATTTGGGCAAGAACATTATGCAACTAGAGAAGTCGGATTTCTGTGTGCCGACACCGGTGGAACTCGAGGACTTGGTAGATATGTTGAGAGAATACCAGGAAAAGGACTACCAAATTGCTTGACTGAGCACTTAAGGAAGGAGGCAATAACATGTTTGATCTGGAGAAGGAGTTTCCAAATTTTCTTCCGAAGAAAAGAAAAGAAGCTGGTAAAGATACAAAAGAAAGAAAGTGCATTGCGATTTACGGAAAGGGGGGGATCGGCAAGTCAACGACTTCAGCCAATATCAGTGCTAGCGCAGCCTTGTTAGGTGAAAAGGTGATGCAGGTGGGCTGCGACCCGAAAAGGGATTCCATTGCGCTGTTGTGTCATGGAATGAAGCCAACACTTATGCATTCGATGATAGACAGTGGGGTGACCGCAATCACTGAGGACCTGCTTAAGAGCTGTGTTCATGACGGTTTTGCAGATGTTTTGTGCGTGGAGAGTGGAGGGCCAAAGCCTGGAATGGGATGTGCGGGGCGAGGCGTCAACCTTTCATTAACAACGTTAGATAGATTCAAGCTGTTTGATGAATATGATGTATCGTTTCTTCTGCTGGACGTATTGGGAGATACTGTTTGCGGTGGGTTTGCTCAGCCTCTACGTTCAGGATTTGCGCGCGAAGTGTATATAGTAACATGCGGTGAGATTCTTACGCTGTTTCAAATGAATAACTTGGCAAAAGCAGTAAACAATGTACGAGAGATGGGGCAGGACGTGGGGGTGGCAGGCCTCATCAATAATCAGAGGGGAATCCCAAATGAAGAGCAAATCGTGGAAGCGGTAGCGGAAAAAATGGGGGTTCCCGTCGTTGCACACATACCTCGCTCACAGCTGATACAGAAAGGGGAGTTGAAAGGACAGTGTCTGCTTGAGGCATTCCCTGATTCTGATATGGCAGATATTTATAAATCAATGACGAAAAAGATATTGAATAATGAGGACATTTTCGTTCCGAAACCTATCAAGCTGAAGGAAATTAAGGAGATAGTAAGGCACTTCACGAGCGAAGCAGCAGTGGTTGGTGAGGGTGAAGTAATGCATCGGCAGGTGTAGGGGATGGGCACGAAGATCTGAGTCGAAAAGAATAATGTCTAAACCGGATCTGTTGGTCTTACGAAGGAGGTTTTCTAATGGGTGAAAGCACAGCACCTCTCAAGAAGACGTATGATTCCTATATTGCGATTGCTCTGCAACCGAGAACCTATGGTTGTAGGAATAAGGATGATGTTAGAAGGAACCTGGATAACCTAACGAGGTTGATCGATGAATCGATGTATGTTTGCCCGATCCTAGGGGAAATTAAGCTGGTTAGCTTAACAGAA
The DNA here is from genome assembly GCA_028277985.1 of bacterium. Taxonomy (GTDB): domain Bacteria; phylum Desulfobacterota; class DSWW01; order DSWW01; family DSWW01; genus S015-6. The sequence goes on along the minus strand of JANQFG010000047.1, from coordinate 53,858 downwards.
GGATGTCTTCAGGGTATGTGGGACGAATATTCTGATATGGAACAGGTCAAATATTGTAGAGAGGTTGCCGTCACAATCCCCGGTCCTGAGATCGATGTATTAGCAGAGAAGGCAAAGGAATACAATATCTATTTGGCCGGTCAAGCAAAAGTAGTCGAGGCCGATATCATGCCCGACAGGTGTTTTAACATGGGATTCATTATTTCTCCTGAAGGAGAAGTAATCCTGAAGCATCGAAAGAACGCTCTCGCTATTATTGAAGGGATGACAACTCCCTACGATATTTGGGATGTATGGGCTGAGAAAGTGGGCGATGCTCTGGAAGCTTGTTATCCTGTTGTCAAAACTGAAATAGGAAATCTAGCTGTTTCCATATGTGCAGAGACGTATTTCCCCGAAACGTTCAGAGCTTTTTCCCTTATGGGAGCCGAGGTTGTAATGAGGCTGTCTTGGCCACAGCCGCAGGTAATGGATGGATGCTGGGAAACTATAAATAGAGCAAGAGCCTTCGACAATCATTGTTATGTAGTTGCTGCCAACCCTGGTCCGTACTTTACCCATCCTGATGTTGATTCACCGGTTACCCTTTTTGGTGGGCAGTCAATGATCGTAGATTATCTAGGGCAAATAGTTCGCAAAGCCGGTCACCCGAACGAGGGTTATGTGCCTGCAGAAATAAACTTGAAGAGGCTTCGAGAATTTCGTGTGTTCTCGGCCGCTCCATTAATGCAGGCAAACATGCGATCAAGCTTGTGGAAACAGATCTATGAACGATGGCCTGAATACCCCAAGAATCTACACTTGGAGAAAACGTATCTTCTTGAAGAACGGAAAGAGCTGCAGATAGAGGTAGCAGGGAAACTCATTGAGGCCGGCATCCTCACACCACCTGATCAATGATTATTCAGGCTAACGTTACAACCCTAAGAAGAAGGAGGTAAGTTCATCATGCTTAGAATAGCCCATCTTGTTGTTTGGCCGGACATGGAGGCTGAAAAGCACAAGGTAGTGCTGGAAACAGCGACTGTAAGCATCACAATGGTTGGCAACAGAAACCTTGATGAGGCAGTAGGTACTGCAAAAAGGCTCGTAGAAGAAGAGGGTATACAACTCATTGAGCTCTGTGGGGCCTTTGGACCTGTTGGCAACGCGAAGATTATAGAAGGCGTGGGTGGCAAAGTGCCAGTGGCATCCGTCAACTATGGTCTGGAAGTCGCAGCACAGGCTTTGCCCCTCCTAGAAGAATAGTCTGAGGAGATTGCCGTCCAAGATACTTGAGAATTCGATTAGAGGTTTATGCGGAATGAGTGAAGTCGGCGTGTATAGCTCCTGACAGAAAGGGTAAAAATGCGAAATGAAAGAGCTCACCGTTTAAGTAGGAAAGCTTCAGAAAGGCTTCAATAGAGGCTTCAATGAAAGGTGGAATGTACGACCATTGAGTATTCCGAGTTTTGCGTGACTTTCATGAATTAGGAGTTGTGGCAATGTCGAATCTATATGCAGGGAACATTCTGAAGGTTGATCTAAGTTCGGGCAAGATCACCAGCGAGCCGACGAGCTCGTATTCCAGGGCTTTCCTGGGAGGACGGGGTATCAACATAAAACTTCTCTACGACAATATCTCCCCAGGGGTGGAAGCGCTCGCGCCCGGCAATGTGCTCGTCTTCGGTGTCGGCCCGCTGGGGGGAACATCGGTCTTTACCGGCCGAACCGAAGTTACGGCCAAGTCACCTGAAACCGGTTTGCTGGCGAGCACGAACTTCGGCGGGTCCTTCGGCGGCGAGCTGAAGTACGCGGGTTACGACCACGTCGTGGTGAAGGGCAAGGCCGAGAAACCCGTCTATATCTGGTGCAACAATGATCAGGTCGAGATTAGAGACGCATCCGGCGTATGGGGCAAGGATTCTTATGAAACCCAGGACCTTCTGCGTAAGGAGGTCGGAAACCCCGAGGCGAAGGTGGCGTGCATCGGCCCCGCCGGTGAGAACCTCGTTCGCTTCGCGACCGTGCAGCATGGACTTGGACACGGAGCCGGGCGCACGGGCACCGGAGCGGTGATGGGTTCGAAGAACCTGAAGGCCATTGTAGTGCGCGGAACCGGGGGTATCAAGCTTGCCGACCCCGTAGAATTCCTTGCGGTTTCGGGCGAGCTTGAGCGGGTGCTGCTAGAGGATCCGTTGCTCAAGATGTATTCCGAAGAGGGCTTATCGAAATTCCAAGACCAATTAGAAGAGCAGGGAGGGGGAGGCGAGTTCCGCGGGCCCCAGCCGCGGGCACACGCTATATACGAGAAATTCAAGCCGAAGCGTTCGGGGTGCCTCGGCTGCCCCGTACAATGCATGGACAGCTATCAGGTGAAGGAGCTTGGCAAAGGCGGCAGCGGCGCCATTTCCTGCCATATATACGCGGAATGGGTCAACAACGTTAAGTGCTTTGACAGCGCCGCATCTCTGGAGTGCGGCATCTTGAGCCAGCGGTACGGAATTGACTGCATCTCGGTATCGGAAAACATAAGATGGTTGATGGAGCTGCACGAAGAAGGCGTCATCAGGGCGGAAGATACCGACGGTATAGCTATGGAGTGGGGCAGTCCGCAAGCGATGCGTTCCATGCTCGACAAGATAACATTCCGAGAGGGCATCGGCGATGTTTTGGCGGAAGGCATCTTGCACGCTGCTGAGAAGATCGGCCGCGGTTCCGTGGAATATGCCAACCAGGTGAAGGGGATGCCGATGTCCGAGGAGCTGTCGCCCGATTGGGTGCCCCTTCTCCGGGCATCGGCTCTGGCCTTTGTCGCGGGTGCGCGAGGAGAAACGATGAAGTCTCTCAGCGCCTTGGCGGAATTGTGGATAGCAATGGAACCCGAGAAGGCGAAAATCCGCAAGGCGTTGCTGGAGGAGTATGCGAAGTATACGGGTGCGGATATAGATGTCGAAAAAGCGACCGCCGCCCTCGAGACCGGAGGAAAGGCGGCCCTTTTTGCTCATGGGGAAGACATGGTAGTCATCACCGACATGTTGAGCACCTGTAAATTCACGACTCCGTGGATAACATGTCCGTATGTTCCGGAGTACCATGCGAAGATCCTTTCTGCGGGCTTGGGCGTGGAAATCAGCCCTGAAGACCTTTTTGAATATGCCATCAAGGTGAGGAACCTGGAACGGGCATACGAGTCCATGGAAGGCCTGACACGCGAGATCGAGAAATTTCCCCAGAGGTTCCACAAGCCGGCAGAAAAAGGGAGCGCGAAGGGGATGGTGCTGGAATTAGAGACCCTGGAAAAGTTGAAAGACGATTACTATACCCTGAGAGGATGGGATCTTGAAACCGGCACGCCTACCGAGGAGAAACTCAAGGAATTCGGGCTCGACGCGGTGGCCGAAGACTTGAAAAGACTACGCAAGCCCCCCGCCGGTGTGAAAGAAGAAGATGGGCAGAAGAAACAGATCAATGAGGAGGCAACCAAGTGACAGACCGTGTGATAGCCATCGATTATGATAGATGCACCGGGTGTCGCATATGCGAACTCGCCTGCTCGATCTTCAACCACGGAGAGAGCAACCCGGTGAAGGCAAGGATACGCATAGTCAAGATCGGAGAAGAAACAGAGAGTCTGTTCTTTCCCGTCGTCTGCATGAAGTGCGGGGAACCCGCCTGCAAGGCCGTCTGTCCGATGGGTGCGATATCAGACGACCGTGCTACCGGAGCCAGACGCATAGACGAGGACAAGTGCATCGCTTGCAGCGCCTGTGTGTATGCGTGCCCGTTCGGCGCGATTGCCGTGGACAGGTTGGCTGGCCGTTCGTTCACGTGCAGCCACTGCGAGGGCGATCCGGCATGCGTCGAGTTCTGTCCCACCGGCACGGTTCAATACCTGGAGGGCGAGGAGGTCAGCATGAGGTTAGGCAGGTCCGCCCTGGAAAGGCATCTCAACTCTGTGAGCAGAGAGGAAGTATTACACAAAGAGTAGGCTCTCATCATTGAATGGGTTAGCTGTAACCTGGGAAGCTCCTGAGATGGTTTGAGAGAACCAATAGTGATCGAAACAAAGGCGAATGTTGAGGGGGAGAAGTGCTTCGGTGAGCCGGATGAGTAGATGGGATGGAAATGGGGGTCATGACTGTACGAATGTGGTAGTAGTCGGCTTGGACGCCAGGAACAAACAGCAGCATTATGCAAGCCTGGCGACAGGACGGGTCGAGCAATTCGACCTTGATCAGGCCCTTTCCCGGCTGAGACGCATAAGAAAGGATGCCCTCGTCGACATGGACTCCCTCAGAGAACAGTTTGTCCGGCGGGCATCCGAGAATGAGGGAGCCGGGATATTCTCGGCCGATGACGCATCTGAGGCGGTGGCCTACATAAAAAAAGTTGGCGGGCAAAACAAGATCCTGGCCGTTAGCAGGGCGAGTGTCATTGGAGAACTAACGCCCCTGCTCCAGAGAAGCGGCTACAGGTTGATCAACACGTACCTCGCCGGGTACCCGCGGGGAGAGGATGCCGAGAAGATACTGAACCATCAATGGCAGCTCCCGCTTGTGCCTGCCGAATCAGCATATGAGTCATTTGCGGTCGAAAACCTAGGCACGACCGAGGGCCGGAAGGATTATACGGCCTTGTTGGGAGTGACCGCGGCAGCAGCCGAAGACGGTTCGCTCTATTTCTTGCAGCACATCGCGAACGTCGGCGCAATGCTGCAGGAAGCACGCCAATTGATTCTTATAGTCGGGATCGAGAAGATCGTCAGCAGCAGGGAGGACGCCCTCTTTCAAACAAAGTCCATGGGCGTTTTTGGCCTCGAGAGCGTAATCATAGACCTGAAGTGCCCGGGCGAATCCCGGGAGGCCATGGAACTTGAGAGTCTTCCGTGGGAGGATTTGCCTCCGGAAATCCACATAATTCTCCTCGACAACGGGAGAAGCGAAATCGCTACGGACGACTGTTTCGCTGAGCTTCTCACCTGCATCAGTTGCCGGGCCTGCGCTGAGCATTGTCCGACCCATCAGTATTTCAGTCCCGACTCCGTCAGTTACCCCAGGCAATATCTCTATTCGTTCCTGACCGAGAGCAATGGATCGATCGAGCTGTGCACGGGGTGCGGCATGTGCCGCCTGAAATGTCCCCTCGATATTGATATTGCCCGCCTGGTAGCGGTGGCGAGGGGGAGAGGGCTGAAAAAGTGGCCTAGACTGATGAGAAACAGGATGCTCCACGACGGCTGGCTTTTTATGTCCACGGCCAGCCGTTACAGTTCGCTGGCGAACCTCTTTCTCGGAAACAAACTGGTTAGGACAACGATGGAGAGGATGTTCGGATTTCAAAGAGACGCGTGGGTCCCCAATATTCGGCATCGAACTTTCAGCCAGCGGGTTCATGGCCGCAAGAAGAGACAAGTTGGGCTGAAACAATGGACAATACCGTAGTATACTATCATGGCTGTTTTGTGAATTACCTCGAACATGAGACGGGAACGGCCGTCGTCGATGTGCTCGAGAAAAACGGCTTCAAGGTCGAAGTGCCGGAGCTCATATGCTGCAGTTTCCCCCTTTTGCGCTCCGGAGACCTCGCTAAAGCCCGCAAGAGGGCGGCCAGGCTGACCGACACACTCGCGGTCTTTGCGGCGCGGGGATTCGATATCGTCTATAGTTGCCCCACTTGCGGCTATGCCCTTAAGGAGGTCTTCCCCGTCTTGCTGGAAACCGAATCAGCAAGATTGGTAGCCGAGAAGACAAGCCTCATCAGCACCTACCTTCTGGATCTCCATAAGAGAGGCGAACTGAGCGTCGAGTTCAAGAGAATGTCGCTCCGTGTAGCCTATCACACGCCTTGCCACCTGCGATCTCAACAGCTGTCGACCGCATCCGCGGATATGCTCTCATTGATTCCGGGAGTCGAGTTGCGACATGTCGAACGCGGCTGCTGCGGCATGGGGGGCACATGGGCCCTGGAATCCAGGCAGCGAAGCGAGCTTTCAGAGAAAGTCGGCACCCAGTTGTTTGAAGAGATAATAAAGGTTAACCCTCAACTGATTTCCACAGATTGCGCCGGATGCCAGATCCAGATTGCACGATACACCGATCAGAGCGGCAATCGGATGATTCACCCGATACGGGTCCTGGCCGGCGCTTATTCTGGTTCCTGTCCACGAATGGCTATTTAGCCAGATTCCATAACCCACGGCTCTGATTAGATCAATGTCGGATTCTAAGACTAAACAACTGAAAGAGTGGTTTGCACATACATCGTGCGCGGCGTGCAATAGAATCGTTTGCTAAACAGGAGTAGGTCTATGACCCTTCAATCAAAGAATGAAGTTTTGCATGAACAGAGAAACCGAATCATATCTAAAGGTGTTGGAAATGCCAACCCTCTATTTGTAGAGTCCGCCAAAGGGGCTATCCTAAAGAATGTTGACGGCAGGGAATACATCGATTTCGCCGGTGGCCTGGCGGTCATGAACATCGGGCACAGTCATCCAAAGGTGATCGCTGCGATAAGGGATCAGGCGGAGAAATTCACACATAGCTGCTTTATGCTAAATCCGTATGAATCAGCGGTAACGCTGGCAGAGAGACTCTGTCTGGTTACGCCAGGTAACTTTCCCAAAAAGGCGATCTTCCTGAACTCCGGTGCGGAAGCAATTGAAAATGCCGTTAAGATTGCCCGCTACTATACCAAAAGACCCGCAATCATTGTTTTCGAGAATGCGTATCATGGCCGCACGCTTCTGACCATGACGATGACCAGTAAAGTCAAGCCCTACAAGTTCGGGTTTGGTCCCTTTGCACCAGAAGTTTACAGGATGCCTTTCGGCGATGTTGTGGGACCCGACAAACTTCACGATTTCTTCATTAAACAGGTAAATCCTGAAGCGGTTGCAGCGGTTGTTGCTGAGCCGGTTCAGGGAGAAGGCGGCTTCATTGTGCCACCGCCTGGTTATTTTCAGGAGTTGGCTAAGATCTGTCAGGACTATGGCATTCTCTTTGTGGTAGACGAGATTCAGACTGGTATGGGTCGAACCGGAAAGATGTTTGCCATTGAGCACTGGGATGTTGAGCCCGATCTGATTGTTATCGCAAAGAGCTTAGCAGCCGGCATGCCGCTGTCAGCAGTCATCGGCAAACAAGAAATCATGGACTCCGTCCACTCCTGGGGTCTGGGAGGAACGTACGGCGGAAACCCGGTTTCATGTCGTGCTGCATTGGCTGTCCTGGAAGTATTCGAGGAAGAGGATATGATTCTAAAAGCAGTGGTTTTGGGTCAAAGACTGAAGGAACGGTTTGAAAAGTGGCAACGACAATTCAGGATAGCCGGAGAAATCAGAGGTCTGGGCGCTATGTTGGGCCTGGAACTCGTCAAGAAAGAGAATCGAGAACCCGCAGCGGCTGAAGCCAAAGAACTCGTTGATTTCTGCTATGAAAATGGTTTGGTGATCTGCGCTTGCGGCATCTACAGCAATGTCATTCGAGTTCTGACACCTTTTGTGATTTCGGATGAACAATTGGAGCAAGGTCTTGCTATCATGGAGGAGGGACTCTTGGCCCTCTCCAAGGCCAGTGAATAAGCAAAAGGATATGAAGCCCGAAAGACGATACTGCCGGTTTTGATTAAACTTTTCTTGTGCTGATCTATTCAGTGCTTGTCTTAGTACGACAGCCAGGACCTTTGCCCTCGTCCTGAAGACAGTCAGCAATTCTATGGGACTGACAACTTCTATCCACAGCCCCTGTTTCACCGACACCAAGGATGTGGCTGACAAGAGTAGGGTCGCCGACTCTTTCATGAGTGAGAAAGGCTTAGAAAGCTTAGAGCTCTTAACAGGCAAGGATGGAAAAGACTGGAGGAAGAGGCAAAGCTCTCTACGACTCTAAAAGGCGGTCCTAAAGATACAGAAAGGAAAGAAAGTAAGTGGTTGCGAAATTGTAGAAGACAGCTTAAAGATGAATAGGCGGAGAACTACAAATGAAGTGTGATCTGTTCGACCTCACAGGCAAAGTTGCCATGGTGACAGGGGGGACGAGAGGCCTGGGTGAAGCGGCTGCCAAAGCCTTGGCAAAGGCAGGGGCAGCCGTGGCGATATGTGGGCGGAGTCAAGGAGACATGGAGCGTGTATCCGGTGACTTACATGCCCGGGGTTGCAGCGTGAAGGGATTTGAGTTGGACGTTCTTTCTAGGGAGAAGATCCGCAGGGGTGTAGACCAGGTAATAGAGCATTTCGGAAAGATTGATATTCTAATAAACAATGCGGGTGTAAACCACCGAGTACCGACATTGGAATTCTCAGAGGAACAGTGGGACCGGGTTCTCGATACAAACCTAAAAGGCTATTTCCTGGTGGCTCAAGCGGTAGTGCCCCAGATGCTGGAACGAGGATATGGCAAGGTGGTCAATATGGGATCCATTTTCGGGACAGTGGCATTGCCGATGCAGTTAGCATACGCTTGCTCGAAAGGAGGCGTAAACCAATTAACCAAGGTCATGGCCTTGGAATGGGCCAAGCAAGGCGTAAGGGTTAACGCCATTGGCCCTACCTATTTCGAGACTGAGCTAGTGACTCAGATCAGAAGAGACAGGGAGCGTTTTGAGTTCATCAATGAGCGAACACCCATGGGACGCTGGGGTTACCCGTCAGAGATTGAAGGCATCGTTATCTTTCTATCTGCCCCTGCATCTGACTTTATTACCGGACAAATCATCTACATAGACGGTGGCTGGACCGCCTGGTAGGAGGGTAGAATGCTAGTGCATGAAATTCTGGAGTACACAGCTGGGCGGCTGCCAGACAAGACTGCATTGATCGAGGGGGAAGCAAAGCTGACTTTTGCCCAGATCGACAGCGGAGTAAAGGCCTTTTCCGCGAGGCTTGCTGAGCTAGGGGTGACCAAGGGTGACCGAATAGCCTTACTCTTTCCCAACTGCATCGAATTCTGCATTGCTTATTTTGCGATCATGCGGTTGGGAGCCATCGTTGTTCCTTTGAACAACCGGTTGGCGGCTAAGGAGTTCCAATACATCATCAACGATGCCGATCCTCACACTCTCATCATAGGGCATCCATTTTGGGATACATACCTATCCTTTAGGGACGGGTTGGACCATCCGCTGACCCTAATCTATGCCGGCGAGGAGCGCAAAGAGCATGCGGAATATTTTGCAGATATGATTGATCCTTGCTCACAAGTGTTATCTCCTCCAAGCATTAGCTATGATGATCCTGCCTGCATTATGTATACATCCGGCACTACCGGCCTGCCCAAGGGCGCAGTCATGACGAACCTTAACATCTTTACGAACGTCCGAAATTGCGGGGCACATATGGGTTATCGGGAAGATGACACCACCCTTATTGTCGTGCCGCTTTTTCATGTTACTGGGCTGAATACCCAACTGTTGGCATTCTTTTATGTGGGAGGCACAACGGTCATCATGCGTGATTACAAAACTGCCGAGATGATCAATCTCTTGGCTACGCACAAAGTAACTACCATGATCGCAGTTCCCACCATATACACCCTTATGTTGACCAACCCCGACCTTGAGAGTGTCGATATTTCCTCTCTACACACTCTGTCATATGGGGGTGCATCTATGGCACCGGATACAATAAGAGCCTTGCACACAAGATTGGGAGTCAATCTCATCAATGCCTATGGCCTCACTGAGACGAGTTCTCTTGCCACCACAATGCCGCCCTGTGATGCAGTTCGGAAGGGATCATCTGTAGGACTACCTGTAAGCGGCATACAACTCCGTATCGTAGGTAAGAACGGCGACAATGTGAATACAGGTCAAGTGGGAGAATTGTGGGTTAAAGGCCCCAACGTGGTGAGAACCTACTGGAAGAAACCGGAAGCCACCGCCAAGAACCTGGGAGAGGGATGGCTTCGCACCGGGGACTACGCACGTATCGATGAGGAGGGCTATGTTTATATTGTCGATCGGAAGAAGGATATGATCAATAGAGGCGGCGAAAATGTCTACTCTATTGAGGTGGAGTCTGCGCTGCAGACCAACCCGAAGGTACTGGAGGCGGCGGTTGTACCGAGATCTCATACTATTTTCGGTGAGGTTGTGCATGCGTTTGTGGTGCCTATGCCAGGCTTGGAACCTTCGGAGGAGGAAATTATTCTACACTGTGAGAGACAAATTGCCGATTACAAGGTCCCTGCTTCGGTGACTTTCTTAGAGGAGTTGCCCCGAAATCCAGGGGGAAAGGTGCTGAAACGAAGATTACGGGAAATGCTACCTTCAGGGGAGATACCCATCAGGCGGAGAGGACGTTGAACCTTGTGGCGACCCGTATCCACGTGATCCCGCCGCTCATGGCCTGCTCCACTGCTGCCGGAGGATACAGGCTCTCATCGGTGTCTCTCCTTTCCGACACCGCTTGTATCGCTCCGGACCGCAAAAGCGGACATTTCATGCGCTAAGCCGAGCAGTCACTTTACGCGCTTACTACAATGGGAAAGAAAGACCTTGACAGACGAATTCCAACAGAGTAAAAAAGACTGACGAGTCAGTATTTTTGTTTCAACCGGAAAAGCCGGATAGGATCTGTTCCCCACTGTTCGAACTCATTAGACATGACTGAGGCCGGAGATAGTGCGCCCTCGACTACTGCTGTTCGGGTTTCATGACTTCACCAGCTACTGGTTGCGCTAATGATTCACTCGGGCCGTGAGTAAGGGAAAGGGCAGGGTATTGGCGTTACTGCTGCAAACAGTTCTCAAGGGGCAATTGAAGGAGATCGGGGGGTTGCGTTTGACCAGGGCGAACTGGACGTGCACGGGATGGCTGCCCCTGTCTTCGATAACAGAGAGAAGCCTGTGGCAGCTGCGGTCATAGTGGGAAGCGAGTAGGGATTCATGGGTCGCGACGTCGTTGCAGAAACGAAGTATGGGGGGAGAAGATGGGAATGAGAACGCATGTTTTAGGAACATTGTGTTGTGCCCTTGTGATCGCAGGGTTGGCCGGCTCTGCACGTGCGGTCTACATCGATGCTGACCGGACGTTCGAGGTTACCGGCAAAGTCCAGAGTCGAGTCTCGATCCGGCTGCAGGATTCCGAGGGGTTCACGGCTCCTCCGATCTCTGTGGGCAACCTGGTGCAGTGGCGGAACATCGCATATCTGGAGATCAACCACGATCTGAAGAAGCTTCAGGGGCAGGTCGACATCTTGAAGCCCCTGGAGTGGCTCGAATTGTCGGCCAAGTACCACCTGGTGGGCCGTTTCATGTATGACGGGATTTATGACTTTGGCCCACAGGCCTTTCGAGACGTCAAGGATCGAGACAAGGAGAACATCACCAGCTTTGGCCACCAGTACGACCTGTGGGCGTTCTATGTCGACCTTTCCCGGGGACCGGCGTTCTTCCGATTTGGCAAGCAGAACCTGGCATGGGGCGAGACGGACGTGTTCCGGCTCTTGGACCAGATCAATCCCCTGGACGGCACCTTTGGGGGCTTCTTCGAGGATCTTGACGACCGGCGGATTCCGCTCTGGATGCTCCGTGGGAGCTACAATTTCGGGGTGCTGGGCCCGATCGACTCGTTCACCGTGGAGGGCTTCTGGGTGCCCGGCAACTGGGACGCTCACGTCTCGCCGCTGTCCCCTTACGGGACGGCCTATTCGATTCCGCTCCCGCCCCCGTCGCCGATGTTGCAGCAACGGACCCTCTATCCGGCCAAGACCATGTCGAACAGCCGCTGGGGGGTGCGGGTGATGGCCATGCTCTGGGGAATGAACCTTTCGGTGGCCCATTACAAGACGTTCATGGACCTGCCGACTCCGCTTTTTGTGGTCGAACCCGATCCGGCGCCCATCGGGACGACCTACCAGGAATTGCACTTTGATGACATCCAGATCACAGGGGCATCGATGAGTTTCTGGGAGTCCTGGACGGACACGGTGGTCCGGGCCGAGGCGGCCTGGTTCTGGAGCGAGGCGGTCTTCATCCCGGAGATCAATACCCCGCTCGCGCCGCTGCCGGTTCCGATTCCCGGCATACCGGGGATTCCCCAGACCGGCCAGATCCCGGAGAAGGACTTCCTGAGGGCTATGATCGGCCTGGACAAGAATGTGTGGATCCGGCCCCTGAACAAGTCCCAGACTTTTGTGGTATCGCTGCAGTATTTTGCTCAGTGGGTGCCTGACTACGATTCGCGGATGATGCAGTCAGTCCCGATGTATCCGGATTTCAGTTATGCGGCAGTAAAAGAGGTAGAGGGCCAGTTCACGATGTTGGTGAACTCGACCTACCTCAACGGGAAGGTTACGCCGCAGATGGTGCTGGGCTATGACGTTCGTGGGGCATGGTTGATCCAGCCCTCGGTGAGCCTGCTTCGCGAGCCCTTCCGGCTCATGATCCAGTACAGCGCGATCACGGGCAATTTCACCGGTATGGGCATCTTTCGGGACCGGGACCAGATCAGCTTCAGCTTGAGCTACCTGCTGAACTAGACCAAGAAACTTTTCTAGGAGGAAACAAACAAATGGCAGACCTGAAAACCTTCGGTATATCCATCCTGATGATCGGCCTTTTTTGGGGAGTCGGTGCGGATCTCTCGGCTGATGAGCCGTCTGTAGAGATCATCGACAAGACGAACTGGAAGAAGGCCGAGGGGCTCGTGCCCGACGCTCTCCTCGACTGGGTGAAGAAGGGCGAAATCACCCTCCCAGTAGGCGAACTCAACTACGACATAACGGAATACACCCCCTCCTATGTCATAGAGGGTCGTACAGGGAATGTAGGCAAGTACGAACTGGATGCAGAGAATATCGTTGTCGAAGCGGAAACGGGCAAGATTGCCAAACTGCTCATGGGGTTTCCCTTCCCCAAGATCGACCCGAACGACCCCAAGGCAGCGATCAAGATCATATACAATAAACAATACGTGACCTACATCCTGGGCTTCAAGAGGCTCACAGATTTCACCTGGTGGATTGGCCGTGATACAGGCTTTGAGCGGGAGATAGAGATCCTTTACGAGGATGCCGCCTTGACAGGATTCCCGGGAGCCAGAAAACACGAGAACCCAAAGGGCATAGAGCGATACTCCATCTCGTCGGTTCGTGCGCCGTATGATTTAGCCGGCACGTCTACATTGATGTGGCGTTATTTCTCCGCCGAGCAGGATGTGACTTTCGGCTATCTGCCTGCCATTCGCCGGACGCGACGGACAACCCCGGCCGCCCGTTCCGATGGCGTCGTGGGTTCCGATTTTGCACTGGATGACATCCTTGCTTATGGCGGAAAAATCCCTTATTTCGAATGGGAGTTGATCGAGAAGAAGGAGGCCCTGATTCCTTTTGCGAGTACTGAACCCATGGGGCTAAACATATCAGAAAAGGGCGAGTGGACAACGTTATGCGACCGCCCAGTGCGCTATGGTTTTCATGACAAGGAGTGGCAGGGGGCTCCGTGGGCACCCCTCAATACGACTTATGTGAAGCTTCCGGTATGGGTGCTAAAGGCCAAGGCGAAGGACCAGTACTACAATTACGGAATACAGTATATCTGGGTTGTAGACGACATCTGGGGCCCAGCGTACAAAACGATAAATGACCGAACGGACAATTTCTGGAAGTTATTGTCCGTCACCACAGCGGTGTACAAGAGCGATGACGAAAAGGTAAAGTTCACGGGCTGGGCGGATAGTCTGATCATAGATTCGCGGAGGAATCATGCCACCATCATCTCGGAGGTGAATCAGGACGCCGTGATCACATGCAACGCCGTACTAGACCTGAATGACTTCTCCCTGGCCGGATTCCAGAAATTCTGCAAGTAGCGCCGTCTCGAAGAAGTGCCGTGTTTCATGATTCAGAGGCACCAAGCCTCCGGCCTTGCCGGAGGCTTAAGAGACCGTGAGCCGCCGAGGCAAGGGTGTGATGCTGTCCATCGAATGGCTGGTCCTGCGGTTGATCAAGGTGGGAGGTTAAGTAGACCATGTACTTAGAATATTGGGTAAGGCAGTCTATAGAAACACTGTCCAACCAGCTTGGCAAGTTCCCAATTGATTGGTGGGGACTTCTGCGAGGACTCCTCGTTCTCTTCTCGGCCCTTCTCGCGGTTACCATCCTTTACGGGATCATCCAATTGGGCTTTGGAAGTCAGGCTTGAAACAAATACATTCTAGGTTGAAAGATCCAGATCATCGGTGCCAATGGGGTTTCAATATGGGCTTGGTCCGTACTATGGGTTCGTTCTGCTACATCGAGTGTGATGGTCAGAATTGCACTCGCAAGATGGAAAATGTCGATGTGGGCCTTCTTCGGAAAGTTGCTAGATTGTCTCGATGGCAGTGCAGAGGCAATGAATGGATGTGCCCAAATTGCGTGGAGAGTCCAAGCATAAGACCGAAAGGCACTCCAAGATCGAACCTCTCAGAATTGTAATGTACAGCGTCTGTACTTTATCTACGTCCCGGAAAGGGATGTCCAAAAAGAAACAAAAGGTAGAGATAAATATGAACATCGGTGAATGGTCCACCAGGTGGGCACAACGATACCCCAGCGAATCAAGCGTCAAGTACGGCGATCTTGAACTGACCAGGAAGGAATTCAACTCAAGAATCAATAGGGCCGCCAACGGATTCTTGGAAGCCGGTATTCGAAAAGGAGACAGAGTTTCCGTACTATTGGGAAACAGCAACGTGTTTCTGGAGGCTTTGTTTGCCCTTTCAAAGATCGGGGCCGTTCTGGTCCCCTTGAATTTCAGATTGGCCGCTCCCGAGCTCGATTACATCATCAATGATTCGGAACCCGGCGTTCTGATTTATTCCCCCGAATTCACATCCCTGGTCGAGGAACTGAGAGGGAAATCACCCACCGTTAAACGGTACATCTGTGAAGCGACCGGCGGTATGCCGGACGATCCCGAATTCGAAGAATGGGTTTCGGACAAATCCGAAGAGGAGCCTCAACCGGCGGAGGAACCGACTTTGGACGATCCTCATGTAATCATGTATACGTCGGGCACGACCGGTAGACCGAAGGGCGCGGTCATCCTCCAGGGCAACACGCAATGGAACGCCGTGAACGCCATGAATATGTATTCATTCTCCTCGGAAGATTCCGCTGTCTGTTGCGCCCCGCTATTTCATATCGCAGCCTTGAACGCATCGGCGACGCCGAGCCTTTACGCCGGAAGCCGGTATGTTATTCAACGCTTTTTTGATCCGGCGGGAATTCTTAAGATTATTGAAGAAGAAAGAATCACCAACATGTTCGGCGTACCGGTCATGTTTCTGATGATGAGTCAAACGCCTGAATTTGAGAAGACGGACCTGTCAAGCATACGCTTCTTCATGGTCGGCGGTTCTCCGTGTCCCAAGTCATTGATACAGACCTACCTGAAGAAAGGCGTGAAGTTCAACCAGGGCTATGGCATGACGGAAACCGCCACGGCCATTACCGCTTTGAGATCTGAAGACGCCTTGCGCAAGGTTGGATCATGCGGAAAACCGGTGCTGCACACCGACGTCAGGATAGTCGATCTGGACAACCAGGATGTTGCCGCCGGCGAAAAGGGAGAGATCCTGGTAAAAGGCCCCAACGTTATGAAAGAATACTGGAAACGGCCTGAAGAGACGACCGAAAGCTTCATCGGCGATTGGCTATACACCGGTGATGTGGGATATTTTGACGAAGAGGGGTACCTTTTCCTCGTAGACCGCCGCAAAGACATGTATATCAGCGGTGGTGAAAACGTCTATCCCGCTGAAGTGGAAGACGTCCTCATGTCGTTCGAAAAAGTGGCGGATGTGGGGGTCATCGGGATACCGGATGAAAGATGGGGAGAAGTCGGCCTTGCGATTGTCGTGGCCAAACCGGGCACAAAACTGAGCGAAGCGGAAGTAATCGAGTTTTGTAAGAACAGGCTGGCAAAATACAAAGTCCCGAAAAAGGTAGAGTTTACCGACGCCTTGCCCCGTCTGTTAACAGGCAAAATACTGAAGAAAGACCTGAGAGCAAACTACACCGAGTAGTGCCCTTGGAGAAGAAGACTGGCGTTTGTAGGGTGCCTGCTATTGATGTCTGCAGAGGAAACTCATGCATCTTTGGAATTGCTTGCTGAAGGAAGAGTCACCGGATCGAGGATCATTTGCAGATCAGACGTAGCAATTGTTCTATCGCGATGCTAGCGTCTTCTATCACTGGGTCACGGCCCCTGACAAGTTCGTGCAGAATGATTCCGTCAAGTAGGAGTACGAATATCAATGCCGTGGCTCTTGGCCCGACATTGACAAACTCCGCTTTCTCAAGACCTGCTTTAGTAATGGTCTCAATCTTTTCTATCCATCTCTTGTAGAAACGCTCTCCTATCCTACGTAGTTCCTTGTCTTCGCCTGCCGCAAGAGCGAATCTAACAGCAACTCTAAAAGGACTGTTCTTCCCTCCCAGAAGCGTAAACAAGGCCTCATAGATCGCTATTATTAGTTTCTTGGGCTGATTGCCATAATCTTCTATTAGATTATCCACTTCTTTTTCAAATTCGCTTGTTAGATAGTCAGCAAGAGCTACAAATAGCGCGCTTTTTGAGTCAAAGAAGCGATAGATACTGCCTTTGCTCAATTTAGCCGCCGCCGCAATGTCGTCTATTCTGGTCTCGTGATAGCCCTTTGCTTCAAAAAAATGACGGGCAGTCTTAAGTATCTGCTCTCTTCTCTCGGCCTCGGGTAGGTGCTTTGAACCCATTCTTCAGTCCTTAACTAATCAAGGATAAATTCCGGGCCTGCCAACACGCTCATGAAGCTTGACATGTACAGCACTGTCCGACCGATGGGGTCCACCGCCGTCCCAATCCGGGACCGGTGGAATCGCAAGGTTCCATAACGCGCAACAGGAGTCAGCAGGCGGCATGGTAGGTGGCGTCCGCTACCGAAGGCCCGAACGGTATGGAGCGATAAGTGGGTCATGGATCCTGTGGTGGATATGAAAGGCAGAAAACCCGTTCAACCGACTCCACGCTCTTGCGCCAGACTCCCGAGTAACTCGTCGAAGTCTTTTGGGGGAGTCTTAAGATCTTCCTTTGCAACAAGCTCGATCGCTTCCGTGGGGCATGTCGACACACAGAGCCCACATCCGATGCACCGGGCCGGTTCGACCTCCATGACATCCCCCTCCTTGATGGCGTCCACCTGGCAGCGTTGCATGCAGTCGCCGCAAGCCGTGCAGCTGTCCGGGTCGATTTTGGCCAGGTAGTAGGATCGGCAGAAGTCTGCGGGATTCGGGAGTT
The DNA here is from genome assembly GCA_028277985.1 of bacterium. Classification (GTDB taxonomy): domain Bacteria; phylum Desulfobacterota; class DSWW01; order DSWW01; family DSWW01; genus S015-6. The sequence goes on along the minus strand of JANQFG010000047.1, from coordinate 36,618 downwards.
GCTTGAGCCCCTGCAGAACACCGCAACAACAGCCACAGCAGCAGCAGACAAAGGACAGCTCCTGCGTGTTGCTTGGCTGAAGAACGAGGGCTGACTCCTCGGCGAGGTCGAGGAACTTGAGAGCTTCCTCCTTGCTGATCCTCCTTCCCATCTCGTTGTCAAGAATATACTGACCGAACTGCCCGAAGGAGAAGCAGAGGTCCTCCGGCCGGTCGCAGGGATTGTCCAGGATACCTTGCTTCCTGCGGCAGATGCAGGGCGTCATGGCGATCAACTCCTGCTCTTTCACAAGGTCCCGGATCCGATTGTATGTCTCCACGGACGGCAAGTCCTGAATGGCCGAATCCACCGGGGCTATGCGCTGTTGTTGATTTTCAAGGTGAGCGAAGCTCAGGCCGAGATGGGGCATGTACTCCTCCGCCATCTCCACGATCTCCCGGTCCAGCCGGTCGAGCTGAAACTCGTAGATCCCCACCAGGAAGGAGATGGGGCGGTACGCTACCCTGTCCCCCTCGCGAATTCGAAAGATCAGGCCTCTCTTGGCCATGTCCTCGAGTCGTTCCGCGGTCGTGGCGGGGTCCATGCCGATCCGCGCCGCGATGACAGGGACCTCTTCCGCTTCATGATTCAACTTCAGGATGAGATCAGCATCCTCGGGCGTGAACAGTTTCTTTAGAATGCGAATCTCGACGCCAGTGTCTGTGGCAGGATACCCTCCCGGGAGGTTGTTCATATACTCGCGCAGCCGGGTATAGAGGTCTTCGGTCATGGTGCATCTCCTTTTCGCTTCCGATATGCTGAAGGAATCATCTCCTCAGTTGGAGATGAGGTGGCCCCCTTTCTCTTGTCTGGTACGGTTGCTGACGTTGAGATCAGCAAGCGTATCCATCTTCTCGGGCACAAGAAGGCCATGTGTACTAGGGCATGAAATAAATTCTGGAAATCCCCTCCTAAAACCTTACTAGTAATACCCGGTCGACTTTCATTGACACAGTCGAACTCTCGCACACAGTAGTTGCACTGAATTTTGGATTGGGGAGCCACAGGAAGATGCATCCTGCAGAAAACATGGGCAGCTTTCGGATCATAGCAAGGGTGTTCCTTTCTTCAGCGATAGTACTCAGCATGCGGTTCTTCTTCGCCAGTATAAGGGAGGACGCACCGTTTACTGCCTGAATAATGTCTAATTATTTCGAGCAGTGGGGAACAAACCCTATCCAGCTCTGCAGGTTGATATTAAAACAAACTGACGCGTCAGTCTGTATTAATACCCTACTCCAATCTGCTTGTCAAGGGTTTTACCTCCTACCGAAAAACTGGGCAGTTGGAAAGTAGAAAGGCCGGCATTCAGATAGCCTACGTCAAGAGACTTCCCAAGATCTGGGGATACGCAGGATGGCTTCTGGCCGGCCGGACCGCTCGATTTGTGGGTTCTCGGGGTTGCTACCGACCGATGGTGTCTTGGAGGTCCGCCTGCGGGGCCGGCGTGGGTTTCACGGAGCCTCGCTGGAGGTGGATCCGGACATTTCATTGACGCCCTGGTTGCGGTCGCAAGGAGCTATAGACGGCAGAGTGGAGGATTCTGAACGGGACTAAACGGGCGCTACAATGGTTGATATCGTACGCGAGCGGCAGAATGTTGCTCAGTCTTCAGGAAAAGATGTCGCAAGTCTATTGACAGCTTCCGTTTTTTCTGTACGAATATGGAATGCGAAAAGATGACGCGAAGAAGGAAAATACGATTTGTTATGACTCTTGCTGTAAACAGAAAACGCAATTGCTGCGATACAGAGCCCGCAAAATCAAATGGGCCAGAGACTGCAACACAGAGGGGCCTCACCAGGCCCTTGACGACAAAACCCCGGAAGAGGTCTATTACGACCTCCATCATCCATTTGCAGAGGCTGCCCGATGTCTCCAAGAAAGAGAGCCGGCTCAGAGCTTATCTTCGCCATCAGGCTGTCGGGCCGATGGGGTGCACCGCCTGTTTCGTTCAGTGCTGTACATGTCAAGCTTTGTGAGCGTGTTGGCAGGCCCGGAATTTATCCTTGATTAGTTGAGGAGTGAAGAATGGGTTCAAAGCACCTACCCAAGGCCGAAAGAAGAGAGCAGATACTTAGGACTGCCCATCGTCTTTTTGAAGCAAAGGGCTATCACGAGGCCAGAATAGACGACATTGCCGAGGCAGCTAAACTGAGTAAAGGCACTATATATCGCTTCTATAGTTCCAAAAAGGAACTATTTGTAGCTCTCGCTGACTATCTAACAAGCGAATTTGAAAATGAAGTGGATAATCTAATAGAAGACTATGGCCATCAGCCCAAGAAACTGATACTAGCGATCTGCGAGGCCTTGTTTACGCTTCTGGGAGGGAAGAACAGTCCTTTTAGAGTTGCTGTTAGGTTCGCTCTTATGGCAGGCGAAGACAAAGAGCTACGCAAGATAGGAGAGCATTTCTACAACAGATGGATAGAAAAGATCGAGATCATTACCAAAAGAGGTATTAAGAAGGCAGAGTTTGTCAATGTCAGGCCAAGAGCCACGGCATTGATAATCGTGCTCCTACTTGACGGAATCATTCTGCACGCACTTGTCAGGGGCCATGAGCCTGTGGCAAAAGACGCTAACATCGCGATCAAGCAATTGCTACGCTTGATCTGTAAATGATGGCGGTGGATCCAGGGACGGCGGCCCCATGCACGGCATTCCAAGGGATCAATGGCTAATGAAGGATAAAGGCAATTCTGGGCAAGATTCGGGCAAAGAGCAGACACCAGGCAATCGGGTAGCCGGGGGCGGTTAACCTGACGAGTCATGTTTCATTGTTTCTTTTCTGCCACATAACCGCCAAAGAGATATGCTTTGAAAAACTTGTTAATATGGAGTAGTCACGAAAAGCACGCGGGTTTCTTTTCGCTCACGTTAGAGTAAGAAGCGCGACCTCTTACATGAGCAGCGGGACCCCGTCCTCGGCGTTCCCTACACGTGCCGTGTCCGCTTGGCGCACGCTACCCGTTATTTTGACTCCTTCTCTCGCCCTCCTTGTCCGGCCTATATGCGACTCCCTTGAATGATGCAGATGCTCTCTTTAGTATCTATGATCCGGGAGAGTTCAAAACCGGACGATCTGAAGAGGTTGTCGAATTCCGCCTCTGTCCGTTCTCTGCCTCCTGTGGTGACAAACATTTCGAGATCCAAGAGCTTTGCTACAGAAGGCTCGTTTCCGGGAGGAATCAGCATCTCGACGACCAGAAGCTTGGATCCGGGCTTCATGGCTCGGTGGCAGTTTGTCAGGATTGAAAGGCATTGTTCATCCGGCCAGTCATGAAGGATATTCGACATGAGATATGCGTCGCTGCCAGAGGGTATTCTTCTGAAGAAATCACATTCTACTACCCTGCAGCGATCTTCAAGACCTCGGGCCAGGATCACTTCCTTTGCTTTCTCGACTACAGAGGGGATCTCCGCAAGCACCCCCTCCATGAAAGGGTTCACGGTCAAAATCTCTGCCATCAGGATGCCGAGCCCTCCACCAACATCTGTCAATGTGTGGATGCCTGAAAAATCATAGGCCTCAACAATCGCACTGTGTGAGCTTCCCGCTTTGATTGCATTCGCCTCGTTGAACACCTGTGCTGCCCGGGCATTTTCTTCGAGCCAGGCCGAGACCGGAAGTCCATGAGCTTTCTCGAAGGGGGTGTCCCCTGTCTTTATGCCATCCAGGAAGTATCTCCATGCCTGGTCGCTCCAGTCGGAGTTGAACATCAGTGCAACGGATCTCATTGCGCCCGTTTTCAGGTAATCTGCCATCGGCGTGAGTTCAAACCGGTTGTCTTCTGTCTCGCTGAAGATGCCGACACTCGCCAGGGCTCTCATCATCCTGTAGAGCGAAGGTGCATGAGATTGACTGTCGCGGGCAAGCTCCTGGATGCTCTTCGGGCCCTCAGACAGCAAGTCTGCTATCCCAAGCTCGGCCGCTGCGTAAAGAGGCTTGCTTATCCATTTTCCGACAATGAACTGCATGAGCTGTGCGGGTGGTGGTAATTCGTTTGGGTTCATTCTGACCTACTCCTTGAGATGATTCAGCGTTAGTGACTTCACAGGTCAGTCGTTATGAGATCAGCCAGCCGTGTGCCGTGTATTTCATGCGATTCAGTGCCCGCCCGCTACGATCGCATTAGGCCTCGGAACTCTTATTTTCTCGATTGGGTCCGGTGATTTTTCCACATCGGGCTGTCTCAGCAAAAAGGTGGAGAATTCAGCCAAACTTGCCCCTCTTGAGATGGACCGCGTCGCCTGGATTGGTATTACTCCACACGACCGCCATCGGTTCGAATTCGAGTCCTAGACTCCGCACAATTGCGCTTTCCATGATTGACCCCCTCTCATGTGCCATAGAAGTACAGGATATTGAGAAGGGCTACTGTAGATCGAGATCCAATGCTTTACTGAGCAGAAGAGATAGTTTTAAGAATGAGTTTCTGGTTTCACTGAACCATTCTGATGACTGCATGGAGCTATGAGTCACAGGCTCATTGGCCGCAACAGTGTCATCGCTTGGAATCATTCCGAGCAATTTAGATGAATCGGCTATCTGTCCAACAATTCTTGTTTTATCCACACTGGTTTCTTTTTGTTCTGCCATCTGTCAATCCCCTAATTGTATCTTACCTCCTTTATCAATTTGCTTGCAGTTTCCCTTGCCAGGCCGATCAGATCTTCACGGTTTTTTGTTTTGAGCCCATCTGCTTTCATGAGATCGCACCCCCTGATCAGATGACTTTCCTCAAATCCAAGAAGTCTAAAAATCATGCGATATTTCTCGCAAACTTCTGGAAATAGCTCATCAGAAGCGTTTTGAGCTGTAATCAGCACTAATTTTTTGTCTCCTGATATCCTGCTGGTATCAGGCCTTCCTTTATGCTCATACGGCTCTAAATAAGAATAACACCTGTCAACAAATGTTTTTAGTTGCGCAGTAATGTCCGCAAAGTAAATGGGTGTCGCCAGAACCAGAATGTCTGTTTTTTTGACAGCATCCAGAACCTCGGTTAGGTCATCTTTGAGCACACAATTGTCGATTTTGGTTTTACAGGCCTCACAGTGCTGGCACCCCTTGAAATTCATTTTATTTAGCACGAAAGATTGGACATCCGCTCCTGAAGACTCTGCGGTATTATTGAATTCTTTTGCCAGTCTTGCAGTATTCCCGTTAACCCTTGGACTGCCGAACAATGTCACGACTTTCATTTCAATTTCTCCTTTCTATGCTATCTAAATGTATACTTATAAAGTCGATCTTCTGAGCGCTTGAACGTGGGGCATATATCTCTCATATAAGAAGGAAGACGGTGACATTCACCGTCATCGGAAGTTCTTTGAATTTTTCCAACCCGTCTATTGGGATTTCGCAAACAGCCCGAAGATCGGTTTTGGCGATGTCTAAATAGTGAACTTCCATCTTCTTGGGGATCCACCGCATGTGTTTCGGGATCGCGGTTTCGAGGGCCGCTCCGGCTGCCAGCTCGCTCATGTTGCACATGGCAATGGCATGGACGGACCGGATGTGATTCTCTACGGAACGGCGCTTCTTCATGTCCAGCCCGCAGAAGCCCGGCCTCAATTCAACGATCAGGGGCCTGATGGTTCTGAAATAGGGTGCCTGCCGTCCGAGCAAGGCGGAAAACACTCTTCTTCCATAGGGGAGTTTTGCGCACCTATTGTATGCTTCAAGCTTGTTCGGCATGGGTTTATCTCTTTGTTACGGTTTTTCATTCATGGCAAGGTGTGCACACAATGTTCAACATGGTTGCGGCTCCTGGCTGGGTACCGCGAAGGATGCCGGATGATATCCCGATTCTCAGGACTCCCGAATGTCTCCATAAGAAACCTGCGGGTGTTTTGCGGGCCGTCCCACGCCTGGAGCTGCTTCTGGAATTCCAGGGCCGGTGCATTGGCCACAGGGTCAGGAAGAAGCGTATCGATGGCGTGCAAAACGTCCGGGGTCCCATCCTTCCAACGGTTCAGGCGGATTGCGAACACCTTGCGCACGCACGCCTGGAGATTCGCCTCCTGCTCTGGATGCATCCCCATTCCCACGATAGGCGTTCCGGAGAGGCAGGCGTTCATCACCGTGTTCTGTCCGCCGTGAATGACGAAAAGATCGGCCATGGGATTAACCGTGTGCGCAGGAAGGAACCCGGTCGCGATGACGTTGGGAGGAACCATGATTCGCATGTCTTCCACGAGGTCCTTGACCGGAGCGATGACTCGGTACGGTTTGTCTCTGAACCCCTCGATGATGTCCGCTACGAGCCTGGGGTTTCCAGAGCTACCCATCGCAAAATATTCAAGATCTTTATCTTGACTCCGGTCGGGATGGAGGGGTAACCGTTGGGAAATGTATGCATGAATTCCCTGAGTCTGGAATAGCCATCCTTCGAGGTTTTTCCCTCCTAAACATGATCTTCGAGGGTTGTTGCCACGTCCGCTCCACCCCACGATTCATTCTTTGTCTATTCTATTAGACTTCACCCAGGGTAGGGACGTGACCGATAACGGAGGATTTCGGACAGTGCTCTTTAGGCCTCGATGATTGCCCTTCAAGAGCGGTCAATAGCTGCCTATGTCATCTTCGACGTGGCGACATCCATGTCCTCGGGGTCCATGCCGAAGAGCCAGCTCTTGTCCCTCAGGAACATCCTTTTGTAGTGGTATCTGTGGCCATAGAGGGCGCTTTCCTCTACAAACTCCTTGCAAGAGTAGGAGAACGCCAGGAGACTGCGCGGCGACACCTTAGCCATAAAATCTAAGGTCGCCCGAATACCGGCCTCAGTCACGGAACATTGCTCCAAGGTCGGACAAAGTGAAGAGGTGCATTGGACTCAGGAGGGATCCAAGCTCACAGGAAATAACCGGGAATCGCACCCTGCGTTAGCAGCGGACTAGCAGAAAAGGGTCACGGCATCTCCGTAACCCCTTGAATTCCCTTGGAGCCGGCGGGCGGGATCGAACCGTCGACCTGCTGATTACGAATCAGCTGCTCTACCACTGAGCTACGCCGGCAAAAGTACAATAAACCCTTATAGCATGGGGCTTTGCGGCGGTCAAATTTGGCCGTAGAACCGGTAGGGAAAGCCGCTTAGGCGAGGGGGATTGCCACGGCCCCTGGCGGGGCCTCGCAATGTCCGCGCAGAGCCTGAGGGGTCCTCGCCTGCGCGAGGACCACGGCCTTGTGCGCAGGAATGCAGCCGGTCGCGCAGGGTGACAATCTGCTGTTTCTACAATCCACCCGAATGTTCTGAAAACAAGGGCAGGTCCTTTTGATCCACGGTGCGTGATCGGGTATTCTCGTAGATCCCTGAGAAGTGATTTCCGACCCATGCGGGTTGCATGCAACGGAGACTCGAGACACAAGGAGGGGAGAGGATGAGCGAGGCTGTCTACACCAGGCTCCGGGAATTCATGGACAAACTGCCGGCAGGCTATCCCGAGACTCCGAACGGGGTGGAGATCAAGATCCTGAAGAAGCTCTGGAATCCGGAGGAGGCGGAGCTCACCATGCAGCTCACGAACGATCCGGAAGATGTCTCGGTGATCGCCAAGCGGGTCGGCATGGACCAAGCCGAGCTGGCCGACAAGCTCGAATCCATGGCGCAGAAGGGCATCGTCTACAGGGTGCGGTCGGGCGACAAGAAGCTCTACCAGGCCTTCCATTTTGTCTGGGGAGTCTACGAGTTTCAGGTGAATCGCCTCGACAGGGAGTTCTGCGAGCTCATGGAGGAATACATGCTCTACATCGGCGGGAGCGCAATGGCCAGGCAGACCCGCCCCATGCGGACCGTGCCGGTGGAGTCGGCCGTGGGAATCGGGAAGGCGGTTGCTCCATACAACCAGATTCGGGAGCTGATCAAGAAGCAGAAGGTCGTCTCCGTTTCGCACTGCATCTGCCGAAGGGAAAAGGGATTGCTTGACAAGCCTTGCGACTACCCTTCGGAGATATGTTTCGCATTCAATGATTTCGGGCAGTTCTACATCGACAACAACATGGGCAGAGAGATCACTGTTGAGGAGTGCCTGAAACTTGTGGACAAGGCCGAAGAAGAGGGCCTGGTGCTCAACCCCTCCAACACGGGGGAGGAGCTTTACGGGATGTGCTGTTGCTGCGCGTGCTGCTGTCCGATCCTTGGTTTGTCCAAGCCTGCACCCCGGCCCGCGGACATCGTCCTATCCTACTATCAGGCAAAGATCGACCCGGATGAATGCACTGCCTGCGGGGACTGTACCGAGCGGTGCCCGATGGATGCCATCGCGGAAGGTGATGACTTTGCCGAGATCATCGACGGCAGATGTATCGGTTGCGGTCTCTGTGTATCTGCCTGTCCGGTGGAGGCGATTTCCCTTGAGCCGAAACCGAACATGGAGGCCCCCCCCAAGGATATGCGTGACATGATGGACAGGATTGTCGCCGAACGCGGCCTGGCATAGCAAAGGGGCGCCAACCGCGTGTGATTTCTGCAGGAGCGGCTCAAATCCCGGTCCCGCTGGATCGGTAACGAGGAACACTCGAAACCACGAGGAGGTGAAGGGATGAGCGACGTATACACGAGGCTCAGGGAATTCATGGACAAGCTGCCTGGCGGATATCCGGAGTCGCCGACGGGTGTGGAGATCAAGATCCTGAAGAAGCTCTGGACGGAGGACGAGGCGGAGCTCACCATGAAGCTCACCAACGAGCCGGAAGAGGTCCCGGCCATCGCCAAGCGCATAGGGGTGGATGAAAAGGAGCTGGCCGAGAAGCTCGAAGCCATGGCACAGAAGGGCATCATCTACAGAATCCGGTCCGGCGACAAGAAGCTCTACCAGGCCTATCAGTTCGTGGTCGGCGTCTACGAGTTTCAGCTCAAGGATATGGACAGGGAGGCTGCAGAGCTCTTCGAGGAGTACCTGCCTTTCGCCGGCATGAACCTGATGACCCAGCCGACGAAACAGATGCGGGTGGTTCCGGTCGAGTCCGCAGTGGGCAAGGGCAAGGGCGTTGCGCCGTATAACCAGGTGCGTGAGTTGGTCAAGCGGCAGAAGTTCTTCACGGTGCAGGACTGTATCTGCCGGAAGGAGCAGAGGCTCCTGGACAACCCGTGCGACTATCCGAAGGATCTCTGCCTCGGCTTCAACGATTTTGGTCAGTTCTACGTCGATAACAACATGGCGAAAGAGATCACGGTGGATGAATGCCTGAAGCTTCTCGACAAGGCAGAAGAGGCGGGAATGGTGCTTTCGCCGAGCAACACCGGTGAGGCTCTCTCCGCCATCTGCTGCTGTTGCTCCTGCTGCTGCCCCCTGCTCAGGTTCACCAAGCCGGCTCCACGACCGGCGGATCTGTTGCATTCTTACTACGAGGCAAAGATCGATGCGGATGAGTGCACGGGCTGCGGGGATTGTGTCGAACGTTGTCCCATGGATGCAATCGAGGAAGGTGACAATGTGTCCGCTATGATCGATGGCCGGTGCATCGGTTGCGGGCTTTGCGTTTCGGTCTGTCCGGTGGAGGCGATTTCCCTGGTGGAAAAACCGGGCATGGAAGCGCCTCCCAAGGACTTCGTGGAAATGATGAACAAGATTGCGGAAGAGCGAGGCGTGGCGTAACCGGCTGCCACAATACCAGGAAGGTACTCGGGAAGAAGGTTCCCAGCCCCGGTCAGTTTAGATCGGGAGAACGGATACTCGAAACCACGAGGAGGAGAAACGATGGGCGACGTCTACACAAGTCTTAGAGAGTTCCTGGACAAGACTCCGGTAGGATTCCCGGAGACACCGGACGGCGTGGAGATCAAGATCCTGAAGAAGCTTTACACGCCGGAAGAGGCGGAGCTCACGATGAAGCTGGCCCTGGAGCCGGAAGAGGTCCCGGTCATCGCCAAACGGATCGGGGCGGACGAGGCCGAGCTGGCCGCGAAACTCGAGGACATGGCCCAGAAGGGTCTGATCTACAGGGTTCGGGACGGAGACAAGAAGCTCTATCAGGCCTTCCAGTTCATCGTCGGGGTGTACGAGTTCCAACTGAATCGCCTGGACAAAGAATTCTGCGAGCTCTTCGAGCAATACCTTCCCTACATCGGCATGAACATGGCCTCCGTGCAGACGAATCAGCTCCGTGTCGTGCCGGTGGAGTCAGCGGTCGGCAAAGGCGGCACGGTCGAGCCCTACAACCAGATCCGCGATCTGGTCAAGGAGCAGACCACCATCTGCGTACAGAACTGCATCTGTCGTCTGGAACAGGACCTCCTGGGTCATCCGTGTGAGAAGCCGAAAGAGATCTGTATCGGTTTCGGGGACATGGCGCAGTTCACGATCGACAACAAGGCGGGCCGCCAGATCAGTGTGGACGAGTGCCTCAAGGTCCTGGAAAAGGCGGAAGAGGCAGGCCTCGTTCTTCAGCCGAGCAACTCCGAGAAGTTGGAATGGATCTGCTGTTGCTGCTCCTGTTGCTGCCCGGGTCTGAAGATCGCCAAGTCGACTCCACGGCCGCAGGATCTGGTCCGGACCTATTACGAGGCGAAGATCGATGCGGACGAATGCACAGGCTGTGGGGACTGTATCGAGCGCTGCCCCATGGATGCGATCGCGGATGGCGATAACGTCTCCGAAATGGTCGATGGACGGTGCATCGGTTGCGGGCTGTGCGTGGACGTCTGCCCGGTGGAGGCGATCACCCTCGAGCCGAAGCCGGATATGGATGCACCTCCCAAGGACTTCTCGGATATGCTGAACCGGATCGCGACCGAGAGGGGCGTGGCGTAGAAGGTGCCGGGGGTTGTCGAGGGCGACGACGTGCCCTCGCAATGTTCCCCGGTTGTGGATATTGCGAGCGAAGCTAAGCAATCCCCCGGCGCAGAGGCTTGGGTGCTGGGGGGTTGCTTCCGGCGCTTTGCGCCCTCGCAACCTTCACTGTGAAGACTCGCAGTGTCCGACATTTCGGATATTGCGAGCGAAGCGACGCAATCTCCCTGGTCAGTAGCTTGAGGTGCTGGGAGGTTGCTTCGCCGCCTGCGGCGCCTCGCAATGTCCCGCAGTTGTACTATCCCCCCTCCAGCACGCGACGCAGCGTCTCCCCCAGATCCTCGAGCCTGTAAGGCTTGGAGATGACCGCACGGAAGCCGTACGCCCGGAAATCGGACATCACAGGGTCGGTCGAATAGCCGCTGGAAGCGATGAGCTTCGCTTCCGGATCGACACGCAGAAGCTCCTGCGCGGCTTCCTGGCCGCCCATGCCGCCCGGAATGGTCAAGTCCATGACGACCACATCGACGGGCCGGCCGGATGAGCGAGCCTCCTGATAGATCCGGATCCCTTCTGCGCCCTCTTCAGCCGTTTGCACCTCGTATCCGAGCCGATTGAGAGCCGTGGCGATCGATCTTCTCAGGGCGTCATCGTCATCGACCAGAAGAACCCTTCCGGTTCCTTTGAAAAATTCGCTCTTCTTCTTTCCCTCTGCCGGATACCCTTCTGCGAGGGCAGGCAGATAGACCAGCACCTCGGTTCCGCCACCCAACCGGGACTCTACCCGCAGGGCCCCGTCGTGTCGCTTTACGATCGAGAAGGAAGTGGAGAGCCCGAGACCGCTGCCCTTCTGCTTGGTAGTAAAGAAAGGATCGAATACCTTCTGCAGGTGTTCCGCCGGGATCCCGATGCCCTGGTCGAGGATCGAGATCCTGACGTGGGGCCCCGGCCCCAGGGGCAGGGGATCTGCTTCGGGGATGGAAACGTTCTCCGCCTGCACCCGTATGACGCCGCCTTCAGGCATGGCCTGGTCGGCGTTCAGGATCACGTTCTGTATGACCTGGCCGATCTGTCCTTCGTCCGCCTCGATGGGCCGGAGGTTTGCGGTAAAGTCGTGTTCGCACTTCACATTCGATCCGCTCAAGGCGAAGTCGACCGTGTCCTTGATCAGTTTCGAGAGGATCACCGTCTTCTTGATCGGCTCCCCACCCTTGGCAAAAGTGAGCAGTTGCTGGGTCAGCCCCTTTGCCCGCAGGGAAGCCTTCTCTGCGTCTGCCAGCATCTTCTCGATGTCCTCGCCGAGCTCGCCGTACATCTGTGCCATCGAGAGGTTGGTCATCACCGCGGTCAGGATGTTGTTGAAGTCGTGGGCAATTCCGCCGCACAGCACTCCGAGCGACTCGAGTTTCGCCGCCTTGAGAAGCTCTTCCTCCAAGCGTTTTCGTTCCGAGATGTTCCGGACAATTGCCCAGCGTCCAATTTCTCTGCCGTCCTCGTCGAGGACTATGTGGCTTCGCAATTCCACCGGAATGATGGTTCCGTCTTTTCGAATGTACTCCTTCTCGTAGATGTCGGAATACCCCCGCTTCATGATCTGTTCCCAGAGGATCTTCTCCTCCATGGCGTGCCACTTTTGGGGGGTGATGTCTCGATAGGTGAGTCGGGGAATCTCCTCCGAATCGTACCCGAGCATCTCCTGGAAGGCGGCATTGAATTCCACGATGGTTCCTTCCAGGTTCACCGTGGCGGAAGCGTCTCTCAGGTTCTCGTGCAAGAAGCGGTACTTATACTCCGATCGCGCAAGCGTCCTTTCCGCCTCCTTCCGTTCCGTGATGTCCCGGCTGTTGAGTACGACTCCTTTGAGCACGGGGTTGGCGAGCTGGTTGTTGGCGACCGACTCGATATATCGCCAGGAGCCATCCTGGTGGCGCAGGCGGAAGTGTACGGTCGTCAACTCATCCGGGTTCTTCAAGCAGTGTGACAATGCGTCCCGCACGTTTTGCTGGTCCTCGGGATGGACCTCTTCGAGAGGAAACCTCCGGACCGCCTCCTGCCAACTGTAGCCCAATACTTTCTCGATCGAGGGGCTGACGTAGAGAGGGGTTCCGTCTTCCGCCATGATTCCGATGATGTCCGATGAGTTCTGAACGAGCAGTCGATGTCTCTCCTCGCTGCTTCTGAGGGCGTCCTCCAGCTCCTTCCGGTCCGTGATGTCCCTGAGATTGACGATGACTGCGTGCAGCGTCGGGTTGTCGAGCTGGTTGTTGGCCACGGCCTCGACATCCCTCCAGGAGCCGTTCTTGTGGAGCAAGCGATACTGGGCGGTCGCGAAGGACCCGGGCTTTTTCATGCATTCCGTGAGGATAGCCCTTGTGGCTCTTCTGTCTTCAGGATGGATATTGTTGAAAGTAGCTTCCTCTATGGCCTCCTCGGGTGTAAACCCGAGCGTCCATTCGACCGAAGGGCTGACGTAGCGTAGCGTGCCGTCTGCGTTGAGGATTGAGATGATATCCGTTGAATTCTGTACCAGCAGCCGATGTCTTTCTTCGCTGCTTCTGAGAGCGTCCTCCAGCTCCTTCTGGTGCGTGATGTCCCGGATGTTCAGAATGATCGCGCGCAGGGCCGGGTTGGCGAGAACGTTGTTGCCCAGCGCCTCCACGTACCTCCAGGATCCATCCTTTCGCCGGAGACGGTACCGAACGTTCAACAACTCCCCCGGGTTTTCCAGAAGCCGGGTGTAAGCGCCGTAGGCGGCCGGCCTGTCCTCCGGATGAACGTGGTCGAAGCCCATATGTTCGATCACTTCTTCCGGGGTGTATCCGAGGATTCGTTCCGCCGCCGGGCTGATGTACCGGAAGGAATCGTCCGGGTTGATGATGGTGATGATGTCAGGAGAATTCTGGGCAATCAGCCGGTATCGTTCTTCGCTCTTCTGGAGTTGCTCCTCGAGCTCGTTCCGCTCGGTCACGTCACGGGAGTTTACGATGACGGCTCGAATCGCAGGATGCTCCAGGCAGTTGTTCGCTACCGACTCGAGGGTTCTCCAGGAGCCGTCTTTGTGGCGGAAGCGGTATTGTGCCGTTACAGGTTCATCGTCGGATGTCAGAGATTTGGCGAGGTCCGTGAGCATGGTGGCCCTGTCTTCCGGATGGAGAAGGTCGGTTCCCGCTTTGCCGACCAGTTCCTCCGGCCTGTACCCGAGAATCCGTTCGAGAGGAGGACTGACGTAGCGGATCGTTCCGTCCTCGTCGAACATGACCGTAATGTCCGAGGCATTCTGGATGAGGAGTCGAAACCTCTCTTCACTGTTGCGCAGCGTTTCTTCGGTTCGTTTGCGATCCGTGATGTCGCGGAAGGTTGCGAGGAGAACCGGGACGCCGGTCACCTGGATGATCTGGGCCAGGAGTTCGGTGGCGATCTCCTTTCCGTTGGCAGTCACGAGGGTCGTCTCCACGGGGCGTCCATGGTCGGACTCCGCAACCTGTCTCTTGAAGAGCTGTCGGGTCGACGCTTCCATTCGAGAGGGGACCAGGTGGATGAAGTGCATGCCGACGATGTCCCGCAAAGGCCTGGAGAGCACTTCCGAGGCGGCCGGGTTCGCATCGAGGATTTCGCCGGATTCCGGATCGAAGAGGAAGATCGGATCCAGGGAGCCTTCGAACAAGGGTCGGAATCGATCCTCACTCTCGTGGGGCGTGCTCCCTGCCCGACCCGCTTCTGTCTGCGGTGTCTCCAGGGCGGCAACACGCCGACGCAGGTTTTCCAGTTCGTCGATGAGCTGGGATTTTGTCTTCCTCGCATCATGCATCGGTACTCTCCCGGCAGTGGAGGCGTCTACTTCTATACTACCGCATGGGTTTATGAGATGACAAAAGGGGAAGAGATGCCAGGGGGCGGCTCCGTTGGATGGGACGCTGAGTGATTCCCGCATTCGCGGGGACAAGAAAAGGGCCAGAGGTCTTGAACCCCTGGCCCTTGGAATGGATGACTCAGTGCGGCATTCCGGTGCTGTTGCACTTCGAAAAAGTGCCGGGCAGCCCGGTCGGTGGCAAGAGAAGGAGCCTCTTGCGTCAGACGCCGATGCCGCCTGTGATGATCAGCCCGCCGACCATCGCGAAGAGCGCGAAGCTCTCGACGATACCGACGGCGGCGAAACATTTACCGAAGATCTCCGGTTTCTTCGTGGAGGCCTGAATGCCCGTTCCGGCGACGCGGCCTTGAAGAATCGCGGAGGTCATCATGGCGAGCCCGCAGAAAATGCCGATGGCGAGCAGGCCCAGCCCGGCGCCCGCGTTGACCTTGCCGATCAGAACGAACATCAACACGATTCCGTAAATCGTCTGCGAGGAAGGCGCAGCGGACATTCCGATGAACTTCCCGTGTCCCTCGTCCACCTTTGCCATCGCCCCGTGCGAGGCCGCCCCCGCCACGTAGCATCCGATCGAACTGCCGATAGCGGCGAGGCCCAAACAGGCCGCACATCCCGCATAGCCTAGAGAAGCGTCCATCAGTTTCTTCCTCCCGTCCTTTTTCTATTGTTCGCTTATCCGCTGGAACGGCTTGTACTCCAAGCCGTCACCCTCAAAACACCAGCGATACCATTCCAGAAAGTTGAGCCTCAGGCCGTGGATCACGCCGCCCATGATCGCAAGGCCGATGTTCAGAACGTGGCCGAGCAACAGGATCAGGCCGGCGAAGACCATGCCGATTACAGGGATGCTGTCGGCCACGGCCCCACCCAGGATATTGAAGGTCTGAGCGATGTAGACCGTTGCGACCCCGAGGGCAAAAAGCCGTAGATAGGAAAGCACGTCGCCGAAGACCTGGATGATGCCCAGCAGGGCCTGCACCCCTTCGACGAGCCGAAGCAGAATATTCTTGTTCTTCGAGGAGAAGAGCAGGACGATGGCCAGGCCGGTGATCAACCCGTACATGGCCGCCGGGTTGTCCGCGCCATGGGCCATCTTGCTGTTGAGCAGGAAGTAGGCGGACCAGATGGCGATGACCCAGCCCGGGGCCCCGTAGTCCCGCGCGTTGTAACACTTGATGAGCATGGAGAGCGAAATATGGACCATACCCATAAGGATCGAAACCACCATGACATGGTTCTGGCCTTCCATGGTGCTGTAGTCGAACCAGGCGTGCTTGACCCATGGGTTCTCCGGGTCGAACACGATCCCGAAGAAGCTTGCGCCTATGATGCCGAAGAAGATCACAGAGCCGCACAGAAGGTACATGAGCCTGAACATGCGGACCGCCAGAGGGGAGCGGCTCTTCACCTTTCGCGTGATCCAGAAAGTCATGCCGAGCAGAATGAGCCCGTAGCCAAGGTCGCCGATGATCATGCCGAAGAAGACGGCGAAGCAGTAGAGGACAAAAGGGCTCGGATCGAAATCATTGTGGCTCGGGTAGCTGTAGATCCTGACCAGATCTTCCCCGGACTGGAAGGCGGGCGGGTTCTTCATGAGAACCGGCATACGGTCCCACTCTTCCGGCTCTTCGCTGTATTGGTAGTACGTGAATTCGCTGCCGAGCTTTCCGACGAGCTCCTCTTCCGGAATGGGAGACCAGCACTGGAGGATGAAGATACGATCGTCCAGCTCCGGTTTTGCATTCATCAGGGTCCGCTGGTACTCCAGCAGGTCCGTGATCTCGCCTTCCGCTTTCTCGAGCGTTTCCAGATGCTCGGCAAGGCTTGCGTACTCGTCCTCGATTTCCTGGAGTCGAGCGACCTTCGCCTCGATCTCCTCGTCCACCAGCGAGAGGCTCTTGGGAGGGAGCTTTTCTTCGGCAACGCCGAGGTCGACGTTCTCGCCGGAAAATGTGGCGAAGCAGATTTCCCCTCCACGGTCGCTGACGACCTGATGGAAGACGTCGTCCAGCGGGAGGGTTTCAAAAGTCCTTCGGTTGACCCGGAAGAGCTGGATCTGAAGACCCTTTGCGCGCAGGTTCCTCACATCCTCGACCGAAAAGTACCCCCAGGCCTCGATCGAGGCCCGCAGCTTCCTTATAGCCACGATCTCGGAATTCAGGCCCGCCTCTTCGCGGCCGAGTGCTTCCCGCTTCTCGCAGATCGCTTTCGCATCGAGCTCGGTTTCCGGGTTCCCCGGGGTTCCCCTTCTCGCGAGGAACTTCTTCGTATCGATGATACGTTGAAGCTCCCGGGCGACCTCCGAAGGCTCGACCGGCTCTTTGGGCAGAATGATGTGGGTGAGGCCCACGTCCTGCAGGCGCTCGAGGAATCGATCCTTCTCGGATTCGATCCCCACAAAGGTGATCTTCTTCATGGGCACAATCGCCACTAGATGACTCCCCGTTCCTGCGTCTTCACTTTCGCGATCTTGGCGCGTCCCACGGCGGCCGTTTCCTGGTCGCCGAGGAAGATCTTGATCTTCCGGATATTCTCTTTCAGCTCAGGAATGAGCTTCTTCTCAAAGAGGTTGCAGCGCTGGGTGGTGGTGCGAAGCTCTTCGCGGATCAGGGCCTCTTTCTCCCGCAGCACCCGGATCTCCTCGCGAACGGCGATGAGGCTGCGCATCGTATCGATGGCCGGGTCGAGCCAGCTCGGGGTGGCGAAGAGGGAGTACGGAGTCTCCTGGAACACCACCTCTTCGAACTCGGGAACCTCGACCCCTGCGATGTTGTCCATCTCCACCCGGACCTCCTGGATATTCAGGAAGTCGTTGATGTCCACGCCCGGGTCCGACAGAAGCTGCGACCAGGGGCGGATGCCCTCGGCGGCCTGGGAGAGCTCCTGCACCTTCGCCTCGATCTGAGGCTCCAGCTGGCGAAGAACGATCTGCAGCTGCATCTTCTTGAGCTGCAGGATCGGAAGGAACTTCTCGTACTTGGCCAGCCCGTCGCGCTGGGCCTTCAGAGCGGTCTTGTTGTATTTAACTTTTTCAACGGCCATTCAGCTCACTCGTCGTTCCCTCTCCCTTGAGGGAGAGGGTTAGGGTGAGGGTGTCCTGACACCCGCCCCCGGTATTTTACGCTGCTTCGTTCGAGTCCTTCTTCGGCCAGTATTCCTTCACCAGGTGGTCCTTCAGGCCGGTCTGGACCGCATCGAAGTGCCTCGAGAGGATGTCCCAGCAAAGGTCCAGGGCCTCCTCGATCGGGATGTTCACTTCGAGATCCATCAATTCCTTTTCGAAGTCCTCGCCGTAGGCGAGCAGGGTCTCGTCCCACTTGGAGAGCTTGAACCCCATGGCGATCTTGTTCCTCGACTCGCGGCAGTCCGAGTAGAGCCGGATCATGACGTTCATGATGTCGTTGTGATCGTCCCGGGTGACCTTGGAGACCACATTCTGTTTCAGACGGCTCAGCGACCCGAAGGGGTCGATCACGCCATTCTTCAGGTAGAACTGCCCCTCGGTGATGTATCCCGTGTTGTCCGGCACCGGATGGGTGACGTCGTCGCCCGGCATGGTCGTGACGGCCAGGATGGTGATGTCGCCCATCCCCTCGATGTCCACCGCCTTCTCGTAGCGGGCGGCGAGCTGGGAGTAGAGATCGCCGGGGTAGCCGCGGTTGGACGGGATCTGCTCCATGGAGATGGAGATCTCTTTCAGGGCGTCCGAGAAGCTCGTCATGTCCGTCAGCAACGTGAGCACGCGCTTGCCCGCTTCGGCAAACCGCTCCGCCACGGCAAGGGCCATGTCCGGAACCAGGAGGCATTCCACGACCGGGTCCGAGGCCTGGTGGATGAACATGATGACGCGGTTCATCACGCCGCTCGCCTCGAAGGTCTCTTTGAAGAAGGTGTAGTCGTCGAACTTGAGCCCCATACCTCCGAGGATGATGATGTCCGCCTCGGCCTGCATCCCGACACGGGCCAGGACCTGGTTGTACGGCTCGCCCGGTATCGAGAAGATGGGCAGCTTCTGGCTCACCACCAGGGAGTTGAACACGTCGATCATCGGGATGTTCGTCCGGATCATCTGCTCGGCAATGATGCGGTTGGCCGGATTGAACGAAGGCCCGCCGATCGGGATGTCTTCCTCCACCGGCTCCGGGCCGCCGTCGATCGGCACGCCGCTTCCGTTGAAGATACGGCCCATCATCGACTCACCGTACTTGACCTGCATCGGGTGCCCGAGGAAGCGGACGCGGTCGTTCGTGGAAAGTCCCTTGGTCCCGCCGAACACCTGCAGGGTGACCATGTCTCCGGACACGCGGATGACCTGTCCGAGCGTCGTCCGGCCGGGAGACTGGATTTCCGCCAACTCACCAAGCCCGACTCCGTTGGCGTGCAGCGAGGCGATACTGCCCGTGATCTCTGTGATCCGCGTTACGATCTCTCTCACGGTATTAGCTCCCTAAGAATTCGTTGATCTGCTCTTCGTATTTCTTGAAATCCTCGCCTTCCCACTCGGAGGAGTTCCAGTTCTTGACGAGGGCGGTCAGCCGGAAGAAGATTTGCCGTGCATCGTCCTTGTCCTGCGCGGTGATCTCCTTCTCGAGGATTTCGGTGACCTTCTTGAAGACGTACACCTGACGTTCCATCGTGTTATAGGCATCCACGTCGTCGAAGGCATTCTGCTGGAGATAGACCGCATCGATGAACTCGGCCTTCAGAGACGTGATGAAGTCGGGCAGGCTGGTTCCCTCCTCGCCGACCACGTCCATCCTCTTCTTGATCTCGTCGCCGGTGAAGATCATCTTCTGGGCGTCCTTGACCATGTCCACCCAGCCCGGGTCGATCTTGTCCAGGGTCTCTTTCATCTGCTCCACGTACTTGGACCAGGAGATCAGCGGGTCGATGGCCGGGAAGCGGCGCGCGTTCGACCGCGCCCAGGTGAGGCCAAGGAATGCGCCCACCACGGCCAGAGTGCCTTGCGTGACCGGCTCCTCGAAGTTACCGCCCGCCGGGGACACGGTGCCGATGATGCTGACCGAGCCCGTGGATCCGTCTTCGAGGGTCACGTAGCCGGCGCGCTCGTAGAACTCTGCGATCCGGGTCTGCAGGTAGGCCGGGAAGGCCTCCTCGCCCGGGATTTCCTCCAGCCGACCGCTCATCTCGCGAAGTGCCTGGGCCCATCGGGACGTGGAGTCTGCAAGCAGGAGAACGTTCAGGCCCATCTGGCGGTAGTATTCGCCCAGGGTGACGGCCGTGTAGATCGAGGCCTCACGGGCTGCAACGGGCATGGAGGAGGTGTTGCAGATGATGATCGTTCGCTCCATCAGGGTCTTGCCCGTGTAAGGGTCTTTCAGGTGCGGAAACTCTCTCAGGGTCTCGACCACCTCACCGGCGCGCTCCCCGCAGGCCGCAACGATGATGATGTCCACGCTGGCGTAACGGGAGATGAGCTGCTGCAGAACCGTCTTGCCTGATCCGAAGGGGCCGGGGATGCAGGCCGTTCCGCCCTTGGCCACCGGGTAGAAGGTGTCGATGATCCGGCAACCCGTGACGAGAGGCTCGTTCGGCAGGTTTCGTTCCTTGTACTTGTCGAGTGCGACCTTGATGGGCCATTCCTGAATCATGGTGAGGTTCTGCATCTCACCCCGCTCGTTCTCCACCTCGGCAACGGTTTCGGCGACCGTGTAGCTTCCCTTGTCGGCGATCTTCTTCAGTTCGGCCTTTCCGATGAAATCAAAAGGAACGAAGATCTGATGGGTGAAGATTCCCTCCGGGACCGTACCCAGGACGTCGCCCGCCTGGACCGTGTCGCCCACCTTGGCCACGGGAGTGAACTCCCACTGCCTCGAACGATCGAGACAGTCGAGGTAGACGCCGCGCTTGAGGAAGAGGCCGCTCTTCTCGGCGAGCTGCGGGAGGGGATTCTGGAGACCATCGTAGATCTGTTCCAGGATACCCGGGCCGAGCTCGACGACGAGCAGGTTTCCGGTGAATTCCACCGAATCGCCCACCTTGATGTCCCCGGTGTCCTCGAAGACCTGCATGTCGCAGACCGTGCTTCGTACCCGGATCACCTCGCTCTTCAGCTTGCGGTCCCCGGTGATCACGTAGGCCACCTCGTTCTGCTGAACATCGGTCTCAAAGGAGGCTGTGACCATGTTTCCGTAGGCTGCGACGACCTTTCCGCTGACAGACATTTCAGACGCCCTCCAGATGACGAACAATCTCCATGCCTCGCTCCTCGCTGAGAGCCAGGCGCTTTTCCAGGAGTTGAAGTTTGAGCAAATAGGCGAGAATTACCTCGAAATCGAAGTAGACCTGCGTGGTTTGTTCATCGAGGTAGTCCCAGAGGATCTGCTCGATGGTATCTTCGAGTTGAAGAGGGTCCTTGGCTTCGATGAGACGTTCGATCCAGGGGATGTCCTGACTGAGGCCGAAGTCCTCTGCGCTCGACCGGCCCAATTGTTCCACGATCTCCCCCTCGCCCAGGACGTGATCGGCGGGGGGCAGTCCCTTCCTGCGGGCCCGGATCGCTGCCAGCACGTTTCGAAGGAGTTTCTCAAAGGCCAGGTACTCCTTCAGGAAGGGGTTGGAGGAAGTCTGGATCGCGTGATCGTAGTAGATCTCGTGCAGCAGGTTGACCTGGTCCGGCCCGAAGGAGCCCTCTTCCACGATCGTCTGGAGGAACACCTCGAGATATTCCGGAACCTCCTTGGGGGCCTTGACCTGCTCCTTCCAGAACTCCATATCGTATACCGAGTGCTCCACGTTCGCTTCCTTCCCGGCGAGGAGCTTCTCCAGCAGGAGGAAGTCGCGGTTCAGCAGCACGAGCTCGATCTGTCGCCAGTCCTCGGGCGCCATGTATTCACGCTCGGCAAGTAGATCCGCGAAGCGGAGCTTCACCTTCTTGTCATCCCGCTGGATCTCGGGAAGATAGGTCACCAGAAAATAGTACTTCATTTCCCAGCGCTCTCCCCTAGCTTGATGTCTTTGAACAATTCCCGGAATCGGGGCGTCAGGAACTGGAGGAACAGATTCAGGAAGGCTTCGTCGGTGAAGTCCAGAGTAACGTTGTCCTCCATCCTGTCGATCATGAACCCAAAGGAGATGTTCCCCGTATTGAGGGTCAGTCCCTTGTGATCCGGATCTCCGGTATCACTCTGTGCCCTCACCAGCTCGATCATGAAATCAATGATCTTCTCCTGCTGGTCCTTGGGAACGAGTACCTGCAGGTCGCTGCTGTCGTGTTCCCCGGTGTATTCCAGCACCACCGTACGGATGAGTTCCTTCAGATACTCGGTTTCGCCGAGGGCCCCGGTCACCTTCTCCTTCAGAGGAACGGTGAGCAGGTTCTGTTCGATATCCCTCTTCAGACTCGTCACGAACTGTGACCCTGCGATCACCATCGAGGACTCGAGCTGCTTGAGCTTCTTGTCCGCCTCGTCCTGGGCCTGACGGACGATCCCGTCCGCCTCGCCCTTTGCCCGATCCACGATTTCCTGGGCTTCTTTCTGCGCTTGTTCGATGATCTCCCGGGAAGAAGCCTCTCCGCTCTCGACGGCCTGCTTTTTCAGGGTGTCGATGAGTTCCTGGAGTTTGCTGTCCGACATAACAATGCTCCTTGTAACGTTTCTGCTGCGGCAGGGTCTAATATGGGAAAACGTACCTCAGCCTGCCCGCTATTGATGACCGAGAGAGATTGACCGAGCCTTTGAGGGGTTCGATACCGGCGTATTGAGTGTGGTGGCTCTCTGAGAACATTCGCACGGAGAAAGATGCGAATGAGAAACAGATGGTGATACGGGATCGAACAATTCAAGTACGTATATATTTTTTGGGCGGAATTGTCAACGTCCGAGCCTGTGGAAAGCCCCCTATCTTGCTATGAAATGTTGTGAAATCCAGCATCTTGGCTATAATGAAGACACTATGCAGCGAATTCATGCCATTGTTATGAGCAGGGCATCATCGGGCCCCGCCGTTCTCCTGGTCGTCCTCCTCGTGTGGCTCCTCGGCACTTCCGGGTGCACTTACATGAAGACCCGCAGCCCGGGAGAGAGCATACGATATGAGGAGAAGGTCGGACAGCAATTCGCTCTCGAGGCATCCACGTATTTCCGCTGGATGGACGAGCCGGAGGTGCTCGACTTCATCAAGGACATCGGGCATCGGCTCTCGGCGCATATCGTGGGAACCCCCTACGAATACCGGTTCTACGTCATTCGCGACCCCACGATGAACGCCTTTGCGGTTCCCGGGGGGTACATCTGCTTCTTCGCGGGCCTGATCGCCCAGGCGGACACCGTCGACGGGCTGGCCGGGGTGATGGCCCACGAGATCTCCCACGTGGAGGGAAACCACTTCATACGGGGCCAGCAGAAGATGGACGTGGCGAACATTGCAAGCCTCGCGGCGACGATCCTGGCGGCGGCCCTGGGTGGCGGGCAGGGGGCGGCGGCAGGGGTGACCCTGGCCCAGGCCGCGCAGCAGACCGCACAGCTCCACTACAGCCGGGAGTTCGAAAGGGAGGCTGACCGGGAGGGCGTCGAGCTGCTCGCGTCGGCCGGCTTCGACCCGAACGGCATGGTGTCCATCTTCAAGAAGTTCCATGCCCTGGCGCGCCTAAACGCCGCGGATGTCCCTCCCTATTTCTATACGCACCCCCTGCCTGCGGAACGTATCTATGAGGTGGAGGGCTGGGCAAAGGCCATGGGAAAGATTCGCCGGTCGAGACCGCAGCTGGAGACCCAGTTCGAGCTGGCACGCATCACGGCCCGCCTGAGGACCGAGAGGTTCGACGCGCTCGCGGCCTGGCAGAAGGAGAGAGTGGACGAGAATCCCGGAAGCGCCAGGGAGAAGTTCCTGCTCGGCTACCTCCACCTGAAGCGAGGGAATCTGCCTCTTGCGGTGGAGCATCTCCAGAAGGCATTCGACATGGACAGTTCCATTGTCGAGCACTACATCTACCTGGCACGGGCGTATCATCTCCACGGAAACCTGGTGCGGGCCAAACAACTGCTCGAGTCGGCCTACGAAATCGAGCCGCAAAATTACCTGGTGGAGATCTTCTACGGGGACCTCATGTCGCAGGGGGAGGGTTGGCTGGAAGCCCTGCACCATTATCAGAGGGCGGCCATCCTGAACCCGCGGTCCTGTATCGCCCATGCCAGCCTGGCCAAGGCGTATGAACGTATACAGGAAAGGGGCAAGTCCTATTACGAGCTGGCCCTTTCCGACAAGTGCGCCGGCCGGTACCTGAAGGCCGTGTACTACTTTCAGAAGGCGCTGAAGCATCTGGATAAGGACGGTAGGGAGGCGAAGCTGGTCCAGGCCGAGCTCGAGTGGATGGGGATAGAGGAATAAGTACAGGGGTCAGGGGTCGGGGATCAGGGGTCGGGCCGCCCAACCCCTCCTCGTCGTCGTCCTCGTCCTCGAAACGAATTTAGGGGACGTTGTTTAATTCGTTAACTTATGTGCCTACGTTCGAAATAAGTTAACGAATTAAACAACGTCCCCAAAGTTGCTCCCAAAGTTGCTCCCGCAATAAGCTGTCATCCCCGCGAAGGCGGGGATCCAGGAGTGGAGCGGTGGATGGGAGCGTCCCCTACTTCCGTAAGAAAATACGGCGCGAAGTCCACGGAGTCACAGGACACCAGGACGAAACGAACGCCCCTCTTCACGAAGTCCCAGGTCTTGTCCCGAGGCAATCCCAGGTTGTGAAGATGGCCGAACACGCAGAGATCGGCCCCGTACTTCTCGAGGAGTCTCGTCAAGGCCGTGTCCCTGCCGGATTCGTCGGTCGGCGGAAAATGGGTCATCACGATGCGAAGGCGGGCATCCGGAGAAATCGATCCCAGCGAAAGCTCCAGCCGGCCCAATTCCCTCCGGAAGATCTTCTCGTCGTGGGACATCTCGGACGGGTTGGGCCCCTGGGAGTCCCGGCCTTGCTCGGACGGGATCTCGAGCGGATCTTCATAGGGGATGTCCAGGTCCGGCATGGTCCAGAGCCGCGTGCCGCCGATCGCAGCCCCACCGATGTCGATCGCGTCGTACTGGAGCGCGAACAGGGAGGTTCCCCGGAGGCGGTCCCGGAGCTTCGATATGCTCGGCCACCAGTAGTCGTGATTCCCTTTGATCAGCACTTTCCTTCCCGGCAGCCGATCCAGCCACTCCAGATCCTCTTCCGCCTCCTCGAAATGCATGGCCCAGGAGAGGTCGCCGGGAACGAGGACGAGGTCCTGATCCCGGACCCGTTCCCCCCAGTTCTCAGCAATCCGTCGCACATGGTCCTTCCACTGCGGGCCGAAGATATCCATGGGCTTGTCCACGGCATGCCCCAGGTGCAGATCTCCGATTGCGAATATCTTCATGATCTACTCGAACCCGTTCCTGTCTGGGGCGGATGAGCGGGCCGTTGTTCCTCGGGGGACACGGTGCGTGCACTCGGCCCTGTGGATCGGCCCATTCCGGCCTTCGCTGGCCGTGTAGACTCTGTCTCCGGAGGATGACAGCCCAAGGGCCTCTCCCTGCTCTTCCCAGGGCAGAGGGATCCGACCGGCCTGAGTAGCAAAGGCCTCGGGGATCTCTCCCCGCTCGGGCCGGACATATGCATAGGCGGAGAAGTAGTCCCGAAGCAGGATCAGCGATCCATCCCGCGTGATATCTCCCCCGGTCAGGGAGGAGCGGCCTGGAAGGGTCGATACCTTCTCCAGAGTGGCGACCCTCCCGGAGTCGAGCCCGCCGGGAAACCGGTAGACACCCCCCCCCGATCCCTCCGGCTCTTTCGTGACGATGTAAGGGGTACCCGTGGCGGGGTCCACGAACAAGGTCTCCGCGTCATGTGGCCCGTCCGGGTAGCCGCACTCGAACCTCTCGGTGCCCACGAGGGTCGCGCGCACGGGCGCCCCGCCAAGAGGGACGGCGGGTTCCCTGGTCCTGTAAACCTGAATCTGCGGGCGCTCTCGAAAATTGTCACCGATGTCGCCCACGTAGAGGCAATCCTCATTCGGGTTCCGGCACGGGCCGAGGGCCATATCTTCCCAGTCCACCGAATCCGCGTGTGCGAGAGGGAAAATGCCCCTCAGTCTTCCGTCCTCGGTGACTGCAAACAGCCTTGCCTCGCCGCCGGAGTCATTGTGCACCCAGAGCACCCCGGGGTTCTTTCTGCTTACGGCCAGCCCGGAGCATTCCAGTATCTTCGACGAGGCGAAATTGCCGACTTGCCGGAACGGTCCGCATCGGGAAGTGGCGACGGATTGGGTCTGTGCGTGCAAGGGAAGGCTTGGAAGAGCCAGCAAGGCGACCAGAATCGTTTTCAGGATTCCATTTCTCCGGTCGATTCGAGGACGAGGACGACGACGAGGAGTTGGGGGTCCCGATCCCTGATCCCTGATCCCTGACCCCTGCATCCTTTCGCCCTTTCCCTTTCGCCTTTCGCCTATCTAGGGCGTATACAACACGACGATGAGCTCGGTTTTCTGTGCGGACGGGTTTCGCAGATGATGGGGAATGGACGCCTCGAAGTGAAGGCTCTCGCCCCTCTTCATCGCATGGAGATCTTCTCCCACTTTGATCTCCACCTCGCCCCGGAGCACATACACGAACTCCTCCCCCTCGTGCTTGTATTCGATCATCTTGTGATCTCTTCTGGGGTCGATCGTGATGCGGAAGGCCCGGAGGTGCTTCTGCTCCGCCCCTGGTGTGAGCGTTCGGTAGGAGTAGTTCTCTGTTCTCTTCTTGAATCCCTCCACGCGCCGCCGGTCCGCGCGGGACCCGTCCGCCATCGTCAGGAACGGGGCGGGATCCACCCTGTAGAGCTGTGCGAACCGCAGGAGCAGGGAGACCGAGGGCGTAGCCCGATTCTCCTCGATGTCCTCCACATCCCGGGTGGGCACTTCGAGAGCACGGGCGGTGTCTGATATCTCGAGTCCTTGGTGTTCGCGCAGGTCTTTGAGCCGCTTGCCGAGCCCCAGGATCGGTTTGCCGAGCCCCTCCGGGTAGACCTCCTCCGGAGATTTCCCGTATTGCTCGATCAGAAGTGTCCGGAGCTTGCGGATCAGCTCGGGCAGGATCTGCTTGACGTCCCCTACGATTCCGAGGTCGGAGTAGGCGAAGATCGATGCTTTCGGGTCCCGGTTGACCCCCACTACATAGCGGGACTGCTGGATAGCCGCCGTGAACTGGGTGGCTCCCGAGATGCCGAAGGTGAGCAGCACTTCAGGGGTGACCGTTCTGCCCGTCTGCCCGACCATCCTGTCTTCCTCGATCCAGTGGGCATGGACGGCGGGTCTCGTCGCTCCGACCTCGCCCTCGAGCAGCCTTGCCAGATCCCAGAGAGTCTGGAAACGGGCTTCGCTTCCGACACCCCGCCCTCCGCAAACAACGACGCGCGCATCCTCGAGCGTGCGATCCATATCCGGATCCTTTTCCGCCCCGAGGCGCTTGACCCGCTCTTTGATCGATGCTCCGGGGAAGGGAACCTTCCGGAGTTCAGCGGTCTTCTTCTGCCCGGCCTGCAGATCGTCGGAGTTGTCCAGGGTTGCGTCCGGCCGCACCGTGGCCATCTGCGGTCTTCTCTCCGGGGTCAGGATCTTTCCGTAGATCTGGTCGCCGAAGGCAGACACCGTCTGGACCAGAAGGTCGTTCTCCGGGTCGATGCCCAGGCGGATGCAGTCCGCGCACAGGCCCGTGTTCAGCCGGGCCGCCAGCCGGGGGGCCAGCTCTCGTCCGCAGTCGTTCGAAAGGAAGAGGAAGATCTCAGGGCGACCCTCACCACAGAGGTGAGCCAGTGCACCGGTGTAGGTCTCCTGACGGTAGTTCTCGAGGCGTGGGTGGTCCATGAAGAGGATTCTATCGGCCGGGCCCTGCCTGAAGAACTCCAGATGAGGGTCGAGGTTTCGTCCCAGAAGCACGAGCGAGAGAGGGAGGGACCGCTTTGCTGCAAGACCCGAGGCAATGTCCAGTAGGGAGCCGGTGGCCTTCTTGAGCGCTTCGGTTCGAAGGTCGCCGAATACCCAGACACCCCCGTCTTCGATGCCCGGCCGGTCGGCCGCTCTTGTCTTCTTTCCCGGTCTTCCCACGGTGCCCTCAGCCTCCGAGCACATTGTGTTTCATGAGGATGTCGAGGATCCGATCCGCGGCCTCTGCCGGCTTGGTCTGGAGGATCTCCCCGGAGCGGGAATGCTTCCAGACCGCGTAGTCGTCCGCCACGGTGGCAGACCCCTCCCACCCGATCAGGCCGGGATCCACGTCGAGGTCCCGTTTTCCCCAGAGCTCAACCTCCGGTTCTCCGAAGGCCCCCTCCACCGATCCGAGGGAAAGGGGTCTCGCGGTGTGCATCTGTCCGGCAACGGTGATCAGCGCCGGCAGGGGCAGGACCAGCCTTTCCCGGATCCCGTCCAGGGTCCTTTCCACGCGAATAGTTGCTTCCTTGCGGACCGCCTTGCCCACGTGGGCGGCCATGGGCAGATCGAGGATCTCTGCTATCTGCGGCCCCACCTGAGCCGTATCGCTGTCCAGGGTCCTTGCGCCGCAAAGGATCAGAGAGAAGCTGCCGAGCTTCCGGACGCCCGCAGCCAGGGTGTGTGCCGTAGCCAGCGTGTCCGCACCTGCGAATGCCTTGTCGGAGAGGAGAATCGCCCGGTCCACCCCAAAGGCCAGGGCTTCCCTCAGGGCCTCCTCCGCCTGGAGAGGGCCCATGGACATGACCACCACGGCCCCGCCGTGCTTCTGCTTCAAGGCCACGGCAAATTCGAGGACCCGGCGATCATAGGGGTTCATGATCCCTTCGGTCTTCGCCCGGTCGATCTGGATGGCGTCTCCCGTCTTCTTGAAGACCGGCTCCCGCGGGACCTGTTTGATGAGAGCGACCCAGGTCGGTTTCATGGCTTGGAGGTCTCCTTGAGGTTTCTGGCGATCACCATGCGCTGGATCTCTGATGTACCTTCGTAGATCTCGGTAACGCGGGCATCCCGCCAGTAGCGCTCGATCGGATAGCTCTTCGAATAGCCGTATCCTCCGTGGATCTGTACCCCCCGGGAAGCGGTGCGGCTCGCTGCTTCGCTGGCGTAGAGCTTGGCCATGGCCGATGCGGAGGAGAATGGCCGCCCGTTGTCCCTCAACCATCCTGCCTGATAGACGAGCAGACGGGCCGCCTCCACATCGGTGGCCGTGTCCGCGAGCATGTTCTGTATGGATTGAAACTGGGTCAACGGGGCCTTGAACTGGATCCGCTGCTGGGCGTACTCGAGCGAGACGTCGAGGCTCGCCTGGGCGATGCCAAGGGCCTGCGATGCGATACCGATTCGGCCCACATCCAGGGTTTGCAGGGCGATCCTTACCCCATCCCCGGGCCTGCCGAGCAGGTTTTCCTTCGGGACCGGGCAGTCGGTCATGATCAGGGAGGAGACCGGGTTGGACCGCATGCCGCAAAGGTCCTCCAGGGGACCCACCGCGAAGCCTTTCATGCCCCGCTCCACGATGAGGGTGCTCATGCCCCGCTTCCTGTCCTCCGGATCGGTGCGGGCCAGGATGACCGCCACACCGGCGATCGCTCCGTTCGTGACCCAGATCTTGTTCCCGTTCACGATGTATCGATCGCTGTCCAGGATGGCGGTCGCCTCGGTGGCAGAGGCGTCCGATCCGGCGTTCGGCTCGGTCACACAGAACGAGCCTACACGCTCGCCGGAACACATGCTCGGTAGGATGCGCTGTTTCTGGTCTTCGGTCCCGTACGCCTCGATCGGGTACAGGGATACGCTGTTGTGCACGGTAACGGCCAGGGCGATGCCCGCGCACACCCGGGCGAGCTCCTCGATCGTGATCGCATAGCTGATCGTGTCCAGCCCGGCCCCTCCCCAATCCGGGGAGGCCTGAAGGCCGAACAGGTTCATCGCCTTCATGTCGTCCATCAATTCCCAGGGGAAGCGTGCCTGCTGATCGAGCTCGTGGGCGATGGGGCCGATACGGCTCGTGGCAAACTCTCTTACCGTCCTGCGAATGACCCGCTGTTTCGGGTTGATCTCGAAGTCCACTTTTCCCTCGAATTCTCTTGCATCATCCGGGTAGGTCCCGTCTGACGGATTCTTCCTGAAACGCGACCACGATCGGGCGGACGCAGCCCTGGAACGTGATCGGAGTTCCCTCGAAGTCCTCGAGGAGATAGTCCATGAAGCCGGGCCGATACGGAGCCCTGCGATAGTCATAATCCTCGGGCACGAGACTCGCCTGTTCACGACTGAAGAACCCGTCGGAGGGGTTCTCGCGCCGGCGGATGGCCTGGGGAAGGTTGAGGAGCCCGACCATGCGACGAAACTTCTTGAAGGCGAAACGCCGCGACAGGTAGCAGTCGGCCATCCTCTTCTTCGTCTCCAATTCCTGCCTGTCGAGCACCATCCAGTATTTCTCCTCCTCCGTTCCCTGACGCGACCGTCCGGACAGAAGGGCGGTGAGCACATACTCCGGAAACTGGTAGAGGGGAATGTGGCCCTCCACCTCTTTTGCAAAGCTGCGAATCGCCAGGGCCCCGAAGAAATGGGCCAGGCTGTGCTCCGGGTGGCCCCCTTGAAAGCCAACCGCAAAGGCCACGTCCGGCCTGAATTCGTAGACGGTCTCGGCCAGGGCCCCTCGGATGGGCTCGAAGAAAGCCACGACCTCGGACAAGCGCAGGGGGTCCTTCTTCAGCCTGGCCATGTTCCGGTAGATCTCGCTTTCCGAGTATCCGCAGAATCGGATCTGGTCTGGCTGCAGGCCGGCCGTCCCGAGGCTCTCCAGGGCCTCGACCTTCCGTACGGCCGCGTACCTTGCAGGGTCCAGATGCTCGCTCCGGGCCCGCCCGTCCCCGTTGGTCATGAAGACCACCCGAATCCGGTCCCTGAGCCGCTGGAGGATCCCGGAGCAGGCCAGCTCGTCGGTCGGGTGCGCGAGTACCAGGAGGGGTCTCTCGCTACCGGTCAAGATCTGCGCGAAGGATCCAGCATTCACCTGTTCTACCCGGTTCCGTTCCGGCCTTGTACCGCTCCTGGTCCGGCTCTGTTGCGTTCTCTGACGCTTCACCCCGAAAAGTACAGAATCTTACATCCTAGGAGAAGCTTTCACCTTGGTCAAGAATAGGGAAGGGGTCAGGGGCAAGGGATCAGGGAGAGAGAATCTTGAATTCGATTCTGCGGTTTTCCGCACGGCCGGCTGCGTCCCGGTTGCTCGCGATCGGATGGACCTCCCCGTAGCCCTTCGTGACCATCCGGTCTTTCGGCACACCCCGGGCGGCCAGGTACCGTTTCACCTCATTCGCCCGATCGAGCGAGATCTGGCGGTTCCGTTGTGCCGGGCCGGTGTTGTCCGTGTGCCCGCCGACCTCGACCGTGAGGTTCGGATTTTGCTTCAGAATATCGGCGACTCGGTTGAGGGCCGGTGAAGAGCCGGGGGCGAGTCGTGCGCTGCCGAAGTTGAATCGTACCGTGGGCAGCAGGATCTCTCCCCTCTGGGCCCGCGAACAGCCGGATTCGTCCGCTTCGCTGCCGAGGCTGGTGCCCGGGCATTTGTCCAGCCCGTCCGCCACCCCGTCTTCGTCCGCATCGATCCGGCAGCCCCGTTCGTCCACCTCCGCCCCCGTCGGGGTGGCAGGACACTGATCGATGCCGTCCAGCAGGCCGTCCCCGTCCGAATCATAGGGGCAACCGTCCCCACGGACCAGGGCTCGGGGGTCGGTTTCCGGGCACTTGTCCAGCCCGTCGAGAACGCCGTCTGCATCCGTGTCTCTCGGGCAGCCCGCAGCGTCCACCGTGGCCCCACGGGCCGTGTCGGCGCACTGATCGATCCCATCGAAGATCCCGTCCTGGTCAGGGTCCGCGGGGCACCCTCGCGGGTCGACGAGCGCCCCCATCGGCGTTTGCGGGCATTCATCATCGCGGTCGCGGATACCATCGCCGTCCTCGTCCTTTGCTTTTCCGAGGCGGAGTGCGATAACAGCGTGAGAGACAGGTCGGCCCGCCGCAATTGCCGACCGTCGATCGAACCCAGGATCTGCTGACGCGAGAACAGCGGAGTCGGTCTGTGATTCAGAGATGGCCCCTGCCGCCCAGCAGATCGTGGCCGCCAGGGTAACCAGCATCAGTGTGCATGCCTGAGATATGTAGAACCGTCCTTTCCGCATCCCTGGCCCCTCTTCTGTTCGGCACTCGAAATCCGCATCCGGACTGAGCTTTTCCATACAACAAGTCTCTGCACTTATCAAGCCTCGAATGGTCGGCTGAAGAGCATACCCTGGTGCTCGCTTCGAAGGGCCGCAGGCTCTTCCGCTGGTGTTGACTCCTGTCCGCCTATTCCTGTACGTTTCTCAGGCAAAATTATGGGGGGCTACATGCGTATCGGATTCGACAATGAGAAGTATCTGAAAGAGCAGACCTCCGCCATCTTGGAACGGGTCGGGCAGTTCGACAACAAGCTGTATCTCGAGTTCGGGGGAAAGCTGCTCTTCGACTACCACGCATCCCGCGTCCTGCCCGGGTTCGACCCGAACGTCAAGATGAAGCTTCTGCAGCAGCTCAAGGACAAGGCGGATATCCTCTTGTGCATCTATGCCGGGGATATCGAAAGAAAGAAGGTGAGAGCGGATTTCGGCATTACCTATGATTCGGACGCGCTCAAGCTGATCGACGATCTGCGGGAGTGGGGGCTGGAGGTCGTGGGCGTGGTGATCACCCGTTTCGAGAACCAGCCCGGGGCCAAGCTCTTCAAGAACAGGCTGGAACGGCGGAACGTGAGGGTCTACACGCACAGCTTCACCAAGGGCTACCCCACCGATGTGGACCTGATCGTCAGCGACATGGGTTACGGCGCCAATGAATACATCGAGACCGAGAAGCCCCTGGTGGTCGTCACCGGCCCGGGGCCGGGCAGCGGCAAGCTCGCGACCTGCCTGTCCCAGTTCTATCACGACCACAGGCGCGGGACACGTGCAGGCTATGCCAAGTTCGAGACCTTTCCCATCTGGAGCCTGCCCCTCAAACACCCCGTCAACATCGCCTACGAGGCGGCCACGGCCGATATTCTTGACTTCAATCTGATCGATCCATTCCATCTGGAGCGGTACGGAGAGGCGGCCATCAACTACAACCGCGACGTGGATGCCTTCCCGGTCCTGAAGAGGATCCTGGAGAAGATCACCGGGGCCACACCCTACCATTCCCCCACCGACATGGGCGTGAACCGGGCGGGATTCGGCATCATCGACGATGAAGCGGTCCGGGAGGCGGCAAAGCAGGAGATCGTCAGGAGGTTTTTCCGGTACAGGTGTGAGTATGCGATGGGCTTTGCGGTCAAGGAGACGTGCCAGAAGGCCGAGCTTCTCATGAAGGAGCTCAATCTGGAGCCGGACTACAGAAAAGTGGTGGGCCCGGCCATGGAAGCGGCCCAGGAAGCGGAAAGCTCGGGCAAGGGAAACGAGGATGTCTTCTGCGGAGCGGCCGTCGAACTGAAGGACGGAACCGTTGTGAAGGGCAAGAACTCCAGCCTGATGCACGCGGCGTCGAGCCTGATCCTGAATGCGATCAAAGAGTTGGCCGAGATCCCGGATAAGATCCATCTGCTGGCGCCGAATGTGATCGAGTCGATTACAAACCTGAAGAAGAACATCATGAACCGGAAAACCGTGAGCCTGAACCTGGAAGAGACGCTGATCGCGCTGAGCATCAGCGCCACGACCAACCCGACCGCCCAGCTGGCCATGGAGAAGCTCAAGGAGCTCTCGGGTTGTGAGATTCACACCACCCACATGCCGACCCCGGGCGACGAGGCGGGCTTGAGAAGGCTTGGGGTGAACCTGACGAGCGATCCGAACTTTTCGACAAAGCGCCTCTTTCTTTCCTAGCCGCAAAAGAGGGGACGTTGTTTAATTCGTTAACTCTAGCGAACGGAGATCGGTGATCATCCTCGAACTCCGCTAAAGTTAACGAATTAAACAACGTCCCCCCGCCTTCTGCCTGCGGGCCGCCGCGCTTGTGAATCCACCGGGTAAGGTCTATCCTCTAAATAGGTCGTCAAGTGGATAGGGGAGCACCGAAGTGACGCAACAGAACCGAAAAGACTCTGCCGACCGCCCGATTTGTGTCGTAGGAGGGGGAGTTATCGGGCTCGGGATCGCGTGGCGCCTTGCCAGGAAGGGCGCGGCCGTAGAGGTCTTCGATCGAGAGACCGCGGGCAGGGGGGCAAGCTGGGTCGCAGCCGGTATGCTCGCGCCCCTCTCCGAGGTCGGGTTCGAGGACGAGGGCTTTCTCGAACTCGGGCGGGAGAGCCTGCGCCTCTACCCCCAGTTTGTGCACGAGTTGAAAGAAGATGCAGGGGTCGAGGTCCGGCTCGACACAAAGGGTACGCTGATCATCGGCCTGGACAGGGACGACGCGGAGCGGCTTCGGCGGCTCTGCGAGTTCCGGGAACATCTCGGCCTGCCGGTGAAGTGGCTTTCCGGCACCGAGGCAAGGGAAATCGAGCCGCTCGTGTCTCCCAGAACGTCCTCTGCGATCTGGATACCGGACGATCACCAGGTGGACAATCGCGGTCTGGTGGAGGCTCTGAAGACAGCCATAGTGAAGTGTGGCGGGAAGCTTCATGAGAATCGTCCTGTCGAGGAGGTCCTGAGCGAAGAGGGCAGGGTGAAGGGCGTCAGGACCGAGGAAGGGGTGGTCGATGCGGCTGGTGTCGTGATCGCCGCCGGGTGCCGGTCAAAGCAGATCGGCGGGATTCCCAAGGGTTTGCTCCCACCGGTCCGGCCCGTGAAGGGTCAGATCATCACTCTGCAGGAAGACCCGCTCTACTCCCTGACTCACGTCATCCGGGCCCCGGATGCCTATCTCGTCCCCAAGGGGGATGGGCGGATCATCCTGGGGGCCTCGGAGGAAGACATGGGATTTGACACGACCATCACGGCCGGGGCGGTCTACAAGCTCCTCGAGCGGGGATGGGAGGCGATCCCGTCGATTTACGACATGCCGATTCAGGAGATCGTCGCTGGGCTCCGGCCGGGGAGCCGGGACCACGATCCGATCGTCGGCAAGACGACGATGGAAGGGCTCTATTACGCGACGGGCCACTATCGCCACGGGATTCTGCTTGCGCCCGCCACCGCATTCGAGGTTTCGGCCCTTATCCTGGAGGGGAGATCGTCCGATTTCTTTGCCCCCTTCGGGCCGACCCGGTTTCTTCCGGCGGGAGAGCGGACAGTCGGATGGTAGGGTGAAGAGGGCCGTTTCCTTTTCGGAGGTTGAGAATGAATCTGATGGTGAACGGCAAGGAAATCGAGATAGAGCCCGGCAGCACGGTTGAGGCTCTGCTCGACCAATCCCTGGATACGGACGAGCGTGACGGGATTGCCGTGGCCGTGAACGGGGAGGTCGTTCCGAAAGGGCTGTGGAGCGACCGGGTCCTGCAGGCGGACGACACGGTGGAGATCATCCGGGCGGTCCAGGGAGGCTGATGCGGAGGGCCGGTAGTGCAGCCTGCGCCGGGAAATCTGAGCAAGTGAGGGAGACGTGAAGATGGATGTGTTGAAGATTGCGGATCGAACGTTCAACTCCAGGCTGATCATGGGAACATCCCGCTACCCGGACCCGCAGACACTGCTGGATTCGCTCGAGGCGGGCGGCGCCGAGCTCATCACCGTTGCGATCCGCAGGGTGAACCTCGAGGATCCGGATGATGAAAGCCCCCTCGGCCTGATCGACCGCAAGAAGTATCAGATCCTGCCGAATACGGCGGGCTGCTACACGGCCAAGGAGGCCGTGCTCACCGCCCATCTTGCCAGAGAGGCACTGGGCACCCACTGGATCAAGCTCGAGGTGATCGGGGACGACGAGACACTCTTCCCGGATGTGCCGGAGCTCCTCAAGGCCGCTGAGGAATTGATCCATGAGGGTTTTGTGGTCATGCCCTATTCGAACGACGACCCGATCACGTGCAAGAAGCTGGCCGATATGGGCTGTGCCGCCGTCATGCCACTCGGAGCCCCGATCGGCTCCGGGATGGGCATTCGAAATCCCTATAATCTGATGATCATCCGCGATCTGATCGACGTGCCCCTCATCGTGGATGCCGGCGTCGGGACCGCCTCGGACGCGGCGGTGGCGATGGAGCTCGGCGTGGACGGTGTTCTGCTGAACACGGCCGTTGCCCAGGCCAAGCATCCGGTCGAGATGGCACGGGCCATGAAGCTCGCCATCGAGGCGGGGCGGCTCGCCTACCGGGCAGGGCGTATTCCTAGAAGGCTCTATGCCACCGCGTCGAGCCCCCTGGAAGGACTGATCGGCACCGAACCGAATGATTGATTTCAAGCTCTATCTCGTCACGAACAGAACCCTGTGTACGGCCGGCCCCCTTGAAACGGTCGTGGATCAGGCTTGCGCGGCAGGCGTTCGGGCTGTGCAGCTTCGCGAGAAGGATCTTTGCGCAAGGGAGCTATACAGTCTGGCGGCGACAATGCGGGAAGTCACGAGACGTTCCAAAGCGAGGTTAATCATCAACGACAGGGCGGATATTGCCCTGGAGGTCGGGGCCGACGGAGTTCACTGCCCCGAGAATGGTCTTCCTGTCGGCTCGGTAAGGCGGCTCTGTCCGAAGGCCCTGATCGGCGCGAGCTCACACTCCCTGGAGCGGGCGGCCGAGGCAGGAGCGGCCGGTGCGGATTTCGTGCTTTTCGGGCCGGTCTTTCCCACCCCGTCGAAGGCCAAGTACGGCGAACCCCAGGGTCTGGATGCTCTTGCAGTTGTTGCGGGCGAGGCGGGCGTACCTGTGTTCGCCATCGGAGGGATCACTCCGGAGAACGCGCACCTGTGTCTTGAAAAGGGTGCTGCGGGCGTCGGCGTGATCTCCGCCATCCTCTCGGCCGAGGATGTGCCCGCAGCCGTGGAGTCCTTTCGCAGAAGCCTAGGCACTCTTTAACCCCTTGCCCCGGACCCCCGACCCCTGCCCCCTGATTTCGTGCGTTCCGCCCA
>JANQFG010000033.1 GCA_028277985.1 bacterium | reverse complement strand
CCGCGAGGCCTTCAAGCCGAGCCGGGAGCGATACCAGCTCATGTGGAAGCGCAGAAAGGGGTACGTCCGGCTGGCCATGCAGACCGGATCCCCGATCATACCGGCGGTCTGCATCGGAAACGATGAGCTCTACCAGGTCTTCTTTGACGGGTACGGGCTTTCGGAAAAGATCTACGGCAAGGGAGCGCTCCTGCCGATCACCCTGCCCATAGGCCTGGGACCGCTGCCTCTGCCGGTCAAGCTCACCCATTACGTGGGCAAGCCGATACGATTCCGCTACAAACCCGAGGACGCCGAAGACCCGAAGAAGGTGAGCCGTCTTCATCAGAGGGTCATTCGGGCCATGAAGGCGCTGCTGCAACAGGGCCTGGAAGACCGGCAACGATACCGCTTCGAACAGAATGGAAACGGAGAATAGAGCCATGTTGGAGCCGCAGGAGTTCTTCGCGCTCGAGGATTTCGAGCACCGGGAGATCTTTTCGGATGACGGGTTCGTCTGGTCGGCCCTCGACCGGCTGCAGGACTATCTCGAAACCCTGTTCGCGGCAGGCACGGGCCTCGGCGGCATGACGGGCCTGGTGGAAAAGCCGCTGGTAATCTTCGAAGGGGAGGCGGCAGAGGATGTGGAGGTCAAGGCCACGGGCCCCAAGGGGTCTCTTCAGGCCTTCAGGGACGGGGCCCTGCTGGACGGGGCCTCGATCATACTCCCGGGAGCTTACCTCGCGGACGAGAGGATCAGGATCGGCGCCGGTACGGTCGTCGAGCCGGGCGCCTACGTCAACGGCCCAGTGGCTATCGGGAACGATACCGAGATTCGTCAGGGCGCCTATGTCCGGGGGGACTGCATCGTCGGCAACGGCTGCGTGGTCGGGCACACGACGGAAATCAAGGCTTCCATCATGCTGGACGGGGCCAAGGCGGGCCACTTCGCCTACATCGGGGACAGCATCCTCGGCAACGATGTGAACCTCGGGGCCGGCACGAAGCTTGCGAACCTCAAGATGATCCCCGGAACGGTTTCGGTGCGATCCGAAAAGGAAATGGTGGACACGGGACGAAGGAAGATCGGCGCCATCCTGGGCGACCGAACCGAGACCGGGTGCAATTCGGTCACCTCGCCGGGCACCCTGATGGGACCTCGCTCCATCGTCTACCCGGGCGTCGCGGTGCCGGCCGCACACTACCCCCGGGGAACCGTCATCATGCCGAAGAAGGACTCCCTTCGGATCCACGAGATGAAGCTGCGAGATTGAGGGAACCCGGTATGGGGCAAACGCACAACCTGGCATACGAACGCTACCGGAAGATCTTCCGGGGTGAAAGGCTTCCTCTCGCCTTCGTGGATCTCGACAGGTTCGACCGGAACATCGCCTACGTCGCCTCGACCCAGAAGCAGACCGGCAAGACGATCCGGGTCCATTCGAAATCGCTCAGGTGCGTCGCCCTTCTGAGGAGGATCCTCGAAAAAGGCGGCGATGCATTCATGGGTGTGATGACATTCACCATGGAGGAGACCGCCTTTCTGGCCGACAAGGGGTTCGACGATTTCATCGTGTCCTACCCAACGGTTCAGCCCACCGACCTCAAACTGTTTGCAGACCTGGTCCGGGCAGGAAAGACCGTTTCCCTGATCGTGGACTCAGAGGAGCAGCTCGAACGACTCTCCCGGACAGGAGAGAAGGAAGGCGTGGTGCTGGGCGCGTGCATGGAAGTGGACATGTCCTATCGACCCTTGCGGTCCTCCCTTCATCTCGGCGTGAGACGCAGCCCGATACGCTCCATCGAGGATGCCCTTTCGCTTGCGCGCCGGGCCGAGGCGTATCCGGGCGTGCGCATCGATTCGATCATGGGCTACGAGGCGCACATCGCGGGGCTGAACGACGATCTGCCGGACGAGCGTCTCAAGAGCCGCATCCTGAGAACCCTGAAGAAGGCCTCCGTGCGCGAACTCACCGAACGGAGAGGCAGCGTGGTCGATAGACTCCGGCAAACGGGCCTCGAGCTGCGCGTGGTGAACGGCGGCGGGAGCGGCAGCCTCATGTCCACCGGCGGCGACCCTTCGGTCACAGAGGTCACGGCAGGCTCCGCCTTCTACGCTCCGGGACTTTTCCAGCATTTCAAGGAGGTCTCCTTCGAGCCTTCCGCCTTCTTCGCGCTGCAAATCGTGCGGAGACCGGCAGACCACATCGTCACCTGCCACGGCGGCGGCTACGTGGCTTCCGGGGCGGTGGGCGCGGACAAGCTGCCCGTACCCTACCTGCCACAGGGCTGCTCCTTCATACCCCTCGAAGGCGCGGGCGAGGTGCAGACCCCGCTCAAGCTTCCTGAGAGCTGCCCTTCCCTGGACCTTGGGGACCCGATCTTTTTTCAGCATGCCAAGGCGGGCGAAATCACGGAACGATTCAACGAATTCGCCCTGGTCAAAGGGGATCGGATCGTCGAGAGGGTCGAGACCTACCGGGGCGAGGGAAAGGCATTCCTCTAGCGCATCCGCAACTCGAAGGGAAGACCCGTGACGAGACTTCTTCTGAGCACCTTGGCAACCGTCCTCCTGGTCCTGCCGCAGACGGCAAATAGCCAAGCACCGGCGGCGGCGCCGAAGGCACGGCCTCCGGTTTCCTCTTTTCGAATTCCGAGTGAGATGAGCCTGTGCGGCGAGCCGGTGCCACTCGAAAGACCGGATGTCAGAGAGAGACTGGAGTACGAGTTCTATTACCTCCTGGACCGGGAGGGGCTCCTGGTCATGTATTTGAAGCGGGCCGCCAGGTGCAATCCGATCGTCGAGGTGATCCTGGAGATGGAGGAACTGCCGGAGGATCTGAAATACGTGCCCGTGGCCGAGAGCGGCCTTGCCTACCGGGCGAGGAGCCCGGCGAAGGCGGTCGGGTACTGGCAGTTCATCGAACGGACGGCAGAGCGTTACGGGCTCAAGGTGGATTCCTATGTGGATGAGAGGCGCGACCTCACCCGCTCCACCATGGCGGCGGCGGCCTACCTGAAGGACCTGTACGAGATGTTGGGGTCCTGGACCACTGCGCTCGCCGGGTACAACTGGGGAGAGAAGAACGTCGCCCGCACCGCAAAAGAACAGGGGACCCGATCCTACTACGACCTCTACCTGCCCCGGGAGACCGAGCGCTACATCTTCCGCATTCTGGCTCTGAAGCTGATCATGGAGAATCCCGCGGCCTATTCGATCCAGGTGCCGGCCGAGGAGCTGTACCGTCTGCCCAAGGTGATGGAGGTGGACATCGAGTCCGAGACGCCCATTACCATTGACATCCTCGCGGACTGCTCAGAGACCGGGGCCCGAACGATCCGCGGCCTGAATCCCTGGATGAGGAGGAACGTCCTGCCGGGCGGGAGGTACGTGATCGCCGTGCCCACCGACAAGGCGGAAGGGTATGCAGACCGTGTGGCCGAACGGCTGGCCGAACGCAGAAGGGTGGTTCACTCCGTGAAGAAGGGGGAGAACCTTTCCACCATCGCCTCGAAGTACAATGTTACCGTGGAGGCGATCGAGAAGTGGAACAAGATCTCCCGGAAGAAGCCGATCCACTACGGACAGAAGCTTACAATATGGCAGTAACCCACCGCCAGACCTCCCACACCCAGCTGAGTGAATGCAGAAGTGCAGAGTGGGGGGTCAGGGATCAGGCCACAGGGATCAGGCCCCACGCCTCCGCCACGGTATTGTGACCAACAGGAACACCTTGAGATGAGAGGGGGGTGGGCCTGACGCCTGATCCCTAATTCAACGCGCTACCAGCTTCAGGACTCCTTGGCGAACCAGCCCTGGGTGCCGAGGCAGATCTTCACGAGCATCAACATCACGGGCACCTCGATCAGAACCCCCACCACGGTCGCAAGAGCAGCCCCGGACGACAGGCCGAAGAGCATCGTGGACGTGGCGATGGCCACTTCGAAATGGTTCGAGGCACCGATCATGGCCGAGGGCGCGGCGTCCTCGTAGGAAAGCCGCAGCAACCGTGACAGGCCGTAGGCGAGCCAGAAGATGAGCACGGTCTGCAGGAACAGAGGGATCGCAATCCAGAGAATCGTGAGCGGGTTCGAGAGGATCACGTCTCCCTTGAACGAGAAGAGCAGAACAAGGGTCACCAGGAGGGCGGAGATCGTGATCGGTGTCAACAGATGCAGGAACTTCTTCCGAAACCACTCTTCCCCCTTTGCCGCGATGATCCATTTGCGCGAGAGATAACCCGCCACGAGCGGAAGGGCCACGTAGATACCGATGGAAAGGAGCAGTGCCTGCCAGGGAACCGGAAGCCGCCCGACGCCTAGCAGAAAGCCTCCGAGAGGCCCGTACAGGAAGAGCATGGTAAGGGAGTTGATGGCAACCATGACCAGGGTGTGCCCGTCATTGCCCCTGGCCAGGAAGCCCCACACGAGCACCATGGCCGTGCAGGGAGCGATTCCCAGCAGGATGCACCCGGCCAGGTAGCTTCGCCAAAGGGGAACCTCCAGCACCCTGATCCCGTCCTTCTCCACCACCGTGCCCACGCCGTAGGTGTCGCCCAGGGACAAATCGAGCCCGAAGGGCATCTTCACATAGTCAACTGCCTCCGGCCCGATGAGCCCTTTGAACAGGACACCGAGGAAGAACAGGGAGATTGCGTACATGGTGAAGGGCTTGATCGCCCAGTTCACGAACAGGGTGAGCCCCACGGGCCGCCGGTTTCGGCCCGCCTTGAGCACCTCGGCGAAGTCGATCTTCACCATGATCGGGTACATCATGAAGAACAGGCAGACCGCGATGGGAATCGAAACGACCGGGGCGTCTCCCACGTAAATGGCAAGCCCATCCAGGAAGGTGGCCACACCGGGCGCAAACTTGCCGAGCGCGATCCCTGCCCCGATGCAAAGGATCACCCATACGGTCAAATATCTTTCAAAGAGACCGAGTCCTTTGGAATCCTCGGCACCTGTTGCCTCCCTCGCCATCGCTTCCGTCGTCATGATTTCTCCCTCTCGAGCAAACCTTCGGGTAACGTTTCCACAAACGCCTTGATCTCATCCCGTACCCTGCGATACGGGCCGATTCTTTCCGCCTCGTCCTGGATTTCTGCGGCCAGCTTCGGCGGATCCTCGAAGCCCACATGAACCACCCGGGTCCGGCCCGGGTAGAGCGGGCAGTTCTCGCTCGCATGACCGCAGACCGTGACCACGTAGTCGAAATCGATCTGCTTGAGCTCATCCACATGCTTCGAGCCCTGACCACCGATCTCCACTCCCGCCTCTTTCATGACCTCCACAGCGAGGGGGTCCATGCCCTTCGGGTCCACACCCGCGGACTCGGGCTCGATCCGGTCCCCCTTCAAGTGCCTTGTCCACCCTTCCGCCATCTGGCTCCGGCAGGAGTTGCCGGTGCAGAGGAACAAGATCTTCATCTTTTCAGTTGTCTCCGACATAGGACCTCCGGATCGATTCTGAGAATCGCCTCTAGACGCTCCGCATCCCGCGTGACCTTCGGGTCGTCCGCCCCTGCATGCCGGACCCACCGGACGGCCTCCCGGACGGAAGCGGGCGCCTCTCTACCGGCCGATTTGTAGTAGGTCCAGCGGCCCTCCTTGCGCCTGTCCACCAGGCGTGCCTGGTGGAGG
This sequence comes from bacterium, assembly GCA_028277985.1. Classification (GTDB taxonomy): domain Bacteria; phylum Desulfobacterota; class DSWW01; order DSWW01; family DSWW01; genus S015-6. Next base: position 6,899 of record JANQFG010000033.1, on the reverse strand, counting down.
ATCCCCATGTGTTTCGACACCGTGGAAGGCGCCAGGCGGAACAGTTCTATGATCTGGCACAGACAGAGCTCCCGTCCCTGAAGGGAAAGAAGCATCCGGACTCGGTTTTCGTCCGAAAGGGCCTTGGTCACGGAAAGCAGATCCCGCATGCACATCTCCTATATTTCGTCAGATAACGAAATATAGCACTGCGATTCAGGACGGTCAACCCCGCCGGTCCGACCCGGACGCTTGCAAGCCGACCGGATTTTTGTAAACGTAGTGGGTGGCCCTTCGACAGGACCTCCCACTTTCTATTTGTAGCGGAAGTCGCCAGCGTGTTGAATCACACTGAACCAGGAGGCTGCCACGCTTCGCTCGCAGCATCCCCAGTTCTAGGAAATTGCGAGGAGCCGCAGGCGACGCGGCAATCCCCCGGCACCCGTGCGCAGCTCACCCGTCAGCAGAGGGAACGCCCGTGGTAAGCATACGAGCCCGACTGGCGAGGAGGATGCTCGAGCTGAGCGCCAGGCTCCCCGGAACGGCCAAACCGAAGTTCCCCTCCCTGGAGGAGGTGGCCGATGGGCTCAAGGAGGAGCACAAACAGATCATCGCCGCGCGCAGAGCCCGTATGGAGCGGATGGCCAGGCGCAGCCCGCCCCCCAAAGAGACCCGGATCGAACCTGTGGATGCGGACGGGGTTCCTGCCGTCTGGATATCCAGCCCGGGGGCAAACCAGGACAATGCGCTTCTCTATCTGCATGGCGGGGGATACTACAACGGTTCCCTGACAACCCATCAGGGGCTTGCCGCAAGCATTGCCGGCAAAGCAAACGTCCCCCTTCTGCTCATCGACTACCGTCTTGCACCGGAACACCCCTTCCCCGCGGCCGTGGAAGACGCGACCCGCGCCTACCGCTGGTTGCTGCATCGCGGGATGACCCCCGAACGAATCTCCCTTGCAGGTGACTCTGCCGGCGGAGGACTCGTAGTCGGGGCCATGCTCGAGCTGAAGTCCTCGGGCGAGGCCCTTCCGGCGGCGGGCGTCTGTCTGTCGCCGTGGTTCGACCTGGCCATGACCGGGGAGTCGATCCGGACCAAAGCCTCTGTGGACCCGATTCTCAGACCTTCGGACATGCCCTTTGTTGCCTGGTGCTATCTCGGGTCGGCCGATCCGGAGACGCCGGCCGCATCCCCGTTGTACGGGAACCTCGCGGGCCTTCCACCGATCCTCATCCAGGTGGGCACGGACGAGATCCTTCTCGATGACTCCCGCCAATTTGCCGAGAAAGCGAGGCAGATGGGCGTTTCGGTTCGACTCGATATCTGGGACAGGATGATCCACGTGTGGCACGCCTATGCCCGGGTCGTCCCGGAGGCCCGGCGGGCGATTGCGGACATCGGAGAATTCCTCGGTTCTTGCTGGAAATCGTGAACGCAGGTGCTCGGCGTTCCCAAGTTGCAGACGAAAAGCTGCTCCGGAGCATCCAAAGAGGGAACTTCAGACGAAGAGGAGACAGAGGATGGCGGACATTTTGGGCGGCTACCTGGTGGCCAAAGCATTGAAGAGACAGGAAGTGGAATGCATCTTCATGCTCTGCGGAGGACACATCACTCCGATCTACATGGGGTGCGACGAAGAGGGGATCCGACTGATCGATGTGCGTCACGAACAGACCGCGGGCTACGCCGCAGACGGCTGGGCCCGGGTTACGAGAAAGCCGGGCGTGGCCATGGTCACGGCGGGGCCGGGAGTGACGAACGCAATCACCGCCATCGCGAACGCCCACAGGGCCGAGGTGCCCCTTGTGGTAATCGGGGGACGGAGCCCTATCAAGGATTTCGAGAAGGGCTCGCTCCAGGAGATGGACCACACGGAGATTCTCGGGCCGATCACGAAATGGGCACGTTGCGTACCGAGTGCGGACCGAATCCCGGACTACATAGAGATCGCCTTCCGCAAGGCGGCGTCCGGCAGGCCGGGACCCGTGTTCCTCGAGATGCCGACGGACATCCTCCTAGAGGTGGTGAACGAGGAGAATGTGGTCTGGCCGGACAAGTCCGAGACCCGGGCGCGGCCCTGGGGCGATCCGGGTGAGATCGGAAAAGCGGCAAAGGCCCTGGGCGAGGCGAAGAAACCGGTTGTCATGGGCGGAAGCCCCCTGTGGTGGGCAGGCGCCGCCCCTCTGCTCAGGAAGTTCACCGAGACGACCCATTTTCCCGTCTTCCTGAATGCCATGGGCCGGGGAGCCCTTCCCCCGGACCATCCCAACTATTTCTCCTACGCCCGGCGCCATGCCCTGACCGGAGCGGACGCCGTCCTGACCCTGGGGGTGCCCCAGGACTTCCGGATGCGGTACGGCAAGGCGATAAGTCCTGAAGCGACCTGGATCCAGGCCGAGACGGACAGCAGCCTGATCGGCTACAACCGAAACCCGGAGATCGGCATCATCGGGGACATGGGGGCGGTTCTCGAGCAGTTGCTCGACGAGCTGGGACCCCGGGAGGCGCTCCCCTGGGTCGAGGAACTGCGCGGGGTGGAAGAGACGAACTCGGCCCCTGTTCGGGAGAAGTGCGAACGCGACGGCGTGCCGATCAACCATTACAGGCTCATCAAGGAATTCAACGAGATCCTGGACGAGGACACGATCGTCATCGGAGACGGGGGGGACATCATCGTCCTGGCCGGCAGAATCATCCGCGTCCACGAGCACGGCCACTGGATGGACCCCGGCCCCATGGGGGTCCTCGGCGTGGGGCTTCCCTTCGCCATGGCCGCCAAGGCGGCGAGGCCGGACAAGAAGGTGATCGTGCTCAACGGGGACGGGGCCTTCGGCATCACGGCCATGGACTTCGACACCCTCGTGCGCTTCAACCTGCCGGTGGTCCTGGTCATCGGCAACGACGCGGGCTGGGGGCAGATGCGCACCCCGCAGCTCATGCTCTTCGGTGCAGACAGGAGCGTGGGAACCGACCTCAGCTCGACGGCCCGCTACGACAAGCTCGCCGAGTCGATGGGAGGACACGGGGAGCGGGTTACCGAACCGGAACAGATCAAGCCTGCGATCCAGCGCGCCCTGGATTCGGGCAAGCCTGCCGTGGTAGACGTGCTGATCGACCCGAGGGGACTGGCCGCCGAGGCGAACACCCGGGAGCTGGCCATCTGACGCGACCGCCTTTTGCAGGGAGATTCCATCCATGAGCAACCTCGAGCAATTCATCCCTCCCAGAGATGCCACCGCCGTGGTCGTGGTGGACATCCAGGAGATGTTCTTCCCGGCCATGGAGACGGACAGGAAGGACTCCTTTCTGGACAACACGAAGCTGCTCCTTCAGTTCGCAAACACCATGGGTCTGCCCGTGCTCGTGACCGAGCAGTACCCGAAAGGGCTGGGCAAGACGATTCCGCCGGTGGTGGAGGATCTTCCTTCGGGCACGGAGCCGATCGAGAAGCTCTTCTTCAGCTCCTGGAGGGCCGACGGATTCGCGGAGCGGTTTCGTGAGTTGGGCGCAACATGTGCCATCGTGGTCGGTCTGGAATCGCACGTGTGCGTGCTCCAGACGGTGATCGACATGCTGGCCGAAGAGATCGTGGTCCACGTGCCCCGGGACGCGGTCATCTCCCGTACGCACGAGAACCGCGAGACAGGGCTCGAGCTGATGGACCGTGCCGGGGCGCTGATCTCTTCGACCGAGACGATCATCTTCCAGATGCTGGAGCGAGCCGGCACGGAGGAGTTCAAGGTCATGTCCAAGCTACTGAAGTGAGGGGGACAGCGTGACTCGACCGCGATTCTGGGTCTCAGCGTTCATCGTCCTTATGTTCGCAGCCCCCTCCTGCAAGAAGGAAGCCCCGCTCGGTGTCAAGGAGATCCTCGGGTGGGCAGAGGGCGCCGGCTATGAATGGGTCGAGGGACCCGACGAGATTCGCACCGAGCAAGCCTTCTTCGACTACATCAACGGTGCGGCCCAACCGATCATCGACCTGGGATGGAAGCGATCTCTGTACGGAGTGCTCGACAAGGGCGAGAGCCGTCTTCGCCTCACTATCCACGAAATGACCGACTCGAAAGCGGCCGTCTCCCTCCTAGAGCAGAGCTCATTCAGCGATACGGAGCCGATCGACTTAGCGGATCGGGCCATCAACTGGGACCGGGGGGAGTTCTCCAGGGGAATCCTGTTTCAGAAACAGAGCTTCGTCTGTGAACTCACCTTTCAGAAAGGTGGGAACAAAGACCTGCTCATCGGCCTCGCCTCGTCCCTCGAAGCCCTTGCCGAATGATCGGGCTGCGGGCCGACCCCGCACGATTTGAATCCGGCCCCTGGGAGTGTTATAAAGGGAAACGGTCCGGATACTGGAGGGTTACGTCGACCACTCCCTGCGGACACAGACCTAACAAGCACCATTGAGCGCCCATAGCTCAGCTGGATAGAGCGTCGGACTACGAATCCGAAGGTCAGAGGTTCGAATCCTCTTGGGCGTACCAGGGAATCAAGGACTTAGCGAGATTGGCTAAGTCCTTTTTCATCTATTGTCTCCAGGAAGTTTCCATTTTCTCCAGAAGTGGCACTCGGCGGGGTACACATGGGTTTCTCCTTCATTCCTCGGCGATCTCCATCCCCCCGCCCAGGGCCTTATAGACGGCGACCAGCGCCGTTGCGGTGAGCGTTTGGCTCTCCGCGAGCAGGTCCTGCGCTTCAAGCAAGGTCCGCTCGGCATCCAGGACGGTGAGGAAGTCGGACACACCGTTCTCATAGCGAAGCAGGGCCAAGCCCATCGCTCTTCGGCTCGCCTCTTCCGACTCCCTCAGAAAGCGGTAGCGCACCTGCTCCCTTCCGAAATTCACCAAGGCGTTTTCTGTTTCCTCCAGGGCCCGCAAGACGGTCTGCTCGTAGCGAGCTACAAATTCCTCGGCACGAGCATCCGCAGCCCGGACTCGCGAACGTACTCGACCCAGGTCGAACGCAGCCCAAGAGATTCGAGGTCCAAAAGAATAGGCATCGCTGCCACTGCCCGTGAAGTTTGACAACGAATTCGCTTCCAGGGCCACATTGCCCACAAAAGTAACCCTGGGAAACAGATCTCCGGAGGCCACGCCGATGCGTGCTGTCACGGCTGCCAGATCCCGTTCCGCTGCACGAATATCAGGACGTCGTCTCAGAAGCTCTTCTGGTTGGCCGATGTTCACGATATGAGGGAGAAAAGGCAGGGGTGCGTATTGGGAGTATTCCGGTTCCAGTGCATTCGGTTGCTGTCCCGTGAGAACCCCCAAACGATGCAGGCTTTTCTTGACCGAAGCCTCTAAGGGTGGAATCGTAGCAAGTGTCGAATTCAATTGTGCCCGCGCCCTCGACGTATCTAACTCGGTACCCCGCCCTCCTTCCAGCAAGGTAATCGTCAGATCAAGCGTTTTTTGCTGATTCCTGGCGTTCTGCTGCGTCACCTCCAGCCGCGCCTGGCTGCCTCGAAGCTCGAGATAGTTGCGCCCAACCTCGGCAAGAAGGCTCACCATGACATCACGGCGGAGGGCTTCCACCGCCTCCAATTCGGCTGTACTGGCTTCAACGGAACGGCGCACACGTCCGAAGAAATCCAACTCCCACGTTGCATCGAACCCGGCATTGTACAACTCGAAGTCACGGTCACCCAAGGCGGAGCCCCGCGTTGATGCATCGCTCAACCGCTCGTTCGTGTAGGAACCCTGGAGAGTGACCGTCGGATAGCGATCCATTCCGGCCAGGTTTCTGAGAGCCCGGGCTTCGCGCAACCTCGCCATGGCTATGCGGAGATCGTGATTCCCCTCGACGGCCATCTGCATGAGCAGATCGAGCTCCGGATCATGGAATTTGCGCCACCAGGAGGTCACCACTTCGTCCGTTGATAATCCGGGTTCCGACCGGTTGGCAAATCCATCGGATAGAGTCATTTCAGGCTCTTGATAATCCGGGCCCACGGTTGCGCATCCAGTCAGCAAAATGAAAAGCAAAGGCAAGCCCTTGACTGCGGCCGGAAGCCCCGACCGAGACTCGCTAGATTTGGGCGCAGCGCCTCGACGCTCGATGAGCCGGCGAATGACCACGAAGAAGACCGGGGTGAGAAACAGTCCGAAAAAGGTGACTCCCAGCATTCCGCTGAAGACGGCAGTGCCCAGCGCCTGGCGCATCTCGGCACCGGCACCTTTGGCGATCACCAATGGCACCACACCGAGAATGAATGAGAACGAGGTCATCAGAACCGGTCGCAGCCGAAGGCGACACGCCTCGATTGCCGCGCTCACCCGGTCCCTGCCTGCCTCTTGCTGCGCCTTGGCAAATTCGACAATCAGGATTGCGTTCTTGGTCGCCAGACCCACCAGCACGACGAAGCCGATTTGGGTCAGGATATTGTTGTCCATTCCCCGGAGCCACACACCAACGATCGCGCACAGAAGGCACATGGGGACGATGAGAATGACCGCCAGGGGCAGCGACCAGCTCTCGTACTGCGCTGCAAGGGCCAGAAACACAAAAAGAACGCATAGCGGAAAAATCAGTATCGCCGTGTTACCGGCGATGATTTGCTGGTAGGCGAGATCGGTCCACTCGAACCCCGCCCCGTCCGGGAGCACCTCATGGGCCAGTTCCTCCACAGCAGCAAGGGCTTGTCCCGAACTGAAACCCGGTGCGGTATCACCGTTGATTTCCGCGGCAGGAAACATATTGTAACGCACTACCCGGTCGGGACCGGTCGTACTTCGCAAATCCACCACCGAGCCAAGCGGCACCATGGCGCCGGAAGCGCTTCGAGTCTTGAATCGCATGATGTCGCTCTGATCGGCCCGGTACGGGCCATCGGCCTGGGCCGTCACCGGAAACGTACGGCCGAAAAGATTGAAATCATTAACATAAATAGAGCCTAGATAAACCTGAAGTGTCTCGAA
>JANQFG010000030.1 GCA_028277985.1 bacterium | reverse complement strand
AACCCTATCGACATGGCTTCCCTGTTCTTCAACAGCCGGATCTATGCACCCATGTTCCAAGCCCTGGACCAGGACGAGAATACCGACTTCATCCTGTTCATCATCGCCATGGAGTATGTCCGGGGCCTGGAGTATCAGTACAAGATCTCCGTACAGCGGATCGTGGAGGCCTTCCTGGGGATCATCGCCAAGGTGGAGAAGCCCTTTGTGGTGGTGGTGCCCCCTTCCGTAGACGAGGAGTCCCGCCTTGCAGTGGAAAGGGCTTTCCTCAAGGCCGGCATCCCTACCTTCCTGAGCATGGATGGTGCCTTGAGGGCCTTGTCCGCCCGCATCGACGACCCGCGGGAGGACGCAGTGGGTCCTGAGGTCAAGTGAAGGCGACGAGGCGTCGCCCTCATTCCAGAAGCATTCCTTCCGGTCAGGGGTGAGCCTCGTCCCTGCGGGGGGGGGACGACAGTCCGTTGAGTCTTGCGGAGTGGGGGCATTCCCTGGTATAGATCGTGACAGCCTTTGAGTAAGCTTTTCAATATCTATCAATGCTCCAAACAGTCGGAAAGGAAGACAGATGCTCAAGAAGAGGCCGGACGGAACCCTGGTGGAACGCGTGCCAGGGTACCGCCAGATGATGCCATACCTCATGCAGACCAAGAATACAGCCCATGTCTATATCAAGTACACGTTTGATATGGAAAACGCCATGGCCTTCCTCGATGACCCTCCGAAAGGGCTCGAGGGAAAGGTCACCCTGACCATGCTCATTCTTCGGTCTCTCACAAAGGTTCTTCACGAATTCCCTCGCATGAACCGCTTTGTGAGCGGAAGGCGTCTATACCAGCGGGACGGAATCATCTTCTCGTTCTCGGCGAAGAAGGCTTTTGATGAGGCGGCCCCCTTGGTGGTGATCAAGATGAGGTTCGATCCGGAAGAGAGCCTGGAGCACATGGTCGACCGGATCACGGAGAATTTGTCCAGGGGCCGCTCGGACGAGAAGAGCTACACCGACAAGGAGACGAACCTGGTTCTCAAGCTTCCTCGTTTCGGGATTCGGTTCGTCGTATGGTTCCTTTCAACGCTGGACTACTTCAACCTGCTGCCCAAGAGCTTTATCGAAAACGACCTCTTCTACGCGAGCCTCTTCGTGGCGAACCTTGGGAGCGTGGGCCTGGAGGCGGGCTACCACCACGCTTACGAATACGGGAACGTCCCGATTTTCGTATGCATAGGCAAGGTCAAGCCGATGCCCGTGGTTCGAGACGGCGAGGTCGTGGTGAGGCGAGTGGCCGAGGTCAAGGTCACGTATGACGAGCGGATCGAGGACGGGTTCAACGGGGCAAAGGGATTGGACCGGTTTCAGTACTACATGGAGAATCCGGAGGAACTGCTCTGAGGCCGCGGTGCGGTCAGGTAGCCGTAGCGCATGAGGCGCTTCGGGATGTCCGTGGCGAGAAAAAATACTCCCACCTTCGCGGAAATGGCGGCGCGAGTGGCTTGAGGTTCCCTGCTGGAGCCGGTCCCAGCGAAGGTGGGGAATCGAATCGCGACTTTTAGGATGCAGCCAACTCGTCGTACTTCTTCTTATACGTCAGCACGTCCGTATGTTTGAAGCGCCAGAAGCGGCCCTGCTTCGAGGCCCTGAGTTTCCCCCGCCTGGCCAGTTCGATGACGTCGTCGGGGCTGCAGTCCAGGATGTGGGCCACGTCTTTGGATCTCAGCAGGTTTTCCTTCTTAGCCATTGTCTTCTTACCTCCGGTTTGCAGAAGCTTGATAGAATGATACTTCCCAGGCTTACTCCTGCCATGGGGGACGTGCAAACCGGATGCCGACCTTCGGCTTGAAGAAAAGGAAAATCCCATGCGAGATGGGTCAGGATTAAAAATCAACGTTTATAGGTACTTGGAAGATCCGGAGACCATCCTTTGCTGCGTGAGCCTACGAAAGGGCGTCTGGAAGAAAACCTTTCGACGGGATCCAAGTGGTACATCATGGCCCAGTTTGTGGTGAAACTCGACAATCTATTATGAATTTTAGAAAGTTACGGAGAGATAAAACGCGTTATCAAGTGGTCCATTACGTGCCAGCGGTTGGCACGATACGTTCCACTTTATCAATCCGGCTCCCCGCCATCCAGGATTCTTCGAAGCCTGGCGCGAGAGATTCCGAGAATCTCGGCCGTCTGGCTCTTGTTTCCCTTGAGCGAGGCCAGCACATTGCGAACGTACTCCCGTTCCATGTCGCGAAGGGGGAGCTGGGCTCCCCATGGAAGGGAGACCGGGGCAGAGGTGGCCGATCCGGTTTCCGTCTTGATGTGCTCCTGGGTCAGGTAGGGCCCCCTGGATAGATGCACGGCCCGTTCGATCACGTTTCGCAGCTCTCGGATATTGCCGGGCCAGCTGTACTCGATGAGCTTGTCCTCCACGTCGGGCATCATCCCCAGGATCTTCCGGCCGAACTCCTGGTTGAAGACGTTGATGAAATGGAGGGCGAAGAGCGGGATGTCCTCTTTGCGCTCCCTCAGGGGAGGCAGATGGATCCGCATTACGTTCAGCCGGTAATACAGGTCCTCCCTGAACTGACCCTGTTGGGTGATCGTCTCGAGGTCCTGGTTCGTTGCTGCGATGATCCGGACATCGAGCCTGAGGGTCTGGGTGCCCCCGACTCTTTGAAGCTCCCTCTCCTGCAGGAACCGCAGAATCTTCGCCTGGGCCTCCTGGTGGAGGTCCCCGATTTCGTCCAGGAACAGGGTTCCGTCCTGGGCGAGCTCGAATCTGCCCGTCTTTCCCGAGGTCAGAGCGCCCGTAAAGGCGCCTTTCTCGTACCCGAATAGCTCGCTCTCGACCAGCTCCTTAGGCAGTGCGCTGCAGTTGACCGTGACCAGGGGCTTGTCCTGCCGCGGGCTGCTGTAGTGGACGAATTTGGCTAGAAATTCCTTGCCTGTGCCGCTTTCTCCGGTGACCAGGACATTCACGCGGTCGTTCTCGGCGGCGCTCTTGGCCAGGGCGTAGCACTCCCGGGTAGCCGGGCTCTGGCCGGTGATGTGCTGGAGGAAGAAATGGCTTTCCTGGTCGCTCCGGATCTGCTGGACCTCTTTCTGGAGCCGGACCTGGGTGAGGATGTTTTCAATGGTGGTGTGCACTTTGGTGAGATTCAGGGGCTTGGTCAGGAAATCCCACGCCCCGAGCTTGAGGGCCTCGACGGCGGTCTCGACCGTGCCGAAGCCGGAGACCATGATGATCGGGCTCGGCAGATTCATGGCCTGGCATCGCTTCAGGACCTCGATCCCATCGATGTCCGGAAGGCTGAGGTCAAGGAGGACCAGGTCCGGGATGACCTCCTGCATCTTCTCCAGGGCCTCGTTGGCTGTATGGGACACGAGCGCCCGGTGTCCTTTCCGGGCGATCAGGCGCTCGAGGGTGCCCGAGACCAGCTCATCGTCATCAATAATGTGTATCAGCAGATCCACGGTCTTCCCTCTTGTAGTGCCGCCGTGCCCGAATGATCGGATTGCCCCTATTGTAGCGCAATCGGATCGTCGGTTCCAAGAGATCCTTTAGGAAAGATTTTTGTTCATTTTCTTCCTGCAATGGGCCGACTCTCTTAAATTTTTTTTGTCTCTTTATGATCTTCCATTTTGCCATCAAACGTGATAAATAGGGACGAGTGACCGGAGAGAGACAGGGTTTTTCTGGAAGATCCCAGACGACAGAACCGATAAAACTGGGCCGGCTCGGACAAGGGGACGGTCTTCGGGGTTCGAAGCATGAGCATAAAATGCAGGATTTGTGAGACCGAGATGTTGCTTGACGATGCCGCAGAATGCCCTTTCTGCGGCGAACTCTTCTGCGCGAATCACACGATGGCATGCGACGCGTGCGGCAAATCGCTCTGCGTGGACTGCATGGAGTATCCGGAGGACGAGCCGATCTGCCCGGAATGTGAAAAAATGATGGCGGGAACCTGAGCCAACCGGATCTTCGTTTACAATCTCACGAGAAAGAGCCGGGGCGGCCCCGAGGCCTGCCCCGGCTTTCTTCTTTCTGTTTCTCTCTTTGTCGCCTACCGTGAGCCTTGCGTCGGGGCTATGGGTCCTCGGTCGGCTGCGCAGAATTCTCTTGAGCGATCCATTCATCGAGCCTCTCCTGGAGCACCAGGTGGGAGTTCAGGATTTCCCGGAGGATCCAGGGGAGCAGCACGCCGATGATCAGCAGAAAGAGTAGGAGAAACAAGAGGTAAATGTTGGCTGTCATGAGAAAGAAGACGAAGCATAGGAGCACGGGCAGCAGGGCCCCCATTTGAACGATCTTCAGACGGAGGACGTCTTCTTCCCTTACCGGCTTCCGGAACATGGAGTAGCGGAGCGTCTGCGAAGACAGAGACATGGTATGCCCCTCGACAGGAGAATGCGGTTGAGCCCTGTTCGGGGTGTTGCCTCTCGGATGGGGACGGGCAGGGCGGTCAGGAGCCCTCTTTGCCTTTCATCGCCTCGATCTCTTCGCGTAGAATCAGGTGGGACTGTATGAGGTCCCGGTAGATCTGGGGCAGCAGGATGCCGACGATGAGAATCAAAAAGAAGACAATTGTGCCCAGGATCGAGCCTTTGAATCGAAGCAGGAGCACGACGGAAAGGGCGAGAGGCAGGATGGCCGCTATCTGGACCATTCGCCACTTCTGGACGGTCTTCTCGGTAATCTCCTTGGCGAAGATTCCCCCCTTCTGAATATGGTGTGTCATGGTTCCCCCCTTTGAGAAAGATCGCGTAACTTTGTTATATCATTCCTACGTGTTTTGATTATATCTTTATAAGTTATTTTATAGGGTTTTGCGATGTCAAGAAAAAAATACATTTTTCAAAGATTTTGGATGTTTT
>JANQFG010000194.1 GCA_028277985.1 bacterium | reverse complement strand
TGTCCGCATCAAAGGGGTCGGTACCTGCAATCACTTCCAGGCCGTCGTACAGGCCGTCTCCGTCCGTGTCCAGGATGTGGGTTCGAACCACCCAGACGTGGTCGATGGAGTCGTTGGGCCCGAAGATGTTGCGGTAGTAGATCTGGCCGTTCAGGTAATACCAGGAGCTCAGGGCTCGGCGGAGGTGCCAGGCATCCTGCTCTCCTTCCGGCATCGTGGATGACCAGTACGTTTCCACGATATTCTCGAAGGGGCTCCGGGCTGTGGTTTCCAGGGGATAGTTGGTGTCGAAGCTCAGCAGACTCAGCAGTTCCCTCCGGTTGGGCAGACGCCAGTCGGTGTACACGGCCTGAACGTCTGCGGCCTGGTCAAGGTCCAGGGTCCCTGCATTCAACAGGTCAACGAAGCTCAGGGCATTGGCCCAGCTCTTCATGCCGTAGTTCGAGTGTCCCAGGGTCTGGGCGAGCCGGGTGTTCTTCATCCACATGAGTCCGGTCAGGTTGTCGGTCACGGTCCCGTCGCTGTTGTCCCTGAACCGCGGATCGGGCCATCCGAGCCCCACATCTTCAAAGATCATGCCGCCGTGGCTGTCCCAGATCTTCGCAGGGTAGGGCAGGTTGTCCACATAATAGGCCGGGGATGCGTCGGCGTGCCGCACGGGTATCAGGTAACCGCTTTCCGATTCACCCGGGTCCGTGAAGATCCGGACCCGTCCGTCGCTCATCCGGATCCTCGTGGTGCGAGTGGTGGGCACCAGGATGTTGTTTGCCCTCTCCGTGTTGGTCAGGTAGTAGTCACCCCGTACGTTCTCGAAGCCTGCCTCGGTCTCGAGCCAGGCCGCGGTGTCTGCTGCGCCCGCGTTGAGGAGGCTGTCCAGTTCCACGATTCCGGGAACACGCCAGTCCGTGTAGTCCGCCGTGTAGCCGTCTCCGTTCTGGATCACGGCGGCCCCCGCGTTGACGTCCGCGATGTAGTTCAGCGCACCGTTCCGGTCGGGCAGGAGCCCCGCGGGATCGGCGTTCTGCAGCCACATGAGACCTGTGAGCAGGTCGGTGATGGTTCCGTCCCCGTTGTCCACGAACCGTGGGTCGGGCCACGCAACGCCTGCCTGGAGGTCCCCGTCGTCGCCGGGAAGCAGGGAGGTCGTCTTGCCGGTCTTCTGCAGAAAGACCACCGGTGTCACCGGTGCCGGCATGAGCCACCCGCGTCCCAGCAGCGGCACCTCGGTGACCGGGTGCACCGGATCGTTGCTCAGGATCCGCAGCACTGCATTCCTGTTTCCGTCCGCGCTCGGCTCGAAGGCCAGCTGGAACGTGCACGCATCCCCTGCAGCCAGCGGAGCATTGACGCACGTGTCCTGCTGGATGAGGAAATCGTCTTTGGCCAGGCCGAGGACCATGAAGGACTCCACGGCCAGGGGCTGGAGATCTCCGGTGTTGGAGATCTCAAAGGACTGGGTGTATGTGGTGCCTACGGAGCCGATGTGGGAATAGGAGCCCGGGGAAACCGTGAGCTCAGGCCTTCCAACGTATGTGAAATCCGCGGTCACGTTCAGGTCGGAATCCACGGTAAGCTCGCAGGTGCCGGTCCCGGCACAACCGTTCCCCGACCAGCCCGAGAATTCGGCGTCCGCATTGGGCACGGCCGTGAGGCTGACCCCGGTGGGTATGTAGAATGTGTGGGAACAACCCGTGCCGCAGTGGATGGAACCCGGGACGCTCGTCACGGTCCCGTTTCCGGTTCCTGTCTTCCCTACGGTCAGCAGATATTCGTTTTCCGCCACGAAGGTCGATGTCTCCGACGCCGTGTTGTTGTCTTGCTGCGGGTCGTAGAACCTGCCGTTCACGAGGACATGACAGGTGAAATCTCCCGGCACGACAACGTGCAGGGTGACCGTAAGGGTGACGGTCTCACCCGCGGGCATGGCCCCCAGGAAGCAGGTCGCCCAGCCGTTCCCCGGAATGACGTATCCCTTGGAGGCCGAGGAGGAAACGAACTCGGCCTGGTCCGGAAGGTCGATCGTTACGTTCACGTCCGGGGCCGTGTCCGGGCCGTTGTTGGTCACCACGATGGTGTAGGTGATGTCGTCGCCGGGGACCCCGTTCGAGGGGTTCACGGTCTGGGTGACCGAGATGTCCGCTTCGCCGAAGCTCTCGGCGCGGCTCCCGCCCCGGACGGGCCAGACCGCGAAGTGATTCCACCAGCCGGACGAAGCCGTCTTTTCCCTGAGCTCGATGAGCGAGCCGTCGAATTCCACGGGACTGTAGTCCACGACCCATGCATGCTCCAGGGCCGGGTCGGCAGAAGATGTGGAGGTCCAGTATCCGTCATGGTCCACACCCAGGAACGGACCGTCCACGTTCATGCCCGATTCGTTGTAGTCCCATAGGCTCATGGCCTCGAGCCGGTTGGGAAGACGCCAATCTGTGTATCCCGCGTTGGCGGTTTCGTCGGAGAAGGATCCGTCGTTCAGGGCCTGGATGAAGTCCAGGGCCTGGTACCAGGTCATTCTCCCCGGCCCCTGGCCTGCAGGATCGTGCCCCAGCGCTCGGGCGACGTGTGGATCCTGAAGCCACACGAGCCCGGTCAACCTGTCCGTGACGGTTCCGTCCTGTCCGGAGACGAACCTTGGACTCGGCCAGGAAACGCCCCGCTGCAATGTGCCGTCCTCACCGGGCACCGTGGGAGCGCTGGTGAACCTGAGTCCGGTCTTCGGAACGTTGGCGGGATATTCGGGGTTCGAAGCTCCGTTGGCTCCGCCGCATACGGGCCACACGTTCAGCTCCGTGGACCGATTGTCGTTGGGTACCCCACCGAAAAGAGTCACGGACCAGATCCCTGCTGAAAAGAGGGCGCTTGGCGTTGACGTCCAGTAGGCGGTCTCCGGAAGCGGGACATCCACAAAGCCCTGGGCCGTGAGCCAGGCCTGCGGGTCCTCGACCCCGGAAGGGATCAGGCTCATCATTTCGTTCGCATTCGGGAGCCTCCAGTCGCTACAGGCGGTATCGAATTCGCCCTGCGCGTACCCCACCGCATCCTCCCACACCATGGTACCCGCCGGGTTTGCATTGCGAAGCCAGACGAGCCCGGTGAGGTTATCGAGCATGCAGGAATTGCCGGTCTCCGTGAAGCGGGGCTCGGGCCACGGTACGCCCTTCATGTGATCACCGTCGTCCCCTGCTGCATTCACCTCGGTCTGGCCGGTCTTGGGCAGGTTCACTCCTGCAGGACCTGCATGACCCAACACCTCGGCTTCGAGCACCGGATCGGCCGGATCGTCGGGGACGATCCGCACCACGGCGGTCTGCTTGCCTCTTTTCAGGGGTGTGAATGCTACCTCGAAGGTGCACGTCTCGCCCGGAGCGAGTGTGGAGCCCGTGCAGCCGTCGTCCTCGACCGTGAAGGCGGGAACCTCGGCGGTTTCTATCGCCACCGAGCCGACCTGGACGTCCGCTTCCCCATGGTTCTGCACGCGGTATTCCCAGGAGATGTCCTCCGCACCGATCTCCTGGTAGCCGAAATTGTGAGAGGCAGGGACGAGGTCCAGGAGGAAGCCGCACGAATCCCCGGACCGTCCACGGACGGGCCACACATAGGAGGTGACCCCAAAGGTGGACCCGCTCGAGTAGTAGGACCTGTAAGAGCCGTTCGCCATGTCGACTCTATGGGTCTCGGTGGATGTCAGGTAGTTGTCCGACTGGACTCCGGAGAAGGGGTGGCCCTCCGGAAGCGGGGGCATCAGACGAAACTCCAGAAGGCTCACGAACTCCTTCACGTTGGGCAACCGCCAGTCGCCGTGCCCCATGTATTGCTCGCGGTTGAGGCACCGTACGTATGCAAGGGCCTGGTCCCATTCCATGGCGCCACCGTCGCACGCCCCCACATCCGGCGTGTCCGCGTCCGGGGTCCACACCAGGCCGGTCAAGTTGTCCCGGACCGTGTCGTCCGGCAGGATCGTGAATCTCGGGTCCGGCGGGACCAGGCCCGTCTCCAGGTCTCCGTCGTCACCCGGATGGTGGCTGTAGGTCTTTCCGGTTCTCCTGACTGCCGCAGGATAGCCTGTGTCCCCCTCTCCCTGTACGCCGCCGCGCACGGGCCACACACGCTTGGCAGCAAGCGCGCATGCCGTGCCGTACTGCAGATATCCATGTATCAGGTCGACCGTCCACGGCGACTCTGTCCCCCGCGTGGAAGACCAGAGCAGGTTGCTCAAGTTCTGGAAGCCCTGCGATGCGAGGTAAGTCAGGGGGGTCTGCCCGTAGTGCAGCAGGCTCTCGAGTTCGAGGATGTTGGGCATCCGCCAGTCGTAGTGGCCGCAGTCCACCTCGGGATGGTATCCGGCATTGATGTCTGCCACGAAATCGAGGGCGTCTTCCCAGTCCAGGTCTCCCCAGCAATCCCACCACCCGTACTCGCTGCACACGGCCTGGTTCGCGGCCGGATTCGTGTTTCGCATCCACACGAGTCCCGTGAGCTCGTCTGTCATGGTGCCGTCGCCGTTGTTCGTGAACCTGGGCTCCGGCCAGGACGTGCCTTTCCTCAAGTCCCCGTCGTCCCCGGCCCGGTACGAGTAGGTCATGCCGGTTCGCGGGACGCCCACGGAGCATGTATCCACGGATACGCCCTCTCCGTAGAGAGGAACGGTGAGGTCCGGTGTGTCGGGATCATTGGAGGATACGTGAAGTTCCGCATTCCTCACCGCTTCGGCTGAAGGCAGGAAGACCACTTCCAGCGTGCAGTCCTGCCCGGTCTCTGCATAAGGCTCCAGCACCTGCGAAGAACACGTGTCTGCCCGTACCTCGAAATCGGGCGCGTCGTCGCCCTGCAGGGAGACGGTTCCGATCGTGAGATCCCCGTCCCCGTTGTTCAAGATTGCGAAGATCTGCCTGGGCGACGCTCCGCCCACGGCCACGGGTTCAAAGTCGTGGGTCTCCGGGTCCGTCGAGATGTCCGGCACCTTCGGCTCGAACAGGGCCTCGATGGTGTGGTCCTCGACCACGTTGAAGAAAGCGCGCTGCGATATTGCTCCCGCCGAAACTCCGTCCACCAGCACATCTGCGATCCGGTACTCGTCGGCGGGTGTGATCGTGAACGCTTGGTCGGCGCCATGATCCACGGCGATATCTCCGGAGGGCTCGATGGTGCCGCCGTCGCTCGCGCTCGCCGTGATCGTGTGCGTGTCGATCTCGAAGATCGCCTCGATCGTATGGTTTGCTGTCACGTTCGTGAACGTGTGAGAGGGCACCGCGCCCACCGATACCCCGTCCACAAGCACGTCGGTCAGGTGATGGTTTGCGCTTGGCGCCATGCTGAAGGTCTGGTCCCCGCCGTGGGGCACCGACACAGGGCCGGGAGGTATGATTGCACCCGTGCCCGTGACCACCGTGGCGATCGTGTGCGTGTCCGGTTCGAACAGGGCCTCGATGGTGTGGTTCGTTGTGACGTTCGTGAAGGTGTAGCTCGTTACAGTGCCGACCGATGTGCCATCTACGAGCACGTCGGCAATCCGGTACCCGTCTTCGGGCTCAATGAGGAATGCCTGGTCACTACCGTGGTCTACGGGCACGTCCCCGGCCGGGTCGATAACGCCGCCGGCCGCAGCGATCGTGCTGATCATGTACGTGTCCACTGCGAAGATCGCTTCGATCCTGTGCTCTTCGGTCACGTTCGTGAATGTGTACTCTGTGACCGCACCTACGGAGGTCCCGTCTACCTGTACGTCCGCTACGTGAAATCCTTCTTCCGGGGTGATCGCATACGCGAGGCTGCCTCCGTGCTTCACGTACGAATCCCCTGAAGGGGTGACCGCACCTCCTGCGCTCTCGATCGCCATGATCCGATACGCACGAAGGGCGAACAGGGCCGTCACGGTCTCATCCGCGTCCAGAGTGATCGTGCAGTCTCCGTCGCCGGAGCAGCCCGCCCCCGACCATTCCACGAACACCGAACTCGCAGCAGGCGCCGCAGCAAGAGTCACCTCGGTGCCGTTCGCAAAGGCTTGCTCACAAACGGCCCCGCAGTTTATCCCGGCCGGATCGCTCGTCACCGTGCCGTCTCCCTCGGCGGCCTTCTCCACGGTCAGGTTGAAATACTCGATGCCTTCTCCGGTGAGCGGAACCTCCACCACCGGATCGTTCGGGTCGTCCGAGGGCACGGAAAGGGCTGCAGAGGCAGTGCCCGAGGCCGAAGGCAGGAACACCAGATCCACCGTGCAGGTCTCCGTTCCTGCCGTGATCGTTTCGCCGGAGCAGGCGTTATTACGCAACTGAAACATGCCGGCGTCCGTGCCTGTGATCGAGAGGTTGCCCAGCAGGAGATCTGCACCACCCGTGTTCGAGATTGCTACCTCCACGGCCCCGGACTCGGTGCCCGCCTCCACCTGCCCGAAGTCCACTTGCGTCGGGCTTATGGAGATCTCCGGTGCGGAAAGACCCAGGTACTCGTCCGCGCCCATGTCCGGAGCAGCGCCCACGGTCCGAGGGTCTCCCTCGAAGTCCTCGGCCGGAAGGGCAGGCGCAGATGCCGAACCAGCGTCTACGCAGTTCGAGCCGGCCTGGAGATGAAAATCACGGCCCGCTGGATCCACCAGCAGCGGGTCCTCATTGATGTTCCCGGTCCCCGGGTAGGGGAACATGGTTCCGGTCTCCACGTCGGAGAAGGACACGTTGCTGCTGCTGCTCGCTCCGTTGTTGATCTGGTTCGGCTCGTTCCCCCACAGGATGCTGTTGGTGATCTCCGGGGAGGAGTTGCTGGTGCCCACCCCACCACCACTGTTCCCGGCATCGTTTTCGAAAAACGTGGAGTTCGTCACGATCGGGTAGGGCGGGTAGTGGCGGTGATAGCTGAACAGCGCACCTCCTAGGTTCTCCGCGCGGTTGCCTGCGAACACGCTGTTCAGGATCAGCATCGGTGGGGAGAATGCCGCTGTGTGCGCTTCGTGGTCGTTGATCGCCCCGCCCGTGTACGCTTCATTCTCCAGGAATACACTGCCGGTCACGATGGGCGACACGTACGCAATGTCCAGGGCCCCGCCCGTGCTCAGGGCCGTGTTTCGCTGGAACAGGCAGCGCTCGATCAGCGGGTACGAGGCCGCAGGAGAGTTGTAGACTCTCAGGGCCGCCCCGCTACCGTCTGTGACGTTCTCTATGAACCGCGTGTCGCTCACGGTCAGTTCGGAAGCGTAGTTGCAGATCGCTCCGCCTTCACGCGATGCGTAGTTGTCCGTGAACAGGCAGTTGCGAACCACCAGCGGGGCGCCTTCGTTGTAAAGTCCGCCCCCCTTCCCATCCGTCTGATCGCCTTCTTCTTCTTCCTCCCCACCTCCGTAGTATTCCGCGTATCCACGGGCCACGGTGAACCCGTCCAGTGTGGTGTCCGCAAACACATGCAGGCAGCGCGTGACGTACTGTCCGTCGATCACCGTTTCGTTTGCCGACCAGTCGCGTTGCTCCCGTGCCGTTTCGTCCCCGACGAACCCGCCGTACAATTCCACCTGCGTGTAGATCTCGATCGCGACTTCCGGATAGTAAGTCCCGCCCCGCACCCAGATCTCGTCACCGTCCGCAGCCTCCCAGATCGCCTCCTCGATCGAGATATATGCCGATTCCCATCCGCTTCCGATTCCCCCCATGCCCCCGTTCTCACAGTCCACGTAGAGAACGTCCCCGCTCACACCCGTTGCCGCAAAAGAAAACAGAATCGTCACGAAAACAAAGACCAGCCCCGCGTTGGGAATCATTCTCATGTCAGATGTCCTCACACCAAAAGGTTTGATTTCTTGCCTCGTTCAGCTGGCTACCCATCGTGATTCGAGCTGCAAAGCCCAAGGGTCGATCCGTCAAGGTGGGGCACGGCGAGGCGCCCGCGAGCTGTTCAGGGACGAATGACCGGGCTAAGGAGGGAGTTGCGAAGTTCGCGGAAGGGAAGAAATGCGAAAAGACTGGACGGTTGTCGGTCCTTGGAAGGACCCGTACCGGTAGGAAGGAGGCTCGGGCTCCCCCGCGAGAATTCATGTTGCGCATCGAGTCAGCTTTTCCGAATTCTCTGAGAACGCCGCAATGGGTCGCGTGGGAAGGTTGCCGCGATCTCCTCCAGAGCCCCGTTGTCCCGGCCTATCATGTCCGGTTCCGTTGGAACATGAGGAGATCTCTTTCCCTTGCCCTCCCTTCGGCAGGCAGACGGCATAAACTCGGAACCGGGCCTGCCCTTGACTGGGCCTGCTCCGGCGGGATGAGTGGTGCCTATTTGCTCGTTGATCTCAGATAGAACGACAGTTTCTAGATAATAATAAAATTTGGCATAATCAAAACACGATAACATGCAGTGAAACAAGATAGGGTAAATGACACTCTGTGTCAATGTGAGGCATATGAGGGTGTGCGGAACCTGAACAACCCTACCGTGTTGCGGAACCTTCCCCCTTGCCGAAATCATCGTAGGAATGAGTCCCCAGCATCGCGGGTGACAGCCTCTTGAAGACTCGACTCGATTCTCTCGCTGAAAAGCCAAGACCGAATCTCACACGAACGCCCGAAGGGGAGGGTTCCGTCATGAAAAGTACATTCCGTTTCATAATTGGGAGCTATACGGTTGTTGTTCTTGCCCTGGCCGCGTTGCCGGCACAAGGCACGCTGCTGTTCGACAACGGGCAGGTGAACAATTACTCGGGGACAGACACGAGCGGGGCGGACGTCAAGGACAGCACAGCCGGAGATCCCACGACCCTCAACGTCCTTTCCGGGGCCACTCTGGGGGTGACCCAGGTCTTCGATAGTTCCGTGCTGAACGTTCAGGCAGGGGCCACCTTTGTCAATACCATCTCCGGACAGGACACTTCCTCTGTCAATGTGTTCGGCGGAGATATCTTTCAAGTAGATCTGCTGAACCAATCCGTAGGAGACATCTCGGGCGGCGCCTTTTCCTGCGGTGGCCGGTGTGTCGGTCTCTTCGATACGGCCGAGGTGTCGATTTCGGGGGGCGTATTCGGGAACTCGGGTGGCATCTCGATCCTCGCGCAAGAAGAATCCACCGCAATGATTACCGGCGGAACGTTTCAGGGTGATGTCCGCGCAGCAAACGACAGCTCCGTTGACATCCTCGGTGGAAATCTCTCGGAGGTGACCGCGACGGAGAACGCAGTGATCACGTTCTTCGGTGATGACTTCATCGCGCTCGAGGGAGGCATTCCGGTTCTGACCGGTTTTGGGGAGATCATCGATTCCTTTAACGGAACCATCACCGGGACCCTTGCGGACGACACCCCATTGGACATCACCGCCCTGAACGGCGTCGTCAGTTCCAAGATCGTGTTGGCGCCCGCGTCCACGCCGCCCCCAGGCTATTCTTCTGTCGCGAATGCCGAGGCAGCCGCATACGGGGCTCGGTCCTTGAAGTCATCCGGTTCTACAAACGCGATGGGCCTGACCCTCTTCCCTGCAGGCGCGATCATCCTGATCAAGCTCTTCATAAGAAGGCGTCGGGAGTGACCACAGGCCCGGCCTCGAACGATTGGGCTCGCCGTCGTCCCTCGCTGGTGGATCGGACCATCGCATGGGGTTCGGATGGGGTCGGACCAAGCCAAGTCCCCAAATCCAAAGTGAAAGAGTGACTCAGAAGCGCCAAGAATCGGCTTAGAGGCCGCGTGTTTCCGGTCCGACCCTGGTGAGGTGCTGATTCGGATAGGGAACCGTTGCCGGATAAGGCTGGGACACCGCGTGGAGGCCGGTTTCGCAAGTCCGATATCGAGCGCAAACCCCGCCACGATGCAGCCGGTTGGTCACGATCTCCTTCCCCTTGCTCCCGGCTTTTCTAATCTTATTTACATTGACATAACGACTCCGAAAAGCGTAAACTAATGTTGTACTACGTATGCATTTAGTGAACCTGAGGAGAACGGGGGGTACTATGTTCGAGCGGAAGCACATGCTGGTTTGGGTAGGTGTCATCCTTTTGTCCGGAATGTTTCTCATGGGACAGGATGATTGGCCCCCACCTTGCGATATCATCGTGGAGTTCCCGGACCCGAATCTGGAGAGCGCCATCCGACAGTGGATCGGCAAGTTCGACGGGGACGTTTGTGCCTTCGACCTGGTGGGCCGTTCCCAGCTGGACCTCAGTTCCCGGGGTATCTCGGATCTCACCGGCTTGCAGCACTGCAGGCATCTGAGCCAACTCAACCTGGGCAACAACCTGCTCACCGACCTCAGCCCCCTGTCGGGACTCAGCTATCTCACGACGCTCGACGTCAGCGGCAACCTGATGAGTGACGTGAGCTCCCTGGCTTCGCTCACCGCCCTCGAGACGCTCTCTCTCAAGGACAACCAGATCAGCGACTTGAGCCCGCTGGCCCCCCTGACGGGCCTGAGGTGGCTCCTGCTCGGCAACAACCAGATCAGCGATTTGAGCCCCCTGTCCGGGCTGACGGCACTGCCCAGGCTGGAACTCAACGGGAATCAGATCAGTGATCTGAGCCCCTTGTCCGGGCTCCTCTCCATGTGGGAGCTGCACCTCGGGGACAACCAGATCGAAGACATCAGCCCCCTAGCCGGGCTATCCACCCTGTATGAGCTCCGTCTGGAGGGGAACCAGATCGTCGACATCAGCCCCTTGTCAGGACTTTCGACCCTGACATGGCTCTATCTCGACGACAACCAGGTGGATGACCTCGATCCGCTGGCTGGGCTGACGAGCCTGAGATGGCTCTTTCTAAGCGGAAACCAAATCAGCGACATCGGGCCCCTGGCCGGCCTGACCTCCCTGCTGAAACTTGAACTCTCGTCCAACCAGATCAGCAACATCAGTGCCCTGGCCGGCCTGAGCTTCCTGTTCGAGCTCTACATGAACGACAACCTGATCAGCGATATCAGCCCTTTGTCCGGGAGCATCTTCATGTGGCGGCTCCAGCTGGGGGGGAACCAGATCGTGGACCTGAGCCCACTGGTGGGCATGGTCGCGCTGCAGTGGCTTTCGCTCAACGACAATCTTATAAGCGACCTGACCCCTCTTGGGAGCATGGCCGGCGTTCACTCTGTTGATCTTTCAGGGAATCAGATCATCAACCTGACCCCCTTGGCGGGCCTGGTGAATGTGGTCGACCTCGACCTCTCCGCCAACGGGATCAGTGACCTGGCTCCCCTGGCAAGTCTGCCGAATGTGGTGGATCTCGGGCTCTCCGGAAACCTGATCAGCGATGTGGACCCCCTGGCGAGCGTGACGTCCCTTGGGAACCTAGACCTGTCGGACAATCAGATTCAGTATGTCCATCCGCTGACGGACAACCCGGGTATCGGGCCGGGGGACAGGATCTCCCTTGGGGCCAATCCTCTGAGCACTGCGTCCTGCAGCGTCTACGTGCCTGAACTGCAGGGTACAGGCGCGATCGTGACCCACGACTGCTCGCCGGACATGGTGGTGATCCCGGAGGGTTGTTACGACATGGGGGATCATTTTGACGAGCATTTCCCTGGTGAATTCCCTGTTCACAATGTGTGCATATCAGCATTCGAGATGGACGTGTACGAGGTGACGAACAAGGAGTTTGCGGAATGCGTGGATGCCGGTGCTTGCGCTCCTCCGGCCGCCTCTTCCAGTTCCGGAAGGCCCTCCTACTATGGAAATCCGCTGTACGAAGACTTCCCGGTCATCCAGGTGAACTCATACCAGGCTGCGAGCTTCTGTGCATGGGTGGAAAAGCGACTTCCGACCAATGCGGAGTGGGAGTACGCCGCGCGCGGCGGGCTCGAGGGGAACCGGTATCCCTGGGGGAATACGATCAGCGGCTCGGACGCAAACTATCTTGATTCAGGTGACCCCTGGGACAATGACACGAGTGAGACCGGCTACTACCCGGCCAACGGCTACGGGCTTTACGACGTGGCAGGTAATGTATGGGAGTGGGTGAACGACTGGTACGATGAAGACTATTACGCGGAGAGCCCTGTCAACGATCCTCCGGGGCCTCCGACCGGGCTGACTCGGATTCTGCGTGGAGGCACCTGGTCCGAGGGTATCATCTACACGGAAGTCGGCCTTTCCACTGCAGTCAATCCCAACGAGGTGTCTTACTCGACCGGGTTCCGTTGCGCCCGTGGCGGCGCGTACGGCCCGTAAGTGTAGCATCGCGACGCACGCTCCAGAAAGAATTTTCCGTTCGGGACGAAGGGGAAGTCCCTCCTCACCATCTCCGGTCGGCGGGCCGCACTGCCTTTCCGAAGGCCGATTGCGCAGAGCGTCGGTCCGGATCTATAATCTCCGTTGATGAAGAAGAAGCCAACCATAGAGAAACCGAAGCAGGAGAGTGCACCGGCTGAACAGATAGAGGAAGTGCGACAGGAGCATCTGCACTTCCTCGAGGTGCTGGAGCGTGTGGATGCCTCCATTCGGCGAAGCACCGACCTTCAGCAGGTCCTGGACGACGTGATCGCCACGGTGCTCTCGATCTTCGAGTCCGATCACGCTTTTCTCGTCTACCCCTGTGATCCGAATGCAACGTCGTTCACGGTACCCGTCATGCACACCCGGCCGGAATACCCGGGCGTGCAGAGGCCCGACGAGGAACTGCCCATGGACGAGCAGATCCGCGACTACTCTACACGGGTCCTGGCCACCTCGGGCCCGGTTGTGTTCCGTGAAGAAGAGAGTCGGACGGCTCCGGGAACCGTCGCCCGTGATTTCGGGATTCGTTCCAGGATGGTCCTGGCGGCGCACCCGAAGATCGGGTACCCTTGGCTGTTCGGCGTGCACCAGTGTTCCCATGATCGGGAATGGACGGTCCAGGAGAAGCGAATCTTCAAGGAGATAGGCCACCGAATCGAAGACGCCCTGAACGTGCTGCTGCTGCTTCGCAATTTGCGAACGAGCGAGGAGCAGTACAGACTCATTGCGGAGAACATGACCGACCTGATCGCAATGAGCGACGAGGAGGGGAATTTTGCTTATGTGAGCCCTTCCTACCGAACCGTCCTCGGATATGAGCCGGACAGTCTTCTGGGCAAACCGATCTACGAGCTGGTGCATGGCGACGATCTGGAGGGCATCGTCGGTCTCATCGAGGAACGCAAGATCGACTACCAGCCGGCGGCGGCCAGGTACCGTATGCGTCACCGGAGCGGGCAGTACAGGTGGTTCGAGACTCACGGTCGCGTGGTCTTCGACGACAAGGGGAAGAACAAAGGTGCCGTCTTCAATACTCGGGACATCACCGAGAACCGGCGGCTCGAGACGGAACTCCGGCAGGCGCAGAAGATGGAAGCGATCGGAACCCTGGCCGGTGGGATTGCCCACGATTTCAACAATATTCTCGGGATCATCATGGGCCACAGCGAACTGGCGCTCCATGACATCCCGGAATCGTATGCCGCGCTCCGGAATCTGAAGGAGGTGCGCAAGGCATGTCTGCGAGCCAAGGATATGGTCGGGCAGATCCTTGCGTTCAGCCGCCAGACGGAACAGGAGCGCAAGCCGGTTCGCGTCCTGCCGATCGTGGAGGAATCTCTCAGGTTCCTTCGCACCTCGATTCCGACAACGATCCAGATCCGCGAAGATCTCTCGAGTGCTCGTGACACGATCCTTGCCGACCCGACACAGATCAATCAGATCCTGATCAACCTGTTCAGCAACGCGGCGCACGCGATGCGGGACAAGGGAGGTGTTATCGAAATCAGCGTGCGGAACGCGAGGAACGATCGGAATGTGCAGCGTATGGACCCGGACCTGGCGCACAAGGAGTGTTTGCTTCTCGCCGTACGAGATACGGGCCACGGAATGACTCCCGCCCTCATGGATCGTATTTTCGATCCCTATTTCACCACCAAGGATCAGGGACAGGGGACCGGGATGGGGCTATCCGTGGTGCACGGGATCGTGAGGTCTCACGGAGGCACGATCCGTGTGGAGAGCGAGCCCGAGAAGGGGACCCTCTTCGAGATCGCCTTCCCCCTCGTCGATGAGGAGGCTGCGCCTGAGGAGACCTCCCGTCCCGTCCTTCCGACCGGCACCGAGCGGATTCTGTTCGTGGACGACGAGGAGGCGCTCGCGGATGCGACGAGACAGATGCTCGAACATCTCGGTTACGAGGTGACCGCAAAGACGAGCAGCAGGGAGGCGCTCCAGGCCTTCCGCGACCAGCCGGATCGGTTCGACCTGGTCATTACCGATATGACCATGCCGTCCATGACAGGCGGGGAGCTCTCCGAAGAGCTCATGCGAATCAGGCCCGCGCTTCCGATCATCCTCTGCACCGGATTCAGTGAGATGATCACGGAAGAAGAGGCAAAGCGGATGGGCATCCGGGCCTATGTGATGAAGCCTGCTTCCATCCATGAGATTGCACAGACTGTCCGGCGGGTCCTCGACCCGGTCGAACAGGAATGAGCCAGGGTTCGAGCAGAGTGACAGCCGGAAAGACGGCTCTGTGTGAGACCGACCCTCCCCCCTCACCTATGCACACCCTTTCCCTGTGAAACCGAAAGAATCTAACGGGTTTATCGATTCCGGCATTCCTGGAAATCGGAGCGCCGGAGAGGGACCAAAACGGGCCACTCTCACCGGTTTTGAGAGAAAAGCCGGGAACCGAACCTGCCGGGAAGGGATCTAAAGGTAGATCCTCACCGGAAGTCGTGGAGGCCTGAAGGGCCGCGTGTGAAGGCAGGAGGAGAGAAGATGCTCAAGAAAGGATATGTCCTCAGATCGAGGGACGTCGCCCATATACTGGACTGCAGTCCTGACGAGGTGATCGAGCTTGCCCAGAGTAAGAAACTCAAGGCGACCAAGGAGGGACGGTTCTGGAAATATCGTCCCGCTGATGTGCTGGCATACAAGAAGCGTCGCGAAAGGCTTGCTCAGGCTTGATCGGGACCGCCCGGGATTCGGAGTTCAAGATCGAGGGGACCCCGGCACAGCGTCCTGAAGGGGCGCGGACGGGGGTGCGTATGGGCGCTTCCTGAAATAGTCTTCCAGGTCGTAGACGCGAATGGGCATCAACACGTCGGCATGGTCCTGGATCCTCTTGAAAAACTCCATTGACATGGTGAAGTTGTGGTTTACCTCGAACACGTTGTGTAGGTAAGCCACCGGCGGGTTCGGGCAGACAAAAGCGGGTGAGATCGTTTCCTTGATCCTGGTCATCACCTCCCTGCTTCGTTTCAGCCTCTCCTTTTTCGGCCCCTCCGGCACGAGATAGTAGAATCGGTCCAGGGCGATCTCTATGAAGTCCATCAATACGTAGTGGTAGCCATCCTGGTAGAGAGCATAGAGTTCCGCCTCGTTTTCCGGCCACGTGAGCGGGACGTGAGGCGAACCCGCATAAGCGGCACTCGCGATAGGGTAGGAAGAAATGTGCTTCACGCCCTTGTGGGCTTGCATGAAACCGACTGCCTGACTGTACCCGGGCGGCTCCATGATAGCCTTCCTGGAGTACCAGACACCCTCGGCGAGCAGCAGCGCGATCAACAAGGCTCCGAGGGCCCTGAGCCTCTGGGACCTTCCCTTGCCCGTGAAATCCCACAGGAGCCGTGCAGCGAGGAGCGCTCCCATGCAGATGGCAAAGCTTCCGTAGCGTGCGCGGGGTTGAACGATGCTGAACAGGAGCAGGGGGAACAGGAACAGGGCTGCCAGAAAGATGTCCTCCCAGGATCGCTTCCAGAGTGCGTAGGCGCAACCGGCGAAGAGGGTCAGGGTCACGAGCGGGCCGTTCATCTTCCAGAAGAGATACGGGAAGGAGAGAAAGTTTGCGAATTCGCTCACCTTCTGCGTTGCTGTCAGGCAGTAGCCTCCCACGAAGATGATGGAGGTGAGGACCTGCTGGAAGTAGGTCATGAAAGGCGGTACGACAGAGAGCATCTTGGCTGCCATGAAGCCTACATAGTAAGGCAACTCGGCCACAAGCAGGAGAAGGAACATGGGAAGTGCAAGGGCCAGGGAGCGGGCCAGCCATGGATTCTCTTCTCTGCCGCGGTTGGAGACAGCCAGCTGGACCTCGAAAAGCCAGAAGACGAACAGGGGCACCAGAGTGCGGTACACGATCAGGAAACTCACCCCGAGAGCCAGGCTCGTGAGGCAGCCCCAGAGAAGGGCCCGTCCGGCGGTGGCCCTCCGGCTGTTCACGTAGCAAAGCGCTGCCAACAGGAGAAAGAAGTTCAGATCGACCTCGAGCAGGGCGGAGCGGGAATACACCACATCGAATCCGGACAGCGCGATGAGCGCAGCCGCGAGCAGACCGGCCTTGTCGCCGTACAGCGTACGACCGAGCAAGAAGGTTGCTAGGATGGTCAGCAGGCCGAAAACGGCGGAGACGTAGTTGCCCACGTTGATGGCCTGGTTTCCCAGGACCATTCCGAGGATGAGCAGATAGTTATGCCCGATTCGAGCCCGCCACGGGGATTTGCCCAGGGTGTTCTCTTCTATGTACTGCAGTTGCTCTTCGCGTTTCCAGACGTCCTCGCCGGTTCTTCTCTGTTCGAGGAGGAGGCGGAAGCTGTCGAAGATCGCGCTAAGGCCGGTATAAATGTATTGTGACTCGAGGTAATAGTCGCATTCATCCGCTACAAAAGGGCCGGCCTCGTCCAGCGCGTAGAAGCGCGGAACCGCACCGACACCCAGGATGAGAAGTAGGAGGCCGATGGTGAGGAAAGGGGACGCCTTTTTCGGGGAGGGGTTCATGATGCGAATTATTGTTTGTGCTCCTTCGGATGTCAAACGGCCGCGGAGCCCGCAGAAAAGGCGCTTTCTAGAAAAGGTTTTCTAAAGTTGAGCATGGGGTCTTGACGATTTCCTATTTTGCGCGTTCGTGTTAGTATTGAAATGTTATCCAGATAGAAGCCCTCAAACCCGGATGGTTGCACGGAGCCCGCAGGACAGATGAGAAACGGTGCGGTGGTCTTCATTATCACAGTGTTCCTCTTCTCGAGTTGGGGCATTGTGCCCAGCCATGGACAGGCGGGTGAGACCCAGCCTGAAGTGCGGACACTGCTTGCCCTGGACCTGATGGATCTGGAAATTCCGGGAGAGGACGACGGCGATGAGATGGCCTTGCCGCCCATCCAGGGATCGGACAAGCCCGAGGTCGAGCCCCCGCCTGTGCCGGATACTCCCAAGCCCGCCGAGACAGGGGCGAATGTGAGCGATTTCCCGCCGGTCAGCCGGTCCGCACCGGCTGCGGCGCCTGAGCCGGGTCTGGTTCCCTTTCTGCTCGAGGAGCCGCAGCTCGAGACAGAGACGCCCCGGTCCGTATACGAAACGAGCCCCGAGCCCACACCCGCGACCCTTACGGATGAGTTCCCTGCCGAGTTGAAAGAAGTTCCTCCTCCGCCCTCCCGTGCCGAGAGCCTCAAACTTCACTCCGGGCCGGAGATGCGTTCTGCAGGCGAGTCCGACGTACCCGAGATCCCCATGCTGAAGGGGGAGGGAGGTGGCCCGCAGGCACCCTTGGGGCAGGATTCGGCCCTGACCATGAAGCCTTTGCCCGAGTTGCGTGGAACATCGAGCACAAGCTTCGGCTCGAGGCCCATTCAGGCCGGCCGCCAGCCCAAGGACTACCTGCAGGTCCGGGAGGACATCGACGCCCAACTCTTCGACCTCTACGAACGTTACTACAAGAGCCGTTGAGCGGTCCGTCTCTTCTCTTCTGTTGACAAAGCATCGAAGTCTTGAATAATGGAAGACCGTGCCGGGAGGGGGTCTAGGCCGCCGACGATGACGACAGATCTTCGATGATCTGCAGGAGGGCATCCAGGTCAAAGGGCTTCTTGACGAGTCTGTAGTCCGGGTACTTTTCCAGTTCTTCGTTGAGCCTTTTTTCCGTATCCGCCTCGTCGATCCATGCACTCAGGTAGACGACCTTGATGGAAGGATTCCGCTTGCGAATCCTGGATACTACGGAGAGACCGTCCTCGACAGGCATCATGATGTCCGAGATCACCAGCTGGGGTTGGGATTCCTCGAAGAGCCGAAAGGCTTCCTCCCCGCTCTCGGCAAGCAGAATCTCATAGTTGTGCCCCTCCAGGAAGCTCTTCAGAAGCACCCGGATGGCGTATTCATCGTCAACGACGAGGATGGTTTGGGTCGGGTTTTCAGAGGCCATATGAATGAAGATGATGTTGGAAACGAGAAGGAAAGTCAATGGCGGCAAAGGGATCGAAAAAGGGATACAGCTGGCTGAAATCAAGGCTGAGCGAGCAACTCGCTGAAGATGGAAAGCTTCGAGAGGACGCGGTCAAAGAGCTTCTCGAGACGTTTGAACCGGAAGCATTGCTTCGTTGGTTGCCGCGCCTTTTCTGGGAGAGCCATGAGGAGGACCGACCGGGAATCTTCCAAGCGCTGGTCCCGGTGGTGGGCGCCCCGGCGGTCGACTTCGTGAAGGAGATCCTGGCATCTCCGCAGAGCGGACTTGCCGTGAAGGGCCTGGCAGTGGAACAGCTCGAAGCCCTGTCGCAACAGCCTGACGAAGCGCTGGCGGCGAACCTTCGAAAGGCGGAGGCATGGGTCGCTTCCCTGCCCGATTCTCTCAGCGGCGTTGAAACCCCGGGGCAGGTTCCGGAAGAGGTGCTGCTCGCGTTGCAGGACCTCTCTCCTCTGTTTCGAGGCGTAGTGCTCAGGGAACTCCTGATTCGTCCTCCGGAGAAGGGGTTTCTGTTTCTGGAGAGAGTGCTCGTAGGACAGGACGATTCATGGGAAGAAGTTCTGGAAGGACTCCAGGAGGCGCCGCACGAAGGCGTTGGGCCGCTGTTGCAGGCGGGCCATGCCGTTGCCGGAAAGCCGCTCCGGAAGAAGATCAGGAGGGTACACCACCGGCGAAATGCGAGAGGATTGCCGGTCCTCCCGCTCGAAACGGAAGAGACAACAGAGGCGGTCTGGAGACCGCCCGCGCCGACCCGACCGGAGGGGCTGCTCTCCATCCCGGACCCGACAGGGGCCCGGACGGCATGGGTGATCCGGCCGAATGTGCGGAAAGGGATGCTCGTTTTCGGGGGATGGGTGGATGAGCAGAGGGGCCTGCTCAAGTTCTTCGTGATGGATCCTTCCCGGAAGGAACTGGAGAAGTACAAGACCTCCCTGCTGGATAACACCGAGTTCACGGTTGTCGAGTGTGATCCGGGCTTCTGCGCCTCGCTGCTGGATGACGCATACCGGAAGGGTGCGCCCGTGGATTCCGAGGAGGCGGAGGCTTTCAAGGCGGTCCGGCCCATGTTGAAAGAGGTGATTCCCGCTGAGAAGCCGGCTGCACCTGTTTACGAGGTCTTCCAGGATGTGCCGGATGATTCCGAACTGCGCCATTCACTGGAAGAATCGGCAGGTTTGTTGAACGAGAGCATGCTCGCTGCTTGGGGCTTCGAGCCCCAACGCATTCAGCCCCACCTCGAAAAGCTCGAGGAAATCTCGGAGAGCCGAATCATCGTGCACCCGATGCAGAAGAAGGAGCGCATGGATGCACTTTTCCGTGAGATTGCAGGCGAAATCCTGTCGGAGCCGGACTATCGGAGATCCTGGCAGAGACGGTTTGAGGATGCGGCCTGGGTCTTCCACAAGAAGGACCTCAAGGCACAGGCCGGGAGGCTCGCCCATCTGAGCCGGTACCTGGAAGACCCTGAACAGGACGCCTCGCGTATCTCGTTTTTCGTGGAACTGGTTCGAAGAGGGATGGAAGGTAGCCTGCAGGAGAAACAGACCGAAGAAAAGCAGAAACCTTCCCTGATCGTAAAACCCACCTAGCCCGAAATGCTCGGGTTAGGAGGTCTCTTCGGTTGCCTTCTCCTCGGTAGCGGCCTCGGCGGCGGGAGCCTGATCTTCCGGAGCTTTCGCCTCTGCCGCCGGTTCCTCGGCCGGCTTCTTCTCGGGCTCGGCGCTCTTCGCCTGCTTCTCCGCCTTCGCGGCTTTCGCTGCTCTCACAGCGAGCTTTCTCTGTGTCCGCTTCAGTCTCTTGCGAAATCGTCGAACACCGTCGGGTGGCAAGGGACGTTCGCCCCCTTCACCTGCCTTCTCGATACGCGCTTTGAGCCTGTCGACTTTTTTCTCCAGGTCTGTCTGTGCAACCATAGAAGGGTTCCCCTTTGGTTTCGTGTTTAAGAAACAGCTTCGTTCCCGGACGTGCCCTGATCTTCGAGTCCGGGGTCTGTCTGGCCTGACTCGGGCACGAGGATCTTCTCCCGCAGCAAGGGAGGAACGTAGATGTCTTCCAGGTCGAACTTCTTGAGTTCCCTCGCGAGAATGGAGATCTTTTCTTTCAGAGGCCTCTTCCGGTCGATGAAGATGCTTGTTTCCCCCTTGACTCTGCAGCTTCCATCTTCCACGCGGAACTCGAAGGCCTTCATCTCTTCATAGTGGATTTGGACCGACAGCCTTTCCGCAACTTCCTC
The DNA here is from genome assembly GCA_028277985.1 of bacterium. Taxonomy (GTDB): domain Bacteria; phylum Desulfobacterota; class DSWW01; order DSWW01; family DSWW01; genus S015-6. The sequence goes on along the minus strand of JANQFG010000194.1, from coordinate 5,056 downwards.
CAGCGCCTTCATGATCTCTTCGTCTCTGAGGCGGTCTTCCTTCTTGGTGGAACGGGTCGTCATGCTCTTGCTCCTCGAGAAACGTTTCATTTACCATTCAGGAAGGACGCGAAAAAGTCAATAGGCACGCGGGGAAAAGCTTCGGTCACCTTGATTTTCCGGGCCTCAGAGGAGACAATGAACAGAGAACGATCGGAGGGAGAATGGCCAGGAAGGCGAAGATTACGAGGAAGAGCGTCGACCGCGACATGGCGGAGATTGAAAAGCTCTACGGTCGCATGTTCATCGACGGACAGGGCGCGCCGGACGGGCAGTGGGACATTCATCCCGAGATCAAGTCAAGCCTTCACAAGAAGATACTCACCGAAATCGAATCCCTGCGACAGGCCCAGCGAGAGAGCGAGTTCGGCTCCCGGGAATACTGGGAAATAGACCGGAGGCTTCGCGCCCGGGTGCTCAAGGAAATACAGATCATCATCGATGCCTACGTGGTTGCGGAACAGGGGGACCGGTTGGCCGAGTGGAGGTCCATGTACGGTGATATCGAGCACTACAAGAGGGAGTTCTTCTATTTCCGTATGGATCAGGACTACGAATCCCGTGAAAAGATGCTGGTCGACTACAAGATGATCGAAGAATCCTCCTGAATCCTGCCGAGTGTATCGAGCACCTGTTCTGCAGATGCATCCAGCCCCAATATCTCCACCCTGCCTCCCCTGGGGGCCCAACGCGCGGGATCGGTCGGACCGAACAGGGCCACCACCGGGGTACCGATCGCGGCGGCCAGATGGGTAATCCCCGAGTCATTGCCCACATAGAGAGACCCCTGGAAGATCACTCGGGCCGTTTCCAGAATCCCGGCACTCTGTGCCACGAAGAGAGTAGGGCCCTTCGCTTCGTTCCAGAAGCCCTGCTGGTCATGCTCTGCCGGGCCGATCATCACCGAGGAGGGTAGATGCCATCGGCGGAAGGCGCCCCTGGCCGCCTCCAGGAAGCGCTCCTTGGGCCAGTTCTTTTTCGCGGAGCCGCTGCCCGGATGAAGACACAGGAACGGGTCTTGCCCGGACGGTGCGTTTCCCGTCCGGTTCGATTCAGATGAGAATGCATCTCGAAGGAGCGGGACAAAGGGGTGCCCCGGCGCGGCTCGACCCTTGTCGGGCAATCCGATCTCGTCCAGCGTGGCGAGGTAGAAATCGGATGCGTGCCCCTCGAAGGTGTGGACCCTGTGATAGGGATGCACGAGGAGCCTGCCCGGACAGGCGCCCTGCAAGTTCTTCTCCCAAAGGCCCTCCTTGTCCCCGAACCAGGAGATGACCAGGTCAAAGTCGGCGAGAAACCTGCTGAGCGCGTGGTCCCGGGGCAGATGGCTAGCGAAACCTGCATGAAGGGGGAGGTCCTCTACGGAACGGATTTCGTCGATCCATGATGTAGCCTCCGCCAGGGGCAGCCAGAGCGGGTTTCCCACCAGGACGATCTTGCTGCCGGGGAAGGCCCGGTGGATCCTGTGCAGGGCCGGAAGGGAGGCGATGAAGTCCCCGATGCCGCCCGTCAGGATGATGCAGATCCGATCGCCGTTGGCCATCATTCCACCGATCCGGATGTTCCGAACAGAAGATTACGCAGCTCTTCAAGGTCCCGGACGATCCGGTCTGCTCCTTTGAGGTACTCGGCAGGCAGCGAGGTCGTCACGGCAATGCACTTGAGGCCGGCTTCTTGCGCGGATCGAATGCCGTACGGAGCATTCTCGATGACCAGGGCCTGGTCCGGTGATTCTCCAAGCAGCCTCAGCGCCATTTGATAGGGCTCCGGATGGGGCTTGCCCTGCGTGACCACGTCGCCCGAAACGAGAACGTCGAAGCACGCGAGCAACTCGGCGGGAAGATTGGTTCTCGCCTCACCGCCCGAGGTGCCGGTGACCAGGGCGAGCTTTCTGCTTTGCTCGCGGATCGCCCGAACCAGCGCTTCAGCCCCCGGGAAGAGGGTCGGTTTCGCCAGGGATCGAAAGATCGCCTCCTTTTCCTCCAGGGTCTTCCGGATCCGGTCTTCAGACACGGGTACCCCTTCCGCGGAAAGGACCGTCTCGAGCGTGACCCGCCCCTGTTCCCCTTCCCGTTTCAGGATCTCCTCGCGTGAAACAGAGATTCCGTAGCTTTCAAAAACCCTGCGCCACGCCTCGTAATGGTACGGCATGCTGTCCGTGATCACGCCGTCCATGTCGAACAGGACCGCCTGGAAACGTGCCAGGCGCCAGGTTCGATCCACTTCGACGGGTCTTCCGTTCTCCATGTGACCTCCCTTTTCCTCAGACGGGTGGAGGGAAATTATAGCCCGGATTCTTGCTTGTATAAATCCTGTTGGGTACATTGGGTATCTGCCGACGACACAGAGTGTACCCACCATGACCGGCTCGAGGGGAAAGAAGGGGATGGAAGAGGTCGTTTTTCGCAATTCTCTGGATCAGCGGCTCTACGGGATCCTTCACCGGGGTTCGACGGGGCCCGGCCTCGGCGCGACGATCGTGCTCTGCCACGGTATGATGTCCGCCAAGGAGGGCACGAAGCAGAGGGCCTTCGCAAAGGTCTTCGAAGAGAGCGGCTTTTCGGTGCTCAGGTTCGACTTCTCCTTCTGTGGGGAATCGGAGGGAAGTTTCGAGGAGATCACCTTCGCCCAGGAAGTGGACGATCTTCGGGCAGCGGTAGATTGGGTTCGTGGGAAAGGCGGAGATCCCGTGGGCCTGCTCGGGTCGAGTATGGGCGGGGCCGTAGCCCTGCTCTATGCGAGTGGTGACCCCTCGATCCATGCGGTGGTCACCCTTGCCGCCGTCGGCGTGCCGGGCCGCATCGCCGACCGCATGGAGGACTTGAAAAGAAAGACCCAGGAGTGGAAGGATGAGGGGTACCGGCTTGGGGCCGAAGGGGAACCGGGCGAGGCGTTCTACGAGGACGCCAGAAGACAGGACGTTCTGGCTGCGGCAGGCCGCGTTTCGGCGCCTCTGCTGGTGATGCACGGGGAAGAGGACGAAGTAGTGCCTGTCGAGGACGCCCACGCCATTCATGCGAATGCGAAGGGGCCGAAGGAGCTCAAGCTTCTGCCCGGCGGAGACCACAGGATCACCCGGCCCGGGGATCTCGAAGAGGTGCTGAACACGGCAAGGGACTGGTTCAAGAAGTATCTGCATTCCGATCCGTGAGACGAGAAAGTCCAGGTCAAGATGGCACAGAACATTTCTCCCTACAAGGGAATCAGCCTGATCAATGATCCGATTCACGGGTACATGCAGTACACGACCCACACCGAGGACAAACCGGACGAGATCACAGAGAAAGATATCCTGGACCATCCGTGGGTGCAGCGACTCCGAAGGATCCACCAGGTGCAGAGCGCCCTCTGGGTTTATCCATCGGCCGAGCACAGCCGGTTCCAGCATTCTCTGGGCGCCATGTTCCTTGCAGGCCGGTTCGCTCGACAACTCTATCCCACGTTGAAGAAATGCTTTCCAAACGTTCCTTCCGAGGCGTATGTGGAAGAGCTGCTGCGGCTGACCGGTCTTCTGCACGACCTCGGTCACGGGCCCTTCAGCCATTTCTTCGACACCCACTTCCTGCAGGACCACGGCATCACCCACGAAGACATCAGCCAGGCGGTCATTCAACAGAAGCTGGGGCATCTTATTCGGCGAGTGCGACGCAGCCCGACCGGAAAATTCAAGGAAGGGGAAACGCTGGACCCGGCCCACATCGCCTTTCTCGTGAAACGACCCTCGGGACCCGAAAAGGACGAGGCCCCCGGGTGGTTGATTGCATTGAGCCCTGTCTTCTCCGGGATCTACACGGCCGACAACATGGACTACGTGCTTCGGGATTCCTATATGGCCGGGGTCTCGACCGACCTGGTCGACGTGGACCGGCTGATCTATTACACCTTTCTTTCGCCCAAGGGCATGACCCTGCACCATTCCGGGGTGGCGGCGCTGGTGAGGTTCCTGAACGCAAGGCTCTATCTCTACATGAACATGTACTTCCACAGGACCACCCGTGCCATCGACCTGCACCTGAGGGAGATCTTCACGCCGACCCTCGAGCGGCTCTTTCCTCACGTGCCGACCAAGAACCTGGATGCCTACGAGAGGCTGACGGACTGGTTTCTCCTCGAAGAGGTGAATCGCTGGGCCGCCCAGGCGCAAGACCCTGAAGAGAAGCGGCTGGGCAAGAAATGGCAGCGCATCCTGCATAGAAAACCTCGATGGAAGAGGGCGTACGAATACACCTTTTCCCTGGCCGACGTGGACGACCCGAAGATCTTCGGCATGGTCCAGGATCCGCAGCTCCTCGAGGAGAGGCTCAGGTCGAATCTGCCGCGCCATCTGAAGGGGATTCACTTTCGCGTCGATCTCGCCCACCTTGACCCTAGGCCGATCAACCCCCTGCGCATGGGGGACGCGCAGATCTACATCTACAACGAGTCGAGCAACAGGATCGAAACGGAAATTCTGAAGGAGCTCTTCCGGTTCATTCCGGTCCGGGTGATTCAGTGCAGGATCTTCACGCTGAGTCACGAATATGACAGGGAGATCGCCTCGGCCTTCCACAAGATCTTCGAGTTCGTCCCCGCAGATGCACTAACCACGAACATCTGACCGGAACAAGAGAAGCCAAAGTGCAAAGGAGTGCACCATGAAGATTAACGACAAGCTCTTCGCCTACCCCTGGCGGGACTATCGGGCGAACAATGGAAATTCCTTCGCGATTCGAACGGACGAAACCGCATGTCTCATCGATCCGGGTCACGAGGCTTTCCTGCCACAACTCCTCGATTCCATGAAAGAGGATGGACTCGATCCGGAGGAGTTGAAGACCGTGATCCTTACCCACGGGCATCCGGACCACATGGAAGGCGGACTGACCTTGAGGAAGCAGGGTGCCAGGGTTGGGATTCACAAGGAGGAAGAGGCGTACATCCAGGAGATGGGCCCGTACCTCGCGAGGATGCTGGGTATTCAGATGCCCGAGGTGAGTTTCGATTTCTTCCTCCAGGAAGGTGAGCTTCTGATCGGTGG